>CAZJHD010000069.1:0-22543 GCA_964545855.1 uncultured Planctomycetales bacterium
AGCCGCTCGCAGCCGGCCGAAGCCCGGCGCCGATTTCTTCACGACCTCAGACTCCTTCGAGATCGAGATCGTGGCCGAGGACGACGACGACGTGGCGACGACGCGCGTGCGCGTCCTCCCCGAAGGAAAGGGAGGTGATCCTTCGACCCTCGTCGCGGCGCTCCCCGAGCAGGACGGCGCGACGCAGTCGATCGCGTGGAATACCGCCGGGTTCGCGGCGGGGGTCTACCGCGTCGAGGCGCGGACGACCGATGGGAAGGCGACGGCCGAGGACACGAGCTCCGGTCGCATCACGCTCGTGGAGCCCGACGGCAAGGGCGGCGGCGGTGGAGAGGAGGAGGGCGACGGCGGCAGCCTCACGGGCGGTCCGGCGGGAGTCGAGGATCGCGGCCACAGCGTCGGCACCTACGCGGACGGCTCGTTCGTCCTCGGCGGTACGTTCAGGAACGCCACGATTCTCGGCCAAGGCCAGGCGAACGAGACTGCGCTCCAGTCCGGCGTGGCGAATCAAACCGAGTGCTTCGTCGCTCGATTCCGCCGCGACAGCACGCTCGCTTGGGCCCGGGGGACGCGGTCGTCCACGAACGCGAGCATCTCGTTCACGCTCGTCGCATCCGCCTTGGACGGGAGCAGTGCGGCGGCAGCCGATGTCATCGCTCCCGTCGCGGGAGCGTCGGTCGTCGTCTCCGCGGGGGAGGCCGACGCGATCGACCTGCTGCTCCCGGCGACGCCCGGGTTCAACACGGGGAACATCGTCCTCTCTCGCTACGGGCCGAACGGCGAGCTGCTCTGGGCGCAGACGATCCTCCGCGCCACGTGCGCCGGCGTCGCCGTCGCTCCCGCGGTGGGCGCCGGGAACGCCGGGATCCTGATCGCGGGCACTCTGGGCACCGCGTTCCTCAACCTCGACACGGTCTTCGCACCGGGAACGCCCCAGGAGACCGCCGTGAACCTCGGAATCGGTTCGAACTGGTTCGTCGCGCGCTACGAGGAGGATGGGACGCTCTCCTTCGTGAGGCATGGCCTCGGCGCCTCGTCGCAGTTCCATCAGGGTCTCGGGGTCGCCGCCTTCCCCGACGGCTCCTTCGCGCTCACGGGACACCTGAAGGGCGGCTCGGTGGACTTCGGCACGGGCGCAACCGGCCCGGTCATCGTGAACGCGCTGTTCCAGGCCTTCCTCGCGCGGTTCGATGCCGCCGGCACGATCCAGTGGGTGCGGACTCCGCAGTTGCCGGCCTCGGTCTTCACGCAAGCGGACTTCGGCGACGTGGCGGCGCTCCCCGATGGGACGGCGGTCTTCCGCTTCTTCCCGGACAACCTCGGGAACGACTCGACGGTCGGCTTCGCAGGGAGTCCTGTCTCCGTCACGACGACGACCGCATCGCCCACGGCCCTCGTCGCCGTCTCCGCGGCCGGCGAGCCCCTCTGGGCGCGCGCGCTCGGAGGGCTGCCCGAGTTCACGATCCTGGGCCCGGCTCTCTCGGCGTTCCCCGACGGCTCGATCGCGGCGACGGGAATGATCCTCTTCTCCCCCACGACCTTCGGGCCCGGTGAGGCCGGCGAGACGACGTTCGCTCCCCCCGGCCCCCCGCCCGAGTACGTCGCGCGCTTCTCCGGCACCGATGGCTCGCTCCTCTACGCCCGTGCATCGACGGGCAGCTCCGTCTTCGCCGGATCCATCGGGACCTTCCCCGATGGCCACGCGATCGCCGTGGGCGCGTTCGGCGGCACCGTGAGCTTCGACATCGGGGAAGCGGAGCCCTTCGTTGCGTCGGCACCGCAAGGCAGCCTCGACTTCTACGCGATCCGCCTCGCGCCCTGACGCGCGCGGCGGGTCATCTCTCGACCGTCCGCGCCGGCCGCACGCCGACGATCGGCGATGGATCGGCGCGGATCTGGAAGCTCCGGTGCGCTACGCGGGCCGCGGCCGCCGTCTCCTTGTAGGAGCCTCCACGGCAGGGCGCCGTCGTGCCCCCCTTCTGCTTCTGCTCGCGAAGTCCGTCCCCGGCGCGCGGCGGCGGCCCCTGTCCCGATCGTGTGAGCGCGTCGCGGCACCACTCACGCACGTTCCCGTGCATGTCGTGGAAACCCCAGGGGTTCGCCGCGAAGCTCCCGACGGGCGAGAGGAAGATGAACCCGTCATCGATCTCGTTCGACGCAGCCCAGCTGAGCTGGCCGCCGCGCGTGCGCGCGTGGAGGTCGTAGACGTTCGCGTGCCCCTGCAGCGACTTCGGATCGTTTCCCGTCGCGTACACCGACGTCCCGCCGGCGCGGCAGGCAACCTCCCATTGCGCTTCCGTGGGAAGAATCAGTCCCACCCGCGCGAGCATCCGCTCCGCGAGATCCGCCGAGAGATTGTCCGCGGGGCTGGTGGGCGTCGCCCCGCCGCCGCCGGCCGGGACGTAGAAGGAATAGCTGCCGGCGTCCGCGAACCGCTTCCACTGCGCCTGGCTCAGCTCGTACTTGGAGAGGAAGAACGGATCGAGATCCACTTCCTCGAGGTCGAGCTCGTGGGCCTGCTTCTCTGGGTCGACGAAGGGCGCCCCCTCGGCCGCCCCTTGTCCCGGCGCTCGCGTTCCGATCGTCGCGCGGCCCCCGGGCACGAGGACGAGCACGACTCCCGTCGGCTCGATCACTTGCACCGAGCCCTTCGCGTGGTCGACCTCCGGGAGCCCTCCGGTCGCGATGTGCAGGAACTCCCAGAGTCTCGATCGCGGGTCCTGCCACAGCGGGAGGAGGCCCGGCTGCGGCGCGAGGTCGAGCCCGCCGTAGACCGGCTCCGCGGCGATCGACTCGCGCGCCCGCTCCCAGGCGGTCCGCGCCGCTTCGCTCGTGATCGTCTTCGGCACGATCTGGCTCGAGAGCTTGCGCCGCTTCTCGACGGTGCCCGCGACCACGTCGATGCGCTCGAGCTTCCGGAGAACTTCGCGCAAGACGTCTCGCTGCCACTCGTCGGGTGCGACGGCGGCGGGGTCCGCTCCCTCCGCGGCCGCACGGTCCCATTTCGCGAGCGTCTCCTCGTGGATGGCGCGCCGTCCTTTCAACGTGGACGCTCGCGCGAGCCAGTCTTCCGCGCGAGTCACGAGATCCTCGCCGACGGGCCAGAGGTCCTTCTCCTCCGCGAGCAGCTCGTCGAGACGCTTCGAATCCGAGAGCCGACCGATCTCCTCGAGAGACTGCGCCAGCGCCGCCGCCTTCGCCTCCGTGCGCAACTGCTCCTCCTGGAGGGCGAGGCGCGCATCCCGCTCGCGCCAGAGGATCACGCTCGGCGCGACGACGAGCGCCAGGACGCCGAATCCGGCGGCGGCGCCGAGAGCGGGGTTGCGGCGCACCCAGCGCTCGAGCCGCCCGAGTGACGAGACGGGCCGCGCCTGCACGGGCCGGCCCTCCAGCAGCGCGCTCAGGTCGGCGGCGAAGGCGTCGGCCGACGCGTACCGATGGCGCCGATCCTTCTCGAGAGCCTTCTGGACGACCGCCTCGAGATCGCGCGAGACCTCGGGACGCACGCTCCGCGGCGCCGACGGCTCGCGCGTCACGATCTCGTGGAGGATCCGGTCCGTGGTCTCGCCGGAGAAGGGCGCGCGCCCCGTGACGCACTCGTAGAGCGTCGCACCGAGGCCGTAGACGTCGGTCTGGGCGTCCACCTCGCCAAAGGTCGCGCTCACCTGCTCCGGCGCGGCGTAGGCCGGCGACCCCTGGAAGCTCCCCGCGCGCGTCAGCGTGCCGTCGCCCTCGAGCTTCGCGAGGCCGAAGTCGAGGAGCTTCGCCGAACCACCCTCCTCGATGCGGAGGTTCGAAGGCTTCACGTCGCGGTGCACGACGCCCGCCGCGTGGGCGACGGCGAGCGCGCGCGCCACGTCGGCGGTCCACCGGAGGGCCTCGCGCGGGTCGAGGGCCGCGCCCTCGGAAGCACGTCGCTCGCGGAGGACCTCGTCGAGGCCGCGTCCCGGGACCCACTCCATGGCGAGGTAGCACTCGCCGTCGGCTTCGCCCGCCTCGTAGAGCGTGACGATCGACGGATGCCTCAGGCGCGCGATGGCGTGCGCCTCGCGCTGGAATCGCTCGATCGACCCGCGCGACCCGACGCGCTCGGGACGGAGCAGCTTCAGCGCCACGAGGCGCCGCAGGCGCTCGTCGCGGGCGAGGTGCACGACGCCCATCCCGCCCTCGCCGAGGACGCGCAGGAGGCGGTACGCGCCGATGGTCTCGCGCGGTGTCGCTCGTCCCGGCTGCTCGCGGACCACGCCCACGAGCCGCAGGAGCTTCGCGCGCTGCTCCGCAACGAGTTCCGCGCGGCTCGAGACGAAGGCCTCCGCGTCGACGGGCTCCCCCGCCAGGACGTGGTCCAGGTATTCGGCGAGCGCGAGGTCGACGGCGTCTTCCAGGGCGAACCGCGTGCTGTTGCGGCTCCGATATCATCGTCGAAAGCCTCCGCCCATGGATCCCGACAGCTCCGACCTCTTCGATCGATGGCAGCGTCTCGACGATCGAGAGGCTCTGGAGGAGCTGCTGCGGCGCGATCTGCAGGTCCTGCAGGGACGGCTCCGGGCGCGCGCGCGCCGCGTCCTGCGCGGGTCGGTCAGCGCCGAGGACCTCGTGCACGAAGCCGTCGTTCGCCTGCTGCGGATGCCGCAGCGCCCGCAGCTCGCGTCGCGCGAGGCGCTCCAGGCGTACCTATGGCGCGCCTCGTGGCGGCTCCTCCTGAACCGTCTGCGGAGCCGCGGCCGCGCCCCCGTGCACGTTTCGGGCGGGGCCGCATCGGTCTCGAAGCTCTCCGCCTCCGCGGGCTCCACGCTCTCGGACCGGCGCGACCAGATGAGCGCGCTCCAGGTGGGATTGAACCTCCTGGAGAGCGAGGACCGCGAGGCGCTTCGGCTCGTCTACTTCGAGGAGAAGGAGGTCGACGCCGTCGCCGAGAGTCTCGGCGTCTCGCGCGGCACGATGCTGAAGCGCCTCTCTCGGGCGCGGCTTCGCCTCGCGAAGACACTCCGGCGCTGGACGGAGCTCGTGGACCGCGTGTCTGCGTAGCTGCGGCTCAATTCGGGACTTGAAGGGTCGCGCCCTCGAGCGGCACGCCCGTGGCCTGGAGCGGCTTCGCCGTCGTCTCGGCAGTGCCTCGCACTTCCGACACGGAGACGACGAACGACCCGCTCGAGGCGCCCGGCGCGGCGCTCGAGACCTTGCAGCGCCTTCGGCTGCAGCCCGGTGCGAACGCGACGAGGGCGAAGAGAAGAAGGAGACCGGCCCTCGCGATGCCGCGCCGCGCGCCCTTGCGAACGCTCCTCCTCCGGCGCAGGGCGCCCGCCAGCAGGATCACCGCCCCTCCGGCGACGACGTCCGCGGCGGGGGCGTCGCCGTCCGGAACGCTCGTCGCCGGCGCCGCCGTGCCCGCGACGTCGCATGCGACGACGAGCAACTCGCTCTCGCCGGGCGCCAGCAGCAGCGCGGAGGCGAGGGTGATGGTCAGCGTGCCGTCGTCCGCGGAGAACGCCCCGGAACCGAGAAGCGCGTCGCCGAGCCCAACGGCACCGTCCTCGTTCACGTCGCGGTAGAGACGGATCGCCGCGAGTCCCGTGGCTTCGTTTCCGGGGCCGCTCGCCGCGAGCACGATCGACTCGACGCGCGCTCGCTCGCCGAGCACCTGCGGCCCGCCGTCGCCGCTGCCCGCACCGCCGGGCACCGGCGGAACGGAGACGCGGAGCTGCGCCAACGGCACGTCGAGGGAGCCCTTCCCCGCCGAGAGGCTGCCGGTCGGCGACGCCGCGCCGAGCGCCACCTCGAGGGCCGCGGGGACCAGAACGTCGAGCGCGAGCGAGGCCGAGTCGTCGGACGCATCCGGATCCGAGATCGCCGAGGCGACGGCCACGGAGGCGACGAGGCCCGCCGTCGCGTCGGGCACGACGACGACCGAGAAGGTGAACGAGCCTCCGGGAGCGATCGACGGCAGGTCCGAGGCGAAGCCCGCCGAAGTGAGAACGGCGGTTCCGGCCGGAGCGACCTCGATCGAGACGAGGGCCGCCGCCGCCGGGAGCGACGCCTGGAGCTGGACGCCCGCCGCGTCCTGCGGTCCTGCGTTGGCGACCACGATCGTGTACGTGAGGGGCTCGCCGGCCGGCGCGGGATCGGCGCTCGCCACGATCGTCACGCCGAGGTTCGCGTTCGCGCACTCGGAGGGCTTGCCGCCGTCGGCCGTCGCTCCGCCCAGGGCGATCTTCGCGACGTAGCCGTCGAAGCTCCCGTCGCTCCCCGTCGGATTCAGCGCGCAGGCCGTCACCGGCATGCCGGAGCTGGAGGCCGAGAAACCGAAGTAGAGGTCGCCCTCGGGATCGACGTCGAGCGCTCCCGCGTTCGTGATCGAGGGCTCGAGGCTCTCTCCGCCGAAGAAGGTCGAGAAGACGAGCGAAGCACCCGCGGAGTCGAAGACCGAGACGAAGGCGTCCATCTCCCCGCCGAGCGTCGCATCGATCGGAGCGACGAGCGGCATCGCGCCGCGCGTGCCGCCGAGGACCGCGGCCTGCCCGGAGCCGTCGACGGCCACGTCGAGGACGAACTGCGCCTGCGGGCCGCCCAGGAACGTGCCGTAGACGAGGGACGCCGCGCCCGCGGCGGCGGGGTCGATCTTCACGACGAAGGCGTCGGTCGATCCGTCGGTCGCCCCCCCGTGCGCCGTCTGGAAGGCCCCCGCCGTCGTCGGGAAGTCGTTCGACGCGGTCGTGCCCGCGACATAGGCGGCTCCGCTCGCGTCGACCGCGATGCGCGCCCGCGTGTTCGAGGAGCCGACCGTCTCGAAGGCGCCCTCCTGGTTGCTCCCGCCGAGGTAGCTGGCGTAGGTGAGCGACGCGTTGCCGGAAGCATCGGAATCGAAGCGCGCGACGAAGTGATCGAGGGATCCGGGGGCGGAGAGCTGGAAGCCGTTCTTCGTCGGGAGGTCTCCGGCCGACGTGTTCCCGGCCACGAGACCGCCGCCCGTTCCGTCGACGGCGACGTCGGTCGCGGCCGTGATCGCGGTGCTCCCACCGTAGAGCGTCGAATAGAGGAGCGAGCCGCCGTCGGCGGCGACCCTCGCGAAGAACGCCTTCGAGCCGAGGGAGCCCGAGGCGAAGGTGCTCGTGTCGAATCCCGAGGACGTCGTCGGGAAGGTCGGGATGCCTCCCGCCGAGACGACGCCCGCGACGTAGGCCGTGCCGTCGGCGTGGACGGCGATCCCGTCGCCCACGGCCGACCCGAGGAACGTGGAGTAGACGAGGTCGTCTCCCGCGGGCGCGAGCTTCGCGACGAACGCGGCGTTGAGCGTGTTCGTCCGCTGGAACGCGCCGGCGGTCGTCGGGAAGTCCGACGAGTTCGTGAGGCCCGTCACGTAGGCGTTCCCCGCCGCATCGACGTCGATCGAACGCGCCTGGTCGAACTGCGACGACCCTGCTGCGGGGACGGTGCCTCCGAGAAAGGTTGAATAGACGAGCTGGTCGCCGTTCGGCGACAGCTTCGCGACGAAGGCGTGGTCCCCGTCGGCGATCGTCGATTGGAACGCTCCCGGCGTCGTCGGGAAGGTGGCGCCGAAGAAATGGTTCACGGCCCCGCAGACGTAGACGGCTCCCGCGGCGTCGACGGCGACGTCGTGGAGGATCTCGTCCGCAGTGCCCCCGAAGAAGGTCGCCCACTCGAGGACCGGGTCGATCACGAGCGGGTGCGCGCGGTCGTAGGCTCCCACCTCGAAGGCGACGCGGTCCTGGCCGCGCAGGGCGTAGCGGCTCTCGACGGCGATGCGCGCGCCTCCGATCTCCTGGTAGGAGACGGGCGGCGCCTGGCGGAGCGTGCCCGCGCCGAGCTCGACGACGAGGGCGCCATCGTCCTCGATCCGGAGCGACTGCGCCCCCTCCATGCAGAGATCGAGGAGCTCGGGGTCCGTGCCCGGCGCGACGACCAGGTCGTACTCGAGCGCCGAGCCGTTGCCGTATGCGAGGAGATCGACGCCCGGTGCGACTCCCCGCAGGGCGACGGCGCCGAAGAGGGGCACGTCGCGCCTCCACAGGGCCGGATCGCTCCCGACGAGCGAGTGCACGCGGCCCGGCAGCGGGCGGAGCGGCTCGACGCGCGTCGCCGCGCGCCCATCGCCGACCGCGATGCGGAGCGCTCCGGCGGCCGCGCCTCTCCCGAGGCGCAGGTCCAGGCCGTCGTGTGTCGCCCACAGCGCGTAGCCGAGTCCGCGCGCGCGGAACGCGCCCCGCGGATCCGCGGCATCGCCCAGGGGCTCGAAGGAGATGGGAAGGCGCGCGAGAGCGGTACTCGCGGCTCGCCGGAGCGCCGGAGGAGGCGTGGGCTCTGGCTCCCGGCGGTCCGGGAGGGCGGCGGCGGGGGCCAGGAGGAGCGCGGCGAGCGTCGCATGTCGAAGCATGGCGGGATCCGGAGGAGGAGAGGAGCTGCCTCCCTCCGAGACACCGCCCTCCGGCTCCGTGGACCGGGATTCGGAGACGTCCCGCGCGACCGTTCTCGTCGCGAGAGTGCCGGCGCCCCTCTCGAGGCTCGTCGTCCGACGCGCCGAGGCGCGCGAGCAGGGGCTCAGGGAGCCTGGAGAACGACGGTGAGGCCCCGCGAGCTGCTGAGCGGCCGCCGGCCGCCGAGGCAGGGACCCCAGCTCCAGAAGCTCTGGAGGTGCCACGAGGAGCCCACGGAATGCGCGCTTCCGGGGATCGCGATCGGAACGCGTCCCACGCCTTGAGCGTCGCTCGTGATCGGAATCGCTTGCAGCCAGGAGGCGGAGAGGAGATCGACGTGAACGACGAGGGAGAGCCCCCAGGGATCGGAGCCCGCGACATCCGGCTCGTTGCAGAGCAGCAGAATCCCAGCGGAGCTCGGCGGAGCATTGGAGCAAGTCACGTCGATCGGAATGCCGCCCGCGGGCGCCGGCTGCAGCGCCGTCATCCCCTGCGAGCCGTCGCAGCCCGGCGTTCCGGTGCCGAAGGCCGAGACACCCGGCGGCGGAGCGATGCGGTTGAGCAGGACGGAGATCCGCTGCGATCCGGGAACGTCCGGCGCGCCCTCCGCGACGAGGAGCCCGTCGAGTCTCCCCTCCGCGTCGAGGTCGGCGAGCGCGAGGCCGAGGGGCTTGAGTCCGGCGTCGAACCTCCGCGCGGGCTCGAGTACGACTCCTCCGGCGCCGCGGAGGAAGGCGAGCTGGCTCGATGCAGGGTCGGTGTTCACGACGAGGACGTCCGGAATGCCGTCCGCGTCGGCGTCCGCGATGGCGATGGCCCTCGGCAGGAAGCCCGTGGGATAGCCATGGCTCGGACCGAATCCACCGGTGCGGGTCCCGAAGTGGATGTCCGCCGCGTGATTCGAGTTCGAGTTCGCCACGTCGAGACGGCCGTCGAGATCGAGGTCTCCGAGGGCGACTCCACGCGGCTTGGGTCCCGTGGTGAAGACGACGGGAGCGAAGAATCCGCCGGTGCCGTTCCCCTTCAGGAGCCGGAGGGTTCCCGCGTCCAGCTCATTCGCAACGACGACGTCGTCGATTCCGTCCTGGCTCACGTCGCCGCTTGCAAGCGCGACCGGTGCCGACCCGACGACGGAGGCTCCGGGAGCGAAGAAGCTGCCGCCTCCCGATCCGAGGTACCAAGTGACGGTGTTCGCGCCGTGATTCGCCACGAGCAGGTCCGGATTCCCGTTCCCTTCGAGGTCGAGGACGAGCATCGCGCGCGGCGAGGAACCCGTGACGAGGAGGAGCACGGAGCCGAAGCCTCCAGCGCCATCTCCGAGGAAGCGGCGGACGTTGTTCGCCGCGGGAACGGCCACCAGGAGATCGGCATTCCCGTCGCCGCTCAGGTCGCGCAGGAGCATCGCACCGGCCACGACGCCCAGCGACAGGACTGGGCCGGCGCCGTAGCTCCCCATTCCGAGCCCGAAACGAATCGCGGCGAAACCCTCTGCCTCCGCTGCAGCGACGGCGACGTCGATCTCGTGGTCGCCGTTCACGTCTCCGATCGCGAATCCCCGGGGGAATTCGGGGCCCGCGGGCGACGCCTTGGCCAAGGCGACTCCCGTGTCCGGATCGCCGAAGAGGATTCGAATCGCCATCTTCGCGAACGTCCCGCCCGCGACGTCGACGAGATCGTCCTCGTCGAAATCGGCGAGGTCCAAGTTCCGGACGCCGGAGGGCCCGAGCGTGATCGAGCTGGGCGACCCGAATCCCCCCGCCCCATCCCCGGAGAAGCGCGAGATGCCCCCGCCCGAGACTCCGCCTAGACCCTGGAACGCGACGAGGAGGTCCAAGGAGCCGTCGGCGCCAAGATCGCCGGCCGCGAGATCGAGTGGCCTCTCTCCCGGAGCCAGCCGCACCTCGGGTGCGAAGCTACCTTCTCCGGTCGCAGCGAGGAACGACACCGAGTGGCCGGAGTCGTTCGCGGAGAAGAGATCCCCGTGCCCATCCGAAGTCCAGTCGACTGCGAGGAGCGCTACGGGTTGGACTCCGACCTCATGCTCGCTCGCGAGCGCGAATCCGCCACTACCGTCGCCCGCGTAGACCCAGAGGCGGTCGCCATAGTTCGGTGTCGCACCCGTGTGCGCCACGACGAGGTCGGGCTCTCCGTCTTCGTTCCAGTCGCCCACGAGAACGGGCCCAGGGACACCGGGAACGGGCAGCAGCGAGTGCGTGGGAAACGTCCCGTCTCCTGCTCCCAGCAGCAACGCGAGCTCCATCGCGTCGGTGTGCGACACGACGGCGTCGATCTCTCCGTCTCTGTTCAGGTCCCCGAGCACGAGGTCTCGCGATGGGGAGCTGATGTCGACCTGGGAGTGCTGGACGAAGGTGCCCGTCCCCAGGCCGCGCAGCACTCTCACAGTTCCCCCCGTGGTGATGCCCACGAGATCGAGGTGATCGTCCGCGTCGACGTAGGCAGCCTCCACCTCGATGACGGCGAACGAGTGGAAGAGCCCGGCGTGGAAGCTCCCGTCGCCCTTGCCGCGATAGACGTTGAAGACGGACTCGGCGCCTCCGACGACGAGATCGACGTGGCCGTCCGCGTCGAGTTCGCGCGCCAGATGGAGCTTCGTGCCGAGCGGGAGCTCGAGCCCCGCGAAGGGGCGGGGATTCGAGTCGCCGCAGACGAGCGATGCCACGAGAGCGATCCAGGTCGAATGCCAGGGGAGCGTCTGCGTCGAGCGCATGGGGTTCGTGCCTCCACTTCGGATCGGGGCTCGAGAGCCGCTCGCGGCACTAGTGCGACTCGGAATCCGGATCCTCGCAGAACGAGTGAATTCGCGCGATCCGGGCGGCATGCCCGGCGCCTTCGGCCCACGTGGGCTGGCACGATTCACCCGCCGAGCCGCGCGCGCACGGAAGCCGCGCGGGGGTCGGCCGCGCCGTAGGTCCGCTCGAGGGGACCGACGCTCTGCGCGCGCAGGGTCCGCGCCGCCTCGGGATCGCCCTGGGCCTCCCGCGCCTCGGCGAGCAGCGCCCGCGTCTCGGCCACCTGGAAGTGATCCTCGGGGAGCCAGAGCAAGTGCGTCGCGATCGCCTCCTCGGCGGCCCGAGCCGCATCCTCGACGCGGCCGCGCGCGAGCGCGACGCGCGCCCGGAGGAGGCAGGCCGATCCGAGGAACTCGTTCCGATCGGGGTGCGAGGTCGCCCGGAAGACGGCGTGCGCCGCGTCGCCGTCGGCCTCGGCCCCGTCGAGGTCCCCTTCGCGCAGACGCACCCAGGCCCGGTCGAGACGCGAGTGCGCCACGGTGAAGTGCGCCTCTCCGTGCCGGCGCGCCTTCCCCGAGATCACCTCCTCGAAGAGCGCGAGCGACTCGCCGGCGCGGCCGACGTGGCCGAGGACGAGGGCCTGGTTCCCGCGGAGGTGGAGTCGCGCCACCTCGAGATCGGCCGGTCTCGAATCCTCCAGGACTTCGTCGAGCGACTCGAAGATCGCGAGAGACTCCTCGAATCTCGCCTGCCGGAATCGAAGGGACGCGAGGCCGTTGCGGGCCCCGTGGAGCATCTCGGCGCGGCGCTCGGTCGCCGTCGCGGCGAGCGACGCCGCCTCCAGGAAGGCCGCCTCCGCGGCCTCGAAGTCTCCCTCGCGCTTGTGGAAGAGGCCGACCCAATACATCACGGACGGGAGGGAGCCCATGCCGTCGCCGAGCGACGCTGCGATGCGCCGGTACTGGCCCACGGCGCGCTCGTGGTGCACCCGCGCCTCGGAGAAGCGCCGGAGCTTCTCGAGCGATTCGGCGAAGCCCTTTTCCGCCGCAAAGAGCAGGTCGAGGCGCTGGCTCCCGGCGATCGCCGTCTCGTAGAGCTCGATCGCCCTCTCGTGCCTTCCGCTCTCGCGGAACGCCTCCGCCGCGACGTAGCGGAGGGTCGCGAGGTCCTCGGGCTCCATCTGCACCAGCGCCGCCGTCGCGAGCGCCTCTTCCGAGACGTCCGCCGCGCGCCGCGGCTCTCCGAGCGCCCGCAGCGCGTTCGCGGCGTACACGAACGTCTGCGCGCGGACCACGGAGGGGCTCTGCGCGCGGATGCGCGCGAGCACCGCGTCGAGGGCGCGCTGCGTCGCGTCGTCTCTCTCGGCCCGGGACGTGGCCGATTGCAGCAGCGCGAGCGTCACGTCGCTCAGCGACTGCGTGAAGCGCCAGACCTCGGCCGCCTGCTCCGCCGCGACAGCGCGCTGCGACCGGGCCTCGACGTAGAGCGCCGTCATGCCGACGCCGAGCGTCGCGAGGGAGACGAGGAGGACGGCTGCGAGCGCCGAGGCGAGCTTGTTCCGCTGGACGAGCTTGCGGAAGCGATAGGCGACGCTCGGTGCGTGCGCTTCGACGGGCTCGTTCGCGAGGAAGCGCTGGAGATCGCGCGCGAGATCGAGTGCCGAGCCATAGCGCCGCACCGGCTCCTTCTCGAGGGACTTCAGCAGGATCCGCTCGAGATCGGCGGGAAGTCCCGGGCGCAGCGACCGCGGGCGCCGCGGCGGCTGCACCGCGATGCGCCGCGTCGCGTCGAGGACGGAGGTCGTGTCGAGCTCGTAGGGCGGCGCGTCGCAGAGCAGCTCGTAGAGCACGACGCCGAGGGAGTAGACATCGCTGCGCACGTCGACGGCTGCCGTGTCCCCCAGGCACTGCTCGGGGCTCATGTAGGAGAGCGTCCCGAGCACCTGCCCCCGTTCCGTGAGGCCCGACGACGGCGAGTCGACGCCCGCCGCGACCTTCGCGATTCCGAAGTCGATCACCTTGACGTTCCCGCCCTCGGTGACGAGGAGGTTCGAGGGCTTGAGGTCGCGGTGGATCACGCCCTTCTGGTGCGCGTGATGCACCGCGTCGCAGACGTCGAGCAGGAGCGCGATGCGCGCATCGAGATCGAGCCCCTCGTCGCGAGCGTAGCGCGTGATGGACCGCGCCTCCGCGAGGTGCTCCATCGCGAGGTACGGCACGGGGACGCCCCCGATCCCGTGCTCGCCGGCGCCGTGGACGTGCGCGATGTGTGGGTGATCGAGGCGGGCGAGGATCTCCGACTCGTCGAGGAAGCGTCGCACCTCCCGGGGGGAGAAGAGGCTCTTCTTCATCAGCTTCAGCGCCACGAGCCGGCGGGGCTGCCGTTGCTCCGCTTCGTAGACGGCGGCGCTTCCGCCCTCGTCGAGGAAGCGCAGCAGGCGGAACGGACCGACCTGCTCGCCGACGAGGTCGCCGGGGGCAGGGGCGTCGAGCACGGGCGCGAGGCCGAAGGCGGGATCCTCGAGCGCGTCCGCCTCCCCGAGGGCGTGAAGAAGCGACCGGACCTGCGCGCGCAGAGCCTCGTCCTCGCGGCAAGCGTCGTCGAGGAATCGCTCCCGCTCGTCGGGGGCCAGCTCGCAGGCCTCCTGGAAGACCCGCTCGACCTCTTCTCGGCTCGCGCTCGTCATGACGGCGTCCGTCCCTGGATCTCGCGGACGAGCCACGCCTTCGCGAAGCGCCAGTCGAGGAACACCGTGCGCTCGGAGACGCCGAGGGCCTCCGCCACCTCCGAGGTCTCGAGCCCCGCGAAGAATCGGAGCTCGACGACCCTCGCCTTCCGCGGGTCCTCCGCCTCCAGCCGCGCGAGCGCGTCGTGGACCGCGAGGAGATCGTCGAACCGATCCTCGGATCCGCCGTCGAGCCCCGACAGCGTGACGCGCGCGCGATCGCCGCCGCGGCGGTCCGCGCGCCGTGCGCGCGCGCGATCGACGAGGATCTGGCGCATCGCGCGGGCAGCGGCCCCGAAGAAGTGCGCGCGGCTTTCCCATCGCGGCGTTCCCCGGGAGAGGCGGAGGAACACCTCGTGGACCAGCGCCGTCGGCTGCAGCGTCCGCGCGCCGCGCTCGCCTCGGAGGTTGCGGCGCGCCAGATCGCGCAACTGCGAGTAGACGAGCGTGTCGAAGTCGGTCCGCGGAGCGCCGGCGCTGGAGGAGGCGTCGGGGGCTCGATTCTCGTCGCGGGGGCTCGGCACGGAGGGCCGCGGGCGCGCCCTCGCACGGAGGAGCGACCCGCCTCCACGAGGGAGCGCGGCCTCGATCCACGCTAGCCGCGGTCCCCCGCGAGCGACAAGACACGCGCCGCGGGATCGGAGCGCGCCGGCGGCCGCGCCGACCGGCGGGCGAGGTGCAGCTCGCGCGGCGATCGCGGACGCGAGGTGCGTCGGGCTCGGCGGCGGGCACGGGGAGCGCATGGCGGGAGCGGAGTCGAGGCGGTGACGAACGGAAGGGGGCCGGCTCCTCTCCATGCGCGGTCCGCCTCCGAGGACCGCAATGGTCGGGGGGGATCGGCGCCTGGCGCCGTCCTCTCACTCGTCGCCGGGATCGCCCGTGAGGATCCAGCCGCTCCAGTCGCGGACGGGCCAGCCCTTCGCGCGCGCGGCCTGCTTCGCCTCCCAGAGCGCGGCGGCGACGGGGCGCTTCCCGACCCAGAGCCGTCGGTAGAAGTCGACCATCAGCTCGCGGGTCCGCTCGTCGTCGACCTTCCAGAGGCTCGTGATCGCCGTGCGTGCGCCGGCGGCGTGCAGTGCCGCCTGCAGCGACGCGATGCCCGAAGCGCCCCGGTCGAGGCCGACGTGCGTCTCGCAGGCCGAGAGCACCGCGAGCTCGCAGTTCCGTAGATCGAGACCCATGAGCTCCTCGGCCGTGAGGATGCCCGGCACGCGACCTAGGGAATCGCGGCCGCGATTCGCACCGGCGAGCGCGAGGCCGCAGAGAGCGTAGGGGGAAAGGCCCTTCACGGTCTCGGCGAGCGACGTTCGCGGCGAAAGTGTGTTCTCCTCGTCGTGATCCGACTCGCCGAGGACCTTTGCGGTCGTTTCGGAGAAGTAGCCATGGGTGGCGAGGTGGAGGAAGCGCGCGCGGGGAGCGGCCTCCAGGAACGCCGCCTTCGTCGCCTCGGCCTTGGTGAGCACGCGGCGGGTACCGGACTCCCAGGCGGTCTCGAAGAGATCCTCGATCGCCTCCACCTCATAGCGCGTCTGCCGCAGTGGACCGAAGCTCGCTCGAGCCGAACCCGAGCGGTCCACGTCGGCCGACGCGAGATCCGCAGGAGGCTCCTCCGGCGGTTTGGCATCGAAGTCGATTCCACCCAGCGAAAGGAGCTCGGGGTCGATCGATCTCACTCTTGGCTCGCGAACAAGGCGCGCGAAGGAGACCCCGTGGCGCACCTCGAAGCGGTCCCCCAGGACGCCCTTGTCGAGGGGCAGTGCCTCGAGCGGCAGGAGATGGAGTGCGCCGTCCGCGCAGACGTGCAGGCGAACCGCGTCTCCGACGACCGCGAGGATCGGATCGAGCACCAACTTTCGGACCTTCTCGCCGAGAGAGCGCAGCGCGCTCTCGTCCGAAGTCATTCCACCGACTCCGCGCTCGAGGGCCGCCCCCGCCGCCGCGCGCCAGGACTTCACGACCTCGTCGATCGGCGCGAGCGGCCCGAGCTCGACGCGGTGGAGGGATCCGTCAGGGAGTACGACGTGCGCCAGGAGAAAATGCGTACCGTCCACGCCGAGCATCCGTTTCGGATCCAGCTCGAAATGGTGATATCGGAGGAATCCGACCGCTGCCTCGCCCGGCCCAAGCGCGGCCGCCACGGCCTCGCAGGACACGTCGACCGGGGCGGCGCCCCACCGCCCGAGTGCGTCGGCGAGCGCGCGCTCGGCGTCATCGCGGCGCCGCACCGCGTCCGCGAGCGCGTCGGGTGCCAATCGCGCCGATTCGAAATCCGTGCCGAGCGAATCCACTAGATCCGACACGATCGCTCGCGCTTCTCGCACGGACGCGCGCAGCTCCCGAAACTCCGCGCCCTCCGAGACCTTCGCGTCGGCCGCCGCGACGGCATCCGCGCCGGCGCGTGCACGGCGCGTCTCGGCCCATTGGAAGAGCGCTCGCGTGACCGCCCCACTCGAGCCGACCGCTCCCGCGAACGTGAATGCGCAGCAAAGGGATTGCTCCTGATGGGCCGCAAGCGTCTCCACGTCGCGCGGCGCGAGTGCGGCGGCAGACAAGAGGCGCCTCGAGTACCCACCGGCCACGCGCAGCAGGAGCGCATCCAGAGCCTCGCGATCGTGCAGCATCGCGAGAGTGGCCGCGAGGTTCATGCGTCGGTGGAGCACGAACGGGTGATCCTCGGGCATGGTGCTCAGGGTGGACGCGAGAGCGCTTTCCTCGAGGGCCCGCGCGCGCTCCAGTTCCCCCTGACACTTGAGAGTCCCCGCAAGGTTGTTGCGTGCCGCGATCAGGTCCGGATGGGCCGCCGGGAGGTGCTTTTCTCGCTCTAGGAGCACCAGTTCCTGGATCGGACGAGCGCGTGCGAATTCTCCTTTCGACCATGCAAATGCGGCAAGATTGCTTCGGGCGATCAGGAGGTCCGGATCGTTCGCGGGGAGGAGTCTCTCGTAGGCCGAGACGATGGCCTCGAGCTGTGAGATCGCCTGCGGGAGTTGCTCCGCCGGGTCCGTCATCGTGATGGCCACCGCCATTCGTGCAGACCAAAGATCGAGATGATCCTTGGGCAGAGTGCGCTCGAGCGAGGCGAGGAGACTCTCCCGCAGCATGCGGGCGCGCAACATATCTCCCTGCTCATCCGCAGATTGCGCGAGCTGCCTTCGCGCAACCAGAAGGTCGGGATGGTCCTGGGGCCGCGACCGTTCGAGCTCCGCGAGCACATCCTCGAGGATTGCGCTCGTTCGCTCAAAATCGCCTTGCGCGAACGTCGTTTCCACGAGGGCGCGACGGGCGCTCAACAGATCCGGGTGTTCGGGCGGAAGGGACTTGAGGCGCGTGGCGAAGACGCTCTCGTGGAGGGCGCGCGCGCCCTCGAGATCGTGTTGCTCCCGCAGAACGATGCCAAGGATGACCTTGGCCGTGAGCAATGAAGGATGATCCGCCGGCTGCGTGCGCCGGTACGCGGCGATCGCTCGCTCCAGCAGAGACCGCGCGCGAGGCCGATCTCCGGAAAACACGTAGGCTTCCGCGAGCTGGCAGAGGGTCCATAGCAAGTCCGGGTGGTCCTCCGGACGCGTTCGCTCGAACGAGGCCGCTACGCTCTCGAGGAGGACGCGCGCCCGCGTGAAGTCTTTCTGGCCGAGGGCCGCGTTCGCGACGTTGCGGCGCGTCCAGAGCAGGTGTTCATGGTCCTCGGGGAGTGTTCGCTCGTCCTCCGCGAGGAGCACTTCGAAGATCTCGCGCGCGCGAGGATGGTCACCCTGTGCCAAGGCAGTATCCGCGAGGGCCTCCCGCACTCCGTGGAGGCTCGGGTGACCCACTGGGAGGGTTCGCTCCAAGGACGCGACGACGCTCTCGTAGAGAACGCGCGCCCGGGGGAAGTCCTGTTGGGCTTTCGCGGTCCAGGCGAGGCTCTGTCGAGCCTCGATCAGTTTCGAGTGGTCTTCCGGGAGCGTGCGCTCTTGGCTTTCGAGGATTTTCTCGAAGAGGCCTCGCGCACGAGGAAGGTCTCCATACCGGCCCGCCAGCGCGGCGAGGTTGGCCTGCGCCAGCAGCAAGTCCGGATGCGTCGAAACCAGCGCGCGAGCGTAATGGTGAACGACTCGTTCCATCGCCTCTTCGGCGATCTCCGGCTTCGAAAGCTGGAATGCGGCAAGTCCCAGGGACCATTGCGCTTGCGCCATCGTTGCGCGGACGATCGATGGCTCAGCCACGGTGAGGTGTTGCCATTCCTCGAGCAATCGGGATCGAGCCCTTTCCAGATCGTCTTCCGTCCGCACGCTTCCGAGATCCTGGATGAGCGACTCCGCCCGCGCGTGGGCGGCGCGTGCCGCGTCGAGCGCCGTGGCGATGGCGACTCGATCGAGACTCGGTTCGAGGTCCGCTCGCCGATCGAGAGCGAGCGTCGCGCGCGGTGCGTCGCCTCGGCTCAGGCCGGAGTGGTAGGCGCGCTCCCAGTAGGAGCGCGCTGCGAGTTCCGAATCCGGGGGAGCGGTCTCGATGGCGCCGCGAAACACGCGGATCGAAGCCGAGCCGAGTCGCGGCGCTCTTGCTGCGACTCGAATTCCGAACGCGCCCGCGGTCGGTGCAGTCCAGAGGACTTGCGCGTTCGTCTCGGTCCCCGAGTCGTCGTCGCTCGCGAGGACGTTGCCACGGGCGTCCTCGATCGCCAGCGCCACATCCGCGTCGTAGCTCTCCGCGAAGATCGTGATCGGCTCGGCGACGGAGAGATCGAAGCGCAGAAGGACCCCCGCCTCTCCGATCCGGTCCAGCGGGATCTCGAGCGAGTCGCCGAGCCGGATCTCCTCTGGCAGCGGCGGCGGCGCGGGGGCCGAGGCGGGCTTCGAGTCCTGGAGGAGAACGGCGGCGAGCGCGAGCGCGAGCGCGGGCGCGACCATCGGGCGCCGTCGGCGGGAGAGGCGGAAGGAGAAGCGGTGGAACTCCCGCGCGCGGCGCGACGAGCGTAGCGCGGAGCGCCTCGGCGCGTCAGCGGGGCGGCGCCGGCGCGCTCGCCGGGCGCGACGCGGGCGCGCGCTCGGGGTCGTCGCCCGGGTCGCCCGTGAGGATCCAGCCGCTCCAGTCCTTGAGCGGCCAGCCCTTCGCGCGCGCCGCCTTCTTCGCGTTCCAGAGCGCGACGGCGGCGGGCTCCTTGCCGATCCAGAGCCGGCGGTAGAGGTCGGTCATCAGCTCGCGCGTCCGCTCGTCGTCGACCTTCCAGAGGCTCGTGATCGCCGTCCGCACGCCGGCGGCGTGGAGCGCCGCCTGGAGCGACGCGATCCCCGATGCGCCGCGGTCGAGACCGACGTGCGTCTCGCAGGCGGACAGCACCGCGAGCTCGCAGTTGCGCAGATCGAGGCCCATCAGCTCCTCGGCCGTGAGGATCCCCGGCACGCGCCCGAGCGAGTCGCGGCCGCGGTTCGCGCCAGCGAGGGCGAGGCCGCAGAGGGTGTAGGGCGAGAGACCCTTCACGGTCTCCTCGAGCGACATGCGCCGCCAGAGGCTGCGCTCCTGCGAGCGGTCGGGCTCGCCGAGCACCTTCACGTCGGCGTCGGAGAAGTAGCCGTGCGTCGCCACGTGGATCCACCGCGCGCTCGGCGCGGCTTCGGCGAAGGCGGCCTTCGTCGCTTCCTCCTTCGTGAGCACCTGCCGCGTGCCGTCCTTCCAGGCTCTCTCGAAGAGATCCTCGATCGCTTCGACCTCGTAGCGCGTCTGACGCAGCGGGGCGAAGAGCTGACCACCGGGACCGGAGCGCGCGAGTGCGACCCGCGGAGTCGACGCATCGGAGTCGATGCCCGTCCCCTCGGCGTCGAAGTCGACTCCACCGAGCGCCAGCAAGCGCGGCTCCTCGTCGACGGCACGCCGTGCGCGCAGCAGCCGCGCGAAGGAGACCTCGTGGCGGATCGCGACGCGGTCTCCCACGACTCCGTCGCCGAGCGGCAGCGCCTCGAGCGGCGCGAGGTGGAGCGCTCCTTCGAGCGCGAGGTGGAGGCGCGAAGCCTCCGGCGCCGCCGCGAGCACGGGATCGAGGACCAACGCTCGCAGCCGTTCGCCGAGGGCACGCGCGGCGTTCGCATCCGCCGCGATGCCCCCGACTCCCCGCGCGACGGGCGCGTCGAGAGCCGCGCGCCAGCGCGTGACCGCTTCTTCGATCGGGGCCAACGGGCCCATCTCGACGCGGTGCAGCGATCCATCCGCCAGGACCACGTGGGCGAGCATCGACGCCGTCGTGTTCGTCGCGTGTCGCTCCACCTCGTCGAGCTCCTGGCGGTCGTAGCGCAAGAAGCCGATGGCCGCCTCTCCCGTCGACAGCGTCGCCGCAAGACGCTCCGCATCGATGTCGATCGGCGCCATCCCCCGCTCGGCGAGCGCACGCGCCAGCGCCCGCTCGGCGTCGTCGCGCGCGCGCGCCGCTTCCGCGATCGCCTCCGCGCTCGGACGCGCCTCCGCCGTCTCCGCGCCGAGGCCGCTCACGAGGTCGGCCGAGCGTGCTCGGGCCGCGCGGACGGCGGCGCGCAGAGCGTCCAGGCTTGCGTCCGCCCACTGGGATCCGGTCGCCCCTTCGGTCGTGCTTGCGGCCCGGCGAGTCTCGATCCAATCGAACAGAGCCGATCCGAGGTTCGAGGTCCCTTCGACGTAACGAGCCCAGGAGAGCGCCGCGGACAGCAGGAGTGCCTGCGACGCGAAGATCTCCTGCTGCTCGCGCGGAGCGAGGGTGCGAGCGATTCGGATCGACTGCAGGCAGCCCGGTGACGTGTCCTTCAACACTTCGGTCAGCGCGTCCGAGTCGCCGAGGGCCGCCAGCATTCCCGCGAGGTTGTGCCGCGAGCCGAGGAGCTTGTAGTGGCCCGCGGGCAGCGTCCGCTCGAAGGCAATCAAGACGCTCGCCTCGAGCTCTCGGGCGCGCGCAACGTCGCCCTGCGCCCACAAGGTCGACGCGAGGTTGTGCCGAGCGTCGAGGAGATCGGGGTGATCCTCGGGGAGGGTGCGTTCGTAGGCGGCGAGGACGCCCTCCTCGATCTCACGCTCACGCGACAGATCCCCTTGAAGGCCGACCGTCGCCGCGAGGCTCCGACGGGCATCGAGAAGCTCAGGATGGTCCTCGGGAAGCGTCCGCTCGCACGCCGCCAGCACGCTCTCCTGGAGCACACGGGCGCGCGCGAGATCTCCCTGCTCCCTCACCGTCGCCGCGAGGTTCTGCCGCGCGCCGACGAGGGCAAGGTGGTCTTCCGGAAGCGCTCGTTCGTAGGCCGCCAGCACGCTCTCCTGGAGCAGACGGGCGCCTGCGAGGTCCCCTTGCTTCAGCACCGTCACCGCAAGATTCCCTCGCGCGCGGAGGATCGCGGGGTGGTCGGCGGGAAGCGATCGCTCCCACGCCGCGAGAACGCTCTCCTTGAGCGCCCGGGCACGGGCGAGATCGCCCTGCTCTTGGAGTATGGCGGCGACTCCCAGCCGCGCATCGAGCAGGAGGGGGTGGCCCTCCGGGAGCGATCGCTCTCGTACGGACAGCACCTCCTCGTAGAGCGCACGGGCGCGCGGAAAATCTCTCTGCTTCCACGCCGTCGCCGCGAAGTTCTCTCGCGCGGCGACGACGTCGGGGTGGTCCCGAGAGTGCGTTCTCTCCCTCGCCTCCAACAGGCCCTCGAAGAGCGTCCGGGCGCGCGGGAGATCGCCCTGCTCCAACACCGTCCCGGCGAGGTTCTGCCGAGCGTCGAGAATCCGTGGATGGTCCTCGGGAAGCGCCCGCTCGAGGGCGGCGAGCACGCCCTCCTCGAGCGCCCGGGCGCGCGGGAGGTCCCCTTGATCCTTGAGGGAGAGAGCGAGGTTCTGGCGCGCGTCGAGCAGGGCGGGATGGTCCGTGGGGAGCGTGCGCTCGTAGGCGGCGACCACGCTCCGATCGAGCGCCAGGGCGCGCGGCAGGTCACCCAGCTCCCTCACCGTCATTGCGAGCTGCAAGCGGGAGCGCAGCAGGTCGGGGTGATCCTCGGGAAGCGTACGCTCCCGCACCGCCAGCGCGCTCTCGGCGAACGCGCCGGCCGCGTCGAGGATTCCCGCCTGCCGCGCGTGCCACTCGAGCTCGTGGTACAGGCGGCTCATTGCCGAATCCCAACGATCGCCGGGGCGCGCACGGAAGAGGGCATGCGCTCGCACGACGGCGTCCGCCGCCGTGCGAGTGTCTCCCGTTCGCTCGGCCTCATGGATCGCGTCGTGCTCGACGCCCATGGCGCGAAGCCACTCCCGCATCGGATCGCACAGGGCCTCGAGAGCCTCCTGGCTCTCGAGATTCCACTCCTTGCGCAGTCGGGCCGAGGCCTCGATGCGCCGCGCAGCGTCACCGCGTGCCTCGCTCCTCACGAAGGCGCTGGTCCAGAACGCGGTGGACGCCTCAGCGGGTTCGGCGACGTCGCGTGTGCTGGGACCGCGGAAGAGGCGCAGCATCGCGGAGCCTTCGCGTGGAGGCTTCGCGACGAGCCGGATTCGGTGCGTTCCGACCGCCGCATGCGACCACGCGACGTACGCATTCGTTTCCGTGCCGGAGTCGTCGTCGCTCGCGAGGACGTTTCCGCTCGCGTCCTCGATCGCGACCGAAACGTCCGCGTCGTAGCTCTCCGCGAAGATCGTGATCGGCTCGGCGACGGAGAGATCGA
>CAZJHD010000070.1:0-22540 GCA_964545855.1 uncultured Planctomycetales bacterium
GCCCGGTGGTGATGTTGTCGCTCCGGCGCGAGGCGACGCCGGTGAAGCGCTCGTAATGGCCGAGGTCGAGATCGGTCTCGGCCCCGTCGTCGGTGACGTAGACCTCGCCGTGCTGGTAGGGGCTCATGGTCCCCGGATCGACGTTGATGTAAGGGTCGAGCTTCTGCATCGAGACCTTCAGCCCGCGATCCTCCAGCATCATCCCGATCGCCGCCGACGTGAGACCCTTCCCGAGAGACGACACGACGCCGCCGGTGATGAAGATGTGCTTGACCATGTCGAAGGACGGAACGGGGGCGAGGAGCGGGGAGACGGAAGAGAGGGCGTTCGAGGCTCTGCGAACGTCCACTCAGCTCGGCGCCGACGAGGCCGGAGTCCTGCCGGCCGCCGCCGTGCCGCCGTCGCGCCGGGACGCGACGAAGCGCGCGTAGTCGGCCGGAGTGTCGATGCCCACCGGCGCACGCTCGATCGTACCGACCGCGATGGCCCATCCGTGCTCCAGAAGTCTGAGCTGCTCGAGACCCTCCGCGCGTTCGAGCGGGGAGGGCGGCGTCGCCGCGAAGGCCTCGAGGGCCGCGCGCCGGAAGGCATACATCCCGACGTGCTGCAGGACGCATCGTCCCGCGTCCGGGAGCGCGGCCGGGAAGCGGGGATAGGGGATCGGCGACCGGGAGAAGTAGAGGGCGCGGCCCTTCGCGTCGGTCACGACCTTCACCGCCGCGGCGTCGTGGAAGCGGTCGGGCGGGCAAGGGGCGGCGAGCGTCGCCACGCCGGCGTCGCCGGAGCGAAGGCACTCCACGAGCCGGTCCACGTCCTCGGGGCGCACCTCCGGCTCGTCGCACTGCACGTTCACGGCGATCTCGACGGCGGGCATGCGCGCCACCACCTCGGCCATGCGGTCGGTGCCGCTCGCGTGATCCGTGCGCGTGCGCTCCACCTGCGCGCCGAAGGAGGAGGCGGCGGCGGCGATCTCGTCCGAGTCCGTCGCGATCACGACGCGGTCGGCGGAGCGCGCCTTCGACACCGACTCGTGCACGTGCTGGACGAGGAACTTCCCCGTCTCGCGCAGGAGCGCCTTCGCGGGGAGGCGGGTCGAGGCGAGGCGGGCGGGGATCACCACGAGCACCTTCGTCTCGCGATCGCCCGCGTCCCGGCTCATCGGGCGCCGGCCGTCACGGCCGCGAGTCCCGGGTCTTCACGCCGGGCTTCACCTGCTGGAGCTTCATCTTCTCCTGCTCGAAGAGATCGGCCCCCCCGGGGTTGGCGACCACCTGCATGGCCGGCGTCTGGTTGAAGAGCGCGAAGAAGAGCAGCTTCAGGTCGATCATCCGCTGCCGCGCTTCGACGGAGAGGGAGTCGTCGTAGGAGAGCACGCGCCGCGCTCCGTCGACGTCGAGGGCGAGGGACCAACGGGCGCCGGGCGTCACCGACGAACGGGCATAGTCGTAGAAGCCGTTGCGGCGGAGGTTCTCGCAGAAGTCCGCCATGTAGTCGTCGAGCGCGACCTTCACCGTGACGCCCGGCGGCTGGGGCTTCGAGTAGACCTCCACGGGGTCCGTCGAGCCTCGGTTCACGATCGTCGTGAGCCGCTCGGGGCTCGTCTCCCGCAGCTCCGCCGACACGCGCTTCCCCGGGAGCGCGAACTCCGAGTGGTAGTTGCCCGTGTCGCGGAGCGCGGTGCCGCCCGTGCGATTCGAGCCCTGGGGGCTCCCCGACGAGCAGGACGTGACGAGGGCGAGGGCGACGACGGCGAGCGCCGAGGAGATCGTGGTCGAGGACGCGCGACGGAGCATCGCGGAAGCATCGGGGAGTCGATTCGAGCCGTAAAGTCCCGATTCGCACATGGCGAACGTCCTCCAGCGATCCCTCGCCGCCGCGGGCGCGCTCGGTCTGATCGCGCTCGCCGATCCGCAGCCGGCGACGGCGGCGATCGGCTCCGTGCTCCTCGCCGCCGGTGGGCTGCTCGCGCTCTGGACCGCCGCGCACGTCCCTCGCGGAGACGCGGCGCTCCCTCCTGCGAGCGGCCCCTTCGCGCGCGTCCGTCATCCGAGCGTGCTCGCCGTCCTCCTCCTCGGGGCGGGCCTCGTGCTCTTCGCCGCCTCCGAGGGGAGACGGGGCCGGTGGGTGCCGCGCACCCTCGCGCCCCTCGGGCTGCTCGTCCTCTTCGTCGAGGTTCTCCCGCGCGCGGACGCACGCCAGCGCGCCGCCGTGCGCGAGGACGGAGGAGCCGCCTCCGCCCAGTGGCTCGCGGAGGTGCCGGCCCTCGTGCCTCGTCTCGCGTCGTGGCCCGAAGCCGACCGCCGCGCGGGCGACTGGGGCGCCGCCCTCCGATCGCGCGCCGTGCTCGAGGTCCTCGGATCGGCGGGTCTCGCCGCGCTCTGCGTCCTGCGCGCGCGCTCGGAGCACGCGATCGGCTGGTGACGACCCGACCGTCACCGCGCCACGTCGGTGCCCCCGACTTTCAAGCGGCCGAAGTCGGGATCGACGATGCGCGAGCCGGGGGCGATGTCGGGTTCGGGGAAGTAGGTGCGCGACGACGGCCGCTCCGGCGGCGACGCGGGCTCGCTCCCGACGAGCTGGATCCAAGCGTCGAGGCTCACGGCCTCCGCGGGATCGCGCGGCCGCGCGAAGTCGAAGAGCTCGCGTGCCGGACGGATCGGCACGCGCTGCTCCACGACGACGCCCGGCTTCCACCGCTCGCCCCAGAGGCGGCCGAAGGCGAGCCGGTAGGAACTCGCGTCCGATCCGATCTGCTCGCCGCGCGCGTTCGTGATGCGCAGTTGGAGGAAGAGGCTGTGTCCCCGCGCGACCGATCCCTCGGGCACGCGCCACGTCGTGAGCAGGACGACGTGGCCCTCGGCGAGCTCGCGCCGGTCGAAGCGGCAGTCGAGGAGCTCGACGATCGGCCGATCGGCGCCGCCCGCGCGCTCGACGAATCGCACGTACCGGTCGGGCGAGCTCCGCAGGCGCACGCGCTCCGCGTCGGGTCCCTCGTGGATCCGCACCCAGGCGTTCTCGAGGCTCGGCCGCGCGCGGCGCTCGAGCACGAAGATCGTGTCGAGGCCCTCGTCGTAGATCGCGTTCTCGAAGCTGCGCAGGACTTCGAACTCCGTGTCGAGGACCTCGAACACCTCGGGCGAGAGGACGAGCGCCGACAGGTGGGCCACGAAGTAGTCGCACGACCGCAGGCTCGCGAGCACCTCCCCGCGCTCCGGCGGGCCGAGCGACGCGTAGGTGTCCACCTGGTAGCGCGGCTCCACGAGGATCAAGTCGGGCCGGAGGCGGAACGTGAACTGCCAGAACCAGGCGCCCGACACGCGCGATCCCGCCGGCGCGTTGCGGTTGAGCCACTGCGCCGCCCGCGCGTAGCCGCCGTACTCGGCGGGGTTCTTCGGCTCCGGGATCACCTGCCAGGGGCGCCAGCCTCGAGGCTCCACGGTGACGCGGCCGTCGGGGCCCGTGCGCGGGAGCGGCGTGCGGGCGTCGTAGGCGAGCAGCGGACGCATCCACGGCACGCGCGCGAGCCGCGTCTGCAGCGGAACGCCTCCGAGGATCGCCAGAAGATTCGGCGCGAGCAGCAGGAACGCGAGGGGCGCCGCGAGCCGATGGAGCTTGCCGTCGAGCCACGCGATCACGGAGGCGAAGCCGATGCCGACGAGCGCGAACACGAAGGGTGCGGCGGGGACCCAGAGCCGGAATTCCTTGTGACCCTTCGCCGTGAGCGCGAAGGCCGTGCCTCCGACCACGACGAGCGGCAGCCACCAGGCGCGCGGCCGGCGCCACGCGAGGACGCCCACTCCCACCATCAGGAGGCAGAACTCCATCCACGTGAGGAACTCGGGGAGCTGCGTCCAATAGAAGTCCATGGGCGAACGCAGGAGCATCTCCGGATGCATCGAGCGCGCGAGCGCGTGCGCCGCGGGATCGTCGGCGACACCGAAGTAGCTCTGGGCCCAGAGGGAGAAGGCCTCCTCTCCGAAGACCTTCCGCAGGAACGGGTGCGTGTGTCCCACCACCTGGTACATCACGTTCGCCTTCACGTACGCATGCAGCGTCGACCCGAAGCTGCGTCCCGCGAGCATGTCGAGGAACGACTGCGCGAGGAGCGCCAGGAGCACGCCGCCGACGACGATGCCGATGGATCGCAGCGCGATGCGCCGGCCGTCGCGCCACCAGAGGATCGGGAGGCCGGCGATCACGAGGCCGCCCACGAGGATCGATTGGTACTTGAGGAGGATCGCGCAGCCGAGGAGCGCGCCGATCCCGAGCGCGCGGAGCGCCGTCGGGCGCGCGAGACCGACCGACGCTGCCGCCACGATGCAGAGCGCGGCGGGGACGTCGGTCATCACCGTGGGCGCCCAGAAGCCGAACACGCGATTCGCCGTGAGGAAGAGCGCGGCGCCGAGCGCGGCGGGAGCGCCCGTCAGCCGCTCCACGAAGCGATAGGTGGCGACCGCCGTGATGCCCGCCAGGACGAGCATCAGCGCCGTCACGAAGGCGATCACCTCGCGGCCATCGGCGGACCCGAAGACGCGCGCCGCGCGGAAGACCGGCAGGAGCAGCGCGCTGAAGAAGAACGGCCGCACGGAGCCGGGGCTCACCTCGAGCGCGAGTCCCTCCTCGACGCGCCCCGCGTTGCGCAGGTACTCGACCGCGTCGCCGATGGGGAAGCCGCTGCGGTGCGGCAACGACGCGAAGGCGACCGAGAGCGCGAGGACGAAGACGAGGATCGAGTCTCGGCGGATCGTCCGCGCCCGCGTCACGTCGACGCGGGGGAGAGCGCTGGACGGGGCGGTCTCGGGGAGGACGGGGTCGGTCATGCGCGCGGCCGTCGCGGGCGCAGGGCGCACCGCACGATGGGAAGAGTCCCCAACGAATCGGCGACCCGGAGAAGGAAATCTCCTTTCGGCTCCGGGCGTGCGTCCGTGCGACGACTCGGGGGGCGGGCTCGATGGGCGACGCGTTCCGTCCACGCGAAGCGTCCCTTCCTGGAGGCGTTGGAGGCCCGGTCGACGGGACCTGCCCGGGGTCGGACTCGGGCTTCCCGAGGCTCCCATTCCACAGGTTCTCCACAGGCAATCCGGAGGGTTCTCCCCGAACGGCGCGACCGGGCCATTCCGCCGATTTTCCACAACGTGATCGGCCTCGGGGAGCCGGCGCCACAGCATCTGGTATCGAAATCTGCGACGGTCCGATTGACTCTCGGTTTCTCCACTCGCTATAAGTCCGGCGTCCGAGCGTCCGCACGATCTCGAGCCTCCCCCGGTCGCCCGAGCCGCCTTCCCCCGGCAGCCCGAGAGAGCGCAGACGCAATGCCGCACCTCCCGGAGGGGCGCATGAGCACTCTCGAAAAACTCCTCGTCCTCGGCGTCCTCGTCCTCGTCGGCGTCATCCTGGCCATTTCCCTCTTCTGGACCCGGGACGATGCTCCGAACGGTCTGCCGGATGGGGCCCGGAACGGTGCGCCCGAGCACGGCCTCGCGGCCGGCCCCCGCACCGGAACGCCGCCGCTCCTCGTCCATCCGACGATGCCCGTTGGTCCTGGGCAGCCCGGTCCAGGTCAGCCTGGTTCTGGTCAGCCCGCTTCCGGGCTCTCCGGCACCGCGGACGGGCAGGTCCCCGGTGGTCCGTCCCTCGGCGGCCCGCTGAACCTCAGCTCGACGGTCGCCGTCCCGAATCTCGCGCCGCCCGCGCGTCGGCCCGCGCCGTCGCCGGATCTCGTTCCGAGCGCCAACCCCGAGTTCTGGATCTATCGCGTCAAGTCCGGCGACACGCCCCAGTCGGTCTCGAAGAGCCTCACGGGCTCGATGTCCTACGCGCGCGTGATCGACCGCGCCAACGAGGGCAAGCCCCTCGGGCCCGGCAGCGAGATCCTGATCCCCGACAGCATCTTCCTCAGCTCGAGCGCCGTCGACGGCGACGGGCGGGACGCGATGACGCTCGAGGGCTCCGGCCTCGAGCCCCAGGTGCCGCCGGCGCACGGCATCGGCACGTCTCCGGGGCCGGTCCGCGCCGGCACGGCGCCCGCGCCGCCGGAAGTGGCGTCGGTGCTCTACACGGTCAAGTCGGGGGACAGCCTCCGGAAGATCGCGCGCACGCAGCTGAAGGACGAGCGGCGCTGGAAGGAGATCCAGGCCCTGAACGGTCTCTCCGGCGACATGATCCGTCTCAACCAGAGGCTGAAGCTCCCGCCGAAGTAGATCGCGAGGCGCCGCGCGCGGCGTCGTGTCACGAAGGCCGGCCGCGAGGGAGGACCCGCGGCCGGATTCGTTGACGGAGCGCTCGCTCGCATCGACGATCGACGGCCGAACGTGTCCCTCCCGAGCGATCGTCCCCTCGACGGCGACCACGGCGCGCCCCCGGGGCTCGCCTCGGGCGAAGTTCCGTCGCCCTGCATCGACGACTGCACCCTCGTCGCATCGACGCAGACCTGCCGCGGCTGCCGGCGCACGATCGAGGAGATCGTGAAATGGTCGCGCTTCGGCGCGGCCGAGAAGCGGGCCGTGTGGATGCGGCTCCGCGCGCTCGGCCCGTCCACGGGCGCTCGCTGAGCGCCCGCGCCGCTACTCCTTCGCGGGATCGCCGCTCTCCGGCACGCTCGGCTCCGCCGAGTTCGGAGGCGGCTTCAGGCCGACGCGCTCGAGCGTCTTGTAGAGGTTCGAGCGCGAGATGCGGAGCGCCTCCGCCGTGCGCTTCAGGTTCCCGCCCAGGCTCGCGATGCGGCGCTCGAGGTAGAGCCGCTCGGCGGCGTTCCGGAACTCCTCCATCGTCTCCGCCTCGAAGGGGTCGCTCGGCGTCGCGTGGTCGCGCGCGTCGAGGAGCGTCGTCACGTGGTCGGCGCCGATCACCGGCTCGTCGACCACGAGCACGAGCGCGTCGACGACGTTGCGCAGCTCGCGCACGT
Organism: uncultured Planctomycetales bacterium; assembly: GCA_964545855.1. Taxonomy (GTDB): domain Bacteria; phylum Planctomycetota; class UBA1135; order UBA1135; family JACQFD01; genus CAZJHD01. The sequence goes on from CAZJHD010000070.1 coordinate 6,905, forward strand.
TGCCCAGCCACGTGCGCCGGGCGAGGGCCGCTTCCGCGTCGGCCGAGAGGCGCTTCGCGGGACGCCGCGCGCGCCGCGTCGCCTCCACGAGGAACTCGCGCGCGAGTGGCACGACGTCGGCCTGCCGCTGCCGCAGCGGCGGGATGCCGAGGACCACCACGCTCAGCCGGTAGAAGAGGTCCTGCCGGAACTTCCCGGCGGCCACGTCGGCCTTGAGATCGTGGTGGGTCGTCGCGATCACCCGCGTGTCGCAGCGGATCGGCGTGTCGCCGCCGAGCCGCAGGAAGCTCTCGCCCTCGAGGACGCGCAGGATCTTCGCCTGTGCCGCCGCCGGCAGCTCGCCCACTTCGTCGAGGAGGAGCGTCCCGCCGGAAGCGCGCTCGAAGGCGCCGAGGCGCCGCGTCGTGGCGCCGCTGAAGGCGCCCTGCTCGTGCCCGAAGAGCTCGTCCTCCAGCAGCTCCGCCGGGATCGCGCCGCAGGCGAGCACCTCGAAGGGCCCGCTGGCGCGGCCCGACGCGGCGTGGAGACGCCGCGCGAGGAGCTCCTTCCCGACGCCGCTCTCGCCGACGATCAGCACCCGTTCGTCGCTCGCGGCGGCGCGCTCGGCGAGCTCCAGGAGACGGCGGCTCGCGTCGCTCGCGCCGATCCATCGGAGGCTCTTGTCGACGAGCTCGCGCAGCGTGCGGTTCTCCACCTCGAGCCGGCGCCGACGCAGCGCGTTCCGCGCCGCGACGACGACGCGGTCGGTGTCGACGGGCTTCTCGAGGAAGTCTTCCGCGCCCTGCTTCACGGCGTCGACGGCCGTGCGGATGTCGGCGTGCCCGGAGATCATCACGACGGGGATCCCGGGCCAGCGCTCGCGCAGCACGCCGAGCGCCTCGATCCCGTCCATGCCGGGCATCTTCACGTCGAGGAGGATCAGGTCGACGGGCGACTCCTCGAGGATGCGGAAGGCGCCGGCCGCGTCGGCGGCGGTGGCGACGCGGAAGCCCTCGTACTCGAGGGACAGCTCGAGCGCGGAGCGGACGTCCTCGGAGTCGTCGACGACGAGGATCGACGGCGGTCGTGCGGCCACGGAGCGATGGTACCTTCCGGCCGTCGATGGACGCCCTCGACGCCCTCCGCCGCAAGCCCTCGCGCCTCGTGGCCGGGCTGCTCTCGGGCACGAGCGCCGACGCGATCGATTGCGCGGTCTGCAGCATCGAGGGCGGCGGCCCGCCGAGCGCCGGGCGCGCGGGCGCGCGCGTGCGGCTCGAGGCCTTCCGGTCGCATCCCTGGGATCCGGAGCTGCGTCGGCGTGCGCTCGACCCGGCGCCCGTGCGTCTCGCCGAACTCGCGGACCTCCACGCGGCGATCGGCGACGCCTTCGCCGAGGCATGCCTCGCGACCCTCGTGAAGGCCGGGATCCCCGAGGAGGCCGTCGACCTCGTCGGATCCCACGGGCAGACGGTCTTCCACCACTCGGGCGCCGCGCCGCGCGTCACGCTGCAGCTCGGCGACGGCGACCGCATCGCCGCGCGCACGGGCTTCCCGGTCGTGTCCGACTTCCGCGCGCGCGACGTCGCCGAGGGCGGCGAGGGAGCGCCCCTCACGCCCTACGGCGACCTCGTGCTCTTCGCCGCGCCGCCCGGCGAGCGCCGCGCGGTGCTGAACCTCGGAGGCATCGCGAACGTCACCTGGCTCGGCGAACGCCCCGACGACGTGATCGCCTTCGACACCGGACCGGCGAACGCGCCGCTCGACCGCCTCGCGAGGCGCGCGAGCGGGGGCGCGCTCCCCTTCGACCGCGACGGAGCCCTCGCCGCCGCCGGCCGCGTCGACCGCGAGCTGGTCGAGGAGATGCTGCGGCATCCCTTCCTCCACCGGCCGCCGCCCAAGTCGACGGGCACGGAGACCTTCGGCGACGCCTTCGTCGAGGATCTCGTCCAGCGCCGCGGTCCCGCGGGACCCGACCTCCTCGCCGCGGCGACGGCCTTCGTCGCGGAGTCCGTCGCGATGGCCTTCCGCGGCCGGCCCGTCGATCGCGTCGTCGTCGCCGGCGGAGGCGTTCGGAACGCGACGTTGATGGCGCGTCTCCGGGACGCGCTCGCGCCGGCGCGCGTGGAGGCGTCGGACGAGCACGGCGTCCCGGCGGAGGCGCGCGAGGCGATGATCTTCGCCCTCCTCGCGAACGACGCGATCCTCGGGCTCCCCACCTCTCTCCCGAGCGTCACGGGCGCCCGCCGCGCCGCGACCCTCGGAAAGCTTTCGTTCCCTGCCGCTTCCGCCGTCCCGCGCAGACCGTCGTCGCCTTGACCGATCGGGGGGTCCCGCTAGAGTGTCGCGCCCTCGGCCCGGACGGCCGGCTTCTCGGAGCCGGCCGTTTTTTCGGGTTCTCCGGAGCCGTTCCCTCGGCTCCGGCGCCGGCTCCGTGCCGTCGCGGAGGGACGGCGCGGCCGCACGTCGGGCCGCCCCCGACTCGCTCACACACCCTCACTCGACTCACTCTCACCCTCCCCAGGGAGAACGTGCGGATGCTCAGCCTTCCCGTGCGACGAACCGGCGCCGCCCTTCTGCTCCTCGCAGCTCCTCTGTCGGCCGCGGCGGTGCTCGTCGGCAGCCCGGCCCTCGCGACGCCGGCCCTCGCGACGCCGGCCCTCGCCGCGCCGGCGCCCGTCCAGGACGGAACGAAAGCCCTCGTCGAGCAGGGGCTCCAGCTCCTCCGTCAAGGCGACGACGAGGCAGCGCTGGAGAAGTTCCGCGCGGCCCTCGCCGCCGACCCGAGCTCCGAGGAAGCGCTCACGATCTGGCGCGAGGTCGATCAGAACGTGTGGCTCCGCATGCTGTCGAAGGGCGGCGAGTTCGATCTCATCGCCCGAGCGTTCATGGATCGGTCCAAGGCGCCGCGCGGCGCCGCCCGGAAGGACGCGGCCGCCATCGACGCGCTCGTGAACGAGGCGCTCTCCTCCGACTTCGGTGCGCGGCAGTTCGCGCTCGCGACGCTCGCGGCGAACCACGGCGCCTACACGATCCAGGGCATGGTCGGCCCGCTCGGCGACGCCGACAACGACGACCGGCGGATCCTCGCGATGGAAGCCGCCTTCCGCATGGGCGCCGTCGCGGTGCAGCCGGTGATCGCGCTCCTGGAGGCTCCGAGCTCCGCCCTGCGCCGCAGCGCCGCCGTGGTCCTCGGACGGCTCGGCGACGCGCGCGCGCTCGGCGCCCTCGCCTGGCACGCCGAGGCCGACACCGATTCCACGGTGCGCGCGGAGTCGAAGATCGCGGCCGGCAAGTGCGGCTGGGTCGCCGGCATGGGCAGCGCCTCGCAGATCCTCTCCCACGAGGCGGCGGGCTATCTCCACCAGCTGGCGGCCTACGTCCGGCCCTGGGAGTCGAACGACGTGGCCTGGTCCTTCGCCGACGGCCAGCTCGTCGACCACGCGATCTCGCGCTCCGTCTTCGCCGCCGAGATGGCGCGGCGCTCGGCGTCCATGGCGCTCGTCGCCGACGCGTCGAACGCTCGCGCCGTGACGGCCCTCGCCATGGCCTACGCCGAGGCGAGCCTCCAGGCCCGTCATCTGGCGGCCGCGGGCGACTCCGCGGCGGAGGCCCAGACCCTCGCCGAGAAGCAGACGGCCATCGGCCAGGCGCTCCTGCTCTGCGGCAGCGCGGCCCTCGAGAGCGGACTCGGCTTCGCGCTCGAGAGCGGCGACGCCCGCCTCGCGAACGTGCTCATCGAGCAGATCGCGAAGTCGACGCCGCGCGGCGCCGCGGTTCCCGCGGCCGTGACGCTGGCGCTCGGCTCCCCGAATCGCAGCGTGCGGATCCACGCGGCCCTCGCCGCGTCGGCCATCGATTCGGCCTTCGGCGCGAACCCCGCCGTCGTCGCTCTCCTGGCGGACGCCGTCGGCGAGCGCGTGCAGCGCATCGCCATGGTGATCGACCAGGACGCCGTGCGCCGGCAGTCGCTCGTGAGCGGCTTCGAGGGGGCGCGCTGGTTCGCCGCCGGGAGCGATTCCGGCGCGAGCGGCCTCGCGCGGCTCCGCCGCTTCCCGGGCACCGACCTGATCGTCGTCTCCTCGTCGCTCACCGACGTCGCCGTCGCGCAGGTGCTCCACGAGCTCCGCGCCGACGCGCGCACGAAGGACGTGCCGGTGGTGATGGTGACCTCGGCGGCCGACCTCGAGAACATGCAGTCGCTCCACGGCGACGCCGTGAAGTCCGTCGTCGCGGCCTTCGACGCAGCGGCCATGGAAGCGGCTCTCGAGGGCGCGCCCATGAACCCGGAGCGCGAGCGCGCCGAGCAGATCGCCGCGGCCGCCGCGACGGCGCTCATGAACGCGGCGAGCCTCGCCGACGCGAGCCGCGGTGCGGCCCTCGCGGCCCTCGCCGACGCCGCCGCGGGCCGCAACGACGGCGTGCGCATCCCGGCGACCGTCGCGCTCGGCCGCTTCGGCGACGCCGGCCAGCAGGGAGCCCTCGCGGGCCTGCTCGGCGACGCCGGCGCCAGCGCCGAGGCTCGCAGCGCGGCGGCCGTCGCGCTCTCCGGCATGGCGACCCGTGGCATCGGATTCACCGACGGCGCCGTGGCGGCGCTGAAGGCGGCCCTCGACGACTCCGAGGCCTCCGTGCGGCTCGGTGCGGCGTCGGCCCTCGGCCGCTGGCCCAACGTCGGCGCGTCCGAGCGGGCCGAGTGGGCGCTCCAGCGCGGCGTGCCGTTCTCCGTGGCGCCGGTCGGCGGATCGAACTGATCGCGGGAGGGTCTGCTCCGCGCAGGTCTTCCCTCGGGAGCCTCGGCGGCGCATCCTCTTCGGCCCTGCATCCGCTGCCGACCCGGTATCCGCAGCCGGCCCGGTATCCGCTACGAGGTGCGCCTGCGACTCCGCGGACCCTCGAAGCACTCGCTCTTCGCCACCCTAGCTCAGTTGGTAGAGCAATGCTTTCGTAAAGCATAGGTCGTCGGTTCAAGTCCGACGGGTGGCTCCATGACTTCGAGCCGGGTCCCCACCCGGCTCGTTTCGTTTCCGGCTCGTGCTCGAACGGGGAGCCCGCTCCCCGACAGGAGGACTCCATCGTGCGAACGCTTCCCGCCCTTGCCTTCGTCGCCGGCCTCGCCGCGGCAGGTCTCTGCTACTCGGTCACCGGCCAGTCGGAGGGCGCGGCGCAGCCGCTCGCGCCGGACGATGCCGGTCCCGTGGGCCGCTACCAGCTGATCACCATCCAGGAGCCGGCCGAGACGACGCTCTGGATGCTCGACTCCGCCACGGGGCGCATCTGGCGGCGCTACGCGCAGCCCGACGGAGACCACTGGACGCAGACGATCCGCGAGGACTACCCGCAGGCCGCCGTGCGGCTCCAGGGCATGCCGCCGAAGCCGCCGGCGCCCAAGTGATCCCGCCGCGCCGGCCCTTCCTCGCCGGCGTCGTCCATCTCCTGCCGCTGCCGGGCGCGCCGCGCTTCGGCGGAGACCTGGAGCGCGTCCTGCGCCGCGCCGTCGCCGACGCGCGGGTCTACGCGGAAGCGGGCTTCGACGCCGTCGTCGTCGAGAACTTCGGCGACGCGCCCTTCTTCCCGCGGCGCGTGCCGCCGGAGACCGTGGCGGCCCTCGCCGTCGCCACACGCGCCGTGCGCGAGGCGGTGGACCTCCCCGTCGGCGTGAACTGCCTTCGCAACGACGGCGTCTCGGCGCTCGCCGTCGCCGCCGCGGCGGGGGCCGCGTTCGTGCGCGTGAACGTCCTCGTCGGAGCCGCCGTCGCCGACCAGGGGGTCCTCGAGGGAGAAGCCCACGAGGTGCAGCGCACGCGGGCGCGCCTTGCGCCCGCGGTGTCCGTCCTCGCCGACGTGCGCGTGAAGCACGCCGTGCCGCTCGCCGAGCGGCCCCTCGAGGAGGAGGCCCTCGACGCCGTCGAGCGCGGCCTCTCCGACGGCGTGATCGTGAGCGGCGCGCGCACCGGCGCCATGCCCGATCCGCGCGACCTCGAGCGCCTCGCCGCGGCGCTCGGCGCGCGCGTGCCGATCCTCGTCGGCAGCGGCCTCGCCGCCGCGAACGCGAAGGAGCTCCTGTCCATCGCCGACGGCGCCATCGTCGGCACGAGCGTGAAGCGCGGCGGCGTCGTGACGGCCCCCGTCGACCCGCGCCGCGCGGCCGCCCTCGTCCGCGCCGTACGCGGGCTGCGGCGCGCGAAGCGCTGAGGGGGCGCGGTCGCGTCGAAGACGACGGCGGGAGGCGCGTCGCTCTCTCTTCGGGTCTCGACGGTCCACTCGCGTGCGAGGGCACGCGTCGTGTTGCGTATCCCGGAATGCGAGTGAACCTGGTGTGCGCGGCGTGCGTCCTCCGGAATCGTCCGCGTCACGCGCCGACTCCGGCCGCTCCCATGAGTTCCTCCGTCGCCCTCGTCGCGCTGCTCTTCACGTTCGCGTCCGTGCGTCCGCAGGACGCGCAGGATCTCCCACGGGAGAAGGCGTACGCGCTCCTCGATCGATTCGATCCGCTCGACACGACCGAGCTTCCCTTCGGGCGCGTCTCGAGGGGACTCACGGTGATCTCGGGAGACGCTCCGCCGCGAACGATCTTCGAGTCGTGCTTCCTCCTCCGGAAGGACTCGGAGTCGTTCACGTTCCGCACGCTCGGCGGCATGCGGCGGACCTACTCGGAGGCGCCCTCGGGGCCGGAGAGTGTGGTTCGGATCGCCTTCGAGCCCCTCGACCTCGCCGCCTACGCGCGGGAGCTCGCAGAGCGCCTGACGGCCGCGAAGTCTCGGGGCGAGGAGCTCGCGCACTACGTCACGCAGGAGTCGCCCATGTCGCCGCGCGCGGAGGCGCTGATCCTCGCGCGTGCGTGCGCACGCCGAGGCGTTCCTGCCGAGGAGCGCGCGCTGTGGGACGCGGCGGGCCCGCCGTTCCGCGCGATGGAGGACCTCTTCGAATGGCTCCGACACCGGCTCGCGATCGACTTCGCCGATCCGCGGCTCCCGCGCAGCGTCCTCTTGCAGCGGCATCGGCTCTGGCTCGACGAGTCTCCGTTCTACGGCTGGAGGCGCGAGGGCATCGACGCGCGGACGCGGATCCTCGAGCGGATGGTCGCCGAGGAGTCGAGCGCCGGAAACGCCCCGACGCCGAGCGCCGACACGCCGAAGGACGAGCGCGCGCGCGCGCTCGTTCGAGCGCTGCAGGAGGAGACTCTCCCCTTGGATCTGTGGCGGGCTGGCGCGTACGAGCTCGTTCAGTTCGAAGCCGCGCCTCCGGAGGAAGACCGCGCCTGCACGAAGCTGCGCGACCTGGGACTCGAGGCGGTGCCCGCCCTGATCGACGCGCTCTCGGACGACCGATTCTCGCGCTGCGTCGTCTACAGCTCGCGTCACGGCGGTGGATTCAGCGTGATCCAAGTCGACACCCTCGCAGAGGAGATCCTCAGGGAAATCTCGGGTGTGTGGTTCTCCGGGAGACGGGAGGGAGGGACTCAGGCGGCCTGGAGAGGCTGGTGGGAGAGCCTTTCGAGAACGGGAGAGGAGCAGACGCTCGCCGAGATCGCCGGACGAGGAGACGAGGCGTCCGTGGACGCGGCGCGGCGACTCCTCGCCCGCTGGCCCGGCCGTGTCGAGGACGTGCTCGCGGCCGTGCGGCGGGCGGAGACTCCTTGGCTTCGCAGAGACCTCGTTGCTGTAGTCCTTCCGGTGACGAACGAGCGCGTGACGGAGTTCCTCCTGCAGGAAGTCGAGACGGGTCCCTTCGTCGAGGCACGCGTCGTCGCGGCGCGCGGGCTCCTCGATCGCGGTCGTCGCGAGGGACTCGCTCGATGCATCGCCGAGTGGGCGACGGCGGGGGATCCGAAGGAGAGCGCTGCGCCCGACGAAAGGACCCGGTTCCTCCTGGGCTCGGGAGACCTCGAGGTGCTCCGGTCGGTCGCGCGCGACCTCATGCAGCGCTCACCGCCCGTACGGGAAGCGGTGGCCAAGGCGCTCCTCTTCGAGAGCCTCGAGACCCTCCTCGCACGGGCCGCGCCCGCGGTGCGAGCCGACGTCGAACGCGTGATCGAGGGAATCCTCGTGCAGTTGCTCGACGATCGACAGCGGCTCTCGGGCAGCTACGGGTTTCCGTTCCTCGAAGGCTACGTCCAGCTCGTCGACCCCCGCGCGAGCGACTTCGCGGGCTGCGCGCTCGCGTCCCATTGGCCCGATCGCTACGCGTTCGATCCCAGGGCGCCGACGCGCGCTCGCGACCGCGGCCTCCTCGAGATGAAGAACGCGTGGCGCGTCGCGGAGGGATCACCGCCGATCGCGCCGCCCGAGTTGCCGGAGCTGCCGTCGCTCGACGCCGCACAGGCACGCCTTCTCGATCGCCTCGTCTCGGGGGAGAGCGGCGATCCCGTGGCCGACCTCGGGCGCCTCGAAACCGCCGGGCTGGCCGCGCTGCCGGGGATCGAGGACCGCCTCCGTGCTCTCGCTCCCGACCATCCGGCGCGCGAGTCGCTGCGCGCGCTCGCCGACCGGCTCGCCAATCTTCTCGGAAGGGTCGAGTGCTCGGGGATCGCGAGCGAGCGACTCGGATCGCTCCGGGCGCTGCTCGATGCGATGCGAGGAAAGCCGCTCGACGTCGACGGGATCGGCCGTGTCCTCCTCGCGGCGATCCAGGCGCTTCCCGGAACCTGCGGAGACCTCTCGCTGCGCATCGATCGACTCGGCGACGGGAGAGGAGTCTCCCTTCAGGTCGAACTCGCGCCGAGCCCCTGCGACGACGGCAAGATCGTCGATCGGTACGTCGCGATCACCGTGAATGGGCGCACGCTCGAGATCGGCGGAGGCCCGGGGCTCCGGCCGAGAGGCAACGATCGCATCGACGTCGACGACCAGCGGCGCAATCTCGAGGCGGCCCTCGCCACCCACCACGACGAGACGTTCGAGATCCTCGTCGAGCTGCGACTGCGCTAGCGGCGCGCTCCCTCAGCGCTTCCCCGACCGGAGCGTGCCCCCGGAATTCGCGTGCGGGCGGAGCAGGCGCGGCTCGATCGTGAGCGCGACCGTCGACCCGCCGCGCTCGACGCGGACCTCGACGGCGGGTCTCAGGACCGCCGCCGCGCGGAGCGCCTCGAGCTCGTCGGCGCTGCCGAACTCCTTGCCGTCGATGGCGACGATGCGGTCGCCGCTGCGGAAGCCCGCGCCCGCGAGGAGCCCGCTCGGATCGGTGATCTCCACGTCGAGTACCTGGACCGGATCGGGGACGAAGTCGACGACGGGGCTCCCGGGGACGCGCACGCGCATGCGGCCCGTGGCGGACGTGCCCCAGCAACGGATCGTGTAGAGGCCGGCCGGCAGGAGCTCGAACGACGCCGAGCCGTCGGCGCCGACTTCCTCGTAGTCGCTGATGCCCTCGGCGCCGTCGTCGCTGGACTCGAGCGCGAGCCCGACCGTGACGGCGAGACGAGGCGCGCGAACGACGAGGCGATGCAGCACCGGCAGAGGCAGCGTGATCTCGTTCTTCCCGGGCCGAACGACGATGCGCGTCCGGGACAGCTCGCGGCGGATGCCGGTCGCCTCGGTCGAGAGCATCACCAGCGCCTCGCCTGGGGAAAGAGGCTCGAACCGATACTCGCCGCTCTCCTCGATCGACTGCAGCGCGAGCATCCACTGCGGGGGACCCTGGGGCTGAGGTCGCAGCAGATGAACCCTCGCGTGCTTCACGGACGCGCTGCCCGCACCACCTTGGATCCGAACCATCAGCGTCGCCGGTGCTGCGAAGGCGAGCGAGACGATCCCTTGCGCAGGCGAGAGCTGGGTGGACGCCGTGCCGAGCCGCCGGCTCCTCGCCGTGAGCACGTGCGTTTCCGTCGAGGAAGCCTCGTGGCTCATGGCGCGGCGGCCGAGGCTCGGGACGACGAAGAACTCGCCGGGCTCCCTCGACGCAATGCGCGTCTCGATCGGGTACACCTGCTCCCCGAGTCGGCGCTCCAAAGAGAACGTGACGTCGTGGACGGACCCGCCGTCGGGTCCCACGACGCGCACGATCCAGGCGTCCTCGGGCGCGATCTCGGGCACGTGGAAGTCCTGCTCGACGAGGCCCTCGCGCACGTCGACCGCGAACCAGCTCGTGATCTCCGGATCCCCAACGGCCGCGAAGCCGACGACCCAGGGGCCGGGAGCGAGGTCGTCGAACGAGTAGGGCTCGCCGTTGCCCACACGAGCGCTCCTTTCGGGATGCCTCAGGACGCTCGGACCCGCCGGTTCCCCGGCGAGAGCCTTCGCACAGAGGACGAAGCACTCGCTCGTCGGCTCGCCATCGGGGAAGAAGACACGACCGCGGATGCCGATCGGCGCGCGAAGTCGGAGCTCCACGACATCGACGGGCCCGGTCGCGAGCAGGTCGAGGTCTCGCGGTTCCGAGGAGAGCGAGTACTCCGACCATGCATCGGGGTCGAGCTCACGGCTCCGCGTGCTCGCGGTGACGGTCCACGCGCCCGGTCGGAGCCGTAGGTCGGGGGACTCGGCGGTCCATCGAAGCACGTCGACGAAGGACTCGACGGGATCTCGTGTCCTGAAGATCACGGTCGCGGACGGAGCCGTCCGACCGTCGGGGCCGAGGACGCGCACCGGGACCGCGACCGAGCGATGCGCGATCAGCACGACGCGGGAGCCTGGCCCGTACGTCCGATCCGGCTCCGCGACCGGTTCGACGATCAGGCCCTCCTTGAACCCGCGGATCGAATACCTCCCGGCCGGCATCGCCGGGAGCTCGAAGCGGCCGTCGGCGTCGCTCGTCGCGTCGCGAAAGGACGCGAGTGCGGCGCGGTACGAGTGCGCCGCATTCCGGAGAACCGTGTCCACCGATGGAACGGCGGGCGGCGGCGCCCCCTGGTGCGTCGCGTCGTCTCTCCAGGGCTCGAGGATCCGCCTCGCGACGTCCTCCATCCTCACGGGCCAGCAGCGCACGGCGACTCCCTGCACGGGCCGTCCCGCCTCGTCGACGACGCGGCCACGAATGCAGCCGGCGGGCACCGCGCCCGCGTCGGCCGCGACGGGGATGCGCGCCGCGACCGCGACGGCGGGATCGTCCGTGCGCGGCGCGGACGGCGCCGGCGCGCCGTCGTCCTCCGCGTTCGCCCGCGGGGTCGTCTCGACGGCGGCGGGCACCGTGACGTTCTCCTGCAGCGCGCTCGGGATCCGCTCGCCTCCCGTCGCGCCGCGCTCCGCGCCGCGACCCTGAAACGCCGTGACGCCGAGGGAGAGGCCGATGGCGAGACCGAGGGCGACGCCCCCGAGTCCCGCCACGAGCCACGCGCGATCGCGCACTGCCATCGAATCCTCCGGCCGGCGGCGCAGGCCGCGCCGCCTCCTGAGAATGCCCGCCGGTCGCCCTTCGCGGCAATCGGGATTCGGCCGCAAGAAGCGGATCGCGCGCTCTCCGCCCGTCGGCGAGAGTGCGCCCATGGATCCGATCCGATCGCAGGCGCGCGCCTGGACCGCCGTCGAGCGGCGCGACGCCGGCGCCGATGGGCGCTTCGTGTACGGCGTGGCGACGACGGGAGTCTTCTGCAGGCCGAGCTGCGCCGCGCGGCGTCCGCTGCGGCGGAACGTCCGCTTCTTCGCGACGCCCGCCGACGCACGGCGCGCGGGCTACCGCGCCTGCCGGCGCTGCCGGCCGGAGGCGGGGGCGCGCCCCGGGCTCGACGCGGCGTCGGCGCGCGTGCTGGAGCGCCTGGCGGGGGATTCGGGGCTGGCGACCCTCGCCGCGCTCTCGGCCGAGACGGGGACGAGCCCCTTCCATCTGCAGCGCCGCTTCCGCGCGGCGACGGGTCTCTCGCCGCGCGAGTGCGCCGAGGCGCTCCGCGCGGTGCGTCTCCGGCGGACGCTGCGCGCGGGCGCCGGCGTCGCGCACGCCGGCTACGCGGCCGGCTTCGGATCGAGCCGCGGCGTCGCGCGCGCGGCGCGCGAGGGCCTCGGCATGACGGCGGGCCGCTACGCACGGGGCGGCGCCGGTCTCCGCATCGGCTGGACGGTCGAGCGGAGCGCGCTCGGGCGCGTCCTCGTGGCGACGACGGACGCGGGCGTCTGCGCGGTCTTCCTCGGCGACGACCCGAAGGCCCTCGCCGCGGAGCTGCGCCGCGAGTTCCCCCGCGCCGAGCTCGCGCGCGGCGCGGCGCGCACGCTCTGGGTGCGCGCGGTGCTGCGCCACCTCGCCGACGCGCGCGTCCCGCTCGGCGTGCCGCTCGACGGCTCGGGAACGCCGTTCCAGCTCCGCGTCTGGCGCGCGCTGCGGACGATCCCTCCCGGAGCGACGCGCACCTACGGCGACGTGGCGGCCTCGGTCGGATCGCTCGGCGCCGCGCGCGCCGTCGGCAGCGCCTGCGCGCGCAACGTGCTCGCCGTGCTCGTGCCCTGCCACCGTGTCGTCCGCGCCGGCGGCGCGACGGGTCCCTACCGCTGGGGCGCCGATCGGAAGGTGCGGCTCCTCGCGCGGGAGCGGTCGGCGCGGCGCACGCCGTAGCGCGCGGACAGCTACTTCAAATCGAGCACCGTCACCGGACCGAAGTCCGCGAGCGGCCGGTCGAAGTCCGCCGACTTTCCGACGGCGACGATCCGGAGATGCTTCGGGTCGAGGTGGCGCTCGATCGCGGCCGCCACGTCCTTCGGGCCCACGGCGCGGATGCGCTCGTTCAGCCGCTCCAGGTAGTCCGGCGGATAGCCGTGGTAGTCGAGCGTCATGCGCCGGCCGAGGATCTCGGCGCGCGAGTCCCAGTCGAAGATCTCGGCGTTCTGGATCTGGTCGCGCGCGAGGTCGACCTCGGCGGCCGTCGGCGGGCTCGCGCGCAGCCTCTCGATCTCGCGCAGGAGCGTGTCGAGAGCGAGCCCGGTGGTGGAGCTCTTCGTCTGGCAGGCGGCGCGGAAGATGCCGCGCCGCTCGTACTCGGCGGAGAAGCCGCCTCCGACGGAGTAGGCGAGGCCCATCTCCGTGCGCACCTTGCGCATGAGCCGCGTGCTGAAGCCGCCGGCGCCGAAGACGAAGGAGCCGACGCGCAGCGCCGCCCAATCGGGGTCGTCGCGGCGCACGCCCGGCGCACCGACGATGAGGTTCGTCTGGTTGACGTCGCTCTTCTCCTGGAAGACGACGCTCCGCCCCGAGACGGGGAGAGGGTCCATGGCGACCGCCGGCAGCCCGCCGAGGGCGGGACGCCAGTCGCCGAAGTGGCGCTCGACGAGGGTGCGTGCCGCCGCGGGATCGAAGTCGCCCACGAGGCCGATGGCGACGCGGTCGGCTCCGAAGGAGTGCTCGTGGAACGCGCGCAGATCCTCGCGCGTGATGGCGCCGACGGTCTCGAGCTCCGGTTCCCGCGCGAAGGGCGACGTCTCGCCGAAGAGCGCGATCTGGAAGGCCCGCTGCGCGACTTGGCCGATCTGGTCGTTGCGCCGCGCGATCCCCGTCCGCAGAGCGGAGCGCGCGAGCTCGATGCGGTCCTCGGGGAGCGCCGGCGTGCGCAGCACCTCCGCCAGCAGCTCGAGGACGCGCGGCAGCTTCTCGCGGAGGCAGGTGGCGAAGGCGGCGCCGGAGGTGCCGCCGATGCTCACCTGCAGCATCGCCGCCAGCGCGCCGAGCTCGTCGTCGAGCGCGTCGCCCGGCGTCGCCGCGCTGCCGCCGGAGCGGATCGATTGCGCCAGCACGCTCGCGAGGCCGACGCGGTCGGCGCTCTCCCAGACGGAACCCGTGCGGATCGACACGCGCACGGAGACCAGTGGGATCTCGTGGTCCTCCATGCAGTAGACGCGCAGCCCGTTGCCGAGCGTCTCGAGGGCCGGAGCGCTCGGGCGGAAGGCCGGAAGCTCGGGGAACCGGAGGTCGTGGTAGGAGGCGGGATCCGTCATCCGCTCACGCATCCGCTGCTCCCGCGGCGGCCGCGGCCGCCGGATTCGCCGGGACGATCGTCGCCACCGTGCGGTTCGAGACCGCGAGCGCGTCGCGCGCGAGATCCTGCACCCGGCGCGCCGTCACCGCTTCGAAGCGCGAGAGCTGCCGGAAGGTCTCCGCCCAGCCGCCGAGGATCGCCTCGTGCCGCGCGAGCTCGCGCGCGAGGCCGTCGTTCGATTCGATGCCGAGGAGGAACTCGGTCTTCGCGCGCAGCCGCACGCCCTCCATCTCCGCCTCGCCGCAGCCGTCGCGCGCGAGGCGCTCGATCTCGGCGCCGATGGCGGCCTCGACCTCGGCGAGGGTGTGGCCGTGGGAGGGCATGGCCCAGATGCCGAAGCCCGTCGAGTACTTCTCGCCGGGGAACGTGGGGAACGCCTGCGCCACGACGGCGAGGCCCGACTTCACGACGGCGCGGTGGAGCCGCGAGTAGGTGCCGCCGCCGAGGAGGTCGGCGAGGGCCGTGTAGGCGGCGTCGTCGGGGTGCCGCACGGACGGCCGCCGGAAGATCGCGAGCCAGATCGGCTGCGCGGCGAGGGGCACCTCGACGCGGCGCTCGCCCGGCGCCCGCGGCCCCGGATCCGGCGGCGGTGGAGCCGGCCGGTTCGCCGGGATGCGCTCGAAGTAGCGCGCGATCACGTCGTGCGTTGCCTGCGCGTCCACCTTGCCGACGACCGCGAGCACCATCTTCGACGGGCCGTAGGTCTGCCGGTGGAACTCCTCGGCCTCCGTGCGGCTGAAGCGGTCGAGGTCGGCCTGGAATCCGATCACCGGACGGCCGTAGGGGTGGCCGTCGAAGGCCGCGAGGAGCGACTCCTCCACGAGCTTCCCCTGGGGATTCGAGTCGGTCCGCAGGCGCCGCTCCTCGTGGACCACGTCGCGCTCCTTGTAGAACTCGCGGAGCACCGGATCGGTGAAGCGCTCGCTCTCGAGCCACGCCCAGAGCTCCAGCTTGTTCGCGGGGAGCGAATAGAAGTACTGCGTCGCGTCGGTGCCCGTGGTGGCGTTCAGGCCCACGCCTCCGGCGCGCTCGATCGCCGAGGAGAACTCCTCGCTCGCGACGAGTGCGAGCGCCTCGCGGGCGGCGTCCTCGAAGGCGTCGCGCTTCGCGCGCAAGGAGGCGTCGCGTGCGGCGCGCTGGGATTCGCCGTCGGCAGCGCTCTCCTGCGCCGCGCGCCACGCGAGGTACGCCTCCTCCTCCTTCGCGAGCGCCGCCGCCTCGGCCTTCCAGTCGCGCGTGCCGATCCGCCGGCTGCCCTTGAAGGCCATGTGCTCGAACATGTGCGCGATTCCCGTGATCCCCGGCCGCTCGTCGACGGAGCCGACGTCGACGTACGTGTGGAACGACGCGACGGGCGCCTCGCCGCGCGGGAGCACGATCACGCGGAGACCGTTCGCGAGCGTGCGGGCGACGACGCGCGAGGAGAGCGCCGGGAAGTCGTCGCGCGCGACGCGAGGCGGAGGGGGCGTTGTGGAGGGCGGAGCCAAGGTCGACCGGGGGCGTGTTCCTGCGACAGTCCTCTTCGAGTTCTCCTCGTGAGTCCGCCGGCGGGGCGTGCCGGATGGTACCCGCAGGACGCGAAGGGGAGAGAGGCTGCGGAGCGGTGAGGGGGAGGAGCGAGGTCCCGGGAATGGGGTCAGACCCTTTTCTCTCGCTCTCCTCTCGCGGCGCGCACGCGCGCCGCGAGAGGAGAGTGAGAGAAAAGGGGACTGAGGTCGTGAAGAAATCGGCGCCGGGCTTCGGCCGGCTGCGAGCGGCTGCGGCTT
>CAZJHD010000071.1:0-22227 GCA_964545855.1 uncultured Planctomycetales bacterium
TTCCGCCCCTCGGCTCGCCGGGTGCGCGTCCCGGGAATGGGGTCAGACCCCTTTCCCGGCCCCTGCCCGGCCCCTGCCCGTCCGGCGCTACGCCTTCTCCAGCAGGATCGCGATGCCCTGTCCGCCGCCGATGCAGGCCGACGACAGCCCGTACTTCTCACCGCTGCGGCGCAGCTCGAGAGCGAGGGAGAGCGTGATCCGCGTGCCCGTCGCGCCGAGCGGATGGCCGAGCGCGATGGCGCCGCCGTTCACGTTCACCTTCTTCCGGTCGAGCTCCGCCGCCTTCTCGCAGGCGAGGTACTGCGCGGAGAAGGCCTCGTTGATCTCGTAGCGCCCGATGTCCGCGTGCTTCAGCCCCGCCTTCTCGAGCGTGTTCGCCATGGCGGGCACGGGACCGAAGCCCATCTCGCTCGGGTCGACGCCGGCGAAGCCCCAAGCGCGCACCTTCGCGAGCACCGGCATCCCTTCCTTCTTCGCGCGCTCCGCCGTCGTCACGATCACCGCCGCGGCGCCGTCGACGATCCCCGAGGCGTTGCCCGCCGTCACGGTGCCCTCCTTGCCGAAGGCGGCGCCGAGCTTCGCGAGCTTCTCCGCCGACGTGTCGGGCTTGATGTGGTCGTCCGCATCGACGACGAAGCTCGTGCGGCCCCGCGTCACCTCGACGGGGACGATCTCCTCGGCGAAACGTCCGCTCTTCACGGCCGCGGCGCCGAGCTGGTGGCTCCGGAGGGCGAACTCGTCCTGCGCCTCGCGGGAGATCGAGAACTTCTTCGCGAGCTTCTCCGCCGTCTGCGCCATGTAGAGCTTGCAGAACGGATCCATCAGCGACGAGAAGAGCAGGTCCTCGAGGGGCGGCTGCGTGCCGAAGCGAATGCCCGTCCGGATGCCGCGCAGGACGAAGGGCGCCTGGGACATGTTCTCCATGCCGCCCGCGAGGCAGATCTCCGCCTCGCCGAGGAGGATCGCCTGGCAGGCGGAGACGATCGACTGGAGGCCCGACCCGCAGAGCCGGTTCAGGGTGAGCGCCGGCACCGTGACGGGGAGGCCCGCATGGAGCGCCACGTGGCGCGCGCCATAGATGGCGTCGGTGGAGGTCTGCAGCGCGTTCCCGACGAAGACCTGATCGATCCGCTCCGGCGCGATCTTCGCGCGCTCGAGGGCGGCGCGCGCCGCATGCGCCGCGAGCTGGATCGCCGACAGGTCCTGGAACTTGCCGAAGCCGGGGGTGCCGGAGTATTCCGCCATGGCCGTGCGGGCGCCGGCGGAGAGGACGAGCTCGGGGCGGGAGGTCATGGGCGGCGTGCGCGGGTGAGCGGGGAGTCGAGTCAGAGAGGGAGCCGCGCCGCCGCGACGAGTGCGCGGCCGCGCGGGCGAACGATCAGCGGCCGGCGAACTTGGCGGCGCGCTTCTCGAGGAAGGCGTTCATGCCCTCCTTCGTGTCGTCGAGCGTCGCGAGGATGCCGAAGAGGTCGCTCTCGAGCTTCTGGCCGTCGGCGAGGCTCGTCTCGAGACCCCGCGCCACGGCCTCCATCGCATAGCGGACGGCGACGGGCGCGCGCGACAGGATCGTGCGCGCGAGCTTCTCGGTGCCCTCCAGGAGCGCGGCAGGCTCGAAGAGGCGGTTCACGACGCCGACCCGGAGCGCCTCGTCGGCGGCGTAGGGCTCGCCCGTGAGGATCCACTCGCGCGCGACTCCGGCGCCGGCGATGCGCGCGAGCCGCTGCGTGCCGCCGTAGCCCGGGATGATGCCGAGCGTGACCTCCGGCAGACCGAGCTTCGCCGTCGTCGCGGCCGTGCGGAGCGTGCAGGCGAGCGCGAGCTCGAGGCCGCCGCCGAGGCAGAAGCCGTTGATGGCCGCGATCGTCGGCTTCCCGAGGTTCTCGAGGACGTTCAGCGTGTCCTGGCCGAGCCGCGAGTCGGCGCGCGCGCCCAGCGCATCCTTGCGGTTCGCGAAGTCCGCGAGACCGCCGATGTCCGCGCCGGCGACGAAGAACTTCTCCCCCGCCCCCGTGAGGATCACGGCGCGGACGGTCTCCGCGTCGCGGAGCTCCGTGAAGCAGCGGCCGAGCTCCACCACCACCTGGCGGTTGAGGGCGTTGGCCTTGGGGCGGTCGATGGTGACGCGGGCGAGGCCGTCGTCGACGGCCACCTTGAGGAACTCGAAGGTCATGGCGGGTGCGGGGAGACGAAGGGCGAAGAGGTTAGCAGCCCGTGACGATATTGCTCCGCGAAGCGAGAGTGAGGCATCTGTGCTCCGCGAAGCGGGCGCGAGACATCTGTGCTCCGCGAAGCGAGCGCGAGGCTGCGGGGCCCGTGGCTCCGCTCGGAGGACTTCCGCCACGGGCTGTTCGCGCGGCCCACTCCCCCGAGCGATGCTCGCGTCGCGGCTCACACCTGCGAGATCACGATCTTCTCGATGGCGACGCGCTGCTTCGGCCGCGACCGCTCGCCACCGGAGCCGGCGCCCACGTCCACGCCCGCGATCTTGTCGAGGGTCTCGAGGCTCTCCTTGTCGCTGGGCGCGATGCGGCCGAAGGCCGTGTACTCGCCGTCGAGGAAGCTCGCCGCCGCGTGGCAGATGAAGAACTGACATCCCGCCGAGTCGGGCTGGGAGGCACGCGCCATCGACACGACGCCGCGCGCGTGCGGCGTGTCGTTGAACTCGGCCTTCAGCTTGTAGCCGGCGTCGCCGGTTCCGTCGCCCTTCGGGCAGCCGCCCTGGATCATGAATCCCTTCACGACGCGGTGGAACGAGAGGTTGTCGTAGAAGCCCTTGGCGGCGAGCTTCACGAAGTTCTTGACGGTCGCGGGAGCCTTGTCGGCGAGGAACTCGAGCGTCATCGGGCCGAAGTTCGTCTCGATGCGGGCGCGGGTGCGGGAGAGGTCGGCCTTCTCGACGTCGAAAGTCATGGAGTCACTTCTGGGTAGCGGGTGCGGAAGGAACGGGCGAGGGCGGGGGCGTGCGGGCGGAGCCGTCGCGGACGATCCGAACGGATCGGATGCGGACGGCGCGGACCGGACGCTCCCGCAGGTGCGGGCTCGCCGCCTGGCCTCCGAGGACCTCCAGGCCCTCGATGGCGGAGAGGACGTCGAGTCCCTCGACGACCTTCGCGAAGGCGGCATAGCGATTCTGGAAGTGGGGCGCGGAGGCGGTGCAGATGAAGAACTGCGAGCCTCCGGAGGCCAGCGCGGCGCGGCTCTCGTCGAGCACGGCCGCCGATGGCCAGTGCTTGCGGAGCTTCGCGTCGAGATCGGCGTCGTCGGCCGCCTCGTAGAGCTGCGCGAGGGCCGCGCGGAACTGTCGGTAGACCTCGTCGGGCACGCGCGCGAGACCGACGGTGCCGCGCTCGAAGACTGCGCGCGACCGCTCCAGCGGAATCGGACGCTGGTCGAAGGTCATTCCCTGGTTGCCGGGGAAGGACGCCGGATCGCCCGACTTCGACTCGGGGTCGCCGGCCTGGACGTAGAGCCCCTTCTCCACGCGGTGGAAGGAGACGCCGTCGTAGAACTTCGACTCCGCGAGCTTCACGAAGTTGCGGAGCGCGAGGGGCGCGGCGCGCACGTCGAGCGCGAGCACCATCCGCCCGAGGTCGGTCTCGAGGACGGCGTGGGCCCCCGTCAGGTCCTCGACGCGCTCGACCCGCGCCTCCGTGCAGACGGCCGGCGGGTCCGTCGCGCGGAAGATGAGGTCGAAGGCGTCGCCCGGCGGCGGCTCGATCGACCGCAGCTCCAGCGACACCTCGAGGCGGCCGTGCGGAGGCAGCGGCCAGTCGGCGGGAAGATCGGCCGGGACCGAGACGCCGCGGAGAGCCGGCACCACCTGCGGCTCCCGGTCGCCGCCCGGCGCCGGGCGACCGTGGGCGCCCTGGCGCACTTCGCGGAGCTCGAGGCCGCTGCCGAGCGTCCACGACGCGGGGATGCGCCGGACCACGTCGTCGCGGTTCTCGAAGACGAGCGTCACTCCCAGCGGATGGCCGGCGATCCAGATCGGAGGCGTCGCCTCGACGGAGACCCGGAGCCCCGCGGGCCGCGCCGCCTCCTGTGCATCCTGGGCCCCCAGCAGGAGGACGCCGGCGATCGGAAGCAGCCCGATCCGAACGGCGCGCGCGAGACGCTCCGTCACGGCCGCTCCACGACGGTCGCCTTCAGGATCACGGGCGGCTCGAGCGGCTTCGACATCTCGTTGTCGGGTCCCGCCATCACCGGCGCGAGCGCCATGCGGTCGAGCGCCTCGAAGCCGGCGATCAGCTTCCCGAAGGCGGCGTACTCCCGATCGAGCACTTCGCGGTGGTTCGCGAAGCAGATGAAGAACTGGCACGTGGCGCTGTTCCGGTCGGGCCCGCGCGCCATGGAGATCGTGCCGCGCTCGTGGGACAGGTCGGAGAATTCGCCGCGGATGGTCGGCGACGTCGCGATCGTGCCGTCGGGCCGGTGCGCGCCGCCCTGCGCCATGAAGCCGCGCACGATGCGGTGGAAGATCTTGCCGTCGTAGAAGCCCTCGGAGGCGAGGCGCACGAAGTTCTTCACCGTCTCGGGCGCCTTGTCGGGGCGCAGCCCCACGAGGATCGGGCCGAGGCTCGTCTCCAGCAGGACGGCCGCCTTGGACGGCTCCTTCTCGAGCATGGAGAGCGGCTGCGCGACGGGCTTCACCAGCACGCCCGCGAGCGGCTTCGTCCGCTCGCCCTCGGCGTACTCGTAGTGGACCTCGAAGCGGCCCGCCGGCGGCGTCTCGTTCGTCTCGCCCGCGTCGAGGGCGAGGCTCCAGAGGCCGGAGTCTTGGGTCGGCGCCCCCCCCGTCGCCGTCGAGCGGAGCCGGTGCTCCCGCCCGTCGGAGGTCTTCACGACGAGCCCCGACGGAGAGAGCGTCTTCGCGACCGCCTCGTTCCGCGTGCTCACCGTGATCGGGATCTTCCCGCCGATGCGATAGGTGGTTCCGAGCCACTCGATCCGCACCTCGTCCTCGGGGACGCCCTGCCGGATCGGATGCGGCGGCCGCAGAGGTCCGGCGGCCGGAGGAGACGCGTTCGCGTCGCGCGTGGCGGCGGTGAGGAGGAGCGCGCCGGCGGCGATCGTCGAGAGGAAGTTTCGTCCCATGGAGCTGGATGCAGTGTCGAGAGCCATCGATCGAAAGCAAGGCGGGGTCGGGAGGCGCCGCCTACGGCGGCCCCTCCCGTTCGGTTGCGGGAGCGCGACGCGGCCGGGCGGGCTTCAGCGCGCCTTCGGCTTGTCGCCCTCCCACTCGTAGAACCCCTTCCCGCTCTTTCGGCCGAGACGCTTCTCCGAGACGAGAGCCTTCAGCTTCGCGGGCACCTTGAAGAGCGTCTCCGTCGGGAAGCGCTTCTCCCAGCCCTCGGCGATCGACTGCGTGGTGTCGAGGCCCACGTAGTCGAGCAGATGGATCGGGCCCATGGGGTAACCGCATCCGAGCTTCATCGCCGTGTCGATGTCCTCCGGCGACGCGTCGCCGCGCTCCACCATGCGGATCGCCTCGAGGATGTAGGGCACCAGGAGGCGGTTCACGATGAAGCCCGGCGTGTCCTTGGCGGCGACCGGCGTCTTGCCGCAGCGCTTGCCGAACTCGAAGGCCGCCTGGAAGGACGCCTCGTCGGTCTTCGCCGTGCGCACGACCTCCACGAGCGGCATCAGCTGCACGGGGTTGAAGAAGTGGAGACCCACCATGCGCGCGGGACGGCCCGACGCGGCGCCCATCTCGCCGATCGGGAACGACGACGTGTTCGACGCGAGGATGCACTCGGCCTTCGTCGTCTTCCCGAGCTCCGCGAAGAGCTTCTTCTTCACCTCCAGGTCCTCGACGATCGCCTCGATCACGAGATCGGCCTGCGCGAGGTCGGACACCTTCGTCGACGGGTGGATGCGGTCGCGGATCTTGCTCGCGTCGGGCGCCTGGAGCTTTCCCTTCTCCACGAGCTTCGCGAGCGATCCCTCGATGCGCTTCAGGCCCGAGTCGAGCGCCTTCGGATCCGACTCCACGACGGTCACGTCGTGGCCCCCCGCCGCCGCCACTTGGGCGATGCCGTGTCCCATCAAGCCGCAACCGATCACACCCACGTTCGAAATGGCCATCGATTCGATCCTCCGATGCAGAGTTCCAGGAATGACCTCGGGAGGCTGCGCCTCGGCGCGCCCGCTCCGAGAGAAGTCGAAGGCGCACTCTAGCAGGACGCTGAAGAGGCATTCGAGCCGCGCGCGGGCCTCGCTCTCCGGCGCACACCGCGCCGTCGGAGCGCCGCGCGAAGGTGGTAGAGTCGATGCCGCTCGAACCGAAACCCCGGAGAAGAACACGATGGTCCAGACTCCCTCCACGATGGTCGCGCTCGGCACGGTGGCGCCGCCCTTCCGGCTGCGCGATCCCCAGGGGAAATGGGTCTCCCTCGACGACTTCCGAGGAACGCCCGGTCTCCTGGTGATCTTCCTCTGCAACCACTGCCCCTTCGTGAAGCACGTGCGCGTCGAGCTCGCGCGCACCTGCCGCGCCTACCAGGACCGCGGCATCGCCGTGGTGGGGATCAACTCGAACGACATCGTGGCGCACCCCGAGGACGCACCCGAGCTCATGGCGAAGGAGGCCGAGGAGGTGGGCTACACGTTTCCCTACCTCTTCGACGAGACGCAGGAAGTGGCGAAGGCCTACCGCGCCGCCTGCACGCCCGACTTCTTCCTCTTCGACCGCGAGCGCCGGCTCGCCTACCGCGGACAGCTGGACGCGAGCCGCCCGAGCAACGGGAAGCCCGTCACGGCCGCCGACCTCCGCGCCGCCATGGATGCGCTGCTGGCGGGCCGGCCGATCCCCGAGCCGCAGGTGCCGAGCATCGGGTGCAACATCAAGTGGAAGAAGGGCAAGGAGCCCGAGTGGTTCGGCACGGCGGGCGCGTGAACGCGGGCGTGCGGCGGGCGCAGGCGCGCGAGTCGTCGCTCAGCTCTTCAGCCTTCGAATCGTCGTTCGCGTGTCCCAGGTGAGGTCGAGAAGTCCCCTTCCGGCGAGCGGGCCGGAGAGCTGCGCGCCGTCGAAGGCCATCTCCAGCACGTGACGCGCCGAAAGGCTCTCGAGCTGCCCTCCGACGTGATCGAAGTAGAGCTCTCCCCGCACCTCTGCGCGGATGGAGCGCATCGCCTTCCCGAATCCAGCGATCGCGCCCCAGAACTCCGGACCGAAGAGGCCCCCCGGCGTCGTGCTGCCCCGCGCCTCGAGCGAGCGAGAGACGACGTCGCTCGACACCTCGGAGGCAACGGGCACCTTCGCCGCGTCGAAGACGATCCACGCTTCGGGCATCGCCTGGACCACGCCCAGCGAGCGGAGCGAGAGGCGCACCCGGGCGTTCATCGCCGGATCGAGTGTCGACAAGGAGCCACCGTGCCAGTCGGCCTCCCACGCATCGCCACGGGCCACCGGCCCGTCGTGGATCGGGAACCGAAGGATCGTCTCCAGGCGTGAACGCATCGCCCCCTCGACGCCGGCGGCGGCGAGCGCTTCGATCTCTCGTTGCTTCGGATCGGCCGGCGGTGGTTCGGGCTCCTGGAGCACTCCGTCGACGGTGGTGGTCGACGAGATCGGCGTCGAACGCTCACAGGCGACGATCCGACCGTCCTCGGCGATGCGCAGGACGAATGGGGCACGCACGAGTCGTGCGAGTGCGCGCGAACGCGAATCCGAGGGGAGCGGGCTGAGGAGTTGCGAGTCGAATTCGCTCGCGCGGGAACCTTCGCCTCGATCGTCGACGATGCGGATCCAAGTCGGGATCGCGAGGACCTGGAGTTCCCCGTTCCCCGGCATGCGAATTCCCAGGAGGTGCCACTGCACCTCCTCCGTCCGCACGGCCCGGTGCTCGTCGCCTCGCTGGTCGCTCCCGCGCGCCGTCGTCTCCGACTTCCACTCGTAGATGCGTCCCGTCCCCGTCTCCCACTTCCAGCGGAGATCGACCGTGTCCGCCTGCCGGACCGACGCGGGGCCTTGGCTCGGTCCCTGGATCGGAACGGCGACGACGACGAGCGCGAACGGCAGCAACGCGAGCTCGGTGCGCATGGAGTCCCTCGGAGTGGTGCGCCCGATCCTACCAACGCGACTTCGCCCTCCGCGATCGACGGTGGCGCTGGCGACTCAGCCGGACGAGAACTCGACGGCGACGCCCATCCCACCGCTGACGCAGAGCGTCGCGAGACCCTTCTTCGCGCGGCGCCGGCGCATCTCGTGGAGGAGCGTCACCACGATGCGCGCGCCCGTGGCGCCGATCGGATGACCGAGGGCGATGGCGCCGCCGTTCACGTTGAGACGGTCGGCCGGGAGGTGGAGCGCGCGGTCGCAGGCGATCACCTGCGCGGCGAAGGCCTCGTTCAGCTCGATCAGGTCGAAGGAGTCGATCGTCGCGCCCGTCGCGGCGAGCAGATCGCGCACGGCGGGAACGG
The DNA here is from genome assembly GCA_964545855.1 of uncultured Planctomycetales bacterium. Lineage (GTDB taxonomy): Bacteria > Planctomycetota > UBA1135 > UBA1135 > JACQFD01 > CAZJHD01. The sequence goes on from CAZJHD010000071.1 coordinate 8,422, forward strand.
GGCCGATCCCCATGACCGAAGGATCGACGCCGCGCTCGGTGGACGCGCCGAGGCGCGCGAGGATCGGGAGCCCGCGCTTCCTCGCCTCCTCCTCGGCGCAGAGCAGCACCGCCGCCGCGCCGTCGGTGATCCCGGAGGCGTTCCCCGCCGTGACGGTGCCGGCCTTCGAGTCGAAGACCGCCGGCAGCTTCGCGAGCGACTCCATGGTGGCGCCGTCGCGCGGGTGCTCGTCGGCCGCGACTTCCGTCGTCTCGCCGCGCCGCCCAGGCACGGCGACCGGCACGATCTCGTCGGCGAAGACGCCCTCGCGGCGCGCGCGCTCGCACTTGTGCTGGGAGCCGAGGGCGAAGCGGTCCTGCTCCTCGCGCGTGATGCTCCCCTCGCGGGCGAGCTTCTCGGCCGTCTCCCCCATCACCATCTTCGAGAGCGGGCAGAGGAAGCCGTCCTGGTACATGGCGTCGACCACGCGCTCGTGGCCCAGGCGGTAGCCCTGCCGCATCTTCGGCAGGAGGAATGGCAGGTTCGTCATCGACTCCGTGCCGCCGGCGACGGCGAAGCGCGTGCGTCCGAGCTGGATCGCCTCCGCCGCCAGCAGGATCGACTTCAGCCCCGACGCGCAGGCCATGTTCACGGTGTAGGCGGGCGACGCCTCCGGGATGCCCGCGCGCACGGAGACCTGCCGCGCGACGTTCGGTCCGCCGCCGGCCTGGCGGCCGTTGCCGAAGACGAGCTGCCCCACGAGCGCCGGACCGACGCCCGAGCGCGCGAGGAGCCCCTGCACCGCCGCGACGCCGAGGTCGGCCGCCGACATCGGCCAGAAGGAGCCGAGGAACTTGCCGATCGGCGTGCGGACGGCGTGGGTGACGACGACGGAGGGGAGCGAGGCAGCGTTCACGGGCGGCACGTCGGATTCCGAGGGGAGCGAGGCGGGAGCGAGACGTCGAAGGATACCCGCGGAGCATTGCGCGCTTCGCGCGTGCGCCGTACAAGCGAAGCTCCCATGACCTCCCTCGAACAACGCACCCTCGCCGCCCTGATGGGGCTCCTGCTGGACGACTCGCCGACCGTCGTCGCGGCGGCGCGGCAGAAGCTGCGGGCCATGGGAGAAGCGGGAGAGAAGGCGCTGCGGCAGGCCGTCGCCGGCGACGACGCGCAGCTCCGCGTGCGCGCGCGGACGGCACTCCTCGAGATCCGCCGCGAGAACGCGACGGCGCGCATCGCCGCCTTCGCGCGCGGGCCCGAGGAGTCGATCTCCCTCGAGGAGGGCGCGTTCCTGCTCGCACAGGTGGAGTACCCCGACCTCGACCGCCCCGCCTACACCGCGATCCTCGACGCGCTCGGCGATCAGCTCCGCGTGCGCGTCTCCAAGCACCATCCTCCGGCGGCGCTCGCCGCCGAGCTGGCGCGGCTGCTGGCCTCGGAGCATCGCCTGCGGGGCAACGAGGAGGAGTTCGACGATCCGGACAACTCCTTCCTCCATCGCGTGCTCGAGCGCCGCAAGGGCATCCCGATCTCCCTGGCCGCGATCTACCTGCTCGTGGCGCACCGCGCCGGCGTCGAGGCACGCGGCATCGGCGCGCCGGGCCACTACCTCGTGCGCATCGGACCGCCGGAGGCCGACCTCTTCCTCGATCCGCTCACGGGGCGCCGCTTCCCCCTGCAGGACGCCATGCGGATGCTCTCCCTGCGCGGCCTCCCGGTGACGCCCGAGCACTTCGCCGAGACGGGCGTGCGCGACACGCTCGTCCGCATGTGCGCGAACCTGGTCGCCTGCTACGAGCGGCGCGGCGCGCGCCCCTACCGCGACCGCTGGGACGCGATCCGGGAGAGCCTGCGGGCCTGACGCGCGGACGCGGGTCCTTCTCCCGCGCCGAGCCGAGTGCATGCTCCCGCCATGCACCACGCCACGCTCGGTCTGTGGGCCGCCCTCTCCGTCGCCGCTCTCGCGCAGGATCGCGCCGCGAAGCAGCCCGCCGCCTCGCCCGTCCTCGGCGTCGTCTTCGAGGACCGGAACGCCGACGGCGTGCGCCAGGCGGAGGAGCCGCCGGTGCCTTCGATCCGCGTCTCCAATGGCGTGGCCGTGACGGCGACGGACGGCGAGGGGCGCTTCGCGATCGAGGCGCCGGCCGGCGAGGGCCCGGTCTTCCTGATCCGCGAGGGCACGTGGCGCCCGACGACGCCCTGGTTCCTGCGGCCGGCGGGCGAGGCGCCCCTCGCCTTCGGCCTCGAGCGGCGCGCGCCGGAGGGCGACCCGGCGGTGCTGGTGCATGCCGCGGGTCTCGCGCTCGCCGACGACGCGGCGGCGGAACGTGCGCGCACGGTGATCGCCGACATCGCCGGGATGGCGCGCCGGCCCTGGGCGGTCCTCGCGACGGGATTCGACGGGCCTGGCGCGGAGACGCTGCGGCGCACGGCGGAGCTCCCCGTCGAGGGAATCGATCTCCGCGGCACGACGCGATCCCCGCGTTACGCCTTCGACACGGGCGCCTGGCTCGTGGTCCTCCTCGACGCGCCGTCGCCCGAGGGTCTCGCGTTCCTCGAGGCCTTCCTCGCGGGCGCTCCCGAGGAACGACCGCTCGCCGTGGTCCTCGGCGGTGCAGCGCGCCGCGACGCGGTTCCGCTCCCGCGCGACCGTCCGAGCCTGCTCCTCCAGGGGAGCGGGACCCTCTGGCGCGACCCATCGGCCCAGGCGACGCCACCGCTCCTCGTGGGCGGCGCCGACCGATCGCCGCGCGGCTTCCGCGTCCTGCGCGTTGCCGAAGGCGCGATCGTGAACGAGGTGCGCTCGCTCGGCTCCCACCGCCGCGCGAGCCTGCTGTGGCCCCAGGCCGGCGGCACCGTGCCGCGAGGCGTCCTCGACCTGCGCGCCCATCTCGAGGACTCCTTCGCCGACCCCGTGCGCGTCACCGTCCGCCTGCGCGATGGCGCGGGCCACGAGGCGCAGTCGTCGCTCGCGCGTGCCGGCGGCACGCTCTGGCGCGCCACCGTCGACGTGACGCCCCTCGCGCCGGGCGCCTGCGAGACGGTGCTCCTCGTGGAGGACGACCGCGGCCACGCCTGGGAGACGCGGAACGCCTTCGGCATCGCGCCGGCCGACCATCCGCCGCGGGTGCGCACCGGCGCCGACTGGCCGACGGAGCGCGGCGACGCGCGCGGGAGCTCGATCGCGGCCACGGCGCTCGCGCCGCCGCTCCGTCCCGCCTGGTCCACTTGGCTCGGCGGCGAGCCGGTCCGGGGAAGCGCCGTCGTCGCGAGCGGCCGCGTCGTCGCGGCCGTGCGCCACCGTGCGGGCGCGGGCGACCTCGTGGCGCTCGACGCCGTGACGGGCGCGCTCGCCTGGCGAGCCTCGATCGACGGCGGCCCCGCGTCGGCGCCCATCGCCTTCGGTCGCGACGTGCTCGTCCTGATGGATTCCGGCGCGCTGCGCCGTTTCGACGTCGTGCGCGGCGCGACGCGCCCGACGAAGCCCGAGCACGTCCTCGAGCCGCCGGACGGCTCCGCGCTCGGCGGCGACGCGACGCTCGCGCTCGCGGGCGAGCATGGGCTCGCGGTGACGGACTCGCAGATCGCGAGCTTCCGATTCGGAGAGGAGACCGTTCGCCGCACCGGCTTCGGGCTCGTGCGCGGCCCGCTCAACAAGCGCGACGATCCTCCGCAGCCGACCGTCTTCGGCGACCTCGTGGCGCTGCCCGAGCCGCCGGGCGTCGTCGTCCGTCACGTGAGCACGCTCGAGCGAGCATGGACTCCCGCCGAATCGCTCCTCGGCGCGCGCTCCGCCACCTTCTCGGAGAGCGGCGCCCTCTTCGCCGTCGTGGGAGGCACGCTGCGACGGATCGACGTCACGACGGGCGAGACGCTCTGGGAGAGCCCCGTCGATCTCGGCGGCGAAGCGGGCGCGCCCGTCCTCGCGGGCGACTTCGTCGTCGTGACGGCGCCCGACGCGCGGCTCGTCGCCTTCGACGCGAAGAGCGGTGGCACGCGCTGGTCCTGGCGCGGCGCGGCGCAGGCCCTCGACGCGCCGGTGCCCGGCCGGCCCGAGGGGCGCGCCATCGGCGGCACGCCCGTCGTCGCGGGTCACCACCTCTGGTTCGGCGCGAACGACGGCCGGCTCTACGCCGTCGACGCGCGCTCGGGGATCACGGCCTGGTGGGCCCGCGTCGGATCGCCGATCGCCGCGTCCCTCGCGCTCTCGGGGAACGCCCTCTTCGCCGTCACGCGCGACGGCTGCCTGCACGCCTTCGCGCCGTGAGCGCGCCCTCGTCGGGCGGGGCCGTGCCGTCGCAACCCTCGGCGATGCACCGCGGGCCGCGCCTCTCGTAGCCGACGATCCCTCCGCGGCGGTCCGTCTCGAAGCGGCAGCACTCGACGAGGAGCCGCTGCAGCTTCCGCCGCCCGCGCTGGACGCGCGATTTCGTCGCCGTGAGGGAGAGCCCCGTCCGGGCGGCGACCTCGGCGAGGGGCCGCTCCTCCAGATCCGACAGCACGAGCACCGAGCGATCGACGGGCGGGAGCCGCTCGATCATGCCGCGCAGCCACCCGGCCGCCACGGCGTCGAGGCTCGGGTCGCGCGCCTCGTCCTCGACGCGTTCGGGCTCCTCAAGGACCACGGGCGCCCGCGCGCGCCGGTGATCGGCGAGGACGTTGCGTGCGATCGCGCGGACCCAGGCCGTGACGACGGCGCTCTCGCGCAGGCGCGGCAGACCGCGCTGGATGCGCAGGAAGGTCTCCTGCAGGAGGTCGTCGGCGTCCGCCGCGCGCACGCCGCGCCGCAGCCAGGCGGTGCGGAGCGGGTCCGCGAAGCGTCCCCAGAGGTCGGAGACTTCGTCGCTCACCGGTCGGGCTCCGTCACGCGGAAGACCTCCCACCGATGGCCGTCGGGATCGGTCGCCCACGACTTGTCCTGCTTCGAGTGGCAGCAGACGACCTCGCGCTCGTCGTCGAGCGCGAGACCCGCCGCCGAGAGCCGGCGCCGCTCGTCCTCGAGCACGGCGGAATCGAAGGTCTGCAGACCGAAATGCGACACGCCGCCGGAGGGGCCCGGACGGCAGCAGGCGCCGGCGTTCAGGGCGAGGTGCAGCGGGAGGTGCGCCGGCTCGAACTTCGCGTAGTCGGTGCGCACCTTCGTCGGCTCGGAGCCGAGGAGCGCACGGTAGAAGCGGATGGAGGCGTCGAGGTCGGTGACGTCGAGCGCCACGTGGACGCGGTGAGCTGTGGTTCTCATGCCCGTAAGGACGGCGGCCGATGCGGGAGGACGCAGGTGGAATCGGAGACTCTCGCGCGCGCACGACTCACTTCAGGTACCCGAGCGCCTCGAGCTCCGCCGCCAGCTCCTCCGTGAGCTCGCCCTCGGCCGCCGAGCCCGCGTGCAGCTCCTGGAACACCGTCCAGATCCGCTCCTGCGCGCGGATCGCCTCGACGAGGTCGCTCGCCCCGGGGAGGGCCTCGGGGTCCCTCGGCGAGACCTCGCGGGGGTCGGCCGCGAGGTCGAAGGCGCGGAGCGGGCGGAAGCCGTTCTCGGCGGAGCGGCCGCGGAGCACCTTCAGGAAGCGCGTGCGCGCGACGGAGAGGAGGAGCTTCCGCTTCTTGTCGAGGTTCGCGAAGACCACCGTCTCGCGCGAGGGCTCCGCCACGACCCACGCCGCGCCGGAGGCGCCGTCGATGCCCGTCGGCTCCGGGAGTGCGAGCCAGTCGAGGATCGTGGGGAGGAGGCGCACGGCGCCGAATCCCGCTTCCACGACGGAGCCCGCGTGCGCGCCGCCCGGGAAGCGGACGATCAGCGGCACGTGGAGGATCTCCTCGAAGACCGATTCGTGCTGGAAGCCGCCGTGCTCGCCGAACTCCTCGCCGTGGTCCGAGGTGACGACGACGAGCGTCCTCTCCAGCCGACCGCGCTCCCGCAGCCCGTCGAGGATGCGGCCGAGCTCGCGATCGGCCACCTCCACGGTCTCGCGGTAGAGCGCGCGCAGGCACTCGACGTCGGTCTCCGAGAGGTCCTGCGCGTCGGCGAGCAGCATCCCGTGACCCTTCGGGAGCCGCTGCTCGAGCGGCAGCGCGAAGATCCTCCGCAGGCGCTCGGGGAGGACGGAGCCGCCGTGCGCGGCGCAGAGGCGCTCGAGGTCGTCCTCCGGAGGGAGGTAGGGCGCGTGCACCTGATAGGTGTGGAGGAAGTAGAAGCCAGGCCGGTCCGGAGCGAGCTGGTCGAACCAGCGCAGCGCCTTCTCCACCTTCGGAACGATCCCCGTGAACTCCGCGTGGAACGTGTCGAAGCCCCGGTCGAAGTCGAACTCCTTGCGGACGTAGCCGGCGCCCGTGTCGGCGGCCGTCGCGTAGCCCTCCTTCCGCAGCCGCTCCGCGAGCGTCGGGATCGATCGCGGGATCTTCCGGGGCCGTCCCGTCTCGGAGTTCACGAGACCGTGCACGGCCGGCGACGTGCCCGTGAGCATCGTCGCGTGTGACGGCGCCGTGTGATTCGTCGCCGCGATCGCCTGCGCGAACCGGACGCCCTCCGCGGCGAGGCGATCGAGGTGCGGCGTGCGCGCGCGGCCGGCTCCGTAGCAGCCGACGTGATCGGCGCGGAGCGTGTCGAGGGACACGAGGAGCAGGTTCGCCTTCGGGAAGCGCGGAGGCTCCGCCTCGCGGGCGGCGCACGCACAGGCGACGAGCGCGAGCAGCGCGGCGACGAGACGCCGCCGAGGCGGCGCCATGGGATCGGGGAGCAGGCGCTGCATGGACCGAAGGAAACCACCGGATGGACGCGCCATGCAAGGAGTCCCGCCCGCGCCGTGTGCCCCGCGCGAGACCGCCGCCGGGCGAAATCAGGCGCGGCGCGCCGGACCGACGATCTACCCTGGGCGTCGCGCGAACTCGCGGGGCCGACTCGACTCGCTCCGCCCGCGCGCTGGAGGCCCCATGTCCCCGAAGCCGTCCCCGCATCCGGAGCCCGTCGACGTCTTCTTCCCCGAGGACCTGATGCAGGCCGAGGTGGTGAAGGGAGTGCTCGAGTCGTCCGGCATCCCCGCGATGATCGTCTCGGAGTCGATCACGAGCGAAGGCGTGACCGTCGGCGTGCCCCAGGTCTTCGAAGCGGGACTTCGCATCCGGGTCCCTGGCGACAAGGTGCACGAGGCGAAGCGCGTGCTCGCGGCGGCGCGCCAGGTGGGACGCCAGATGCCGGGCGGAAGCGAGGGCGACCGTGGCTGACTCGCCGCGCACCGACGCCGAGCGCGCCGAGGCGACGCGCGTCGAGGTCTACCGCGCACGCCACGCCGTCGAGGCGGGACACGCGCGGTCTTGGCTCGTCGGCAAGGGCATCGACGACGTCGACGTGATCGATCGCGTGTTCCGGGGCGACGCCGACGCGCCGCCGTCGGCCTACGACCAATCGGGCTACCTCCTGCTGGTGCCCCCCGGGAACGCGAAGGCGGCGAAGCGCCTCTTCGACGAGGCGCGCGAGCGTGGCCTCCGGTTCGACGCCGAGCCGGAGGACCTGGGCGGCCTCGCCTGACGGGCGGCGCGCCGTCAGCGAACGCGGCGGCGCCGGTTGCGCAGGTAGTCGACGAAGACGTAGGAGCCGAGGTCGTCGAGGCTCGAGTAGTAGGCGCGGCCCTGGTTCACCTTCGTGAACTCGTCGACGAAGGCGACGAGCCAGTCGTCGTGCGCCACCATGAAGGTCGTGATCGAGATCCCCTTCCGCTTGCACTCGGCCGCCTCGTCGAGCGTCTTGTTCACGATCCGCCGGTCGAGCCCCATGGGGTTGCGGTAGATCTCGCCGTCGGGCTCCGTGATGGCGGATGGCTTCCCATCGGTGACGAGGAAGATCTGCCGGTTCGGCGTCCGCTCGCGGAGCAGGAGCTCCCGCGCCATGCGCAGCCCCGCCCGCGTGTTCGTGTGGAACGGTCCGTTGGTGACGAAAGGAAGCTCCTCCCGCGGCACGCGCCGCGCCTCGTCGCCGAAGAGGACCACCTCGAAGGTGTCCTTGGGGAAGTCCGACGCGATCAGCTCGTCGAGGGCCAGCGCCACGGTCTTGGCCGGCGTCATCCGGTCCTCGCCGTAGAGCGTCATCGAGTGGGAGATGTCGAGGAGCAGGACCGTCGCGCACTGGGTCTTGTGCTCCGTCTCGAACACCTCGAAGTCGCGCTCCGTGATCCCCCCGGGCTCGAGCGCTCCCGCTCCGGCCCGCGTCGATGCGTTGCGATAGGTGGCGAGCCAGTCGATGGTGGAGACCTCGTCGCCGAACTCGAAGGGCCGCGACTCCGGCAGCCGCTCCCCGAGGGAACCCGCGTGGGGCGTGCGATGCTCGCCGGCGGCACCCTTGCGTAGGCCCTGGAAGACGAGGGAGAGGGAGTCTCGGCGGATCTCGCGCGCGCCGCGGCTCGTGAGATGCAGAGTCCCGTCGGCGGCCGGCGCCGCGTGCCGCTCGCGCTCGAGGAGCTTCCGGAAGTCGTCGATGTCGTAGCCCTCGGGGAAGAGGCCGTGCTTCTCGGCCACGGCCTCGAGCCACCGCAGCGCCTCCTCCACGTCGCCGTCGGTGCGCAGGAGGAGCGCCCGGAAGATCCGCAGGAGGAGCTGCTCGAGCTCCGCGCGTCCGTGCACGGACGGGTCGAACATCTCGTAGAGGAACCGCACGGCCGACGAGTCTAGGAGACTGGCCCCGATTCATTCACGTCCCCCGTGCAGCGACGGACGCCCTCCGAGCGGCGTGCACTAAGTCGATGCCAGTTTCCCGAGCGGTCGCTACCCTCGCCGCGCCATGCTCCCTTCGCCCGCAGACAAGAAAGTTGCCATCAAGACCGGCACCCCCGACCACGAGGACGTGAACATTGTCCTCCGCCTCTACGAGCTGCGGCGAGAGGACGTCATGCGGCGGGCGCGCAACTTCATCCTCCAGGAGTTCCATCCGAAGAGCCTCGAGGACGTGATCGCCGTCACGAATCCCTCGCACCCGGGGAACGCCTTCTTCCGCCAGGTGATCACCTACTGGGAGATGTGCGCCACCTTCGTGAACTCCGGCGCGCTCCACGAGGAGCTCTTCTGGAGGACGAACGGCGAGGCCCTCGTGGCCTTCTCGAAGATCGAGCCCTTCCTCGAGGAGCTCCGCGCGAAGCTCGAGGTGCCCGACTTCCTCGGACAGGTGGAGGCGCTCGTGAAGCGGCGCCCCGACGGCCGCGCCCGCGTCGACGCGATCCGCGCGCGGCTCGAGAAGATGGCCGCCGCCGCGAAGAGCGGTCGCTGATCCGTGGCGTTCATCAACGTCCCGCAGCCCACCGGGACCGGCTTCTTCGTCTTCCCGCTCGACGCCGAGAACCTCCAGGCGAAGGTCCCCCACGACTGGACGCGCACCTATCCGCTGGCGCCCTTCGAGCGGGGCGTCGACCCGAAGACCTGGGCGCAGCTGAAGCAGCGGGTCGGCGGCGGCCGTCTCTCCGTCGTCGGTCTCTGGCCCGATGACGCCGTCACCAAGAAGTGGGACCTCATCGTCGGCGGCGAGACCTGCTTCTTCTGCGACCGGGGCGGACTGGTCGCCGCCGGCACGATCGTCCACAACGACCGCAACCGCACGCTCGCCGAGGCGGTGTTCGGCAAGGGATCGCCGGGGACCCACGAGCTGCTCGTCCTGCTCGTCGACGTGGAGCCCCTCGCCATGTCGCTCGAGCGGTTCTTCGACGCCATCGGCCGGAAGTCCCGGGCGCCCTTCCGCACCTTCACGAACCTCACGAAGGAGCACCTCGTGCGCATCGAGGAACGCTTCGGATCGGTCTTCGGATTCCTGGAGGCCGCGAAGCCGCGCGCCGCCGAGACCGACTGACGCCGAGCGCACGGCGTCCTCCGATCCGACTCCGCCCGCGATCCCCGTCCATGCGCGCCGTCGGCCGCAGCGTCCCGAGGCTCGATGGCCGCGAGAAGGTCCGCGGCGCGGCTCTCTACGTCGACGACCTCGCGTTCCCGGGCATGCTCCACGCCCGGACGATCCGCTCCACGGTGGCGCGGGGCGTGCTGCTGGGGGCGCGGCTCCTCGGCGCGCGGAAGGGATTCACGGTCGTCGACCACCGGGCGATCCCCGGGGACAACGTGGTGGCGCTCATCGAGGACGATCAGCCGCTCCTCGTGGAGCGTGAGATCCGCCACTTCGGCGAGCCGATCCTCCTCCTCGCGCACGCCGACCCGGAGCGGCTCCGGGAGGCGCGGGTCGAGGTCTCCGAGCGCGCGCTGCCGCCGCGTTTCGACGCCGAAGCGTCGGACCGAGTCTGCAAGCGGATCGAGATCGCCAAGGGCGACCTCGCGCGCGGATTCGCCGAGGCCGACGTCGTCGTCGAGGGCGAGTACCGCACGGGGCACCAGGAGCAGCTCGCCATCGAGACCCAGGGAGTGATCGCCGTCCCCGAGCGCCGCGGCATCACCGTCCACGGCTCCCTCCAATGCCCCCACTACGTCCACCGCGCGCTCGTCCGCTGCCTCGGGCTCGCGCCCGAGCGCGTGCGCGTCGTGCAGGCGGAGACCGGCGGCGGATTCGGCGGCAAGGAGGAGTTCCCGTCGATGGTCGCGGGCCACGCGGCGCTCCTCGCCCTCGCGGCGCGCCGCCCCGTGAAGCTCGTCTACGACCGCATGGAGGACATGGAGGCGACGACGAAGCGGCATCCCTCCCGCGTCCGCCACCGCACCGGCGTGCGCCGTGACGGCCGGATCACGGCGATGGAGATCGACGTGCTCCTCGACGGAGGCGCTTACGTGACGCTCTCCCCGGTCGTCCTCTCCCGGGGCGTGCTCCACGCGACGGGGCCCTATCGGTGCGACCACGTCCGCATCGTGGGACGCGCCGTCCTGACGGACACGCCGCCCAACGGGGCGTTCCGCGGCTTCGGCGCGCCGCAGACGCAGTTCGCCATGGAGGCCCACGTGGACCGCATCGCCGAAGCGCTCGGCATGGATCCCCTGCGGCTGCGCGAGCGCAACGCGCTCCGCGCCGGCGACACGACGGCGACGGGCCAGCGTCTCGGACGCGACTGCAGCGCGCTCGCCGTCCTCCGCGACGCCGCGCGCCGGACCCGATTCCGCGCCCGGCGACGCTCCGAACCGCGCAGCGTCGGCGGCCGGCGCCGCGGCCTCGGGCTCGCCCTCTTCTTCCACGGCTCGGGGTTCACCGGCGAGGGCGAGGTGCGCCTCGCTTCCCGCGCCTCCCTCGAGCTCACGCCGCGCGGCGCGCGCGTGCTCGTCGGGTCGACGGAGATCGGCCAGGGCACGCGCACCATGCATGCGCAGATCGTGGCGGACACGCTCGGCGTCGACCTCGGCGACGTGGAGGTGGCCGTCGCCGACACCGACCGCGTCCCCGACAGCGGGCCGACGGTCGCCTCCCGCACCTGCATGGTGGTCGGGCGCATCCTCCAGCGATGCGCCGAGGAGATGCGCGCACGACTCGGCGGTCTCACTCCTCGCGCCTATCTCCGGCGCTACGGCCCCCTCGTCATCACGAAGGCCTACGAGCCGCCGGAGGGCGTGCGCTTCGACGAGTCCACCTACCGGGGCGACGCCTATGGGGCCTTCGGCTTCGGCTGCGACGTCGTCGAGGTCGAGCTCGATCCCGACACCTTCGAGGCGCGGCCCGTGCGCGCCACCTGCGTCGTCGACGTGGGCCGCGCGATCCACCCGATCCAGGTGGCGGGCCAGATCGAGGGCGGAACCTCCCAGGGGCTCGCCTTCGCGTCCCTGGAGGAGGTGGTGATGCGCGGCGGTCGCATGGCGAACGCGCAGCTCACGAACTACGGCGTGCCGACCGTCGCCGACACGCCGGTGATCGAGGCCGTGATCCGCGAGCACGGCTATCGCCGCGGCCCCTTCGGCGCGAAGGGAGTCGGCGAGATGCCCATCGACGGCCCGGCGCCCGCCTTCGTGAATGCACTGCGGCACCTCGGTCTCGACGTGCGCGCGATCCCGGCGACGCCGGAGCGGATCCAGGAGGCGGCCGAAGGCGCCGCCCGGGAGGCGCCGTGCGATTCACGCTGAACGGCCGGCGCGTCGACGTGCGCGCGCACCCGATGAAGCGGCTCCTCGACGTGCTGCGCGAGGACTGCGGTCTCACGGGGTCGAAGGAAGGCTGCGGCGAGGGCGAGTGCGGCGCCTGCACGGTGCTCATCGACGGCGAGCCGGCGAACTCCTGCCTCGTTCCCTTCGCGCAGGCGCGCGGCGCCGTCGTGAAGACGATCGAGGGCTTTCGCGGCCGTCATCCCCTGCAGCGCGCCTTCGTCGAGGAGGGCGGGGCACAGTGCGGGTTCTGCACTCCCGGGATGATCGTCGCGGCGTCGACGATCCCGCGCGGCGCGACGGCCGGCGAGGTGCGCTGCGCCCTCGCGGGGAATCTCTGTCGCTGCACCGGATACACCGCGATCCTCCGCTCCATCGAAGTGTCTCTTCGCGCGCGCCCTCCGAAGAAGGCGCGCGCCCGAGCGAAGACCCGCCGGAAGCGATCGTGAGGACGGCGCTCTCGAAGCTCCAATGGCTCGAGCCTCGTTCGCTCGAGGAGGCTCTGCGCTGGATGCGCGCACCGGAGCCCGTCGTCCCCGTGGCCGGGTGCACCGACCTCTACGTCGCGTTCCAGATGGGCCGCCCCCCGGGCGCGCGCTACCTGAATCTCTGGGGTCTCGACGCACTCCGCGCCATCGAGGAGCGCGACGGCGTCCTCGCGATCGGTGCCCTCGCCACCTACGCACGCATGATGCGCGACGAGCGCGTGCAGCGCCGGCTGCCGATGCTCGTCGCGGCGTCGCGCGAGGTCGGCGGCGCGCAGGTCCAGAGCCGCGGCACGATCGGCGGGAACGTCTGCAACGCATCCCCCGCCGGCGACACGCTCCCGGTCCTCGCGGCGGCCGAAGCCGTCGTGGTCCTCCGGAGCGCGTCGGGCGCACGGCGCATTCCCTACACCGACTTCGCGACGGGCTACCGCACGACCCGCCGCCGACGCGACGAGATCCTCGTCGCCCTCGAGTTGCCAGCCGTCGAGGGCACTCAATGGTTCCGCAAGGTCGGCACGCGCGCCGCGCAGGCGATCTCCAAGGTCGTGATGGCCGGCGTCCGAGGCCCGAGCGTGCGCGTCGCCTTCGGCAGCGTGGGACCCACCGTCGTCCGCTGCCCGAGGACCGAAGCCGCTCTCGAAGCCGGCGACCTCCCCGCGGCGCAACGCGCCCTGCAGGACGAGATCCATCCCGTCGACGACCTCCGCTCCACGGCCACCTACCGGCGCCGCGTGGCGGCGAACCTCCTCGCGCGCTTCTGGAGCGACACCGCATGACCTCCTCGGCCTGGCTCCTCGTCCCACTCGCCCTCGTCGCCGGCTTCGCCGTCGCCCTCCAGGGTGCCGCCAACTCGGGCCTCGCCGCACGCATCGGCCTCGCGACGGCCCTCGTCGTGAACACATCGATCGTTCTCCTGGGAACCTTCGCCCTCTGGGGCATCGCCTGGCTCCGCGGCGAGAGCGGCCCCGGCACCGTGTTCCCGGCGGGCACTCCCTGGACCCTCTACACCGGCGGACTCTGCGGCTTCGCGATCATCGCCATCGCCGCCTTCGTCTTCCCGCGGATCGGCGCCGGCTACGCCATCGCCCTCATGGTCGCGGGCCAGGGCATCGCCGCGCTCGCGATCGACCAGATGGGACTCCTCGGCATGCCCGTGCGCGAGGTGTCGGCGTCGAGGATCGTCGGCGCGGGATTGCTCGTCGTGGGCATCCTCCTGCTTCGTCGCTAGGGGAAACTGGCCCCGAATTCGTCTGTAGCCCCGCGTCGCGCACGTCGCGCTCGAGACGGTCGCACCGGTCGC
>CAZJHD010000072.1:0-21177 GCA_964545855.1 uncultured Planctomycetales bacterium
CACGGAGCCTCATCGGAGGACGTGCCGTCCCGCGGATCGGCCGAGGGGAGCGCGGCGTGCGGATCGTCGCCGAGCGGCCGCGACGACGCCGGCGGCGGCGCGGGGACGGCGTCGACCTGCACCGACGCCGGCGGGTCGGAGCCGCGCCGACGAGCCCGCATCGCGACGAGGGCGACCCCGAGCGCGATTCCTTGCGCGAGGAGGATCCCCAGGGTCGGACCGATCGAGTTCACTCCGTGGATCGTCCCGTGCGATGGGTCTGCGTGCGGATGGACCGCGCGGCGCGTCCCGGCGGCAGTCGTCCCTCCTCATCGGCATTCGCGATCCGGGAGCTGTGCCGGGCGCTGCCTCCAGGGCGCAGGCGGCCATTTCTTCCATCCCGTTGGCGGGCGCCTGCGGCGCCGCCCCGGAATCGGCGTTCGGTGGGGGAGCCGGGCGCCCCTCGACGGGGAACGCGCCTCGTCCCGATCGGCACGCCGCCTCGATGGTTCGCTTCCCGACGATCTTCCAGAATGACCCCTCGTGCGCCGTCACTGGCGGCTCCATGACTCCGACCTCGCCCGAATCCGGCTTCGACTCCCTGCTCCACGGGCTGCTCGCGGACCTTCAGGCGGGGCACGAGCCGTCGCTCGAGGACTACGTGCGCCGGTTCCCCCAGCACGCGAAGGCGTTGCGCGAGGAATGGCGCGACTGGATGCAGGCCGCGCGTCTCGCCGCGTCGCCGGCCACGGGACAGGAGCCGCCGAAGCGCATCGGGAGCTACGAGATCGTCGGTCCGCTCGCCTCCGGAGGGATGGGGCGGCTCTACGTCGCCATGCATCCGGAGCTGCGGCGCCGAGTGGTGCTGAAGACCGTCCGCGAGCTCGATCCGTCGGCCGATTCGCGAGCCCTCACGCGGCTCCGGAACGAGGCGGCGATCCTCGGGCAGCTCGACCACGAGGGCATCTGCCCGGTGCTCGACGTCCTGGAGGAGGGCGGCCACGTCTATGTCGTGATGCCGCTCCTCTCCGGCGAGACCCTCGCCGACGGCATCGCGCGAGCCGAGCGGCGGTTCGAGGAGGGCGCGACGCCCCAGGAGGCGTGGAACGCGATCGTGTCGCGCGCGCCGGAGAGCGGCGAGGGAGCGAGCCGCGAGAGCACGCTCGCCGGCCGCGGCGGCGGACTCCGCGCCTTGCTCCGCACCCTGGAGGAGACGGCGCGCGCGGTCCACGCGGCCCACGAGCGCGGGATCGTCCACCGCGACCTCAAGCCCGCGAACATCTTCCTGCGCGACGACGGCCGCGCCGTCGTGCTCGACTTCGGGCTCGCCCTCGACACGAAGGACCCGCGCACGCGCCTCACGTCGCCGGGCCTCCCCTTCGGCACGCCTCGCTACATGGCGCCGGAGCAGGTGCGCGGCGACCTGGAGCGCATCGGCCCGCGCACCGACGTCTACGCCCTCGGCATCGTGCTCTACGAAGCGCTCGTGTTCGCCCATCCCTTCGGGAATCAGCGGCTCGAAGCGCTGTACGCGGCGATCGCGAGCGGCGTCGTGACGCCGCCGCGCAAGCGCGCGCCGTGGATCCCGGCGGACCTGGAGGCCGTCTGCCTGAAGGCCATCGAGCCGAGTCCCGACGCGCGCTACGCGACGGCTCTCGAGTTCGCCGAGGAGCTTCGCCGCGTGCGCACGCTCGAGCCGACGCGCGCCCGCCCCGTGAGTTCGATCGGCGTCCTCGCGCGCCGCGTCCGCCGGAATCCCGTGGCGGCCTCCGGCTTCCTCGCGGCGGCTCTGCTCGCCGTGGCGGCGGGAGTCGCCTGGCGCTCCGCCGGCGTCGCCGTCGACCGCTTCGAGGGCATGGTGGAGAGCTACATGACCGTGGTGCGGGCGCGCTCGCAGGGCGCGGAGCCTCCGCAGGAGCACCTCGACGCCGTCCTCGCGCTGCTGCCGAAGCAGGAGGCGCGCGCGCTGTTCCTCGCCGATCCGCAGTCGCCCCAGGCCTTCGACGAGTTCCTGCGCTCGGCGCGCTCCACGGTCCGCGGCGCCGAGGAGGGCATCGAGCTCCTGGAGCCGACCGGCGACGTCACGACGCGGAGGCCCTCGTTCCGCTTCGCGCTCGACGGGCGCGTGCCGCGTCCGTCGACGGCCCGGGTGCAGATCGTGCGCGAGGGCTGGGGGCCCGTCGCCAGCTTCGACCTCCCCGTCGGCGAGGGCGCGGCCACGCTCGCGTCGCCGTTCCCGGAGGGCTCGGCCGCCCTCGCGGACGGACATCACTTCTGGAGCGTCTCGATCCTCGACGGCGGGGGCGCCCGCGTCGCCCGCACGGAGCCAGCGGGGTTCCGGGTCCGATCCCCGGAGCGCGTGGCGGAGATCCTCGCGGCGCTTCCTCCGCTCGAGCACGCGGGCCTCGACCGGCTCCGCCGCGCCGCGGTCCTTCTGGCCGAGGGATTCGGCGCCGAGGCGCTCGCGGAGCTCGACGCCCTCGGGCCGGACGCGCACCCGGCCCTCGCCCGCCGCGCGGCGTTGCTGCGCGCCTACGGGTTGGCCCGGCTCGGACGGGTGCAGGAGGCGGCGGCGCTCCGGGCGCGGTTCCTCGAGGACGCGGCGGGCGGTCGCTGACGGGGACGGCGGACCGGGGGATTCGGGGGTCCCGGGGGATTCGGCGGTCCCCGGACCGGGCGCGCGGCGATTCGTGCGGCCTGCGGCCCGAGCGAGGCCGCGATCGCAACCCTTCACGCCAATGCCCGCCATGTCGACTCCGCGCCCGTCCGTTCGCCTCGGTCTCCTCCTCCTGGGAGCGTCCCTCGCGGCCGCGATCCTTCCCGGCGTCGCGCGGGCCCACGAGTTCACGCCCACGGCGAAGGAGGGAATCGTCGTCGAGGTCGGGAAGACCGCGACCCTCCAGGTGAAGGATCCAGGGAGCTGCAAGGCGTTCCTCGACGCCTTCAGCGGGAATCCCAACAAGGCTTCCATCAGCAGCTCCCCGAACGGCGCCGTCGTGAAGCACACCTACACCATCAAGGGCCTCGAACCGGGCGTGACGTTCGTCTCCGTCGGCGTCACCGGGACCGGGACCGACAAGGCGGGAAACCCCTGCCCCGAGGTGAGCACGACGATCATCCCCGTGATCGTCGTCGCCGACCTCTCGGAGGTCTCGAATGACTTCAAGAAGTTCGCCGCGGCGGCGATCGTCGCCCTGAAGAAGGAGCTCAAGGAGAAGATCAAGGCCGCCAACATCGGAGTGAAGGAGCTGATCGAGGATGCGCAGGACGGTCTCATCTCCTGGGACGAAGCCTGGCTCAGCTACATGTTCGGCCTCGCGGTCCTCCAGGAGAGCCTCGAGGCATGCACGCGCAAGACCCTCGACGAGATCGCGACGACGGCGCAGGTGCTGCTCACCGGCGCGGACGTCACGGAGGAGACGTTTCCCCCGGACTTCCAGCACGGCGGCTGCGGGACGTGGGACAGCGCGCTGCAGAAGGCCTGCGCCGAGCTCGAGAAGTCGCAGAACGCCGTCTACAAGCAGGCGAAGATGACCGGGAAGACGCTCCAGAAGCTCTCCACCGGTATCGTCGCGCTGAATCTCGTCCAGCACGCGATCCTCCTCCAGGCGACGATCCTGCCGAACGTCGTGCTCAACGCCAAGTCGCCGGCGAAGGAGCTCCGCTCGTTCGGCGCGGCGTCGCGCCCGGCGAACCCGGCCCTCAAGGACGGCGGTATCGCGGTCTGGGGTCAGGCCGATCCGAGCGTGGGAACGAACATCAAGGTCACGGCGCGGGGACCGGGTCCGACGACGAAGATGGTGACCGTCGTGATCGTTCCCAACACCTGCTTCTGGTTCGCGAGCTTCGCCGATCTGGGACCGGGGCTCTGGACTCTCGAGATCCAGTACGAAGGGAAGGACGAGCCGAAGGCAGGGGACGGCGTCGTCGTCGGCATCCGGTAGGAGCGGCACGAGATCGCCTTCGCCGGCCGCGGCCACTCCGCAGAGGGCGGCCACGGCGGGGCTCGGTGCGGGAGGGACGCTTCGGCCTGGAGCGCGCACGGCGGCATCCAGGCCGTATCCTCGGGGCTTTCCGCCGGACCGATCCGTCCCCCGCGACCGCCGCATGCCGAAAGCCGCCACCCCGACCCACGCCGATCGAGATTTCGACCTGGGCATTGAGGGCTTTCGCTTCTCGGATCTGTTCGAGCCGGCTCGCCTGCGCGGGCTGCATCGCACGTTCGAAGCGGGCGTCGCGGCGGCCGATCCGGAGCTCGCGAGCGCGTGGGCGGAGTACGCCCGGACGGGCGGTCGCGAGCTCGATGCGACGCGCGTCTCGGAGCTCGTGCTCCGGAAGGCGCCGCACGTGGCGCGCTTCGTGGCGCGGCTCTTCCGCTGCGAGGAGGAGCACGGCGCGCTCCTCGCGCGCGTCGAGACCGAGGAGCCGATCGCGCGCTTCAAGCGCGACTTCGTGAAGCGACGCGTCCTCGCGCGCTTCAAGGGAGCCGACGCGGCGGCCCTCGACGCACGGGCGCTCCGCGCGAGCGTCGGCGCGCTCTGGGAGGTGCTCGTGCCGGGCGGAGACCCCGACGACGAGGCCGCCGCCGCGCGCGGAACGCTGCTCCTCCTCGACCTGCGGGTGCAGCTCGCGGGGGCGAAGTCGGAGGCGGAGGTGCGCGCCGAGGGCGACGCGGCGAAGCGCGCGGCGGGCGAGCGGGCGGCGGAGCTCCGCGAGCGGGTCGCGGCGAAGCTCCCCGATCTCGCGTCGGCCGAGGGCGTGCCCTTCCTCGACGGCCTGCTCGGCCTGGTGGAGCAGTGGGTCGCGGCGCGCCGCGGCGATCCGGGCACGCCGGCGGCGGCGCGCGCCTGGATCTCCTACCGCCAGCCCCACGCCGTCGACTTCCAGCAGCTCGTCGAGATGGAGCGCCCGCGCGTCGACCTGCCGGAGGAGGTCGTCGGTCCCGCGAAGCATCGTCGCGCGCGCGACGGCTTCCATCTCACCGACCCGCGCTGGTCGCCGCGCGAGGTCCACGCGGAGACGCACTACTGCCTGCTCTGCCACGACCGGAAGAAGGACTCCTGCTCGAAGGGCTTCGCCGCGCCGGAGCCCGAGGCGGGCTACAAGCCGAACCCGCTCGGGGTGCCGCTCGCCGGCTGCCCGCTCGACGAGATGATCTCGGAGATGCACGCGCTGCGGCGCGGCGGAGACTCGCTGGCGGCGCTCGCCGTCGTCGCGATCCACAATCCGATGGCCGCCGGCACGGGCCACCGCATCTGCAACGACTGCATGAAGGCCTGCATCTTCCAGAAGCAGGAGCCCGTCGACATCCCGCAGATCGAGACTGGCGTGCTGATGGACGTGCTGGAGCTGCCCTGGGGCGCCGAGATCTACGGCTTCCTCACGCGCTGGAACCCGCTCGACGTCCGGCGTCCCTACGCGCTGCCCTACAACGGCAAGAACGTCCTCGTCGTCGGGCTCGGCCCCGCCGGCTACACGCTCGCGCACCACCTGCTGAAGGACGGCTTCGGCGTCGTCGGCATCGACGGGCTCAAGATCGAGCCACTCCCCATGGATCTCACGGGCGCCGACGGGCGGTCGCCCCGCCCGATCCGGAACTGGAGCGAGCTCCGCGTCGACCTCGCGTCCCGGCCGCTCGTGGGATTCGGCGGCGTGAGCGAGTACGGCATCACCGGTCGCTGTGACAAGAACTTCCTCACGCTCCTCTACCTGATGCTCGCGCGGCATCGCCACTTCCGCGTGAAGGGCGGCGTCCGGTTCGGCGGCACGGTGACGCTCGAGGACGCCTGGGCGCTCGGCTTCGATCACATCGCGATCGCCTCCGGCGCGGGCAAGCCGACGCTGGTGCGGTTCGAGAACAACCTCATCCGCGGCATCCGCAAGGCGTCCGACTTCCTGATGGCGCTCCAGCTGACGGGCGCCTTCCGCCGCGACTCCCTCGCGAACCTCCAGGTGCGCCTCCCCGCCATCGTGATCGGGGGCGGCCTCACGGCGATCGACACGGCGACGGAGCTCGTCGCCTACTACGTCGTGCAGGTGGAGAAGGTGCTGGAGCGCCACGAGGCGCTCGTGGCGGCGCGCGGCGCGGCGAGCGTCGACGCGCTCTTCGACGCCGAGGAGAAGGAGATCCTCGCCGAGGCGCTCGAGCACGGAAGCGCCGTGCGCGCCGAGCGCGAGGCCGCCCGGGCCGCGGGGCGCGCGCCCGACTTCGGACCGCTGCTCGACCGCTGGGGCGGCGTGTCGATCGCCTACCGGCGCACGGTGCAGGAGTCGCCGGCCTACCGCCTCAATCACGAGGAGGTGAAGAAGTGCTTCGAGGAGGGCGTGCGCTTCGTCGAGCGCGTGACGCCCAAGCGCGCGATCCCCGATGCCCACGGCGCCCTCGAGGCGATGGAGTTCGAGCGCTCCGAGGGCGGGACCGTGACCCTGCCGGCGCGGACGCTCTGCGTCGCGGCGGGCACGAGCCCCAACACGACCTACGAGCGGGAGCTGCCGGGACACTTCGCCCTCGACGGCAAGCGCGCGTTCTTCCAGCCGCACCGCGCCGTCGCGGGAGACGACGGGAGCCACGCCTTGGAGCCGTCGGATGCCGGCGCGCCGGGCGCCTTCTTCACGTCGCAGAGGTCGGCCGACGGCCGGCTCGTCAGCTACTACGGCGACAACCATCCGAAGTACGCGGGCTCCGTCGTGAAGGCGATGGCCTCGGCGCGCGACGGCGCGCCGCACGTCTACGCGCTCTTCGAGCGCGAGTTCGCCGGCCTCGAGGAGTCGGCGCAGCCGCAGCGGGAGTCGCGGTGGCGCGATTTCTCGGCGCGGATCGACGGCGCCTTCGACGCGACCGTCGTCGAGGTGAACCGGCT
Organism: uncultured Planctomycetales bacterium; assembly: GCA_964545855.1. Lineage (GTDB taxonomy): Bacteria > Planctomycetota > UBA1135 > UBA1135 > JACQFD01 > CAZJHD01. Next base: position 6,840 of record CAZJHD010000072.1, read on the forward strand.
CACGCCGACGATCGTCGAGGTGGTCGTGCGCGCGCCCTACGCGGCGCAGCGTTTCCACCCGGGCCAGTTCTATCGCCTGCAGAACTACGAGGCGCACTCGAGCAAGCCGGTCACGGCGGGCATCCCCACGGTGCTCTCCCTCGAGGGCATCGCTCTCACGGGCGCCTGGAACGATCCGGCGAAGGGGCTCCTCTCGCTCATCATCCTCGAGATGGGCACGAGCTCGCGTCTCTGCGCGTCGCTCCGGCCCGGCGAGCCCGTCGTCGTGATGGGGCCGACGGGCGCGCCCACGGAGATCCCGAAGGACGAGGTGGTGGTGCTCTGCGGCGGAGGCCTCGGCAACGCGGTCCTCTTCTCCATCGCGAAGGCGCTGAAGGCGAACGGCTGCACCGTCGTCTACTTCGCCGGCTACAAGAAGCCGCAGGACGTCTTCAAGGTGGACGACATCGAGGCGGGCACCGACCAGGTGATCTGGTCGACGGACGTCGCTCCCGCGATCGCGCCGCGCCGGCCGTCGGACCGCTCCTTCGTCGGCAACATCGTCCAGTCGATGCTCGCCTACGCGAAGGGCGACCTGGGCGACGTCGTGGCGCCGCTCTCGACGGCGCGCCGCCTCATCGCCATCGGGAGCGACCGGATGATGGCGGCCGTGACCCGCGCGCGGCACGAGGTGCTCGCGCCCTACCTGGCGCCCGGGCACGAGGGCATCGGGAGCATCAACTCGCCGATGCAATGCATGATGAAGGAGGTCTGCGCGCAGTGCCTCCAGAAGCACGTGGACCCGAAGACGGGGAAGGAGTCGTTCGTCTTCTCGTGCTTCAATCAGGACCAGCCGCTCGACCACGTCGACTGGGGCCATCTGGCCGCGCGCCTGCGCCAGAACACGGTGCAGGAGAAGCTCTCGAACCTCTGGCTCACGCACGTGATGGAGTCCCGTTGATCGCGATCCTGTCGTCGCTCCCTCTCCTGCTCGTCCTCCTCGCCCCGCAGGAGCCCGTCGGCGTCGGCGCGCGGCAGCTGCGCTCGGTCGTCGCGCTCGACGGCGCGTGGGAGGCGCGGCACGACCCCGAGGGTCGAGGCATCGCCGAGGGCTGGGCGCTCCCCGTGTCGTCGGACGGCTGGTCCTCCGTGCGCGTGCCCTGCGTGCTCGAGAGCCACGAGCCCTTCGCGGGGAAGGACGGCGTCTTCTGGATGCGCCGCCAGTTCACCGTCGATCGCACGCCGACGGACCGCGAGCGGGTGCGGCTCCTCCTCGACCGCGTCGTCGAGTCGTGCCGCGTCTGGCTGAACGGCGTCGAGATCGGCTCCCACCGGGGCGGCGACGTCGCCTTCCGGCTCGACACCGGAGCGGCGCTGCTCCCGGGAACGAACACGGTGGCGGTCCGCATCGAGGACGCGCCGCACCCGGGGGCGCACGGGGGGTTCCGGGTGGCCGGGATCGCCGGCGGAGCCGCCGTCGAGTGGGTCGACGCGCTCACCGTGGAAGACCTGTTGGTCGTGCCCGTCGCCGGCGGCGACACGCCCGGACGCGTGGAGGTGCGCGCGCGCTGCGCGAGCACGCTCCCCGTCGCGCAGGAGGCGAGCCTCGACGTGGAGATCCTGATGCCGCCGGCCTCCGGCGCCCTCGTCTCGGCGCGTCTCGACTTCACGATCGAAGCGGGCGGCACGGCGGAGCCGCGCGTCCTCCTGACGATCCCCGAGGCGAAGACCTGGGCGCCCGGCAGCCCGAACCTCTACCTCGCGGCGGCGACGCTCCTCACGACGGGCGTGCCGCGCGACGAGCGCGTGTCCGTGCTCGGGCTCCGCTCGGTGTCGATCCGCGGGCCGAAATTCGAGCTGAACGGGTCGACGATGCCGGTGCGCTGCGCCGTCGACGGCGGCTACGAGTTCGCGACGTTCCTCGTGCCGGGACCGCTGGTCCCCTCGCGCAAGAAGCTGGAGCTCCTCGCGGCGTCCGGTTTCAACGGAGTCAGCGTGCCCGGGCGTCTGCCGCCGCTCGACCTCGTGGAGGCGGCGAACAACCTCGGAATGCTCCTCTTCCTGCAGCCGAGCCCCGGACCCGATCTGGCGGAGCGCATCCGGCGCTACCGCAGCTCGCCCTCCGTCGTCTGGTGGGGGATCGCCGACGGAACCGACGACGACCTGCGTCTCGTGCGGGACCTCGATCCCGACGCGATCGTCTCCCGCGACGCGGTGCGCGAGGGCCGGAGCTCCTACTACCTGCCGGGCGCCGCGACCGCCGTCGACTACCTGCGTCCCGACTTCCACCTCGACGCGCCCCTCGGCGAGTCGGCGAACACGCGGCTGCGCGAGCTGGGCGACCGCGACGAGTTCGCTTTCGTGACGGCCTCGGCGGGCTTCGCCTTCGTCGCGCCCGACAAGGCGATTGCCTCCCTCGGGGGCGAGCCGTGGCGCGAGGAGACGCGGCTCCTCGCGCCGCGCGCCGCGCGCTGGAAGACGGCCTTCGCCGAGGGGCCGCTCCGCGAGTACTTCGCCGATCCGGACGCGCTGATCGAGTCGTCGGAGACGCTCCACGCGATCGCGACGCAGCGGCTCATCGAGGGTCTCCGCGCGAACCCGCGCGTCGGCGCCCTCGCCATCCGCTGGCTGGCCGACGATCCCCTGCGGCCCGGGCGCGGCCTGCTCGACTTCGTCGGCCGACCGAAGAAGGCGGGCACGACGACGAAGCTCGCCAACTATCCGCGTCGCGCCATCGCGATCCCGCACCGGCGCAGCGGCGAGGTGGGCCCCCGCGGCAGCGTCGATGTCGACGTCGGCTCCGCCGCCGACTCGGGCAACCCCATCCGCGTGGAATGGTGCGAGATCGGCCAGCCCGACGGCGTGAACGGTGTCACGAAGACCGTGGGCAGCGAGCGGGCCCCGTGGCTGGTCTCGGCGAGCGTCGGCTTCCAGAAGGGGGAGGGGATCTACGTCTTCCATCCGTTCTGGGAGGAGCTCGAGGCGCCCGACGTGGAGGCCGTGCCGCTCCTCGGCATCGCGCTCGCGCAGCGTCTCTGGGAGCGCGACCATCGGCCCCTCGTCCGCCCGCAGCCGCACGTGGCCGTCGTGGGAGACCTGGGGAATCTCTGGGACGACGAGAACGCGTTCCTCGACGTCGCCGATGCGCTCGAGGTAGCGCGCGCGGGAGGCGTGACGATCCTGCTCTCGGCCCTCGCTCCCGGGGAGCCCCTGGGCGAGCTCGGCTGCCTGCCGCCCCTGCGGATCGTCGAGACCGCCGGCGCGCTCCACGCGTCGTCGGCGCATCCGGCCTTCGCCTCCGTCGCCGGCAAGGGGCTCTTCTTCGACTCCATGAGCGAGCTCGTCCCGCGCCATGCGATCGCGATCCCGGAGGGAGCGGAGGCGCTCGCCATCGCCATCGACGACCACGCGGCGGTGCTCGGCGCGGACCTGCTGCGGCTGCCCCTCGGCGCGGGCTCCGTCTATCTGGGGACGCTGCCCCTCGCCCGTCACTACTTCGACGACGTGGCGGCGCGTCGCATCGCCGCGAACCTCGTGGGTGCCGCGGGCGAAGCGCCGTCGGGCTTCGCGACGCCGAAGCCGCGCAGCGACCGCGAGGAGCTGCGTACGCGCTTCCGTGCGGCCCGCGCGAAGCGAGACTGAGCCGAGCGCCACCCGGAGCCTCCGCCATGTCCGACGCCTACGCCCCCAAGCCCGACGATCGGTTCTCCTTCGGACTCTGGACCGTCGGGAATCCCGGGCGGGATCCCTTCGGGGAGCCAGTGCGACCGCGCCTCGATCCGATCGACGCCGTGGAGCTTCTGGCCGGCGTCGGCGCCTGGGGCGTGAACCTCCACGACAACGACCTCGTCCCGATCGACGCCGCGGCGTCCGAGCGCGATCGGCTCGTGAAGGAGTTCCGCAAGGCCTGCCGCGATCACGGGCTCGTCGTGCCGATGGCGACGACGAACCTCTTCACCGATCCCGTCTTCAAGGACGGCGCCTTCACGAGCAACGACGGGAGGGTTCGCGCCTACGCGCTGCAGAAGACGATGCGCGCGATCGACATCGGCGTGGAGCTCGGCGCGAAGGTCTACGTCTTCTGGGGCGGACGCGAGGGAACGGAGGTGGATGCGTCGAAGGACCCGCGCGAGGCCGTGAAGCGCTTCCGCGAGGCGCTCGACTTCCTCTGCGAGTACTCGATCGACCAGGGCTACTCGCTGCGGTTCGCCCTGGAGGCGAAGCCCAACGAGCCGCGGGGCGACCTCTTCTTCCCGACGACGGGCCACTACCTCGCGTTCATCTCGACGCTCGCGCATCCCGAGATGGTGGGCGTGAACCCCGAGGTGGCCCACGAGCACATGGCGGGGCTCAACATGCACCACGCCGTGGCCCAGGCGATCGAGATGGGGAAGCTCTTCCACATCGACCTGAACGACCAGATCCCGGGGCGCTACGACCAGGACTTCCGCTTCGGCTCCGCCAACCCGAAGGCGGCGTTCTACCTCGTGCGGCTCCTGGAGGAGTCGGGCTACGAGGGGCCGCGCCACTTCGACGCGCACGCCTACCGCACGGAGGATCGCGACGGCGTGCGGGAGTTCGCGCGCGGCTGCATGCGCACCTACCTCGTGCTGCGCGAGAAGGCCCGCGCGATGCGCGAGGACCGCGAGATCCAGGAGATCCTCGCGCGCATCCATCGCCACGGCGACGACCACGGAGACCTGATGCGCGGCTACTCCTCCCAGCGCGCGCGGCGCCTCAAGGAGCTCCCGATCTCGCGCGCGGCGCTGGCGGCGCCGGGCCTCGAGTACGAGCGCCTCGACCAGCTCGTTACGGAGCTGCTCCTCGGCGTGCGCGGCTCGATCCCTCCTTCCTCGTCCAAGACCCCGTCCTCCGGGAGGTCCCGTGGCGGCCGCCGGTAATCCGACTCGTCCCGTCTACCGCATGCCGCGCGTCGCGATCGTTCGAGACGTGCCCGACAGCTACTCCCGCTGCCTCCTGCGGGCGTCGCCGAGACCGGAGATCGACGTGCGTCTCGCCCGCTCGCAGCACAGCGCCTACGTGGAGCAGCTCGACATGTACGGCGTCGAGGTGGTGCGCCTCCCGGCCGACGAGCGGTTCCCCGACTCGCCCTTCGTCGAGGACACCTTCGTGATCCTGCGGGACGTGGCGCTCGCCTGCCGGCTCGCGGAGCCGACGCGGCAGGGCGAGGTGGAGGGCGTCGTCGCCGAGGTGGCGAAGTACCGCAAGGTGGAGCACGTCGAGGCGCCGGCGGTGCTCGAGGGCGGCGACGTGCTCGCGATCGGGGAGACGCTCTTCGTCGGTGTCGGCGGGAGGACCAACGAGGCCGGCGCCGCGGCGCTGGAGAAGGCGGCGGCGCGCGAGGGGAAGAAGGTGGTGCGCGTGCCGCTCACGGGCGGCGCGCTGCACCTGAAGAGCGTCGTGAACGCCGTGCGCCCGGGACTCCTCGCCGGCGCGAAGGGCTGCTTCGATCCGAAGCTCTTCGCCGGGCACGAGTTCGTCTGGGTGGACGAGAAGGAGCGCGCCGGCGCGAATCTGCTCCCGATCCTCGCGGCGGTCTACGTGACGCACGCGGCGCCGAGGCTCGAGGACGCGCTGCGCCACCGCGGCGTCAGCACGATCCAGTTCGAGATCTCCGAGTTCGAGAAGGGCGACGGCGGGCTCACCTGCCTGTCGCTGCGGATCGACTGAGAGACACTTCGCGGACCTGAGCCCGCCGTCAGTCCTCCGGCGGCGGCGCCGAGAGCACTTTCCAGAAGCACCAGGCGGCGAGGACGACCACCGACGAGACGGAGACGACCATGAAGATCCAGGCGGTGATGGTCATCGCGCTCCTCCCTTCGACCTCGAGCCGGTTTCGATCTCGTCATCGGGCGGGCGCTCGCCGTCGAGGTCGAGCCCCTGCGCCCGCCACCGCTTCGCGCCGATCGCGGTGACGGTGAGCAGCATCACGACGACGGCGAGGATGAGCACCCAGGAGTAGATCGCCACGTGATCGGGCTCTTGGTGGGTCACGACGCCGTTCGCCTCCACGTCTCCGCCGAGGATCTTGCGGATGTAGTCGGGCACGTTGTTCACGCAGAAGCCGACGAAGATCACGAGGAGGTAGATCGGCGCGACGTACTTCAGGATCACGCGGAAGATCCCCGGGATGCGGATCTGCGCGCCTTGGTGCGCCTCCTCGAGGCCGCGGTCGATGCCGAAGACCCACCCGAAGAGGATGAGCTGCAGGCCGGCCACGACGAAGATCATGAACGTGCCGACCCAGAAGTCGATCGTGTCGAGGGCCGTCAGATTCTTGCTGAAGTAGAGGACGAAGACGTTCCCGACGAGCGCGATCCCCATCACGATCGTCGTCGCGGCGCGCTGGGTGACGCCGAGCGATTCCTGGAAGAAGGCCTTGGTCGGCTGGAGCATCGAGAGCGAGCTCGTGATGGCCGCCAGGAAGAGCATGAAGAACCAGATGGCGCCGAAGAACCGGCCCGCCGGCATGTGGGCGAACACGACGGGCAGCGCGTTGAAACCGGTGCTGAAGGTGCCGCCCGTGTTCTCGACGGTCGCCGCGAGGCCGAGGAAGACCACCGACGCCGTGAGGGTGATCATCCCGCCGAAGGCCACCTCGAAGAGCTCATTGGTCGCCGAGGAGGTGAGGCCCGAGAGCACCACGTCGTCCTTCCGCCGCAAGTACGACGCGTAGTTGATGATCACGCCGAAGCCGACGGAGAGGCTGAAGAAGATCTGCCCCGCGGCGGCGAGCCACGTCTTGAAGTCTCCGAGCTTCGAGAAATCGGGGTTCCACATGAAGTTCAGCCCCGACGACACGTTCTGCTCCGGCGCGCTCGCGTCGGGCGTGCCCAGCGTGAGGACGCGCACGAGGACGACGACGGCGCAGATCGCCATGGCCGGCATCGCCCAACTGCAGAACTTCTCGATGCCCTTGGAGAGGCCCCGGTAGATGAAGTAGGCATTGACGACGCTCGTGATGATCCAGAAGACGACGCTCTGGTGCAGTCCGCCGCCATAGATGAAGCCGTCGGAGGCGCTGCCCGTCGTCCGCTCGAAGGCGCCCTTCGACGCGGCCACCTGCTCGGTGACCGTCATCCCCGTGTCGATCCCGATGTTCCCCACGGCGTAGTCCCACGCGTAGGAGAGACACCAGCTCTCGACGAGGACGTACCAGAAGTAGACGCAGAGCGGGATCAGCACGGAGGTGATCCCGAGGTATCGCGCGATGGATCCGCGCCCGACGACGCCGAGGATCGCGGGTCCCGAGTGGAAGCCCTTGCGACCGCCGTAGCGCCCGATCGTCCACTCCGCCCAGCCGATGGGGATCCCCAGCAGCAGCAGCGAGATGAAGTAGGGGATCATGAACGCCCCGCCTCCGTTCTGCGCGGCGTTCCCCGGGAAGCGCAGGAAGTTGCCGAGGCCGACGGCCGATCCCGCGACGGCGAGGATGACTCCGAGGCGGGTGCCCCACTGCTGCTTCTGCTCGGTCATTGAGTTCCGATCCTGGCGAGAGCGCGGGAGGGATGCGCTCGCGGGCACGGCGATCGACGCGGGCCAGGCCGGCGAGAGGCGCGGAACCCTACTCGCCGCGGCCAGCGGCGGCAACGAGGGCGGGATCGGCGTTGCTGCCCGTGGCGGAGGTGCGCCGCAGGGCGAGCGCGCCGTGCGCCGGGGCCCGCGCGTGGCTCGGTTGACTTCCGCCGCGGACAGGTAGGCTCCGGGATCTCCGCGACGCTCCGCCGCACCGACGATGAACAAGATCCAGCGACGCATCGCCGACGCGCGGCGGCCCGCCCGCGACGCCGACCTCGAGACCCTCCCGGGCATCGGTCCGAGCATCGCCGAGGACCTCCGCGCCCTCGGCGTCCGCCGCGTCGGCGATCTCGTCGGCCGCGACCCCGAGGACCTCTACCGTCGGAGCTGCACGCTCGCCGGCACGACGATCGACCGCTGCCTCCTCTACGTCTATCGCTGCGCCTGCTACGCCGCGCGGACGGCGCGTCCCGCGCCCGAGAAGCTCGACTGGTGGTGGTGGAAGGACCGGGTCGGGCGTTCGCCGTCGGGGCGCGCCTCGGTGGGGGATTCCATCCAGCGGCGGTGATCCGAGTGCCGATCTCGATCGTGCGCCATGAAGACCCGCGTCGAGTTCCGTGCCCGGAGATTCCCGCCGTCGGACGGCGCGCTGGCGACGCACCTGCGGGATCGCCTGCGCGCGGCCGGCGTCGAGGTCGGGGAGATCGTCGAGGAGGACTGGGGCTGGGTCCTCCCCGTGTCCAACGAAGCGTTCCCGCTCTGGATCGGCTGCGGCCCGCGGGACGACGTGCCCGGTGGATTCCTCTGCTTCCTCGAGCCGAGCCGCCCGAGGATCCGGCGATGGCTTCGCACGATCGACACGAGCGGACCCGTGGCGCGGCTCGCCGAGACTCTGGACCGCGTGCTCGCGGAGGATCCGGGCACCGAGGACGTCCGCTGGTGGAGCGAGGAGGAGGCGCGCGTCTGACGCGCGGATGCGCGGCGGTGCTCGTCGCGCTGCTGGCGGCAGGGGCTAGCCGGTCGGCTCCGAACGCGACGGCCGAGCCCGCGGGCGCGTCGCGCCTCGCGGAGGTGCGTGCACGGAACGCGGCGATGGAGGAGCGCTTCCGCGCCGGCGATCTGCGGGGCGTGGCGGCCTTCTACGCCGACGACGGCGTGCTCCTCGCTCCCGGCGGAGCGCGCGTCGAGGGCCGCGCGGCGATCGACGCCTACTGGGCGCGCTTCACGGAGCCCGTCGATTGGCGGCTCACGGTCGACGGGCTCGAGGGTGGCGACGACCTGCTGGTGCAGCGCGGCACGTCGCGCCTCGTGCGGCGGCGCGATGGCGTGGAGCACGTCTCGGAGGTGCGCTTCGTGCTGGTCTGGGTGCGGCAGGCCGACGGCATTCTCCGGATCGCCGTCGACGCCTACTGGTGAGGCGGCGCGCGCGCCATGCCCAACGGGAAGCACGGCGACCATCCCCTGACGGACCTGCTGGTCCACGGGCTCGACGTCTACTCGCCGGAGGCGGACGCGCTGATCCGAGACATCGCGCGCTTCGTCGCGCTCGAGCGACTGCGGGCGCTCCACGACTGGATCCACCCGGGGGATCCGGGAGACTTCGTCGCGGCGCTGCGGCGCACGCGCGACGGCCTCGTCGACGACGCGCGGCGGCGCGGCTGGGACGTGGGCGCCGAGTTCCCCGGCGTCGTGGCGCTCGCCGATCTCCTGCGCGACCTCGAGGCGCTCGCGCGCGACGGTGCGCGCGGCGAGGTCTTCGTCCCCGACCGCGTGCTCCTGCATCCGGGGTTGCCGGTGCCGGGGCCCGACGTGCTGCCGATCCTCGAGGAGAAGGCGGCCACGCTCGGTCTCGATCCCGCCGGCGCCGCGCCCGGCGACGGCGGCACGGCGCTGCGCTTTCGCCGGCGGGCGGTGTAGGCAGGTCCCGAGAACGGAAACGCCGCCTCGCTGTCATGCAATGACGGGACGCTGACGACCGCCGAGCCCGTGAACGATCGGCGCGCGCGACGCACCGAAGTCCTGCGGTGGGCCCTGCTGCAAGCGGGCATCGGCGTGCTGCTCGGCTTCGCGTGGTTCGAGGCGCTGAAGCTCGCGCCGATCACCGCGCGTGAACTCACCGGCGAGCAGGGGCGGTCTCCGGAACGCATGCTCGCGCTGATCGTCGTGCCCCGGGAAAGGGGTCTGACCCCATTCCCGGGCCCCATTCCCGGGCCCCGTTCCCGGGCTACGCGCTCGGGGCGCCCGGGTCGGGGCCGGCGGCGAGGGCCGTCGCTTCCTGCCAGGCGCGTTGCGCCACGGCGTAGAGCGCGGCGGGCCGATCGGCCGACTTCGGGATCTCGCGGAGGAGACCCTTTCGCACGCCGAGCTTGAGCGCCTGGCGGATCACGTCGGGCTCGACGTCGAGGCCCGTCGCGAGATCGGCGGCCGACGCGCGCTTCTCGGGTGCGCGGAAGAGGAACCACAGGAGACGTTGCTCCACGAGAGCGGGGCCGCGGTGCTCGGCGCGGCCGCCGCCGGCGCCTCCGGCCTTGGCTCCGGACTGCATCTCGGGCTTGGCGCCGTTCTGACGAAGGGACCAGCTGGAATTCGGTTTCATGGTGGGATCGGACCTCGGGCTTCTTCGCCCTCGGAGCCCCGGACGGGGCGATCGGCCGGCCGGCGCCGCGCGGCGTCGCTCGGAACCGGCCTCGACGAGTCGGCCGAAGATGCGGCCGACGGGGCCTTCGAAGCAAGCGTCCGCCGCCGCTTCGGTCCCCCAGGAGCCTCCCGGGGGCCCCCGAGGGGCCCGGATCCCGGAACGTGCTGCTGGACGCGAAGGATCGCGAAGGCGGCGCGCACTGCGCTCGCCACCCCGTCGCTCTCCGTCCCTCGGCCGTCCGCGCGCGGCCCGCCCGCGCCGTGACTAGAATCCCGCCATCGAACCCCTCGACCTCCTCTTCCTCGTCCTCGGTCTCGTCCTCCTCGTGGTCGGCGCCGAGTTCCTCGTCCGAGGCGCGTCTCGGCTCGCGCGGTCCTTCGGCATCTCGCCGCTCGTCGTCGGTCTCACGGTCGTCGCCTTCGGCACGAGTTCCCCCGAGCTCGCCGTGAGCGTCTCGGGCGCCCTCGCCGGCGGAGCGGGGGCCGACGTGGCGCTCGGGAACGTGGTGGGGAGCAACATCTTCAACGTGCTCTTCATCCTCGGGCTGTCGGCCCTGCTGACCCCGCTCGTGGTGGAGCGGCGGCTCGTCTGGCTCGACGTGCCGCTCATGATCGTCGTGTCGCTCGCGGCCTGGCTCTTCGCCGCCGACGGGACGATCGCACGCTGGGAGGGGCTGATCCTCTTCGCCGGAATCGTCGCCTACACGGTGCACGCGATCCGTTCGGCTCGGAAGGAGCGCACCGCGGTCGCGCCGGCGCCCGCGGATCCCGCCGCCGAGGCGGGATCCACGTCCGGAGGACTCACGGCGAGCGTCGTCCTCGTGATCGCTGGCCTCGTCGTCCTCGTGGTGGGCTCCCAGTGGCTCGTCGACGGGGCCGTCGCGATGGCGAAGGGTCTCGGCGTGAGCGAGCTCGTGATCAGCCTCACGATCGTCGCCGCCGGCACGTCGCTCCCGGAGGTTGCGACCTCGGTCCTCGCAAGCCTCCGCGGCGAGCGCGACATCGCCGTGGGGAACGTCGTCGGGAGCAACATCTTCAACCTGCTCTGCGTCCTGGGCGGCGCCGCGGCCGTAGCCCCGAACGGGATCACCGTGTCGCCGGCGGCGCTCCAGTTCGACGTCCCGGTCATGGCGGCCGTCGCCCTGGCCTGTCTCCCGATCTTCTTCACGGGCCACCGCATCGCGCGCGGCGAGGGCGCGCTCTTCCTCGCCTACTACGTCGCCTACGTGGCCTTCCTCGTGCTCTCGGCGACGCAGCACGAGGCGCTGCCGACCTTCGGCACGGCCATGCTCTGGTTCGCGGCGCCGCTCACGGTGCTCACGATCGGGATCGGCGTCGCTCGGCAGCTCCGCGCGCCGCGGGCGGCGCCGCCCGTCAGCGCAGGACCCCGAGACCCTTCCCCACCTTCGTGAAGGCGGCCACTGCCTTCTCCAGGTGCGCCGGCTCGTGGGCCGCCGAGAGCTGCACGCGGATGCGCGCCTGCCCCTTCGGCACGACGGGGAAGCTGAAGCCGATCACGTAGATCCCCTCGTCGAGGAGCGCGCGCGCGAAGTCGTTCGCGAGCTTCGCGTCGCCGAGCATGATCGGGACGATCGCGTGCGTGCCCGGGCGGATCGTGAAGCCCGCCTTCGTCATCGCCTCGCGGAACCACTTCGTGTTGCGCTCGAGAGCGTCGCGGCGCTCCGTCGTGCTCGACAGCAGCTCGAGGCAGCGGATCGCGGCGGCCGCGATGGGGGGCGCGACCGAGTTGGAGAAGAGGTAGGGGCGCGAGCGCTGGCGCAGGAGCTCCACGATCTCCTTGCGGCCCGACGTGTAGCCGCCCTGGGAGCCGCCGAGCGCCTTGCCGAGGGTGCCCGTGACGACGTCGACGCGACCCTGCACGCCGCAGTGCTCGGGCGTGCCGCGGCCGGTCTTGCCGACGAATCCGACGGCGTGGGAGTCGTCCACCATCACCATCGCGTCGTGACGCTCGCAGACCTCGCAGATCGCCTTCAGGTCGGCCACGTCTCCGTCCATGGAGAAGACGCCGTCCGTCGCGAAGAGGACGCGCTGCGCGCCGCCGGCGCGCGCTTCGCTCAGGCAGCGCTCCAGGTCGGCCACGTCGCCGCGCTTCGGCCGGAACCGCTTCGCCTTGCAGAGCCGGATGCCGTCGATGATCGATGCGTGGTTCAGCTCGTCGGACACGACGGCGTCGTTCTCGCCGAGGATCGTCTCGAAGAGCCCCCCGTTCGCGTCCCAGCAGGAGGAGTAGAGGATCGTGTCCTCGGTGCCGAGGAACGCGCTGATCGCCTTCTCGAGCGCCTTGTGGAGGTCTTGCGTCCCGCAGATGAAACGCACGCTCGCGACGCCGAGGCCGTGGCTGTCGAGGGCCTTCTTCGCGGCGGCGATCAGCTCCGGGTGGTCGGCGAGCCCGAGGTAGTTGTTCGCGCAGAAGTTCAGGACCTCGCCCTTCGCGACGCGGATGCGGGAGCCCTGGGGCGAGAGGAGCACGCGCTCCTCCTTCCAGGTGCCCGCGGCGCGGATCTCGTCGAGGGACTGGACGATCGTGGGGCGGACGTTCTGGAACATCAGCTCGGCTTGCCGTTGGGGTAGACGACGACCTTCATGGCCTCGCCGCGGTCGAACTTCGCCATGCCGTCGAGGAAGGTCTCCAGCGGATGCTCGTCGGTGACGACGAAGTCGACGTCGAGGCCGGCGCGCAGCATCGAGAGCATCTGGTTCCAGGTCTCGAAGATCCTGCGCCCGAAGATCCCCTGCACGTCGAGGCCCTTGAAGACGAGATCGCGGTTGTAGGTGGCGAGCGTGACGCCGCGTTCCTTCGTGAGGCCGAGCAGCCGCATGGAGCCGCCGGGCCGCAGCATCTCGAGTCCGTCGTTGATCGCCGTCTCGGCGCCGCTGATCTCGAGCACGACGTCGCAGCCGTCTCCGCCGGTCTCGCGGCGGATCTCCTCCATCGCCGCGCGCCGTCCGTCCCCGCGCACGTCGAAGACGTGGATCGGGAGCGACCGGCCCGCGCGCTTCTCGCGCTGCGCCTTCCACGCGCGGGCGCGCCGCAGGTTGTGCTCGTTCACGTCGGAGACGAACAGCGCGCCCGCGCCGCAGAACTGCGCGACGGCGGCCGTCATGGCGCCGATCGGGCCGAAGCCGAGGACGGCGACGGTGCGGCCCGCGACGGACGTGGAGAGCACCGTGTGCACGGCGTTCCCGAGCGCGTCGAGGAAGGCGCCGATCTTCGGCGACACCTCCGGCGGGAGCTTCACGAGGTTGCTCGCCGGGAGGAGGACGAACTCGGCGAAGGTGCCGTCGCGGTGGATGCCGACGACCTCGTAGCGCGCGCAGAGGTGCTGCACTCCGTTGCGGCAGGCGGCGCATCGTCCGCAGACGAGGTGCATCTCGCAGGAGACGGACTCGCCCGGCTCGAACCCCGCCACGCCGTCGCCGAGCTCGGCCACGCTGCCACAGAACTCGTGGCCCGGCGTGACGGGTGGCTTCAGCATCTCGCGCACGGACGGATCCCAGTGCCAGATGTGTCGGTCGGTCCCGCAGATGCCCGCCGCGCGAACCTGGACGAGGACTTGGCCCGGACCGGGCGTTGGCTTGGGAACGTCCTCGAGGACGAAGGAATCGGGCGCGGGTCGCGCCAAGCGGATCGCTTTCATGCGAGCCGCGGATTCTACCCCTCGCGCGCGAGCCGACGTGGACGGCGCTCGGCACGGCCGGAGAATGGCGTCGTGACCGCTCCCGACCTCTCGCTCCGCGATCCGTCCGACCTCGACGCGCTCCTCGCCCGCTCTCGGAGCGAGGACGTGCTCCTCTTCAAGCACTCGACGGCCTGTCCCATCTCCGCGCGCGCCCATGACGAGTGGGAGACCTTCCTCGGCGCGCGCTCGGAGCGCCGGCCCTTCGCCGCGCTCGTGCGCGTCATCGAGGAGCGGCCGATCTCGCGAGACATCGAGAGCCGGCTCGGCGTCCGGCACGAATCGCCCCAGGCGATCCTCGTGCGGGGCGGCGCCGCCGTGGCCCACCTCTCCCACGGAGCCATCACGGCGGACGCGCTGCGCGCGCTGGCGGCGACCGCGTAGGGCGTAGGCGAGGAGGGAGACGTCCCGGCATCGGAGCCGGGGGTGGCCCGGGAATGGGGTCAGACCCCTTTTCTCTCCCCTCTCTCTTGCGCGCCGCACGC
>CAZJHD010000073.1:0-21111 GCA_964545855.1 uncultured Planctomycetales bacterium
CGCCGCGCGCGGCGCGCACGAGAGAGGAGAGTGAAAGGGGTCTGACCCCATTCCCGGCACCAGCGCCCGCCACGATCCCCTCAACCGACGGCGCGCTTCAGCACGAGCGTCGCGTAGGCGCAGCGCGGGAGACGCAGGCGCACCGTCGCGCGCAGGCGCCCCGGGTGCAGCTCGTCGGGACTCGGATCCTCGAGGGAGATCTCCTCGGGATCGAGCACGCAGGCGCGCTCCGCCTCGCGCATCTCGAAGCCGCGGAGGCCGCGCAGACCGAGGAGCTGCTCGCGCGTGACCCCCTCCTCCGCGAGCACGGCCTCGAGGGCCGCGCTCGCGTCCGCGGCGGAGGGCTTCGTCCGTCCCGACGGCAGACGCAGGTCGAGACCGCGCATCGCCGCCGCCGCCTCGGGAGCGAGGCGACGCCAGGCCGTGAGCGCGCCCGTCTCGAGCGGGATCGCGACGCGATCGCCCTCGGGCACGCGCGCGCGCACGACGCGGTCGAGGGTCCGGTTCCAGAGGTGCGACTGCCACGCGAAGAGCTGCATGAGCCGCTCGCGCCGCGGCACGAGCTTCAGCGCCGCGCGGAAGTCGTCGGGCCGCTCGCGCAGATGCTTCAACACCGACTCCTCGTGCCAACCGCGCGCGTGGCGGAGACACCGGTCCCAGTCGCCCCAGGCCCGCTCGATCTCGGCCCGGCGCGCCGCGTGCTCCGGCGAGTCGAGCGACGACGGCGCCGCCACGAGGAGACGCAGCGCCTCGCCGGCGTCGCCGCGCGCGAGCTCCCGCGCCGGGAACCCCTTCCCGGCCCGCGCCGCACCGAAGCGCTGGTCGTCGAAGTAGGACGGCAGCCCGTGCTCGGCGATCTCCGCGAGCCCCGCGTCGAGGCGCGCCGCCTCCGCCTCGTCGAGGTCGCGCACGACGATCGCGAACTCGTTCCCCATGAGCCGCTCGCTCGACACGTGCTCCGGGGAGCGCCCGACGAGCGCCACGCGCAGACCCGGCTCGTCGATCGCGACGGCGCCACCTCCCTCGACCGACAGGAGCTGCGTCGCGCAGGCGCGCCGGTCCTTGATGCCCGCGAAGCGCACGGCGTCCGTCGGGACGCCGGCCGCGCGCGCGATCCGGATCGCCGCATCGAAGCTCGAGAGGTCGCGCTTCTCGGCGCAGTAGACGGCGAAGGGGCCCTCGTCGCCGACGAGGGCGAGGTCGTAGACCTCGCGGACGACGAAGTCCGCGACCTCCGCCTTCAGCTTCACGGCCGTCGCGCCGCCCTCGCGATGCGGATCCGCACGTCGAGGGCCCGGCACCCGTCGCGCGCCGGCGCCGCGAGGAACGGATTCAAGTCGAGCTCGAGGATCTCCGGATGATCCGTCACGAGCGCGGAGAGGCGCTGCGCCGCTTCCTCGAGGGCCGCGCGGTCGACGGGCTCCGAGCCCCTCGATCCCTCGAGCACGCGCGCGCCGCGGATGCCACCGATCAGCTCGCCCGCGTCGACGTCCGTCAGCGGCGCCACGCGCACCTGCACGTCGGCGAGCGCCTCCGCGAAGATCCCGCCGAGACCGAAGAGGACGAGGGGGCCGAACTGGGGATCGCGGAACGACCCGAGGATCGTCTCGCGACCGCCGCGCTGGAGAGGCTGCACCTGCACCCGCAGCCCGGGCGCGCGCGCGCGGAGCCTCCAGAGGTCGTCGAAGGCGCGCGCCACGTCGTCGGCGTTCCGCAGATCGAGCCGCACGCCGCCGACGTCGGTCTTGTGGACGATCGCCTCCGCCGCCGCCTTCATCACGACGGGGTAGCCGAGCGCGTGCGCCGCGGCGATCGCGCCCTCGGCGCTCGTGACGAAGCGGCTCGCGACGTGCGGGATGCCGTAGGCGGCGAGCACGGCCTCGCAGTCCTCGGCGCCGAGCGCCTCGCGCCCGGCACGGCGTGCCTTCGCGACGATGCGCGCGACGGCGGCGCCGTCGACGGCGAACTTCCTCACCTTCCCCTTCGGCCGCGCGCGCAGGCGTGCGCAGCGAACCATCGCCGCGAGCGCCTGCGCCGCCTCCTCGGGGAATCGGTAGACGGGCACGCGGCCCTCGCGCAGATGCACGATCGCCTCCTCGTCGCGCGACTTGCCGAGGGAGACCGCCAGCACCGGGCGTCCTCCGGCGCGCGGCACGCTGCGCACGATCGCCTGGGCCACGGCGAGGGCGTCGATGTGGATCGGCGAGACGAAGAGCACGATCGCCGCGTCGAAGGTGGGGTCGGCGAAGAGGACCCGGAGCGCCGCCTCGTAGCGCGTCGCGTCGGCCGACGCGATCAGGTCGACGGGGTTCTCGCCCGAGGACTCCGGCGGCAGCACGCGGCGGAGCGCCTTGCGCGTCCTCGGTGCGAGCTCCGCGAAGGAGAGCCCGGCGCCCGCGCAGGCATCCGTCGCGAGGATGTTCGGCCCGCCGGCGTTGCCGACGATGAGCACGCGGTCGCCCTTCGGGAGCGGCTGGTTCGCGAGCGCCGACGCGATCGTGAAGAGCTCCTTCATCGTGGAGACGCGCAGCACGCCGCACTGCTCGAGGGCGGCGCCCACGGCGACGTCGCGTCCCGCGAGCGCACCCGTGTGCGACGTGGCGGCCCGCGAGCCGCGCTCGCTGCGGCCGCCCTTCACCGCGACGATCGGCTTGCGGCGCGCCACCTCACGCGCGATGCGCACGAAGTTGCCCGGGTTGCCGAAGGACTCGAGGTACATCAGCACGAGGTCCGTGTCGGGGTCGCGTCCCCAGTACTCGAGCAGGTCGTTGGGCGAGACGTCGGCGCGGTTGCCGATGCTCGCGAAGCAGGAGATGCCGAGCCCCATGGCGCGCGCGTCCGAGAGGATCGCTTCGCCGAGCGCGCCCGATTGCGACACGAAGGCGGCGCGCCCCCGCGTGGGCCGCGCCGCCGCGAAGGTCGCGTTGAGCGACACGCCGGGCGCGGTGTTCAAGACCCCCATGCAGTTCGGGCCGACGACGCGCATCCCGTAGCGCCGCGCCGCCGCGAGGACGGCCTCCTCGCGCGCGGCGCCGTCGCCGCCCATCTCGCGGAACCCGGCGCTGATGATGACGAGGCCCCGCACGCCCTTGCGGCCGCACGCGTGCACCACCTCCAGCACGCGCGCCGCCGGCACGACGACGACGGCGAGGTCGACGGGGCCCGGCACGTCGCCGATGGAGCGGTGGCACGCGATGGACGCGACGGAGCCGGCCTTCGGATTCACGGGGTAGACGGGCCCGGTGAACCCGAAGCTCAGGAGGTTCCCCAGCAGCTCGCGGCCGATGGAGCGGTCGGTCCGGCTCGCGCCGATCACGGCGACGGAGCGCGGCCGGAAGATCGCGTCGAGACCCTCGGTCCCGTCGCGGGCCGCCGCGGCGGAGGGCACCCTCGGGCGGCTCCGGCGTGCTCGGGCCGCGACGCGCGAGCGCCCCTTCACGGCCCCTCCGCGGCCGGCGCCGGCTCGCGATGCGCCTCGAAGACGCGCCGGTAGCGCTCCGGGATCGCGACGGCCTGGAAGGACGCGCGGTCGACGGCGACCGTCGTGTTGCGCACCGTCGCGCAGCGCACGCCGTCGCCCGCGCGCGTGAACCGGTAGACGAATTCCACCGACCGCGTCGAGACCTTGCCGATGTCCACGTCGACGTCGACGGCATCGCCGAAGCGCATCGGCGCGCGGAACTCCGACGCGAGCGCCACCGTGGGGAATCCGATGCCCCGACGCAGGAACGTCTCGGCGTAGGGCTCGCCCACGGCCTCGGCGAAGAAGCGCTCGAAGGCGCGGTGGCAGAGATCGAGGATGCGCGGGTAGTAGGCGATCCCCGCCGGATCGGCGTCGCCGAAGGCGATCTCGAAGCGAACGCGCAGCGTCACGGTGCGAGCGTCCCTCCCGCGATCGCCCCGCCGAGGACGGCGCGCCGGTGCAGCCGGCTCGCGACGGCGCGCGCCACGCCCTCCGAGAGCGCCTCCCCGTCGACGGTCGACGCGGCGCACCGCTCGACCGTGGTCATCACGTCCGGTGCGTATCCACAGGGCCGGAAGCCCTCGAATCCGCGGAGGTCGGTCGACACGTTGAGCGCGAAGCCGTGGAACGTGACCCAGCGCCGCACGGCGACGCCGAGCGAAGCGATCTTGCGGAGCGGCCCGCCGGGCTCCCGCACCCAGAGACCCGTCGCGCCGGGAACGCGCTCCCCGGCGATCCCGAGCGGAGCGAGGGCGTCGGCGAGGGCGCCCTCCAGGGCGCGGAGGAACCCATGGAGGTCGCGCTCCTCCTCGGCGAGCGCGACGACCGGGTAGCCGACGAGCTGACCGGGGCCGTGGAACGTGGCCTCGCCGCCGCGCTCGACGGACACGACGTCGACACCGGCGAGAGCCGGCGGCGTCCCCTCGAAGCCTCGGCCGAGCGTCACGACGGGGTCGTGCTCGAGCAGCAGCAGGCGGTCGGGCGCGCGGTCCGCCGCGCGCTCCTCCACCAGCCGGTGCTGCAGAGCGAGCGCCTCCGCGTAGGGCAGGCGCCCGAGCCGCACGATCTCGAGCTCGCGCTCCATCTCCCCGGTCAGCCGGAGGCGCCTTCCTCCTCCAGGTGCCGGTCGATCGTCGCGAGGATCGCGTCGATCTCCTCGACGGCCTCCACCTCGACGTAGCCCGCGCGACCGCGCGCGACCGCCTCGCGGATGGAGGCGCTCTCCAGCGATGGAGCGCCGACGCACGTGCGCAGCACGAGCTGCACGTCGCCGCGGTGCACCTGACGGCCGAGCTCCTCGAGGAGCGCCGGGATCTCGACGCCGGAGACGTCGACCCACACGAGCCGCTCGAGACCGAGCGCCTCCTCGATGCGCCTGCGTGCGTCCTCGACCAGGGACCCCGCGAGGAGCACGGCGCGCTGGCCTCCCACGCGCGAACGCAGCCGTTCCCGGAGGCGCGCCGTCTCGGCGGAGACCTCCTCCGCCGCGTGGACGCCGTTCCCCGAGGCGCGGTCGAATCCCTTGCGCAGGCGGCGGAAGGCGATGCCCGTGAAGAGAGACCGGTGCACACGGAGCGTCTCCACGAGCTCCGCGTCGAGGGGGCCGTCGACGGCGAGGTACGACATGAGGACGGCGCGGAGTTTCTCGGGCTCCGTGCCGCGTCGCCCCTCGTCCGTCTCGAGGTAGGAGCGGAGCTCGCGGCCCCGTCGCTCCGCCTCCACCGCCAAGTGCGATGCACGCTCGCGCGCGAGCCGCGCCTCCTCGTGGCGCATCGCGTCGCGTTGCTCGAGCTCGCGGTAGTGCTCCTCGCAGCGCTCCACGTAGGCGTCCCAGTCGGGGACGTCGAAGGTGCGCTCGCAGCCGTCGATCCAGCCGAGCCGGTAGCGGCGCTTCAGGTCGACGATCTTGCGGATGAGGTCGCCGAGCCGGCGATCGACCGCATAGGAATCGTGCACGCGCGTGCGGAGCCTCCGCGCCTTCGCCGCCGCGATCGTGAGCACCGCGTGGCGCTCCTCGTCGCGCGCGAAGTGGAGCTTCGCGAACTCCCGCTCGCACTCCTCCTCGAGCTGCCGGATCCGCTCCAGGTCCTCGGGATCGGGGGGCACGATCGGCGCCGAGCCCGTCGCGTAGGAGCTCCGTCCGCCGTGCGAGGTGTGGGAGCCGTGTCCGCCGTTGCGCGGAAGCTGGATGCGGCCGAGCGTGACCGCGCCGCCGTTCGGGGCAGCCGCCGGCGGAGCGGCCGCCGGCGGAGAGGCACCGTTCTCCAGGCTGCGCGGCGCGACGGAGGCCGGGTCGTCGCTCTCGGTGAGTGGCGCCGCCTCAGCGGCCGGAGCGACTCCGCTCGGCGCGGACGCCGCGGGAGCGGGCGCCTGCGGAGAGAGCGACGCCCGCAGCTTGTCCTCGATCTTCGCGACGCGCTCGCGCATCGGAGCGATGTGGTCGCTCACGACGCCCACCACGTCGCTCACTCCGAAGGCGGAGCAGCCGCGCCGCATCCACTCCAGCGCCTCCACCTTGCGACGTACTTCCTCGACCCCCGGACCGAGACGCTCCACGAGCGATTCCACTTCCTTCAAGAGCCGATCCACGTCTTGCACCAGGACATTCGCATCGGGAATCATCGGGTCCTCCTGGCGATCGCGCGCCGATCCGGGGCCAGAGGCCCGGCGGCGAGGGAACGCTGCGACGAGAGCTCGCGGGGGAAACGGAGAAAGACGTCAACACGTTGAGCTTGAGCATGCTGCAACGACCGCGAGGACGCATCCTCGAAACAAGCGCTCCGAGCGATCCGGACGCCTCGTCGCCGATCCCGCGGCTCTCCGAGGAGCCCGCCGGACGCCGTCCGTGCCTACCGCTGGAAGATGTGGATCGCGCGGCCGTGGACCGCCTCGGCCGCCTCCATGATCGTCTCGGGGAGGGTCGGGTGCGCGTGGATCGTCGACGCGAGGTCCTCGCTCGTGGCGCCCATCTCGAGCGCGAGCACGCTCTCGCCGGCGAGCTCCGAAGCCTCGGGACCGACGATGTGGATGCCGAGCACGACGTCCGTCTTCCGGTCGGCCACGATCTTCGTGAACCCCTCGGTCTCGCCGAGCGCCATGGCGCGGCCCGAGGCGGCGAAGGGGAACTTGCCGACCACGGGGTCGAATCCCTTCGCGCGCGCCTGCTCCTCCGTGAAGCCCACGGAGGAGATCTCGGGCTCCGTGAAGATCACGGCCGGGACGGCGCGCGGGTCGAAGACCGACTTCTTGCCGGCGATCGCCTCCGCCGCGACCACTCCCTCGTGGCTCGCCTTGTGCGCGAGCATCGGCTGGCCCGCCACGTCGCCGATGGCCCAGAGCCACGGCATTCCGGCGCCGGTCTTCGGGTCGAGGACGCGGCGCTGCGGGTCGACGTCGAAGAAGCCGCGGTCGTTCGCCCCGATCCCGAGATCCTCCAGGCCGAGGCCGCGCGAGTTGGGCCGGCGGCCGACGGTCACGAGGATCGCGTCGCAGGCGAGCATGCGCTCCTTGCCGCCCTTGCCGAGGACGACGCAGGCGAGGCCGTCCTTCGTCTTCGTGTAGCCCTTCGCCTTCGTCTCGAGCAACACCTCCACCGCGTCCTTCGCGAGCTTGCGGGCGACGACGCCGACGAGATCGGGGTCGTTCCCCGGCAGCAGCCCCGCCGTCGCCTCGACGACGGTGACCTTCGTTCCGAGGCGCGCGTAGACGCCGCCGAGCTCGAGCCCGATGTATCCCCCGCCGATCACGACGAGTCGCTCCGGCACGCTCTTCATCGCGAGGGCGCCTGTCGACGACAGCACGAGCTCCTCGTCGAAGGCGAAGCCCGGGATCTCGATGGGCGAGGATCCCGTGGCGAGGATCACGTTCGCCGCCTGGATGCGGCGCGTCGCACCGGCCGCGTCGCGCACCTCCACCTGCCCCTGCCCGACGACCCGACCAGTTCCACGGACGAGCTCGATCTTGTGGCTCTTGAAGAGCCCCGTCACTCCCCCGGTGAGCTTCTTCACGATGCCGTCCTTCCATCCGACGAGCTTCGCCATGTCGACGGAGCGCGGCCCCGTGTGGAGACCGATCGACTCCATCCAGTCGAGCTTCTCGTAGAGGCGCGAGGCGTAGATCAGCGCCTTGCTCGGGATGCAGCCGACCGTGAGGCAGACGCCGCCCGGGTCCTTGCTCTCCACGACGGCGACGCGCTTCCCCTCCTGGGCCGCGCGGATCGCCGCGACGTAGCCACCGGGACCGGCGCCGAGGACGAGGACATCGAAGGAGACGTCAGCCATTCGAGAGATGGGTGGAGGTGGAGCGAAGGGCGCTTCGGCCGTGGTGCGCAGCCGAACGAGCGCGGGGAGCCGGCGCGGGAGGCGCCGCTCGCGTCACTTGTATCCGATTCCCTGGAGCGCCTCGATCTCGGCCTCGCCGAGGTCGGTCGCGGCGCCGTCGCCGCCGTGCCGGCGGCGCAGCTTCTCCCACAGCGCGGTCGCGTCGGCGGCGAGCCGCGACAGCTCCTCCTCGGCGGCGCCCCCCTTCCCGGCGAGGTTCGTCGTCTCTCCGGGATCCGCGGCGAGGTCGTAGAAGGCGGAGGGCGCCATCGCGCGGATCCAGTCGGGCGCCTTGTGCGGCTCGACGTCGAAGCGCTTCGCCGACCGCGTGCGCGTCGAGAAGGAGCCCGGCGCGCGGTCGGGGCTGAACCACCAGGCCGAGTAGGCGGCATGCTCCTCCCATCGCCCCGTCGCGAGGGCACGCGCCGCCGAGCGTCCCTCCATCTCCATCTTGGGCGGCACGCCCACCAGGTCGAGGAGCGTCGGCACGAGATCGACCGACGCGAAGGTCTCCGGCACGCGCCGGCCCGCGTAGCGCGCGCCGGGGAGGCGCACGATCAGGGGAACGCGGAGGACCTCGTCGAAGATGTTCGTGTGCCCCTCGATGCCGTGCTCCCACATGGCCTCGCCGTGGTCCGACGTGACGACCAGGATCACGTCGTCGTAGGCGCCGACCTCGGCGAGGAGATCGAGGAGATCCGAGGTCTCCCGGTCGGCGCCGGTCACGCCCGCCTCGTAGAGCCGGTGGAAGAACCGGCGGTCCTCGTCCGTCTTCGCGTGACCACCCGAGAGCGGCATGGCGATGCGGCGCTGGGCCGGGCTCGCCTTCATCACCTCCCAGTGGCTCGCGCGCGCCGCCTTGCGCGCCGGCTCGGCGAAGACTCCGTCGTAGTCCTCGAGGAGCTCCCGCAGGAGGTCGAGGGGCGCGCGGTAGGGCTGGTGCGGCCGATAGGTGTGCGCGAAGAGGAAGAAGGGCTTCTTGCCTCGCTCCACGAGGAAACGGCGGATGCGCGTCTCCTTCATCCCGAGCCCCGTGGGCTCGTGCTCGAAGTGGTCGAAGCCGCGGTGGAAGCCACCGGCCGGGAGGATCTGCACTCCGTCGGTGAAGCCCGCCGTCGCGTAGCCCGCCTCGCGCAGCCGCTCCGCGAGCGTCGGGATGCTCGGCGGGATCGCGAAGAACTTGTTCAGTCCGGCGATGGCGACGCGATGCACGTGCGGCGAGAACCCCGTGAGCATCGTCGCGTGGGACGGCGCCGTGATGTGAGCCGCGGCGATCGCGGTCTCGAAGACGATCCCCTCCTCCCCGAGCCGCGCGAGCCGCGGCGTCCGGCCCTCGGGCGCGCCGAAGCCCGTCACGGCGTCGGCGCGGAGCGTGTCGATCGAGAGGAGGACGATCGACGCGTGCGGGAACTCCGCCGTCGGCTGGCTGCAGGACGGCGCCGTGGCGCACAGGGCGAACGTCGCCAGCACGGAGACGATTCGCGAGGTGGCTTCGGGCATCGAGAGGTCGTGGGTCGACGGCCGCGCCCGCGTCGAGTGCTGCCGCCTCCATCGTATCGGAAGGCGATGCACGGTAGCTTGTCCGCTTCGCACCTTCGGCGCTTCCGCCGCGAGCCGAACCAAGCCACGAAGAAGCAAATGTTCAAAGTTGGAGACTACGTCCGTCACGTGAACTGCCCCGAGTGGGGCATCGGTCAGATCGCCGACATCCGCGGGTCGATGCTGGTGGTGCACTTCGAGCACAGCGATCGCGCGCGCGAGTTCCGCGACAACACGACGCTCCTCGTCGCCGCTCCCGAGGCCGAGGCGAACCCGCCGCGTCTCACCCACTTGAAGCTCCCGCGGCGGTCGAGCTCGGGGAAGCGCCCCTCCACGCCGAAGGTGACGCGGACCTTCGAGGAGATGCTCGCGAGCTTCCCGGAGGTCGTGAAGGAGGGATTCGCCGGCGAAGCGTGGCGCGAGCTGCAGAAGGCGCGTGCTCAGGTGCAGGCCGCCCTGCAGGAGCATCTCCCGAAGAAGACGTGGACCGATCTCTGCGCCGCGAAGGACCTGGACACCCTCGGCCAGCATCACCGCACCGTGGTGCAGACGGCGAAGCTGCTGCATCCCGTGCAGGCCCTTCGGATCAGCAAGATCCGGACGGAGGGATTCTGGGAGGCCTACCGCGACCTCGTGTTCGACGCGGAGCTCGCTCCCGCCGCCTTCGAGACGATGCTGAAGGCGCTCGAGGAGGCCGGACAGGCGGCGTGGCCGAACATCACGGCTCTCCGCAGCGTGGTCCATCCGAAGACGGACCTGCACGTGAAGCCCGACTCCGCCAAGCGCATGGCCGCGTCGATCCGGTTCGAGCTCGCCTACGACACGAAGCCCTCTCTCGACGGCTATCGGCGTCTGCTCGACTTCGCCACGGAGGTGAGGAGCCGCCTCGAGAAGGCGGGACACCCCGTCGCCGACTTCTGGGACGTCTCCCAATTCGTGCGCTCCGTCGCGAGCACGTCCCCCGTGCGCAAGAAGAAGGCGCCGGCAGATGGCACGGCCTCGACGAAGCCCGCGCCGGAAGCGGCGCCGCCCTCGACGCCCGGGGGAGACGAGACTCCTCCGCAGTCGTCGAAGGCGGTCGGAAGCTGAAGCGCCGGCGATTCAGCGACCGGATTCCCGGAGGACGCGCGCCACGCGTTCGCGCACCGGCGCAGGAGTCGTCGGCTCCAGGAGCCGCAGGAGCATCGGCTCGGCGAAGCGGCCCCACCGGAGGATCGTCGCCTCGGCCATGACGCGCGCCGCGCGGGACGGGCTCGCGAGCGCGTAGGCGGCTTCCCGAAGCTCGGCCTCCCTCTCGGGAGTCGGCACTTCGAGTCGGCCGACCATCACGCGCACGATCCGATCGGGCGCCGGCTCGATCCGCAGCGGGAGGATCGTGTCCGTGCGCTCCCGCGGCAGGAGATAGAAGACGCGGAGCCCCTCTTCGAACCAGGTGTCGGTCCACGTGGCGATCATCGCGTCGACCTCGCGGTCCGTGAGACCCGCAGCGCGCAGGTCACGAGCGATCGCGGCGGCGGCACTCCCGCGGTCGGAGACGAGGTCGGGCCGATCGATCGCGACGGCTCCCTCGAGCGCGCCGATCCGCGTCCAGCCGATGCGTCCTGCGCGGTTCTCGAAGACGATCGCGCCGCCGAGGGCGAGCGCGCCGCGGCTCTCGAGACGCAGCCGCGCGCCCTCGAGCCTCGCCGTGAGGGGCAGATCGAAGTCGCCGATGCCCCGATAGAAGAGGAACCGCTCCCGCTGCTCGCCCTCCTCGCCGGCGACGATCAGCGGCGCCGCCTCGGTGGCGCGCGCCGGGTAGTAGTGGCTCGGCTCGGGCTCCGTCGGGAAGGCCGGCTCGACGCCGGGCGCGATGCGCACGCCGGACCATCGGATGCCGCGTCCGCGCAGCTCCGCGCGGGGATACCACTCGGTCACGAATCCCTCGGGGAAGCCGACCTCGACGTCGACCACGCGCTCGCGGTCGGAGTGGAAGTAGAGGACGGGCGTCTCCATGCGGACGCGCGCGGGACTCCTCTTCTTCAGCTCGAGCTGGTCGTCCTTCGAGGGCGCGCCCGCGTTCGCGCGCCGCGAGGGGCGGCCGCCGTCGTCAACGGAAGCCGGCGTCGCCGCCGCGATCGGATCGGCGGCCAGCGCGCGGTAGACGAAGGAAGGAAGGTCGGTCGGGCCGTCGAGGGGCCGCCACTCGAGCGCCGCGCCGTCGGCTCCGGCGAGGCTCGTGAAGGTGCCCCACTCGTGAACCACGAGACCCGTCGTGGGCCGTGCGCGCTCGGCGCAGGCGTCGCCCCCGCCGATGGCGGCGTGGACAACGAGCATCGGTGCGAGGGCGAGGAATGCTTGGGCGAGGAAAGAGGCGGCGACGAGAGAAGGAGACATGGGACCTCCCGGTTCGCGGTCGGTGGAGCGAGTCGCGCTCGATCGGATCGGGCGCGGGAACGGCTCGCAGGTGCGTCCCTTCGCGCGACCGTTAGCGACCGGTCGTCTCCGCGCCGTCGAAGATCCTGCAACGTGCCCGCTTCGGGCACACTACGAACGGGCCGCGGCCCGCTCGCTCTCGCCGCGATCCGACGTTCAGGAACCAACGCATCGGTGCTCGCCGAACCCCGAAGGACCCTCCGCCGCCGACTCGGCTCCCTCGCGACCGCAGCCCTCGTGGCCGCCTTCGTCGCCCTCTCCGCGGCCGCCGCCGCGATCGCGGTGCCTCGCTGGTTCGACCTCGACGTCGCGATCCCCCCGGGATCGCCGCTCGACTGGTCTCGATCGATCCCCGTCACCGGCTCCGGAGGCGGCTCGGTCTTCACGGCGCCGCGCCGTCCGGTCTCCGAGGGCACGCGCGTCTCTCCGTCGACGGCCCAGCTCCCCGTGCGTCTCCCGGCGGGCTCGGACCTGCTGCGGATCCTCACCGTCGACCTCACCTTCGAGATCCCCTGGGTCGCGGAGCACGAGTTCCCCCGCGCCACGTTCGTCCTCACGGGCGCGAAGCGTCCGGCGGATCTGCCCCCCATCGGCCGCGCCGCCTACTGGGCCGCCCTCGCTCCGCTGCTGCGAATGCAGCTCCATCCGAGCCAGGTGTCGACGGCGGAGACGCTGGCGCACCTCCTCGAGATCGGCGAGGCCGCCATCCCGGCGATCGAGGCCGCGATGTCGGAGAAGGCGCTCGCGGGCGACTGCAAGTGGCTCCTCGACCAGATCGGCGACGCGTCCCCGATCGCGCCGAAGGTGCTCCTGGGTCCCACGCCAGAGGCGCGCCTGGGCTCGACGCCAGAGGCGGCCATGCTGCAGCGGTTCGTCGTCGACGAGCTGACGGCCGGCCACCCCTTCGACCCCACCTCGGAGTTCGGCCGGCGCCTCCTCTGGTTCGGCGACGCCTTCGCGTCCGCCGTCGCGTCCTACACGAATCACCCCCACCCCTTCCTTCGGCGGAACGCAGTCTTCCTCCTCGGGCGGCTCGAGGGAACGACGGCGACGAACGCGCTCCTCGAGACCGCCACGGGCTCGCGGGATCCGGTCGCGCGGATCCGCGCGATCTCGGCCATCTCGCGGAGGAAGCGATCCGTCGACGCGCAGCGCCTCGCCGACGCGCTGCCGCGCGCGGGCTCCGACGCGGAGTGGGTCGCGCTGGTGCACGCGCTCGGCTCCCTCGGCGACGCCCGCACGGCCGTCGCCATCCGGAAGTCGCTCGGCGGGCGCCTCGACTCCGACCTGTTGCTGGCGGCGCTCTCCGCCCTCGCGCAGATCCCGGTCTCCGACGCCGACGAGGCCCAGTGGAAGTGGCTCCAGGGCGTGTCGGTGAACCTGCGCGGCGACCCCTCGCGGTTCCGCGTCGAGCGCGCGGGAGTGAAGGCGGACATCCCCGACACGAGCGATCTCCGTGCGCGCATGCTGCGCCAGCTCTGCCTCCTCGCCCTGGCGCGCACGAAGCCGTTCGACCGCGATCTCGCGAAGGAGGTCGTCGAACTCGCCTCCGAGCCTGCGGCCGGTGCCGCCGGCCGCGGACGGGGGATGTACGCGAACCCCTCCCTCGGCGGCGTCTTCCCGGTGGCGCAGTTCGTCTACCTCGATCTCCTGCGTTCGCTGGGCGAGCCGGGGCACGCGGTGCTGCGCGCCGTCGCGAAGGACGAGCTCACCGACCCGGCGCTGCGGGGCCACGCGCTGCTGCGCCTGCAGGAGAACGAGCAGGGGAACCTCGCGCGCGCGCTCTTCGCCGACCCGAAGACGCCGCACGGTCTCCGCGTGCACGCCCTCGAGCTCCTCGACTTCGTCGAGAACCCCGCGGCGCCGGTCCTCGCGCGGGACCACCTCGACTCCTCGCGCTTCTTCGAGCTGCCGCTGCCGGGCGATCCCGAGGAGCGCACGCTCGCGCTGTCGGCGCTCCGCATCGCGGGGAAGCACCGCCGCCTTCGAGCCGAGGAGATGGAGAAGCACACGGAGACCCTGCGCCGCCCGCCGCCGCGCGTGCCCGACCCCGAGGTGGTCCTGCGGACCCTGGCCGAAGCGGTGGTGGATTCCGCGGAGAAGCGCGAGCCCCGCGACGCGCAGAAGGAGGCCATGAAGCGATTCGTCCAGGAAGCGACGAAGAACCTCCCGAATCCGGGGATCTGGACCGAGCCGCGGGCGAACCTGGCGCGCGAGCTGGAGAAGCTGCTGGTGGGTCTCGCGTCGTCGTCGAGCGGGCCGCGCTACCGAGCGCTCGTCATCGAGTCGCTGCTGTCGGCGGCGCGGCCCGTCGTCGCCGGGAGGACCGCCGATCCGAACCAGCTCGACTTCCGTGGCCGCGTGCTGCTGGAGGAGGCGCTGCTGCTGGAGCTCGGCCGGACGGAGTCGGCGGCGGGCGCGCGGTGGCTCGCGTCCATCGCGTCCCCCCAGGACTCCGAGCGCCCGGCGAGCCTCCGCGCCGTCGCGTGCCTCGCGCTCGGCGTCACGCGTCGGGCCGACGCTCTGCCGGCGCTCCTGCCGCGGCTCTCGGATCCCGATCCCTTCGTGCGCTACTGCGCCTACGCCGCGCTGCGCCACGGCACGGAGCAGGACTTCGCCGCCGACTGGATCTATGGCACGCCCGCGGAGCGGCGCGAGGCGAGCAACCTCTACCAGCGCTGGCTCATGGACCGCCGATGAGGGCCGTGGCTCGCCGCATCGCGGCGCCGGCGGCCGCCATCGTCGCGGCGGCGGCGCTCATGGTGGGTGCGGCCGCGCCGCGCGGTGACGCACGCGCCGGCCGGATGCAGGACACGGAATCGCGGCCCGCCGAGGCGCCCGCACCGTGGACGCGGATCGACGTTCCCTCCCTCGCCGCCTGCGGAGGCTGCCACCTGCAGGTCTGGGAGGAGTGGTCGCGCTCGCTGCATGCGCGCGCGTGGACCAACGAGAACGCGCGCGCCGCGACGCGCGACTTCGCCGTCTCCGGGTGCCGCGCATGCCACAGCCCGATGCCGGTGATCCCGACGGGCCTCGACCGGCGGCCGGACTACCGCGACTTCAACCAGGTCGACGGGGTGCACTGCCTCTCCTGCCACGGGCTCGCCGAAGGCGTCGCGGCGTCGCGCACGGACGCGAGCGCGCCGTGCAGGCCGACGCGGAGCCCGGAGCTCCTGAGCGCACGGTCCTGCTGGCCCTGCCACGAGCCGACGCACCAGGCCTACGCGGAGTACGAGCAGTCGGACGCCTTCGCGATCGGTTTGCGGTGCGCCGATTGCCACATGCCGGTGCGCGCCGACGGGAGCGGGAGGAGCCACGGCCCCCATGGCGGCCTCGATCCCGAGTTCGTGAAGAAGGGCATCCGCTGGAGCGCGCGACGCGTGGACACGGCGATCGAATTCGTGCTCACCAACCGGACGGGGCACAAGTTCCCCGGCGAGATCCCCTCCCGCGCCTTCGTGGTGCGTCTCGACCGCCCCGGCGTCGCGCCCGAGTACGCGACGATCCGTCGGCCCGACAAGGGAAGCTCCGCGCCCGACGAGCGGCTCGCACCGAACGAGACGCGGACGCTCCGCTTCGAGGCGCCGGAGCCCGAGGCGCGCCTACGGCTGCTCTGGAAGCCCTTCCCGCTGATGCCCGACGCGGAGGCGTTCCTCCTGGGGGAGTGGCCGTGAGAGCCGGAGACGGAACTCGGCACCGTTCGCCGCCACCGCTGGCGCGCCCTGGGGCCGGTGCGTAGGCTTTTCCCCCGGCGCCCGTTCCCTCGGGCGCACCCCGACCGGGGCGGGACTCCTGCCCCCAAGAGAGGATCCATGAGTCGATTCGCCTTCCCCCTGGGAGCGTTCGTGCTCACTGCCGCAGCCCTCGCGACGAACGCGTCCGCGCAGGTGGCCGTCGGCAGCACGCTCCCGAACTTCGAGCTGAAGGATTTCGCGCAGACGAAGGCGACGTCCGTCGCCGACTTCACCGGACGTGCCGTCCTCTACGAGTTCTTCGCCTTCTGGTGAGGACCCTGCGGCTCGGCGGTCCCTCACCTGAACGAGCTTCAAGAGAAGTTCGGACCGAAGGGACTGTCGATCGTCGGCGTGACCGACGAGAGCAAGGGCGAGACGGAGGACTGGATCGAGGAGAAGGGCGCGAAGTACGCCTATGCCTACGACAAGGGCGGGAAGCTCTCGCGCATCTGCGGTGTGTCGGGCATCCCCGACTCGGTGCTCGTCGATGCGCGCGGCGTCGTGGTCTACAAGGGCCACCCGGCGTCGCTCACGGAGGAGATGGTCGAGAAGGCCTGCCAGGGCGCCCTCGCAACGCCGCTCTTCGAGCTGCCGCGCGCCTTCGCCAAAGTGCGGACGGCCATCACGAAGGGCGATCTCGGCGCCGCCTTGAAGGCCGCCGAGTCGCTGGCGGAGGGCTCCTCGCCGCCGGAGGGCGCTGCCCAGGTGCTGGCATCGGTGCAGTCGATGATCCGCGGGTCCATCACGAGCGCCGACACGCTCCTCGCGGCCGGCGACGTCCTGGAGGCCCACCGCGAGTACACGCGGCTCGCGAAGGCGCTGAAGGGCCTCCCGGAGGAGGAGAAGGCGAAGGAGGGCCTCGCGCGCATCGCGAAGGACCCCCAGGCCAAGGAGTCGATGAAGCTCCTCGCCGAGCTCGAGAAGCTCCTCGACCTGCCGACGAAGAGCAGCAAGGACAAGGTGCGCCGCAGCGAGGAGCTCCGCGCCTTCTCTCGCAAGCACTCCGGGACCTTCGCCGCGGAGAAGGCGAAGGCAGCGATCGGCACCGACTGACCACCGATCGCTCGATTCGTTTCTCTCCGAAGCGGCGCGGGACGGTTCTCCACTCCCGCGCCGCTCTCATTCCAACGCTTCACTCCCCACGCGAGCACGGGCCCCCGCCATGCACCGATTCCTCCCGATCACGGCACTCCTCCTCCTCGCGCCGGCGGCCTTCGCCCAGACGGGATACAAGCTGCCGCCGCCCGAGGTCGTGGCCCTCGTCGACGCGCCGGTCCCGAAGTCGACCCGCTTCAGCCCGGACCACCGGTACCTGCTGCTGGGCGAGCGCGACGCGCTCCCGTCGATCGAGGAGCTCTCGCGGAGGATGCTGCGTCTCGCGGGGATGCGCATCGACCCGGCGGCGAACGGGTCCTTCCGCACGGGCTACGAGCGCAAGCTCTGGCTGCAGGACCTGAAGAGCTTCTCCGCACCCGTCGCGGTCGGCCTTCCGGAGGGATCGAAGATCGGATCCGCCGACTGGTCGCACAACGGGACGCTGATCGCGGTGCAGACGATCGAGGACGAGGGCACCGATCTCTGGGTCGTGTCGGTCGACGCGCCCGATCGCCCCCGCCGCGTCGCGCGCGGCTTGAACGGGGTGCTGGGGCGCTCCGCGACCTGGATGCCCGACGGCACGTCTCTCCTGTGCCTCCTCGTGCCCGCGACGCGCGGAGCCGAGCCGGCGGCGCCGCGCGTCCCCCGCGGGCCGAACGTGCAGGAGACGTCGGGCTCGACGGCTCCGATCCGCACCTACCAAGACCTGCTCTCGAGCCCGCACGACGAGGCACTCTTCGAGCATTTCGCGACGAGCCAGATCGCGATCGTCCCCGCCGATGGCGGTCCGGCGGCGCCGATCGGCGCGCCGGCGCTGCACTCCGACGTCGACGTCTCGCCCGACGGCCGGTTCCTCCTCGTGTCGCGCATCCACCGGCCCTACTCGTGGCTCTTCCCGGCGTCGTCCTTCCCGGAGACCGTGGAGGTGTGGGACCGGTCGGCGAAGTCGGTGCGCCTCGTCGCGGAGGTGCCCCTCGGCGACAACATCCCCATGGAAGGAGTCCGCACCGGACCGCGATCCATCGGCTGGCGGCCGGGCACGCCCGCGACGCTCGTCTGGGCCGAGGCCCTCGACGGCGGCGATCCGAAGCGCGAAGCGGAGCATCGCGACCGATGGCTCACGCTGTCGGCGCCCTTCGACGGTGAGCCCCTCCCGCTGCTGAAGACCGTGCACCGCGCGCGCGGCCTCCAGTGGTGCGAGCAGCCGGGCCTCGTCTTCGCGTCGGACTACGACCGCGACCGCCGGTGGACGCGCACGTGGCTCCACTTCCTCGACACGCCGGGCAAGGAGCCGAAGCTCGTCGAGGACCGGAACGTGCGCGACCGCTACGGCGATCCGGGCAGCTTCCTCACGAAGGAGGACGCGACGGGGCGGCGCCTCGTGCGGCAGGAAGGGCCCTGGGTCTACCGCAGCGGGTCCGGGTCGACGGCCGAGGGAGATCTCCCCTTCCTCGACCGCCAGAACCTGGAAACGCTCGAGACGGAGCGTCTCTGGCGCTGCGAGAAGGGCAGCTACGAATCCGTCGTCGACCTCCTCGCCGCGACGCCGCTCACCGTCGTGACGCGGCACGAATCGCCGGAGTCTCCGCCGAACCTGTGGATCCGCATCCGCGGCGAGGGCGGCGCTTCGGGCGACATCGCGCTCACGAGCGATCCCGACCCCACGCCGCAGATCCGCGGCATCAAGAAGGAGCTCGTCACCTACGACCGCGCCGACGGCGTGAAGCTCTCGGCGACGCTCTACCTCCCGGCCGACTGGAAGGCGGGCACGCGGCTGCCGCTCTTCCTCTGGGCCTATCCGCTCGAGTACACCGACCCCGCCACGGCCGGGCAGGTGAGCGGCAGCCCGTGGCGCTTCACGCGCATCGCGGGTTCCTCGCAGCTCCATCTCGTCACGCAGGGCTGGGCCGTCATGGACGGCGCCACGATGCCCGTCGTGGGCGACCCCGAGACGATGAACGACACGTTCCGCGACCAGATCGTCTCCTCGGCGAAGGCCGCCATCGACAAGGCCGTGTCCATGGGAGTCGCGGACCGCGACCGCGTGGCCGTCGGAGGCCACAGCTACGGCGCGTTCATGACGGCGAACCTGCTCGCGCACTGCGACCTGTTCCGCGCCGGCGTCGCGCGCAGCGGCGCCTACAACCGCACGCTCACGCCCTTCGGCTTCCAGTCGGAGCGCCGGACGATCTGGGAGGCGCCGAAGGCCTACACGGAGCTGTCGCCCTTCTTCTTCGCCCACAAGATCCGCACGCCGCTGCTGATGATCCACGGCGAGGCGGACAACAACTCGGGAACCTTCCCGATCCAGTCGGAGCGTCTCTACCAGGCGATCAAGGGAAACGGCGGTACGGCGCGCCTCGTGATGCTGCCCCACGAGAGCCACGGCTATCAGGCGCGCGAGTCGGTGCTCCACATGCTCGCCGAGACGATCGAGTGGCTCGACGAGCACGTGAAGAGCGTGCCGCGCGCGAAGGCCTCCGAGGCGAGCACCGCGCGGTAGGAGTCGTACCTCCGGCTTCCTGCCCGTGCATGCCGCTCCGTGATCGAGATCCCCCGCGACCGCTTGACGATCCGCTTCGCCCGCTCCGGCGGGCCTGGAGGCCAGAACGTCAACAAGGTGGAGACGAAGGCCGAGATCCGCTTCGTCGTCGCGGAGGCCGACTGGATCCCGGAGCCCGCGCGGCGGCGGCTCGGGATGCTGCAGCGCAATCGCATCACGCGCGGCGGCGAGCTCGTGATCGCCTCCGAGCGCTTCCGCAGCCAGTCCCGCAACATCGAGGACTGCCTCGACCGCCTGCACGGGATGCTGGAGGCGGCGCGTCACGCTCCGAAGAAGCGGATCCCCACGAAGGCGACGCGCGGCTCCCAGCGTCGGCGCCTCGAGAGCAAGACGAAGCGGTCGGCGACGAAGAAGGGGCGGCGCTGGCGGCCGAACGGCGAATGAGCGGCGCGGCTCCGCAGCCCGCCGCGGCGCTCCGCGCCTACGCCGAGGAACGCGTCGGCGGCGCGGACCTCGAGGGATGCGTCCTCGTGACGCGCGTCGCCGCCTGCGAGCGCTGCGGCGGATCGGCGCTCGGAGTCCGCGTCGACCGGCGTCTCGGCGACGAGCGCGGCGACTTCCACGGAGAGATCCACGTGACGTGCGCGGAGTGCGGCGACGCCTGGAGCGTCCTGTCGGTGCGCCAGTACGGGGACGAGGGTCCGCCGGTCGCCGTCGAGACGCCGCGCTGCGAGTGCGGGAGCGACACGTTCTCCGTCGCCCTCTGCGACCGCTACGAGGACTGGGGCTACTTCGACGAGGGCGCGGTGGCGGCCCAGTGCGCGCTCTGCGGCGCCCTGCGCGTTCTCGCCGACACCGACTGACGATGCGCGTCAGGGGAGGCGCGGGTGCCAGAGGATCTCCTCGCCCGGCGCCGCGTGGAACGTCGCCCGGTCGGATCCCTGGAAGCCGGGATCGTAGGCGTTCACCTCGAAGCTCCCCGGCGCAAGACCCTCGAGGCGGTAGGCGCCGTCGGTCCCCGACTCGGTCCAGCTCGACGCGAAGCGACCGTACTCGCCCACCTGGATCATCACGCCGGCGAGCGGCGCCCCCTGCGCGTCGCGCGCCGTGCCCATCAGCACGGCGCCGCGCTCGAGACGCACCTCGACGCGCGCGGGCGCTTCCGGCCGCACGTCGGTGCGCACGGATCCGATGGCGGCGCCCGGCATGCGCGCGCGGGCGTCGAGCGAACCGAGGGGCAGCCCGTCGGCGCGGAATCGGCCCACGAGATCGGTGCGGAGGACGATCCCCGAGGCGCGCTCGCCCCAGGCCTGGCCGCCGGAGTAGACGGAGCCCGTCAGCTTCTCCTGAGGCGTCTCCTCGAAGCCGACCAGCACGAGCGCACCCGGCGCGGCGCGTCCGGCCGGGTCGATCACCACTCCCTCCACGGCGCCGCCGGGACCGGACAGGACGAGGCGTACCTCGAGACGCTCGCCCTCGACTTGCCCGGGGGTCGAGGTCGCGATCGCGAGCGAAGGCGCGTGGCCTGGCGCTCGCGCGAAGAGCAAGCGCCCGTAGCCGAGCGATTCGAGGCGGAATCGTCCCGCGCCGTCGGCGAGCGCCGCCGGCCGCTCCGGCTTCGGATCGAAGGTGCGCGGCTGGATCCAGATCTCGGCGCCGGCGACCGAGAGCCCGCGCGCGTCGACCACCGCGCCCTCGACGTCGAATCCGCGCGGGACCTCGAGGAGATGGGTGCCCGTTGCTCCCGCCGGCAGGAGGAGCTGGCCGCGTCCCGCACCGGCGCGCTCCACACGGAGGACGAGCGGAGCTTCCGGGCTCGCGAGCCGGAACGTCCCGTCGTCGCCGCTCACATGCAGAGTCGATCGCAGATGCGCGTCGGGCGAGCCGTTGCTCCTCGCGAGGACCGCGATTCCGGGCGCCGGCCGGCCGTCGCTCTCCCGAAGGACGCGCACGACGACGGGCTCGCTCAGGGGCTCCGGCCTCGGCGTCTCCCCCGCGACGGCCGCCGGCCCCCGCTCGGGCGCGCGCGTGCGATCGGCGGGC
>CAZJHD010000074.1:0-21094 GCA_964545855.1 uncultured Planctomycetales bacterium
CGGGCCCGCGCCGGGCGGCCGCGCGACGCGCTCCCCCGCGGCCGCCGGCCCCGGCGGGGCGGTCGCTGGCCCCGGCGGGGCGGTCGCTGTCCCCGTCGGGCGGCCGAGATCGCCCGAGGGATTCGAGCGCAGCCCTTTCGAACGCAGCCCTAGCGGCTGCGCAGCTCGCCGACGAGCAGCCCGTCGATCGATCCCGGCGCGACGTAGAGGTCGCTCGCGCGCGCCAGGATGCGCGTCCCCGCGGGGACCACGAGTTTCGGGAGCGTCTGACCCGATGCCGTCGGCGTGAGCGAGGCGGGCAGGAGGAGCGCCGTCGTCGAGGACGCGCCCTTCGTCGTCATCCAGTCGAGCGGCACCGTCGAGCGCACCTCGACGATCGTGAGGACGTGCCCGGCGGGCACCGTGTAGACGTCGGCGCCGGCCGCGTCGCCGGCGACGATCCGGAAGGCGCAATGCACCGGCGTGTAGGCGTCGCCCGCCTCGGACGACGGCGACGGCACGAGTCGCTCCTTCTCGCGCACGGTCTCGGAGCGGCTCCCGCCGCCGAGGCTGAAGATGCACGCGGGCAGCGTGGACAGGGCGAGGAGAGCGAGGACGGAGGCGGCGAGCGTTCGCATGGTCGGCATCTCGTTTCGGCGGCCCGAGGGAGACTCCGGACAGAACTCCAAGAGATTACGCGAATCGGCGCGGCCGTACGTGCTCGGCCCAGGCCGGTTCCCACCCGGCCACCGGCCTCAGCGGCGTACGCGCCGCACGGCGCCGAAGCGCTCCGGCACGGGCCCGACGCAGACGACCGCGGCCTCGCGCGGATGCAGGTGCGCGCGCGCGGCACGCGCCACGTCGGCCGTCGTCACGGCCTCCACGCGCTCCGGGTAGCGCTCCACGAAGTCGGCGCCGAGCCCGTAGCGCTCCATGCGCACGATCTGCTGCGCGCGGCCGGCGTTCCGCTCGAGGGCGAAGGGGAACGACCCGATCAGGTAGTCCTTCGCCACGCGCACCTCGTCGGCCGACGGCGGCTCCGTCTGGACGCGACGGATCTCCCGCAGCATCCCCTTCCGCGCGCGCTCGGCGTTGCGGGGCGACGTCGAGAGGTGCGCCGCGAAGATCCCGGGGTCGCGGCCCGAGCTCGCCGTCACGTTCGCGCTCACCGAGTAGGCGAGCGCCTCCTCGTCGCGCAGCCGCCGCGAGATGCGGTCGGTGAAGCCGGGGCCCGTGCCGAGCACGTGGTCGAGCACGAGCAGCGGGAACCAGTCGGGGTCGTCGCGCCGGATGCCGCGGTGGCCGATCGCGAGGTGCACCTGCTCGCGCTCGCACCGGTCGACGACGAGCCGCGCGCGCGGCTCCGGGACCGGCGGCGACTTCGGCAGTGGACGCACGGACCCCTTCCAGCGTGCGAAGGAGCGGCGCACGAGGCGCGCGACGTCGCGCGGATCGCGGTCACCGGAGAAGGCGAGGATCGTGCGTCCCGGTGCGTACCACGCGCGGTGGAACGCGACGAGGTCGGCGCGGCGCAGCCGGCGCACGGTCTCGAGCCGGCCCTCGCCTGGGCGGTGCAGCGGATGGCGGCCGTAGATCTCCGCGCGCAGGCGCCGGAACGCGCGCGTGCGCAGGTCTTCCTCGTCGGCCAGCAGCTCGCTCAGCACCTCCTCGCGCACGCGCTGCACGGCGTCGGCGGGGAACGTCGGCTCCGCGAGGAGGCTCGCGACGATCTCCACCGCCGTTTCGAGCTGACCGGCGAGACCGCCCCACTGGACGCCGCGCGACGCGGAGGAGATCCATCCGCCCTCCTCCTCGATGCGGCGCGTGATCTCGTCGCCCCCGTACCGCCGGGAGCCCTCGTCGAGGCACTCCCCCGTCAGGTTCTCGAGTCCCGCCTGCGCGCTCGACTCGCATTCGAGGCCGATGTCGACGAAGGCCGAGAAGGCCGCCGTCGGAGCCGCGTCGTTGCGCGTCGTGAGGAGGACGAGCCCGTTCTCGAGGGTCTCGCGCACGAAGGGAAGTCGAACCACGGGCGCCGCTCCCCGGCGCGGCGGCACCCGGAAGGTGCTCTTCCTCGGCGCGCGCTCGAAGACGACGCGACGCGCGGCCCGCGCCGCCTTCTTCGCGTGCGTGCCGCCGTGCGCGGCGTGATCGTGACCGGGCTCGTCGCAGGCCGGCACCGACCAGCCGACGGTGCGGCTCCGCGCTCCGAGCAGGCGCTGCGCGGCGTCGCGCACGCGCGCCGCCGTCACCGCGGAGATGCGCCGGCCGTAGCTCGTGGCGAGCCGCCAGGAGCCGAGGGCCTCCATGCGTCCCACGCGCTCGGCGAGGTCGGAGGCCGACTCGTGGACCGCCGCCTGCCCCGCGAGGATCTGCCGCTTCGCGCGGTCGAGCTCGCGATGCGCGACGGGCCGATCGCGGACGCGCTCGATCTCCTCGAAGAGCGCCTCCTCGACGGGCTCCTCGCGCACGCCCTCCAGCGCCTCGAGGGAGATCCAGAAGGCGCCCGGGTCGAGCCGCGACTCGTTCTCGCAGGTGACGTGGCTCGCGAGACGCTCCTCCTTCACGAGCCGCACGTAGAGACGGCTCGAGCGGCCCGCCGCGAGGAGCGTGCTCAGCACGTCGAGGGCCCAGTCGTCGCGCGACCCGCACTGCACTCCCTGCCAGCCCACGAGCAGCCTCCGCAGCGGCGTGTCGCGCTCGACGCGCAGCCGCCGCTCGCCGCGCTGGGGCGGCTCCGGCGCGACCGGCGGCCGCGCGATGCGCGCGCGCGGGATGCGGCCGAAGTGGCGCTTCGCGGCGGCCACCACGTCGCGGAACCGGACGTCGCCGGCGACGACGATCATGGCCCGGTCGGGCGCGTAGTGGCTCCGGTAGAAGCGCTCCATCTGCTCGCGCGAGACGCACTGCACGTCTCCCTGCCAGCCGATCACGGGGTGGTGGTAGGGATGGGCCTGGTAGACGGCCGCGCCCACCTCCTCGGCGAGCTCGCGCCACGGATCGTCGAGCCCCATGCGGAGCTCCTCCAGCACGACCTTCCGCTCGCGCTCGATCTCCTCCGCGTCGAGCAGGCACCCGCGCATGCGCTCCGCCTCGATGGCGAAGGCCGCCTCCCAGCGGTCGCGCGCGAGGTGGAAGTAGTAGGCCGTCGCGTCGTAGTCGGTGAAGGCGTTGTTCGACCCGCC
Source organism: uncultured Planctomycetales bacterium (assembly GCA_964545855.1). Lineage (GTDB taxonomy): Bacteria > Planctomycetota > UBA1135 > UBA1135 > JACQFD01 > CAZJHD01. Next base: position 3,165 of record CAZJHD010000074.1, read on the forward strand.
GAGCCGGCTCGTGATGAGGTCGATCTCGCCCTTCGCGATGCGCCCCGTCCCCTTGAACATCATGTGCTCGAGGAAGTGCGCGACGCCCGTCGCGCCGGAGGGCTCGTCGCGGGATCCGGCGCGGTACCAGATCATCGTGCTCACGACGGGATGGCTCGGCCGCTCGACCACGAGGACGAGCAGGCCGTTCCCGAGCCGATGCTCCCGGACCGCGATGCCGCGCCTCATGCGCCGCCCCGGGGAGGCCGGCGGGAGCCGAAGCGTGCCGCCGTGCGCCGCTTGCCGTGCTCGCGCGCAGGGAGCTCCCGCGGAGCGCGGCGCGCGGGCTTCCCGGAGGCGCCCTTCCGGGAGTCCTCCGCGCCGGCGCCCGACGCGAGCAGCGCCTTCAGCTCGCCGGGCGGGAGGAGCCGGTAGTGGCCGAGCCGGAGCCCCTTCACGGAGAGCGATCCGATGGCGACGCGCTTCAGCGAGATCACGGGGAAGCCCACCTGCGCGAAGATGCGGCGAATCTCCCGGTTCATCCCCTCGCGGATCGTCACGAGGAGGACGGAGGCCGTCGCGAGACGCTTGCGCACCCAGACCTTCGCGCCCGACGTCTTCCCCTCGGAGAGCCGCACTCCCTGGGACGCCTTCACGAGCGCCCCCGCGTCGATGCGCCCGCGGACCTTCACGAAGTACGTCTTCGAGACCCCGTAGCGCGGGTGGCTCACGCGCTGCGCGAAGTCGCCGTCGTTCGTGAGGAGGATGAGACCCTCGGAGTCCGCGTCGAGCCGCCCGACGCAGAAGAGCCGCGCCCCGCCGGGATCGAGCACGAGGTCGACGGCGCGCGTGCGCTTCTCGCCCGGCGCGCTCGTGCAGACGACGCCCCGCGGCTTGTGCAGCGCGTAGACGACGCGGCGCGGCGTCGGGAGCGGACGCCCGTTCACGGAGATCCGCGCCGTCCAGGGGTCGACGCGCGTGCCGAGCTCCCGCACGACCTCGCCGTCGACGGTGACGGCGCCGCTCGCGATCACCTCGTCGCACTTGCGCCGCGCGCCGACGCCACGCTCCGCGAGGAGCTTGTTCAGCCGCACCAGCTCCGGCCCGGGAGCGTGCTGCGGCGTCGGATCCGCCTCCGTCACGGCCTGCCTCCCGCCGGGAGCGGCTCGACGACCACGGCGCGGAAGCTCCCGTCCGGCACGAGCGACCACGCCCCCGCCGTCGCGGGCACGAGCGCCGCGGCGCCGGCGCGGAGCCGCGGCGTCTCCCGCGGCGCCGCCTCCGTGCGGAGCTCCGCCTCGCCCTCGAGGGCGACGACGACCGTAGGGAGCGGCCCCGTTCGACCCTGCACCGGCGCGCGCGCCGCCAGCAGGCGCCAGCGGAAGGAGCCGGGCGAGGGCAGCGCGCAGGCGGCGATCCCCGCGGAGGTCTCGACGGGCTCCGGATGCGCGAGCGACGGCGCCGCGTCGAAGCGCGCCACGCGGAACGAAGGCCGGCGGTGGAGCGGGCGCTGCGCCGACGCGGGCCGGCCCCAGTCGTAGACGCGGTAGGTCACGTCGGAGGTCTGCTGCACCTCGCAGATCGTGAAGCCGGCGCCGATCGCGTGCACCGTGCCGGCGGGGATCGGGATCACGTCGCCGGGCCGCGGCCGCAGCGCCCGGAGACACGCCTCGAACTCGGCGGGCGCCTCGGCGCGCTCGAGGTCGGCGCGGCCCTTCCCCGGGGCAGGTCCCGCCCACAGGACGGCGCCGGGATCCGCGTGGAGCACGAGCCACGCCTCGTTCTTCCCGCCGTCGGAGGCGCCGAGCTCCCTCGCCTGCGCGTCGTTCGGGTGCACCTGCACCGAGAGCCGGTCGGAGGTGTCGACGAACTTCACGAGCAGCGGGAACCGCCCCTGGGCCGTCGCGGCCGCCTCGCCGATCAGGCTCGGCGCGTCCGACTCCATCAGCGCGCGGAGCGACCGGCCCGCGAGGGGCCCGTTCTCGATCACCGACTCGCCCGATGCGTGATCGGAGAGCTCCCAGCTCTCGCCCACGCGCGCCCCCTCGGGGAGCGCGTGTCCGAAGAGATCCGCCAGCCGACGCGCGCCCCAGACCTTCTCCAGGAGCCGGCGGCGGAAGAGCAGTGGATAGTCGGGGATGGACATGCAGGGAGGGAGCGCGACGCGGCTATCGGCGCGCGGCGCGTCGCGACGCCGGCTTGCGCGGCGTGGCGGGCGCCCGGCGGGGCCGCGGAACGACGACTCCCGCTTCCGCCGCCACCGATGCGAGCAGCGCGCGCGCGTCGGCGAGCGCCGTCGGCCGGGTCGCGTCGCCGGTCATCATGACCGCGATCTCGCGCACGCGCTCCTCCCCTTCCAGGGCCCGCACCGCCGTGCGGGTGCGGCCGCCGGTCTCCTCCTTCGCCACGTGGAGGTGGCGGTCGGCGTGCACGGCGACTCCGGCGAGGTGCGTCACGACGAACACCTGCCGTCCCGCCGCCGTGCGCCGCAGGTGCTCGCCGAGGGCGGGCGCGAGCCGGCCTCCCACGTTCTCGTCCACCTCGTCGAAGAGCACCGTCGGCAGCGACGCCACCTCGGCGCAGGCCGACTCGATGGCGAGGGCGACGCGCGCGAGCTCGCCGCCCGAGGCGATGTCGCCCACGGGGCGCATCGGCTCGCCCACGTTGGGCGCGATGCGGAGCTCCACGTCGTCGAGGCCCGTCGGCGCGCTGCGCCGGAGGATCGCCGGCGTCGCGAACACCTCCTCGTCGGCCCGCTCGCCGGCCGCCACCGGCTCGGCGGCGCGCTCCACGAGCGCCACCTCGAAGCGGGCCCGCTCCATGCCGAGGCGCGCGAGCGTCGCGCGCACCTCCTCGGCGAGTCGCGGCGACGCCGCGCGGCGTGCCGCGCCGAGACCGCGGCCGATCCTCTCCAGCTCCGCGCAGGCGCCGTCGAGGCTCCGTTCCAGCTCGACGCAGGTGGAGCCGGCGCCCTCCAGGCGCTCGATCTCCTCCTCCATCGACGCGCCGAGTTCGATCGCGCGCGTCTCGTCGACGCGGAAGCGCTCCAGCACGCGGCCGATCCGGTCGAGTCGATCCGTCACCTCGGCGAGGCGGCCCGGATGCCCCTCGAGCCGCTCCAGCAGCGCGCGCGCCTCGGCGGCGGCGTCGTCGACGATCAGCCGCGCCTCCTCCAGCCGCTCGGCGAGCGGGCGGATCGACGGCGCGAGCGCGGCGAGGGCCTCGAAGGCGCGGCGCGCGCTCGCGAGTCGGTCGACGACGGAGCCCTCGTCGTCGCGCAGCGCTCCCACGTGCAGGCCGAGCGACGCGCCGATCCGCTCCGCGTTCGAGAGCTCGCGGAACTCGTCCTCGAGGCCCGCGAGCTCCCCGCGCCGGAGCTCCGCCGCGCGGATCTCCTGCGACTGGAAGCGCAGCAGGTCGAGCCGGTCGAGACGGTCGCGCTCGGCGAGGCGCAGGGCGCGGATGCGGCCGAGCGTCTCGAGGGCCGCGGCGCGCGCCGCCGCGAAGGCCGCGCGCGGACCCGACGAGCCGAGGAGCCCCGCGAAGGCGTCGAGCTTCTCGCGCTGCACCGCGGGCCGCGCCAGCGTCGAGTGCTCGCGCTGGCCGTGGAGCGCCACCAGCAGCCCGGCCACCTCGCGGAGCGCGTCGCGCGTGAGGAACCGGTTGTTCACGAAGGCGCGCGAGCGGCCCGTCGCGTCGAGCACGCGCGACAGGGCGAGGACTCCGTCCTCGGGGCGCACCCCCGTCCGCTCCTCCACGAGACGCAGGAGCTCCTCCGCCGAGTCGTCGCGTCCCTCCACGTCGAAGATTCCCTCGACGACGGCCTCCCGAGCGCCCGCCCGGAGGCGCGTCGCGTCGGCCTTCTCGCCGAGGAGGAAGGCGAGGGCGCCCAGGAGGAGCGACTTCCCCGCGCCCGTCTCGCCCGTGAGGACGTTCAGCCCCGGAGCGAAGTCGGCTCGGACGTCCTCCAGGAGGGCGAAGCCGCGGACGGCGAGAGAACGGAGCATCGGGGTTCGACGAGAAAACGGGTGACGCGTCATGGTATCGAGAGGCCTCGTCGATCCGCGGCGCTCGGGGCACGCGTCCCGCGAGGCCGGCGAGCCACCCCGTGTCCGCCTCCTCCCACATCCTCCAGGATCTCGCCGTCGCGCTCAGCGTCGCCGCCGTCACCACGGTGGTGTTCCAGAAGCTCCGGCAGCCGGTGGTGCTGGGGTACCTCCTCGCGGGCCTGATCGTCGGCCCCTACACGTTCCCCGACCTCTTCGTCTCGGGGTCCGAGTCGGTGCGCAATCTGTCGGAGCTGGGGGTGCTCCTCATCATGTTCTCCCTGGGGCTCGAGCTGAGCCTGCGGCGGCTCCTGCGCGTCGGCGCTCCGGCGACCCTCGTGGCGCTGATCGAGATGGGGCTGATGCTCTGGCTCGGCTTCTCCGCCGGGCTCGCCTTCGGATGGTCGCACACCGAGAGCCTCTTCCTCGGCGCCGCCGTCTGCATCTCCAGCACGACGATCATCACGCGCGCCTTCAAGGAGGAGAAGGCGACGGGCCGCGCTCCCCATCTCGTGTTCGGGATCCTCGTCGTGGAGGACGTGATCGCCGTCCTCCTCCTCACGGTGCTCACGGCCATCGCCCGCGGCACCGGCACGCCCGGCAGCTCCGTCCTCGACGCGAGCCTCGGCCTCGGCATCTTCCTCGTCGTCGTCTTCGTCGTCGGGATCCTCGTGATTCCGCGTCTCTTCCGGATGCTCGTCCGGATGGGCCGCGACGAGACGCTGCTCATCGCCTCCGTCGGCCTCTGCTTCGGCCTCGCGCTCCTCGCCGACTCGCGGGGCTACTCGCCCGCCCTCGGCGCCTTCCTGGCGGGCATCCTCGTCGCCGAGTCGGGCCACGCGAAGCGCATCGAGCACCTGGTGCAGCCCGTCCGCGACGTCTTCGCGGCGGTCTTCTTCGTCGGCATCGGCATGCTCCTCGACCCGAGCGCCATCGTGGAGCACTGGCCCCTCGTGCTCGTCATCGCCCTGCTGACGACCGTCGGGAAGATGGTGGGCGCCAGCGTCGGGACGTTCCTCGCCGGCGAATCGACCCACACCTCCGTGAAGGTGGGGATGAGCCTCGCGCAGAACGGCGAGTTCTCCTTCCTCATCGCGGAGCTCGGCATCTCCCTCGGTGTCGTGCGCGAGTCGTTCTATCCCATGACCATCGGCGTCTGCGCGCTGACGTCGTTCACCACGCCCTACTGGATCCGCTCCTCCGACGCAGCCTCCGAGATCCTCGACCGCAAGCTCCCCAAGCCCCTGCAGACCTTCGTCACGCTCTACGGGAGCTGGGTCGACAGCCTCGGGCGGCGGCGGCGGCAACCGCGCGAGCACTCACGGGCCCGGCAGAAGGCGGCGTTCCTCGCGCTCGACGCGGCCGGCATCGTCGCCATCGTGATCCTCGCGTCCTTGAACCACCGCGAGGTGGCCGACTTCCTCGCGGGAGCCCTCCCGGTGCCGGAGTGGCTCGTGCGCTTCGCCGTCGTGGCCGGCGTGCTCCTCGTGCTCACGCCGTTCCTCCTGGGCATCTTCCGGATGGCGCGGGCCGTCGCCATCGAGCTCGCGACGCAGGCGCTCCCGGCGAGCAACGCCGGCGTCGACCTCGGGCGCGCGCCGCGCGGAGCGCTCGTCGCGACGCTCCAGTTCGTCGTGCTCACCATCGTCGGCATCCCGATGCTGATGATCACCCAGCCGTTCCTGCCGCCCTTCCGCGGCGGTCTCGTCTTCATCGCGCTCGCCGCCCTCGTCGCCGTCGCCTTCTGGCGCTCCGTGCGCGACGTCCACGGCCACGTGCGCGCCGGCACCCAGATCATCGTGTCGTCGCTCATCGCGCAGACCGCTCCCGAGCAGACCCAGTCGGCCATCCACGAGATCGAGACCACCCTCCCGGGCGTCGGCTCCCTCGACCGCTTCGAGGTGAAGCCGGGCTTCGGTTGCATCGGGCAGTCGCTCTCCGACCTCAACCTCCGCGGCGACTCCGGCGCCAATGTGCTCGCGATCCTGCGTCCCGGCGGCGAGGTGGTGACCCCCGAGGCGGAGGAGGTGCTTCGCGCGGACGACGTCCTGATCCTGAACGGCACCCGCGACGCGATCCGCGAAGCGGCCCAGCTCCTGCGGAATGCGGAGCCGGCGGAGGAGGCGTAGGGGAGCGCTGGGGGAGAGCTTCCGCGAGAGCGCGACGGGACGGCTTCCGAGCGGAGAGGTCCGGTTGCCAGCGGAGAGCGTGCGCCGCGAGCCCCGGAGCAGACCGTCCGCTGCACCCGGTCGTCAGGCGCCTCTAGTTGGTTTCGCGCTCGTACTCGTAGCGCCGCGGGCTGCCGCCCTTCATGAAGCCGATCGTGGTGCTCAGGCCACCTTCGGCCGAGAGTTCGTACACGATGCGCTTCGGGTAGTCGTGGCGCGGGTTGTCGAACACGGCGCGCGTCGTCGTCAGCTCGGTGAGAACGAACTCGGTCGCCGGATTGCCGCCGGGTTGGGCGATGTAGATCAGCCCGCCGTCGCGCTCGACGATGCGCAGGTACTCGAACGCGGACATCTTGCCCCGCGAGACCGTGCGCGACACGCCGAGCATGGCGCCGCCGAGCGGCGGGCTCCATCGCTCCTCCATCGACGCTCCCGAGCTCCGCGTTCCGACCCACGCGCCGGCCAGCCACTCCAGGTCGCCGATCGCGGCCTTGGCCGGCGCGGGCAACGCGATGTCCTTCGCATGCCGGTAGAGCCCGACCGATGCAGACGCCGAAGGCGACCCGGACGCGGCGCGCACGAGCAGTCCGTCGGGCGTGACGCGGAACTCCCTCCGGATCAGCCCATCGGGCGCCTTGCCCGGCTCGCGCACGAAGTCGACCTCGTACGTGAACGCGCCATCCTTCCACGCACCGCGGTAGCGCGCGGTCTTCTGCGCCTCGGTGATCTCGGTGATCGAGCCGTCGAGCGCGACGCGCACATCGCGGTGCCCCGAACCATGGCCGCGCACCAGGATGACCGCGCCTTCCTCCGCGCGCATCGAGAACGTCGCGCTCATGGGGGGCCCCATTCGCTCGAGGGCGCGACCTTCGGTGCGGTCCTCGACGTAGATCCATTCGCCGTCCAACGCGCGCAACCCGTCGGCCTGCGCCGAACGCGCGCTCGCGGCCAACGCCGCACCGAGGGTTGCGAGAAGTGCGAGCGCTGTCGCCGACCAGGTGTGCATGTGCATTGCGAAGCCCCTTTCTGGGTGCAATCACCAAGGAGTGGAGGAATTGCCAACCTACCTGCCTACCCAACGCTCCGCATCAGCGGCGGCGCGGAGCGCCGTCCGCCGCATGCTGTTGTTGGGCAGCGCAGTCATCAGTCTACCGTTCCACGAACCGCCCACGCCCTAGCGGTGAGGGCAATCGTCCCGTCTGGTGCTCGTCGCAACGTACCATCAAGCGTCCGCGCCAAGAGTGCGCGGCGCTCAGTGTCCAGCGATGCAACGTACGATGGAGCCGGCCCGGTTCCTCCGAGAAAGGGGTGCCAGTAGTCATCGAAGCTTGCGAACACCGTGGGGATCTCGATCGGGTCGCAGCAGACGTCACCAAGACCGCCGCTGCGGAACACTGTCGTCAACGCGTCGCGCCGACAGAGGGGAAACCGGCTGCCTTCGTCGATCTCTCGGGCCGCCGAGTCCACTTCCGCTGCTGCATCCCAGAAGTGGCGCAAGAAGCGTATTCCGTCACTGTAGTCCCACACGCACGCGGAGACCGTGGCGTGTGGCGCAGCAACAGACCGCATCTCATGAACGGAGGCCTCGACGTTGGGAAAGAAGTTCAACGCGAGCAGAGAAGTGACGCTGCCGTACCCCCCAGGGCGGCGCGGGAGGCTTCCAACTCCAGCGGTGACGAAAGACAACCGGGCGTCCCGGCCATGTTCTCGAGCGAACTCGACGAGAGGGGTGGCCGGATCGCAGCCCACGACAGACGCCGGGTCGGCGTGGCTGCAGATTGCGTGGGCAAGCGACCCAGTGCCACACCCGACATCGAACCAGTGGGCACCTCGAGGGATCTGCAACCAGGACACGAACTGAGGGGCGAGGCGGCGACTCCACCGGCCCATGAAGTCCTCGTAGGTTGATCCGGCCGCCCATTCGTCCCGCACGTCGCTCGCCTCCTTTTGCTGCCTAACGCTCAGCATCAGCGGCGGCGCGCAGCGCCGTCCGCTGGATGCTGTTGTTAGACGCCGAGCTATTGCACGTCGTGGAAGGTCGTCTGGTAGCGGCCATACAACTTCACCCACTCCTCGCGGCTCGGAGGCCCGCCAGTTGTCGCAATGATCTGTGCCAGATCCCTGAAGTACTGCGCGAAGGAGGCGCCGAACGTGCCGACGATCCTCCCCTTTCCCAAGCCAACATTCCGAAATCCATGTGGCTGTCCCCGTTTGACGAACAAGAATGAGCCAGGGCTGGCCGCGATGACTTCGGACCCAAGCGAGAACTCGAACTCTCCGCCGACAACGTAAAACGTCTCGTCGTGGCCGTGGTGAATGTGCTGGGGCGAGCCCTTCGCCGACGGGGCTGCAACATATTCATAGTGGACTACCGTACCGTCCGCGTGTGCCCCTGAGATCTTCAGGATTAGCTCACTGTCTTCGAGAAACCGCAACCGTTCACCGGAACCCGGTTCGAGCATGAGGTATGTCGGTTGAGCCATCACGTTGTCTCCTTTCGCCTAACGGGCTGGAATGCGGTCTTGGAGGATGACATCGCGCGCGTTGCTCGGCGCATGTCGAGTGCGCCCAACAACAATTGTACTGGTTCATGTAGCGCCAGTTTGCGCGATCTCCGGGTCCGTCGAACACGCCGCCGGACTTGTCGGCAACTGTATCAACTTCTCGCCCCGAAGCGCGGTTGCGTCATGCGCGCGATCCGGGCCCGCGTGGATGCACTGCACAGAGCTGCTGTCCTTCCTGCCATGTTCGCGGGCAGTCACGACTGCGCCTCACGATCGGACGAGCGGTCGCGTGCGCCGCGGAGACCGAGCAACCGATCCACCGGGCTCTGTACTCCGAGCGGCCTGCGATTCAGGACATGGGTGTAGATCATCGTCGTCCTCACGTCCTTGTGCCCCAGAAGCTCCTGGATGGTGCGGATGTCGGAGCCGCTCTCGAGGAGGTGGGTCGCGAAGGAGTGGCGAAGCGTGTGGCAGGAGGCGTGCTTCGGGATGCCGGCGGCCAGAACGGCCGTTCGGAACGCGCGCTGGAGGACCGTCTCGAGCAGGTGGTGGCGCCTGCGTTGGCCTGTCGCGCCGTGCACGTAGCGCGAAGTCGCCGGGAAGACCCACTGCCAAGGCCATTCGCGGCCCGCATTGGGGTACTTCCGCTCCAGCGCCTCGGGCAGCTCCACCCAGCCCGCGCCGGCTGCGAGGTCGCCCTCGTGTCGAGTCCGTACGTTCGCGAGATGACGCTGCAGCGGCGTGGCGAGCGAGGCAGGGAGGATCCAGCCTACATGGGCTTTGCGGGTCCGGGGGCTCGCATGTCGGAGCGCCAGGGCACGCTCGACCTTCTCGCGCAGTCGCCGCCTCGGCCCGGGCACGGGCGCAGCGCCATGTTCCGGAGGCGTCTCGCGGACGCGGTCGGAGACGGGCGCGGATCGCGCCACCCTCTGGCGGCATCTCGACAACGGCGCCCGTCGCGACGCGCGCGGCGGGAGAGGCGGAGCGCCCTGGGGAAGTGCTCTCATGGAACGCGGGGTGCGACGCGTCGTCCCCTCGCGGAGACGCGAACTCTATGCACCGGTCCGGCGCGCGTCGAGCGGGCTGCCGCTTGGTTCCGACCCTCGAGCCCGGCCCTATCACCCGTCCGCCACCACCGGCTGCTACCGTCTCGCGCCCGCCGTGCCCCCGAGCGACGTCCCCTTCCGCGAGGCGCTCCGCGTCTGGATCCGCGTCGCGGCGACGAGCTTCGGCGGGCCCGCCGGACAGATCGCGGTGATGCACCGCATCGTCGTCGAGGAGAAGCGATGGGTGAGCGAGGCGCGGTTCCTCCACGCGCTCAACTTCTGCATGTTGCTCCCGGGCCCGGAGGCGCAGCAGCTCGCGACCTACCTCGGCTGGCTCCTCCACGGCACGAAGGGCGGCCTCGTCGCCGGAACGCTCTTCGTCCTGCCGGGCTTCCTCTCGATCCTCGCGCTGAGCTTCCTCTACGTGCTCTCGCGCAATCTGCCGGCGATCGAGGGTCTCTTCTTCGGGCTCAAGGCGGCGGTCCTCGCCGTCGTGGTCGACGCGCTGCTCCGCATCGGACGGCGCGCCCTCGTGCGCCGGCTCCACGTCGCCATCGCCGCCGCGGCCTTCGCCGCGATCTTCGCGCTCCGCGTGCCGTTCCCCGCGATCGTCCTCGGCGCGGGAGCGCTCGGCCTCCTCGCACGCCGCGCCCTCGTCGCGACGGCGGAGACGGCCGCGCCGATCGACGCCGACGCCGTGACCCGCGCTCCCGCGGCGCCGAGCCTCGCGCGCGCGGCGCGGATCGCCGCCGTCGGTCTCGCCCTCTGGGCCGCGCCCGTCGCCGCCTGCATCGCTCTCGCGCCCGCGAGCGGCGCGCCCCCCTTCGCCGACCTCGCCGTCTTCTTCTCCAAGATGGCCGTCGTCACCTTCGGCGGCGCCTACGCGGTGCTCGCCTATGTGGCGCAGCACGCCGTCGAGGTGCGCCACTGGCTCCAGCCCGGCGAGATGCTCGACGGCCTCGGCATGGCGGAGACCACGCCGGGCCCGCTCATCCAGGTGGTGCAGTTCGTCGGCTTCCTCGCGGCGCACCGCGCGCCGGGATCGCTCCCGCCGCTCGCCGCCGGCGCCCTCGCGTCGGTGCTGGTGACGTGGGTCACCTTCGTGCCCTGCTTCCTCTGGATCTTCCTCGGCGCGCCCTGGATCGAGGCGCTGCGCGGCAACCGCCGGCTCGCCGGCGCGCTCTCGGCGATCACCGCCGCCGTCGTCGGCGTCATCCTGAATCTCGCCCTCTGGTTCGCGCTCCACGTCCTCTTCCGGTCGGTCGCCGACGCCGAGTGGCTCGGCGTGGTGCGCGTGCCGCTCCCGGTGCCACGCACCGTCGACCTCGCCGCCCTCGCGCTGGCCGCGCTGAGCGCCCTCGCCCTCCTGCGCTTCCGCCTCGGGATGATCGCGACCCTCGCCGCGAGCGCGGCCCTCGGCGTCGCGCTCCGGCTGCTCGGGCTCGCGTGAGGCGACCCTCCGCTCACGCCTCCGCGCGCAGCGGCCGGAAGAACGCGCGGAGATCCTCCGCCAGAAGGTCCGGCTCCTCCAGCGCGAGGAAGTGGCCGCCGCGCGGGAGGTCGGTGAATCGGCGCACGTCGTAGTGGCGCTCGGCCCACTCGCGCGGCGCGCGGTCGATCGGCTCGCGCGTGAGCGCCACGCCGCAGGGGACGCGGATGCGGTCGTCGCGCCCGAGCGACGGCCGGTGGTTCTGGTTCTCGAAGTAGAGGCGCACCGACGACGCGATCGTGTTCGTGAACCAGTAGAGCGAGAGGTTCGTGAGGAGCTCGTCCTTCGTGAAGCGGCTCTCGAGGTCGCCGCCGCAGTCGCTCCAGGCGCGGAACTTCTCGACGATCCACGACGCGAGACCGGCGGGCGAGTCGGCGAGGCCGAAGCCGAGGGTCTGGGGCCGCGTCCGCTGGAGGTGCGTGTACCCGCCCTCCTCCCACTTCCAGCGCTCGCCCAGCTCCACGTAGGCGCGCTCGGCCTCCGTGAGCGGCGCCGAGCCCTCGCCGAGCCAGGGCGCCAGCACGGCGGTGACGTGGAGGCCGACGAGACGCTCCGCGTGGCGCAGGCCGAGGAACGCCGTCACGCCGGAGCCGATGTCGCCGCCGTGGGCGGCGAAGCGCGCGAAGCCGAGCCCCTCCATGAGGCGCGCCCAGAGGTCCGCGATCTCGGCGGCGCTCTCGCCGCGGCGGCGGGGCGCGTCGGAGAACCCGTAGCCCGGGAGCGACGGCACGATCACCTCGAAGGCATCGGCGGGGTCGCCGCCGAAGGCCGCCGGATCGGCGAGACGCGGCGCGAGCTTCGACATCTCGAAGAACGTGCTGGGCCAGCCGTGGGTGAGGACGATCGGCAGCGGCGCCGGCCCGCGCCCCGGCAGCCGCGCGAAGTGGAGGCGCCGTCCGTCGAGGTCGGCCGTCCAATGCGGCCACGCGTTCAGCCGCCGCTCGGCGGCGCGCCAGTCGAAGCGCGTGCGCCAATGGTCGACGAGCGCGCGGAGGTAGGCGCCGTCGGTGCCGTACTCCCAGCCGGTGTCGCCGGGGGCCTCCGGCGGGCCGTCGGGCCAGCGCGTCGCGGCGAGACGGCGGCGGAGGTCGTCGAGGTCGGCGTCGGGAACTCGGATCGTGAAGGGGTCGCACCGCATGGGGCACCAGTCATTGGCTCGTTCGACGGTTACAGTCTCCATTGCAGCGATAACCTGTCAATGGCATATTCACTGGTTACCTGACCCATGGACCGCCGCTTCGAGCTCGTGGGAGGGCACCCGGCCCTCGACTTCGCCAACACCCTCGAGGGCTCGCGCACGGGCGAGCGCCGCGAGACGCTCCTCTCCTATGCCGACCTCGCCGCCTGGGCGACCGAGGGCGCGGGCCTCTCGCCCGACCTCTGCGGCGACCTGCTGGCGGAGGCCTCGCGGCGGCCGGCCGACGCCGCCCGCGTCCTCGACCGCGCGCTCGCCGTGCGCGAGGCCCTCTACCGCGTGCTGGCGGCGCGCCTCCGCGGCCGCGCCGCCGAGGAGGCCGACCTGGCGGCCGTGAACGACGAGCTCTCCCCCGCCCTCGGGCGGAGCCGCCTCGCGCCCGCCGGCCGCGTCTTCGCGTGGAACCACGGCGCCGACGCCCGCCGCCTCGACGCGCCCCTGGAGACGGTCGTGCGCTCCGCCGCCGCCCTCCTCACCTCGCCCGACCTCGAGCGCGTGCGCGCGTGCGCGAGCGCCACCTGCAGCTGGCTCTTCCTCGATCTCTCGCGCAACGGGAGCCGCCGCTGGTGCGACATGCGCGTGTGCGGCAACCGCGCGAAGGCGCGCGCCCATCGCGCGCGCTCGGCGCGCTCGCGTCGCTGAAACGAGAAAGGGCGGAGACCGTCGCCGGCCTCCGCCCCGTCCTTCAGCACATCGAGTCGTGCGCGAGCCGACGAGCGGCTCGCGTGTTCGTCACTTGCCGCCGGCGCCGGAGGCCGGGGCCTCCGTCTTCGGGGCGACCGCCTTCGGAGCCGGCTCCTTGGGTGCCTCCGGCTTCGCGGCGGCCTCCGAGAGCGCAGGGCGGATCGGCGCGCCGCGCTGGGCCTTCGCCGCGAGCGTGGCCTCGGCGGCGCGCTTCGCCGCCGCGGCGACCTCGATCACGTCGGCGTCGGACATCTGGGAGACCTTCTCGTGCATCACCGAGAAGCTGCCGTCGTCCGGCCGGATCTGTCGGGCGGCCTCGATCTGCGCGAGGGCGGCGGCCTTGTCGGCGCGCATCAAGTGCACCTGCGCGATGTCGAGGTGGAGCTGCGCCTTCGACTCATCGGGGATCTTGCCGCGCAGCGCCTGCTCGTAGAACGAGAGCGCGGAGGCGGTCTCGCCCTCCTGGGCCGCCTGCTCGGCGCGCGCGGCCGCGACGATCGTCGCCTCCGTGAGGCGGCTGTCGACGATCTCGGCCTTCGTGACCTCGAGGTAGGGCACGCCCTTGAAGACGTCGCGCACCACGGCCGTCACGCGGATCCGGTCGTAGATCTTCGCCTCGAGGAGCGTGCGCCGCATGGGCGCGCCGCGGTCGACGAAGAAGAGCGGATGGTCGTTCAGGTAGTCCTCGCGGTGCCAGAGCGACTGCTCGCCGCCCCAGGCGGCGAAGGAGAGATAGCCGTCGGCGGAGAACCGCGTGAAGAACGGGTTCTTCGCGTGCCGCAACTCGTGGAACTGGATCTCCATCTGCACCGGGAGGTCGCGATAGGACTCCGGGTTCTTGCGGACGGAGGTGAGCGTGTGCGGCTTCACCGACGTGAAGATCCTGAAGAACGAGTCGTTCCTCGCGAACGAGTCGGTGGGCTTCTCGGGGATGTCCGGGTGCTGGGCGAGCGCGATTCCGGAGACGAGCACGAGAGCGAGCGGGAGCACGGGCTTCATGGGGATCTCTACCGCGGAGAGGACGGCGTCCTCGAGAGGGCTGAACCGGGCGGGACCGCCCGGGGGGACGCCCGACGCATCGGCCGAGGCCGAGCCGCGACTTGAGCGTCCTGGGCCACGATTCGCGACGCGTCCCCGAACGTCTCCGCGGAGCGCCTTCCCAGCTCGGAGACCCCGCGGTACCGTCGCTCCGCCCCGCGCCCCGCCGGGCGCCCACCGCCGGAGGTGCCATGCGATTCCTCCAAGGTCTCTCGGTCGCCACCTCGGTGCTCCTTCTCTCGGGAGGGATCGCCGCTCAATCGCTCCTGTGGCGCGTCAACTGCGGCGGAGGCGCCGAACCGGCGCCCTCGGGACCGCCGTTCCTGCCGGACGTCCCGCTCGCGCCGGGCGGGAGCTACGGGTACCTGCAGGGCTCCGCCGTCGCGTCGCTACTCCCGATCGGCGGAGCGTCGAACTCCCACGCGGCCGTCCACCGGACGGCGCGCGTCGGATGGCGCTCCTACGCCTTCGACGTCCCGAACGGCCCGTACATCGTGAGACTCCACTTCGCGGAGGTGGATCCGGCCGTCGCTGGACCGGGGCAGCGCCGCTTCGGCGTTCAAATCGAAGGCGCGACGATCCTCGACTCCTTCGACGTCGCTGCGCTGGTGGGGACCCACTACGCCGTCGAGATGGTCGTCCCGGTGAACGTCGCCGACGGCCGCCTCGAGATCTCGTCGATCCTCGTGCAGGACCCGGCGCTCCTGAACGCGATCGAGGTCTGGTCCTGGCCCCCCGACGGCGATCCCCCCGCGCCGCCCTCGGGCCTCGTGGCGAAGCCGGGGACGCTGCGCAACATCGTCGCCTGGGACGCGGCGCCGGACGCCGACGTGGCCGGCTGGATCGTCGATCGGTCGAGCGCGCCCGGCGGCCCCTGGACCTCGATTCCCCTCGGCTCCGCGACACCGACGCGCTTCCTCGACCAGGGAGCGTCGACCTCGAGCCCGACCTGGTATCGCGTTCGCGCGGTCGACGCCTTCGGGAACGTGGGCGCGCCGAGCTTCGAGGTCTCGGCGCAGGCGCGCACGGAGAGCGCGTCCCCGCTGCGGAGCTACGCGCTCACGATCGATCCGGCGCAGTGGGCGATCCTCGATGCGACCTTCCAGAGCGATCCGAAGTTCACGATCCCCGCCGTCTTCTCCCACGGCGGCTCCTCCTGGAACGTGCAGGTCCGCTACCGCGGCGCCAACTCGAAGCGCTACTCGAAGAAGAGCTGGAACGTGAAGCTCCCCTCGACGCAGCTCTTCGAAGGGCGCGAGGAGCTGAATCTGAAGGCCCACTTCGACGACTTCTCGACGCTCCGCCAGGAGGTCGCGATCCGGCTCCTCGCCGGCGCGGGCCACGCGACGGGAGGCTCCACGCGCTGCCGCCTCTCGATCAATGGCGTCGATCGCGGCCTCTTCGAGGACATCGAGGAGATCGACGAGCACTGGCTCGCCGCCCAAGGCATCGACGCCGGTGCGAGCCTCTACAAGCTCGATGCGAACCTCGCGCTCCTGCCGTCGCCCGCCGACTACGCGGTCTACTACTCGAAGAAGACGAACGAGGCGACGGGCAACGCCGACCTGATCGAGCTGATCGAGCTCCTCCACGCGACGCCGGCGCCGTTCCTCGCGCGCGTCCTCGCGGATCGAATCGACGTCGACGCGTACCTCGGCTACCTGGCGGTCCTCGGCTGGGTCTCCGATCCGGACTCGATCGGCCACAACGCCTACCTCGTCCACGACCTCGCGCTCGGGCGCTGGCAGTACGTGGCCTGGGACAACGACCTCTCCTTCGGCGGCTTCCCGCTGCAGACGACCCTCGAGACCGACTACGCGGTCGATTTCGGCGCGGAGACGTCTCCCGACGCTCCTCTCGTCGGCGTGAACCACCTCAAGTCGAAGGTGCTCTCCGTGCCGGAGCTCCGGTGGCGCTACTGCGAGAAGCTGAAGGCGCTCATGGAGGATCTCGTGTCGCCGCCGTCGATCGACCCGATGATCGCCGGGGCCCACGCGCTCGTGCAGCAGGACGGCCTCGCCGACGTCGAGAAGTGGGGCTGGGAGTCGGATGCGCTCTTCCTGCTCGGACCGCCCCTGCTGCAGGCGTTCGGCCCCGCTCGGTCCGCGTTCCTGCAGGGCGCGATCGCCGCCTACCAGCCGGCCGCGGCGCCGACGCTCGTCTGGATCAACGAGGTGCTCGCCGACAACGCCACGGGCGACGCCGACGAGCACGGCGAGCACGAGCCCTGGATCGAGCTCCACAACGCGACGGCGCAGACCGTCGACGTGGGTGCGATGGTCCTGACGGACGACTTGGGAACGCCGCTGAAGTACCGGATCCCCGCCGGCACGGCGATCGGCCCCTTCGGCTCGCTCCGGATCTGGGCGGACGGGCAGTTCTCCGACGGTCCGCTGCACACTCCCTTCCGTCTCGAGCCCGCGGGCGGCGAGATCGGCCTCTTCGCGCCCGATGGCGCGACGCTGCTCGACTTCGCCCACTTCCGCGGCCTCGTCCCCGACGTGTCCTGGGGGCGCGTGCCCGACGGGGGCGCGTTCTTCCGGCTCCTCGGCACGCCCACGCCCGGCGCTCCGAACGACGCGACGGGGAACCTCCCTCCGGCGATCTCCTGGGTGGAGGTGACGCCGTCCCTCCCGCTCGCGGGCGCGGCGGCGACGATCACGTGCAAGGTCGTCGATGCGGATGCGCTCGCCTTCGTGCGCCTCCACTGGCGCACGCTCGGCGGAGGCTTCTCGACGGCCGCGATGTCTCCCCTCCCCGGGAGCCGCTACGGCGCGACGATCCCGGGACAGCCCGCCGGCGTCACCGTCGAGTTCTGGATCGAGGCGCAGGACGCCGACGGAAAGGCGGCGATGCATCCGCCCCACGCGCCGGACGATCTCCATGCGTACACGACGGCCGCGCCCGCCGCCGGGCCGCTCCGCGTGAACGAGATCCTCGCCGACAATCAGCTCTCGCCGACGGACGAGGCGGGCGACCACGACGATTGGATCGAGGTCCACAACACGGGCGACCAGGTCGCCGATCTCACGGGTCTCTACCTCTCCGACAGCTTCGCCAACCCGAAGAAGTGGGCGTTCCCCGCCGGCACGACGATCCCCCCGAAGGGGACGATCCTCGTGTGGGCCGACGACGAGCCCGGCGAGGGACCGCTCCACGCGACCTTCAAGCTCTCGAAGTCCGGCGAGGAGGTGGGGCTGTTCGACTCCGACGCGCGAGGGAACGCGCTCCTCCACGGCTTCGCGTTCGGCCCGCAGGCGACCGACGTCTCGCTCGGTCTGCTGCCCGACGGCGGCGGAGCCCTCGTGCATCTCCTCGACACGACGCCCGGCGCCGCGAACGTGCCGCCCCCGGGCTCCCACGTGCGCTACGCGTCGACGCCGCCGACCCCGGCGACGCCGAAGCTGACGGCGCTCGGCCCGGCGGTCCTGGGGCAGGTCGCGACCTTCCAGCTCGACGGCGCGGCGGCGTCGTCGGTCGTCGCGCTCGTGCATGGCACGTCGCCGCTCGTGCTGAGCCTCCCCGGCCTCGGCGTGCTGCTGCTGTTGCCGGAGGTCTACGAGCTCGGCGCGACGGACGCCTCCGGCGCCGCGACGATCGGCCTCGCGCTCCCGAGCGATCCCGTCTTCGCGGGCCTCGCGTTCTACACGCAGGCCTTCGTGGACGGCGCGGGGCTCACGCCGGCCGTCGCCTCGACGATCGCGCCCTGATGGGGTGATCTCCCGGGAAAGGGGTCTGACCCCATTCCCGGGCCGAACGCCCCTACGGCCCGAACGGCAGC
>CAZJHD010000075.1:0-20747 GCA_964545855.1 uncultured Planctomycetales bacterium
AGTGGACCAGCTTGCCCGAACTGAGGGTGGACCTGACCAGCCGAGCCTTGACACGGCGGCTCCGCCTGAGCCCGGACACGGTGCGCAGCCATCTGCGCCGCAGCCGGAGCGCCCTGCGCGCACGGCTCGAAGCGGAGCACGGCGGCGATCGAGCTTCGTTCGCCGTCGCCCTCCTCTCCCTCGCCGAAGGCGCGCGGCTCGGCGCACCTCTCCTCGGCACCCTCTCCCTCGGAGCTCTCGCGATGTCGACGAAGTCCGCCCTCGGTCTGGTCGGTGCCCTCGTTCTCGCGGCTCTCGCGGCGTGGCGCTTCCTCCCGCTCGGCGGGACCGGGTCCGCTCCGGCGCCGTCCGTGGGCGAGTCCTCTCCCGTCGCCGCGGCGGCGCCGTCGAGACCGACCTCGGAGCCGCCCGCACCCGCGACGACGGAGAGCGCGACCGAGCGGCGCGAAGCCGTCGCATCGGCTCCTGCGGGATCGGCCTCCGTCGCCCGCTTCGCCGCGGTCGAAGGCCGGGTGCTCGACGCGCAGGGCCTCCCCGTCTCGGGAGCGCACGTGCTCGCGTTCCGCGACGCGGCGGCGTACGCGTCCAGCGACGAAGCGGCGTTCCGGGACACCGTCTACCGGCTCGGCATCGAGGGCGGTGGCGCGTTCGCCGAAGCGACGCGCACGCGGACCGGGGCCGATGGCGCGTTTCGTTTCGAGGAGCTGGCGCCCTCCGAGGCCGCGAACGTCTTCGCCTTCTCGCCGGAGCACGGAGTCGCTCTGGCGGCGCGTCAGGCGCTCCGTGCCGGCGAGACGCTTCGCATCGAGCTCCGATTCGCCGAGGGCATCGAGCTCTTCGGCGCCGTCACCGACGAGTCGGGAAGGCCGATTCCGGGGGTCCACGTCTCCTTGTTCGGGAGCGACGCGAGCGGGAGCTACTCGCACGTCGGCTCTCCGCGCACCGACGCAGAGGGAGCGTGGCGCAGCTTTCCGATCGCCTGCCGCTCGTTCATGGTCTCCGCGAGCGCGCCGGGTCGCGCCGACGCGGATGTGAACCTGCGGGACATTCCGCGCGGAGAGACGCGACGGCGCGTCGACTTGGTCCTCGCGCCAGCACGCACGCTGCGCGGCCGTCTCGTGCGCGAGGACGGATCACCGGCGCGCCTCGGGGCCCTCGAGTTGGACCCGGCCTTCGCCGTCGCTCGGGGCCAGCGCGATCGTGAAGGCGGGCTCGCCCTCTTCGCTTCCTTCGAGGATCCGGCGGAGGCCAAGAACTTCCGATCGCTCGGCCACGAGCGAGGCGAGCTGCACCTCGACACCGACGCCTGGGAAGTCTCGCTCGGCCGCGGGGCCGACGACTTCGTCTCGCTCTGGTGGGGGAACGTGCTCCTCGGCTCTCTGCGGATCGAGCAGAACTCCTCCGGCGGCGACCTCGTGGTGCGCTTCGATCGCATCCCGGAGCCGAGCCATCTCTCGCTCGATCTCCGCGTCGTGCATCGAGACACCGGGGAGGCCGTGCGGCGCTACTCGGTCACGGTCGCGACGTCGAGCTCCTCCTGGAGGCATCGAAGGGCTCCCGTCGAGGTCGACGACGCCTCCGGCCAGGTGCGCCTCCAGGGACTCGAGGCAGGGGAGCAGCGCATGACGGTCGAGGCCTCGGGTTTCGTGCCGCGCACCGCGCGCGTGCTGCTCGCGGCCGGTGGTGGAACGGAGCTCCTCGTTCTGGAGCTGGCGGAGCCGCGCGCATCGATCGCGGGGGTCGTCGTCGACGGCGCGGGCTCGCCCGTGAACGGAGCGCGGATCCACGTTCTCCAAGTGGACGGCATGGTCTCAGCGGCGCCCGGCGCGCAGAGCGTGGAGTCGAATGCCGAGGGACGCTTCTCCATCGAAGGCCTCGCGACGGGGCCCGTCGATCTCCTGCTGGAGCACAAGGACTGGGCGGGACTCGGACGGCGCATCGACGTCCTCGAGGGCGAGAACGAGGTGCGCCTCGTCGCGACCTTGGGGGAGGTCGTGGTCTTCCTGCCGCTCGGAGCGGACGGCCCGTTCGGCTTCGAGGTCTACGACACCGCGGGAGTGCCCCAGCACAGCGATGCCGCCGTCTCTCGGAATCGCTTCGGCGCCGAGTGGAAGATGCGCGTCCCCGCGGGCTCGCTCATCGCGGAAGCCCACTGCCCCGGCTTCGAGACGGCGAGCGTGCCCTTCCTCGCGACGCGGGGAGCGCGGGTGGAGTTCCCGATGCGTGCCGTGGAGCGATGAAGCCCGGGAAAGGGGTCTGACCCCATTCCCGGGACGACCGCTCTCACGCTTCAGCGACCGCGGGGCTTCACCGGCTGGACGATGAAGTCCGCGCGCACGTCGCGCCGGGGAGCGCCGGCCATCGAGTGGAGCGCGTCGCGCAGCTCGCGCAGGTGCTCGATGCCGAGCTCGAGCCGTCGCTCGTCGGGACGGACGACGGCGCGCGGCGGGTAGTCCTCGCCCGGACGCGTCGTCATCTCGACGTGCGTGCCGAGGATCCCCGTGACGGGATGGGTCTCGGCGAAGGCCGCGAGGCGGTCGATGCTCGCGACGAAGGCCGCGAAGTCGGGCTCCGGGACGTAGAGGCGGCCCGGGTAGAGCGAGTCGCCCGTGAGCAGGATCCCCGTGCGCCGGTCGTAGAGCGCGACGTGCGAGGGCTCGTGCCCCGGGAGTGGGATCACGTCGAGGACGCGGCCGCCGAGGTCGAAGGGCACGATCTCCTCGGGCCAGCGCTCGATGCCGAAGAAGGCGGCGACCTCCTCGGGGCGCGTGCCGACGACGGTCGTGAGCGGACGCCGCGCGAACTCGGCGTCGCCGGCCACGTGGTCGCCATGCGCGTGGGAGTGGGCGACGACGAGCCGATGCTCGCGGGCGGCGCCCAGACCCGTCGCGGACAGGAGCGCGTCCACGGCGGGAACGAGGTCGATGCCGCCGGCGCCGCTGTCCAGGAGCAGCGAGCGCGAGGAGCCGACGAGCAGGTAGAGGAAGGGGGCCTCGCGGTTCGTCCGGAGCGACTGACGCAGCACCCACAGCCCTTCCGCGGCGCGATGCCACTGGATCGGCGGATCGTCCGCGGAGGTGCCGTCGATCCACCGGGCGGGCATCGTCCAGGCGTCGAGGGCGGGGGTGACGACCGGCGCCGCTCGCTCCGTCGCTCCGGCCTCGCGCGGCGCCGCGCCGCAGGCGCCGGCCAGGGCGAGGGCGAGCGGGAGCGCGAAGCGCAGGAGCCGGCCCGCCGTGCCGTCGCGGACCGGCGCGCGCATCAGAAGCCCGTCGAGAAGAGGTCGTAGGTGATCTGCTCCACGTCCGGCTCGACCTTGCCCGTGAGTCGCTCGAGCTTCGGGCCATTGCCGACGACGCTCTCGACGATCTCGGGGATGTCGGTCTTCTTCACCTGGCTGTAGAAGCAGCGGTCGGGGTGCACGACGACGTTCACACCGTGGGCGCAGCCGCCGAAGCAGGGGTACTTGCGCACGCGGATCGTCCCCTCGGGGTCCTTCGCATGGAAGGCGTCGCGCAGCTCCTCGAAGAGCTCCACGGAGCCCTTCTCGCTGCAGTCGCCTCCTTCGCAGACGTAGACGAGGCGCGGACCGTCGGACATGGGTTCGGTCTCTCGCTAGTGGAGCTTCACGTACTCGAAGTCGACGGGCTGCTCGTTGATGCCGACGTGCGGCGGCGCGATCCAGTTGGCGAACTTGCCGCGCTCCTTCACGCGCACCATGCAGGACTGGACGTAGCGGTAGTCCTCCTCGCTCGGCATCCATTCGGCGCGGCGCTCCGCGAACTCCTCGGGCGTGATGGGGTTCCCCTCGTAGTCGAAGGACTTCCCGCCGTAGATGCCGATCTGCCGGTTGAAGCGGAGGCTCGGCAGGGTGATGCGCTGCTCGAGGCCGTGCTCGGCGAGCGTGCGGTTCCAGCGGGCGGCGATGCGCGTCACGTCGGCGTGGTAGGCGTCCAGCAGCAGCGCGTTCATCGCGCGGCGGAGCGGGATCTCGACGCGCGCCAGCGTGCCGCCTTCGCCGACGGTCGCCTCGTAGACCTGGTTGAGCGCCTTCGGGTCCTTGTAGAGACCGTCGCTCTCGCGATAGCGGCCCTTGAGCCCGCTCGCGAAGGCCTCGGCGGCGTTGGAGGAGTCTTCGCCGCCGAAGAGGTCGTAGCTGGCGGCGGCCCACTCGTTCACGTAGCGCTGCAGCAGGTCGAAGGGGATGGCGGCGACCTTGCGCGGGTCGGTGCCCTCCTTCATCAGCTGCGCCGTGCGCAGGACGACGCGGCCGATGCCCGTCTCGCCGACAGAGAGGTGGTGGGCCTCCTCCGTCAGCATGAACTGCGTCGAGCGCGCGAGCGGATCGAAGCCGCTCTCGGCGAGGGCCGCGAGCTGGTACTTGCCGTCTCGGTCCGTGAAGGTCGTGAAGCAGAAGAACGTGAGCCAGTCGCGCACCGGCTTGTTGAAGGCCAGCAGGATCCGCGGGTTGTCCTCGTTCCCCGAGCGGCGGCGCAGAAGCTCCTCGGCCTCGTCGCGGCCGTCGCTGCCGAAGTACTTGTGCAGGAGGTACACCATCGCCCAGAGGTGGCGGCCCTCCTCGACGTTCACCTGGAAGAGGTTCCGCAGGTCGTAGAGCGACGGCGCCGTGTGGCCGAGCAGGCGCTGCTGCTCGACGGAGGCGGGCTCCGTGTCGGCCTGCGTCACGACGAGGCGGCGCAGGAGATTGCGGTACTCGCCCGGCACCTGGTCCCAGACGGGCTGGCCGAAGTGATCGCCGAACTTGATCGTCGTGCGATCGGGCTCGGGCTCCGCGAGGAAGATGCCCCAGCGGTAGTCGGGCATCTTCACGTGGTCGTAGTTCGCCCAACCGCCCTTGCCGACGCCGACGGCCGTGCGGAGGTAGATCTCGTTCGCCTTGAAGTCCGACGGGCCCATGTCGCGCCACCACTCGAGGTAGCCCGGGAGCCAGTGCTCGAGAGCGCGGCGGAGGACGGCATCGTCGGCGAGGCCGACGTTGTTCGGGATCTTTGCGGTGAGGTCGACGGTCATCGAATCACGTCCTCGTCCAGTCGAACTTCGGACGGTTCGGCTGGCCATAGAGCTTGAGCGCCCCGCTCTCGCCGGTGGCGTTGGGGCGGATGAAGATCCAGTTCTGCCACGCCGAGAGCCGCCCGTAGATCTTGCTGTCGAGCGTCTCGGGGCCTCCGAATCGAAGCGACGCCTCCATGCCCGTGAGCGCGTCGGGGGAGAGCGAGAGCCGCTCCTCGATGGCGATGCGCAGCTCCTGGTCCCAGTCGAGGGCGTCGGGCGTGAACGTGGCGATGCCGGCGTCGCTCGCGGCGGGCGTGTCGAGGCGCGGCATCTCCTTCGCGAGCGCCGCGGCGCGCTCCGGCTCCGCGAGGAAGCGCGACTGCAGCCGCGTGAGACCGTTCGACATGGGGAGCCGTCCCGCCGAGAGCGGGCCCACCTCCACGTGCGCCTGCGCCTCCGGGTCGTCGCGCATGTAGACGCGGTCGGCGGCGAGGGCGATCTCGAGCAGGCTCCCGGCGAACTGGCTCCCGGCGTCGGCGACGGCGAAGAAGCTCTTCGCCGTGAGATCGAGCCTTCGCAGCACGCGCGCCACGAGGAGGAGCACCTCCTTCGCGAACCAGTCGCCGCCGTCGGCGGCGGCGAGGAGCGCGCGGTCGCTCGCGAGGACGTGCTTCGCGTCGCCGCGAGACTTCAGCAGCACGAGGCCGATCGTCTCCTCGTCGAAGCGGAGACGCAGGAGCGCGTCGTCGAGCTCGCGGAAGGCGCGCAGCGCCCAGAGGTCGCTCCCGGCCTTGCGCATCGCCGCCGCGTCGCCCGGCGGCGCCGCCTCGGGCCCGGCGATCTCGAGCTCGGCGAGCCGCGTCTCGCGGTCGCAGCGCAGCGTGACGTGCCGGTAGGTGATCGTGCCCTTCGCCGCGTCGATCTTCGGCGCGAGGGGAGCGAGGGCGACGCCGGCGCCCTCCTTCGGCTGCTTCGCCTCGCTCGCGAGCGCGATGGCGCGCTTCTTCACGGCCTCGTCGAACTTGCTGCGCGGCGCCGAGCCGTCGATGAAGCCCCACTCCTTCGCCTTCCGGGCCTTGAGCCCCTCCGCCAGCGTCGAGAAGACGTCGGCGCGGTCGCGACGGATCTTGCGCTTGTCGACGAGGCGCGTGAGGCCGCCCGTGCCGGGGAGCACGCCGAGGAGCGGAACCTCAGGGAGCGAGACGGCCGAGTTTCCGTCGTCGAGGAGGATGATCTCGTCGCAGGCGCTCGCCAGCTCGTAGCCGCCGCCGGAGCTCGTGCCGTTGCAGGCGGCGATCCAGCGGATCCCCGAGTGGGCCGACGCGTCCTCGATTGCGCAGCGCGTCTCGTTCGTGAACTTGCAGAAGTTCACTTTGAAGCCGTGGGACGACGACGCGAGCATGTTGATGTTCGCGCCGGCGCAGAAGATCCGCGGCGTGCCGCTCGTGACCACGACGGCCTTCACCTCGGGGTGCTCGAAGCGGAGCCGCTGGACGGCGTCGGCGAGCTCGATGTCGACGCCGAGGTCGTACGAATTGAGCTTCAGCCGGTAGCCCTCGCGGAAGGGCTTCTCCTCGTTCACCTGCATCACGAGGCGGGCGAGCGGGCCCTCCACCTCGAGCTTCCAGTGCACGTAGCGGTCGGGGTGGGTCTCGAAGTCCGTCATGGAGCGCGGAGCCTAGAGAGTCGGTTGCCAGATCACAAGCACTATACTGTCGTTCGCGCGCTTCCAAACGGCAGCAGTCTGACATAAAGTGCATCCGTGACGGCCCTTCCCGACCGCGCGCTCCTCACCCGCCTCGGCCGCCGCATTCGAAAGCTCCGCGACGAGAATCGGCTCCACCGACGCGAGCTCGCGAAGCGCGCGAGCCTCTCGGAGCGCTTCCTCGCGCAGGTGGAGCTCGGTCGCGGCAACCCGTCCTTCCTGAGCCTCGCGCAGATCGCGCGCGCGCTCGGCAAGGCACCCGCCGATCTCGTGAGCGGCCTCGACCGCGGCGAAGTGGTCGCCCTCCTCGGCCTTCGCGGCGCCGGGAAGAGCGCCGTCGGCCGCGCCCTCGCGGACCGGCTGCAGATTCCCTTCGTCGAGCTCGACGCGCGCGTCGAGGAAGCGGCCGGCCTCTCCCTGCAGGAGATGTTCGAGCTCCACGGCGAGACCTACTACCGCCGCCTCGAGCGCGAGGCGCTGGAGCGCGCGCTCGCCGCCGGCGAGCCGATGGTCCTCGCGACGAGCGGCGGTCTCGTGGGGAGCGACGAGGCCTTCGATCTCCTGAAACGCCGCGCCACGACGGTCTGGCTGAAGGCGACGCCCGAGGACCACTGGAACCGCGTCGTGGCGCAGGGCGACCACCGGCCCATGGCGAACGATCCCCTCGCCATGCAGCGCCTGCGGGAGCTGCTCGCGTCGCGCGAGCCGCTCTACGCGACGGCCGACCACGTCGTCGACACGACGGCGCGCCCCGTGGAGGCGCTCGCCGCGGAGCTCGCGGGGCGCCTCGCGCCGGGGGCACCCGCCTGACACTGGCTCCGATTCATTCACGCCCCTCGGAGCGCTGCGGAGGCCTCCCCGGGGGCGTGCACCAATTCGGGGCCAGTCTCGATCGGGGAGCCCGGGCGCTCGGCTACCCTCGCGCGCCCCGCACCCCGACACCGCGCGCATGACGTCCGCACCTCCTCCTGTCCCGTCCCGGCGCCGTCTCGTGGAGACGGCTCCGCAGCACGACGGGCGCATCGCCCTGCTCACCCTCAGCGACCCGCCGCTGAACGGCTACACGCACGAGATGATGCGCGACCTCGACGACGCGATCCTCGCGGCGCGCTTCGACGATCGCGTCGACGTGATCGTGCTCACGGGGGCCGGGGAGAAGCACTTCTGCGTCGGCGCGAACATCGAGGCGCTGCGCGCCATGACACCGCGGTTCAAGGACTCCTTCTGCCTGCATGCGAACGAGACGCTGCTCCGTCTCGAGCACACGCCGAAGCTCGTGATCGCCGCGCTGAACGGCAACTTCGTCGGAGGCGGCCTCGAGGTCGCGCTCGCCTGCGACCTCCGCGTCGCGCGGCGGCAGGCGGGGAAGGACTGCGGCCGCGCCGGGCTCCCGGAGGTGGCCCTCGGCGTGCTCCCCGGCACGGGCGGCACGCAGCGGTTCGCGCGCCTCGTGGGGAAGGCCCGCGCGCTCGAGCTCATGGCGACGGGGCGCCTCTTCGACCTCGCGGAGGCCCAGGCCCTCGGCGTCGTCGATCGGATCGTCGACGCCGCCGACCACGCGTCCTGGATGCGCGAGGTGATCGCCTGGGCCTCCCAATTCTGTGCTCCCGGGCGCGCGCCGCGCGCCGTCGGCCACATCAAGCGCGCCGTGCAGAGCGGGGCCGAGGTGCCGCTCGAGTCGGGGCTCGCCCTCGAGCGCGAGCTCCAGGCGCGGCTCTTCGCGTCGGAGGACGCGAAGGAGGGGCTCGCCGCCTACCTCGAGAAGCGCGCGCCGCGGTTCGGAGGGCAGTGATGGCGGGCTCCATGCGCGCCGTCGTCGTTCGCGAGCACGGAGGCGTCGAGAAGCTCCGCATCGAGGAGCGTCCGGTGCCCGAGCCCGGGCCCGGAGAGGTGCGCGTCCGCGTGGAGGCCGCCGCTTTGAACCACCTCGACGTGTGGGTCCGCAAGGGCGTCCCGGGACACACGTTCCCGCTCCCGCTCGTGCCCGGCTGCGACGGCGCGGGCGTCGTCGACGCGCTCGGCGCCGGCGTCGAAGCCGTTCGCGTGGGAGCGCGCGTCTGCCTCGCGCCGGGGATCGGCTGCGGGTTGTGCGCCGCCTGCGCGGCGGGCGACGATCCGCTCTGCCGGTCCTACGGGATCCTCGGGGAGACGCGCGACGGCACGAACGCCGAGCACGTGGTGGTGCCGGCGCGCAACTGCATCCCGATGCCCGAGGGGCAGAGCTTCGAGGAAGCGGCCGCGTGGCCTCTCGCGGCGCTCACGGCGTGGCACATGCTCACGCGCCGCGTCGTGCTGCGGCCCGGCGAGACGATCCTCGTGCACGCGGCCGGCTCCGGCGTCTCCACGATGGCGATCCCCATGGCGCGGCTGCTGGGCGCGACGGTCCTCGCCACGTCCGGCACGAAGGAGAAGTGCGAGCGGGCCCTCGCCCTCGGCGCGCACCACGCGATCGACTACGAGGCGGCCGATTTCGCAGCCGAGGTGAAGCGCATCACGGCGAAGCGCGGCGTCGACGCCGTCGTGAACCACGTCGGCGCGAAGACCTTCGCGAGCGACATGCGGCTCCTCGTGAAGGGGGGCCGCCTCGTCACCTGCGGAGCGACCGCCGGCTTCGAGCTCGCGACCGACTTCCGGCTCGTCTTCTTCAAGAGCCTCTCGATCCTCGGCTCCACCATGGGCTCCCTGGGGGAGCTCCACGAGCTCCGGACGCTCTTCGCGTCGGCTGCCCTGCGGCCGACGATCGACTCCACCTTCCCTCTCTCCGAGGTGGGGAAGGCCCATGCCCGGCTCGCGGACCGGGCAGCCTTCGGGAAGGTCGTGCTCCGCCTGCGCTGATCGCGGCGCCGGCTCGGTCTCGCCGGGCGTGATTTCGCGGCGAGCCCCTTGCGGGGGGTGCGTCGCGGGGGAGACTGATGGGCGAACCCCCTCTCGCGAGCGCTCGGATCCCCCGACCGGGCTGTCGCCATGCAACCTCGCGTCGTCGCCTCCGCAGGGGCGCCGGTGCCCCCTCGCCGGCCGAGCCGGCGAACGGCGCTCCTCGCGCTCGCCGTCCTCACGCTCTTCGGCTTCGGCCTCCGCGTGTGGCGCTTCGATCACGGCCTGCCCCAGGTCCGCTATTCGGACCATGTGCAGGTGGCGCAGGCGGAGGAGCTGCTCGAGAACGGGCTCTTCAAGGAGCGCTCCTCCTATCCCGTGACGCACGTCTACGTGTACGCCGCGGTGATCGCCGCCGCGTACCCGGTGGAGCGCTTGCTCGGGCTGCCGCGCGCCGCGAGCTGGGAGGCCTACAGGGCGTCCTTCAAGAGCGAGGGGAGCGCCCACGGCGTGGCGCGCCTCTACACGGCGGTGATGGGGGCGCTCCTCGGCATCAGCGTCTACCGGCTCGCGCGCATCCGCTTCGGCCGCGGCGCCGCGCTCCTGGCGGCGGCGGCCGTCGCCTTCTCGCCGGCGCACGTGATCTACGCCCACCAGGCGCGCATCCACGTGCCGGGGATCACGCTGCTCGTCTTCGCCATCGCACCCGGGCTCCGGCTCGTCGCGCGGCGCGCCACGGCGACGCGGGCGCTGCTCGCCGGCGTCGGCTGCGCGTTCGTGGCGTCGGTGTTCCAGCTCGGCTTCCTGCAGCTCGCCGCCCTGTCGCTGCTGATCGCGGTCCGCGTCCGCCCGATGGGGCTCGCGATGCGGCGGTTCGCGCTGCTGATCGCGGCCTTCGGCGCTGTCGCGGTGATCCTCTACGGGATCGGCCATCCGCCGGGAGTGGTCGTGCCCCTGGAGGGGACGAGCGGCCTTGCGAGCGCGAACGTCGCGACCCTCGGCATCCCCGACACCTTCATCCGCTTCCGGCCCGTCGAGCAGCTCCCGCAGCTGCTCGCGCGCTGGGCCGTGGCGGAGCCGGCGATCGCGCTGGGGTGCCTCCTCTTCGTCGGCCTCGCCGCCGTGCGGCGCGTGCGCTGGTCCGACCTGCTCCTCTTCGGCGCCTACCCGGCGATCCTCTTCCTCGTGCTCGGGACGAACTACCGGGAGGTCCGCTACAGCCTCTCGGCGACTCCCTTCCTCGCGATCCTCGCGGCGGCGGCGGCGCTCCACGCGGGCCGGCCGGCGGCCCTCGGGCTCGGCGCGCTCCTGGTCGCCGTGCCGCTCGTGCACAGCATCCGCTACGACGTGCTGCTGACGCGCTCGGACACGCGCACCATCGCCGTCCGCTCGCTGCTCCACGAGCTCGAGGCGCGAACCCCGAAGGTCGTCGTCGACGAGCGGCTCGTCTCCGACACGGTCTTCCTCAAGGGGAGGATCCAGGTCTTCCCGCCGCGGGGCGCGAAGCCCGTGATCTTCCGGACCCATGGGGAGGTCGTGCGCGCGCTCCAGTCGATGGACGCGAGCGTGTTCCTCGCTCCCCGGAGCCAGGGCGGCGAGTTCGAGCTGATGCCCGCCGAGATGCGGCAGCTCGGCTTCGTGCGCGCGGCCACGATTCCGGGCTCTCCCGTCGGAGACGGCGTCCTTCCCGATGCGCCGTCGTGGCTGACGCCGCAGCTCTGGGAGGCGCAGCGCCCGGGCCCGACGCTCGATCTCTGGCTCAACTGGAACAAGCATCCGTCGGGCCTGCCGCTCCCGGACTGGGCCGAGGGGATCGTCCTCACCCGGCGCTGACGGGGGCTCGGGTCGAGGGGCGGCGAGGCCCGCGCGCAGCTCGGATGACTTCTGCCACAGGCTGGTAAGGTCTCGCCCCCCGTTCCCTCGGAGGCTCCGTGACCGAATCCCCGACGTTCCCCCGCGTAGCCGTTCTCGGCGCGGGAACCATGGGCCAGGGCATCGCCCAGGTCTGCGCCCAGAGCGGCCGGCGCGTCGCGCTCTTCGACGTGAAGCCCGAGCTGGCGGCGAAGGGCCGGGCCGGGATCGAGAAGACGCTCGCCAAGGCCGTCGAGCTGCAGAAGGCGACGGCGGCCGAGCGCGACGCGGCCCTCGAGCGCGTCCACCCGACGTCCGAGCTGGAGGAATCGGTCCGCGACGCCGACCTCGTGATCGAAGCGGCCCCCGAGAGCCTTCCGCTGAAGATCGATCTCTTCCGCCGCGTGAGCGCGGTGGCCCGCGGCGATGCGATGCTCGCGACGAACACCTCGTCGCTGCCGGTGACGGAGATCGCATCGGCCATGGCGCACCCCGAGCGCGGCATCGGCCTCCACTTCTTCAATCCCGTCCCGCGCATGAAGCTCCTCGAGGTCGTCGTCGGGGAGCGAACGGCGGAGGCGACCGTCGATCGCGCGCGCGAGTTCGCGCGATCGATCGGCAAGACCGCGATCGTCGTGAAGGACTCGCCCGGCTTCGCCTCGTCGCGTCTCGGGATCGCGCTCGCGCTCGAGGCGATCCGGATGCTGGAGGCCGGCGTCGCCTCGGCGGAGGACATCGACACGGCGATGAAGCTCGGCTACGGCCACCCCATGGGTCCGCTCGAGCTGACGGACCTCGTCGGTCTCGACGTGCGGCTCGCCATCGCCGACCACCTGCTCCGGGAGGTGGGCGAGACGTTCCGCGCGCCCCAGCTCCTGCGGCGGCTGGTGCGCGCGGGGAAGCTCGGCCGAAAGTCCGGCGAGGGCTTCTACCGCCACGAGCCGAAGGCGTAGCGATGTCCGGCGTCGTCGACGCCCACGTCCACGTGCAGCCCTTCCGGCAGCTCCTGCCGGAGGTGCGCGCGCGGTTCTTCGCGGGCCGCGACGACGCGGCCTGGCTCGAGCGGCTGTCGGACGAGCCCGACGAGCTCGCCCGCTACCTCGACCGCTGCGGCGTCGAGCGCGCGGTGCTCATCAACTACCCGAGCCCCGATCTGATGGGGTTCACCGACGCGACGAACGAGTTCGTCGCCGCCTACCGCGACCGGCTGCCGGACCGCGTCCTCGCCTGCGGCGGCGTGCACCCGCGGCTCGTCGCCTCGGCGCGCGCGGCGCGCGAGCGCATGGACGTGCTCTGCGGGACGCTCCGTCTCTCGCTGCTGAAGCTCCATCCGCCGCACCAGGCCTTCGCCCTCGACGACTACCAGCGGGGGAACGAGGCCCTCGCCGCGATCTACGAGAAGGCGGGAGAGCACGGCGTCCCGGTGATGGTCCACACGGGCACGTCGATCTTCCCCGGCGCGCGCTCGCGCCTCGGCGATCCGCTGCCGCTCGACGACGTGTGCCTCGACTTCCCGCGCACGACCTTCGTCCTCGCGCATCTGGGGCGTCCGCTCTGGGCCGACGCGGCGTTCTTCCTCCTGCGCCGCCACGGGAACCTCTGGGCCGACTGCTCGGGCATTCCGCCGAAGGGGCTGCTGCGCTACTTCCCGCGTCTCGCGGAGGTCGGCGACCGCGTGCTCTTCGGGACCGACTGGCCGAGCCCCGGCGTGAAGGACATCGCCGCGAACCTCGAGGCCTTCCGCGCGCTGCCGCTCCCCGAGGACGTGCGCAACGCGATCCTCGGCGGGAACGCGCGGAGGCTCTTCCGGCTCTGAGCGAGCCGTGCCGCGCCCGATGCAGCGTCTCGCCGTCGTGGGCGACCACCGCCGCCCGATCTGGATCGACCGGATCCGCGGCAGCGGCGAGCGCGGGCGTCGCGCGATCTTCGAGGAGATCGGCCGCCTGCGCCCCGGACTCCTGCTCGACACGGGCGACCTCGTCCCGTCCGCGTCGGCGGCGGCGTGGCGCGCCTTCGACCGCGACATCGCGGCGCTCCGCGCGGCGGGCACGGGGATCGAGGCGGTGCCGGGGAACCACGAGACCTACGGCGTGATCCCGGTCTCGGCGCGCGCCGCCGTGCGCATGGCGCCCTTCCTCGCCCGCTTCCCGCGCACCGCGGGTCGGCGCTTCGGAGTCCGCGACTTCGGGTCGACGCGGATCCTGCTGCTCGACTCGAACGCGCGCGTGCTCGCGACCGAGGAGCGCCGCGCGCAGGAGCGTTTCCTCGAGGAAGCGGCGGCCGCGGCGGACGCCGATCCGGCCGTGGAGCTCCTCCTCGCCGCCTGGCACCACCCGCCCTTCACGAACGGCGCGAAGTACGGCGACGACCGGTTCAGCGCGTCGTCGTTCCTCCCGCGTCTGCGCGCCTCCCGGAAGCTCGGCGCCGTCTTCTGCGGCCACGTGCATGGCTACGAGCGGTTCTGGTCCGAGGGGATCTCGCTGGTCGTCACGGGCGGCGGAGGCGCACGCGCCCACCGCTTCCCGCGCGACGCGGCGCGCCAGCGCCACACGCCCGCCTTCGACGCGTCCTCGCTCCCGCCCCTGCACTTCGTCGACGTGTCCATCGACGGAGGCGTGGCGCGCGCCGTGGTGCGCCACCTGCAGCTCCCGCGCGGCGGCGCGGCGCGCTGGATCGAAGGGGACCGCTTCGAGATCCGCGCGCGTCGCGGCGGATAGCATCGGCCCGCGCGCACCCCGGCGCACTGCGGCGCTCCATGCGACGACTCGGCAAGCTCCTCCTCGCGATCCTGCTCGGCCTCGTGCTCCTCGAGGCGGGCCTCCGCGTGGGCGGCTGGGTCTACCTGTCGCGCCACTCCCGCTCGTTGGTGGAGAACGCACCGCGCGCGATCCTCTGCCTCGGCGACTCGCACACCTTCGGGATGTTCCTCGCGAAGGAGGACTCCTGGCCCGCGCGTCTGGAATCCCGGCTGGCGGGCGCGAGCGCCGAGACGTCGATCGCCGTCGAGAACCGCGGCGTGCCCGGCATGAGCTCCCTCGACGTGCTCGGCCGTGCGCGGGAGCTGGCGGCGCTGCGGCGCTACGAGGCGGTCTTCGTGATGGTGGGCGCCAACGACCGCTGGAAGGGGCCGAGCCGCAGCACCGGCGCTTCGTGGCTCGCCCGGCTGCAGATCGTGAAGTTCGCCCGCGTTCTCGCGGCGACGCTCTCGCCTCCGCCGGCGCCGCGCGTCGCGAGCACCGACGGCGTGGTGCGCCCCGACGACGTGGCGGGCGTCGAGAAGCCGGGCGACGCGGGAGCCGCGACCGTCGCCCTCGTCGACCGCGCGGGCGACGTCGTGCGCTTCGACCACTCGATCACGGGCGAGCAGGAGGAGACCGACGCGCTCCGCGGCAAGCTCGCGCGCAACCTCGACGCCCTCGTGGAGGCGGTCCGCGCCCTCGGCAGCGAGCCCTGGCTCCTCGGCTACCCGAGCAACCACGGCGATCTGGCCCTCGTGAACGCGACGCTGCGGGACGCGGCGCGCCGCCACGGAGCGCGCTTCGTCGATCTCGCGGCCGCCGTCGACGAGGTGGGCTACCGAGCGGCGCTCTCCGAGGACGCCCTCTTCTTCCCCGACCGGCATCCGCGCGCGTCCGCCTGCGAGATCGTGGCGCGCGTCCTTCGCAACGAGCTGATCGATGCGGGGATCGCCACGGGGGAGCGCGTCGCCGATCTGACCCGAGACCTCCCGCGGGCGGCGGTTCGCGAGGCGCCTCTCGAGCTCGCGGGAGCGGTCGGATCGAAGGACCTCACCGTGCTCGTGCGGACCGACCCCGGGCGCGGCGTCTACGTGTTCCTCTCCTGGGCCGACGGGCCGCCCTCGGACGTGCTCGGCGTGCGCATCCCCATCGCGCGCGACGCGCTCTTCGAGCGGACCCTCGCGCCGGAGCAGCCGACGCGCGCCGTCGCGGGAGACGACGGCATCGCGCGCGTGCCGATCGGCGCGCTGCTCGGGGAGGAGGCGCACGCGGGGCGGACCCTCTGGGCGGTGGCGGCGCTGCTCGGCCGCGACGGCGCGCCGGGATTCCACGACCTCACGCCGGCGGCGTCGTGGAAGCTGCGCCCATGACCGATTCCTTCGACCGCGCGGATGCACTCCACCGGATCCTCCGCGCGATCCTCGAACGGCCGACGGCGCCGTTCCACGAGCACGCCGTGCTCGAGGCCATCGACGGCTTCGCGCGCGCGCACGCGCCGTGCGTGCGTCTCGCGGCGGACGCCTCGGGGAACCGGATCCTCGAAGTGCGGGGGACGCGCGCGTCTCGGGGCGCACCGGCCCTCGCCTTCACGGCGCACCTCGACCACCCGGGGCTCGTGCGCGATCCCGGCGCGCGCCGCTTCGAGCTGCTCGGCCGCGTCACGCCCGCGGCCCGGCTGCGGGGCGGACGCGTGCGCTTCTTCGACGCCGCCGCGACTCCGGCGGGACGCGGACGCGTGCTCCGCGTCGAGGAAGAGGCCGGGCGGATCTGGACCGAGGTGCGGGGCGCCGAGCCCGGGGCCGCCTTCGCCATGTTCGACTTCCCGGCGCTGCGCATCCGCGGCGACCGGATCACGGGCCGTGTCTGCGACGACCTCCTCGGCGCCATCGCGATCCTCGCGGCCGTCGAGGAGTGCCTCG
The DNA here is from genome assembly GCA_964545855.1 of uncultured Planctomycetales bacterium. GTDB lineage: Bacteria > Planctomycetota > UBA1135 > UBA1135 > JACQFD01 > CAZJHD01. The sequence goes on from CAZJHD010000075.1 coordinate 16,041, forward strand.
CGACGGACCCCCGGGCGTCGTTCCTCGCCGTCTTCACGCGGGCCGAGGAGGTGGGCTTCGTCGGCGCCCTCCAGATGCTGAAGGACGGCGCGATCCCGCGCGGCGTCCCCATGGTGGGGCTCGAGTGCTCGGCGGCGCGCGGCGGGAACGCGGTGATCGGCGCGGGGCCGATCGTGCGCGTCGGCGACTTCTCCACGACCTTCGACCCCGGCGTCACGGCGTTCCTCCGCGACTGCGCCGACTCGATCGCCGCGGAAGACCCGGAGTTCCGCTACCAGAGGCGCCTCATGCAGGGAGGCTCCTGCGAATCGACGGCCTTCCTGCTCGACGGCCGGCCGGCGGGAGCGCTCTGCCTCGCGCTCGGCAACTACCACAACGTGCCCGACCGCGGGCCCGCCGATCCGTCGACGGGTCTCGCGGCGGAGCACGTCTCCATGCGCGACCTGGACGGTCTCGTCCGGCTCCTCGTGCGTGCCGTGCGCGACGCGCGCTCCCTCGGCGACCCCTTCCGCGCGACGCGGGAGCGTCTCGAGGAGCGACGGCGGCGGCTCGCGCCGCGGCTCCGCTGAATCGGCTCCGCGCGCGCGGCCGCTCTCAGCCGTCCAGCAGCTCCACCACGTGCGCGACGCGCACGTCGAGGCCGGCGCGGCGGACGCCGGTGCGGAGCTGCAGGATGCAGCCGGGATTCGCCGTGGCGAGGACCGTGCACCCGCTCGCGCGCACGCGCTCCATCTTCGCGTCGAGGATCGCGAGCGAGTCGGCCGTGCGCTCGATGGAGTAGAGCCCCGCGGCGCCGCAGCAGTCGGAGGCTCCCTCGAGCGGCACGAGGGTCGCGCCCGGGAGCGCGGCGAGGAGCTTCCGCGGCTGCGCCGAGACGCGCTGGCCGTGCACGAGATGGCAGGGTTCGTCGTAGGCGACGCGCTCGCGCAGCGCCGCGCGCCGCGGCGCGAATCCCTGCTCCGCGAGGAACTCCGTCACGTCGCGGGTGCGCGCGGCCACGGCCTCGGCGCGGGGCTTCCAGGCGGCGTCCTGCTCCAGGAGACGCGCGAAGGACTTCACGTGGGCGCCGCAGCCGGCGCTGTTCTGCACGAACCAGTCGGCGCCGGAACGCTCGAAGGATTCCACGTTGCGTCGCGCGAGATCGCGCGCGAAGCCGAGGTCGCCGGCGTGCGCGTGGAGCGCGCCGCAGCAGGAGGGGGCCCGCCAGGTCACCACCTCCCAGCCGCTGCGCGCCAGCACGCGCGCCGTCGACGCGTTCACGTCGGCGAGGAGCTGGGAGGCGATGCAGCCCTCCTGGATCGCGACGACGCCGCGGCGCGCGCCCTCGGCGGGGATGCGCGCCGGGAGGTCGCGCCGCGCCGAGCGCGAGGGGACCTCCGGCAGGAGCGCCTCGCGGGCGGCCAGCGCCGGCGCGAGCCGCGCGAGGAGGCCCGAGCCGCCGATCCAGCGGCGCAGCGGCGTGCGTGCGTAGAGCGAGAGCGCCGACGCCGCGAGGCGGAGCGCGCCGCGGCTCGGGATCACGCGGCGCAGCAGGATCCGTCGAAGGAGACCGCGCAGGCCGCGCGGCGGATGCGCGCGCACGTGGTCGGCCCGCGCGTGCTCCATGAGCGCCTCGAACTGCACGCCGCTCGGGCAGACGGTCTCGCAGGCGCGGCACACGAGGCAGAAGTGCAGCTCCTCCTCGTAGGCAGGTCCGGGCTCCAGGCGTCCGTCGGCGGCGGCGCGCATGAGGTAGATGCGACCGCGCGGCGACGACGTCTCGCGTCCCGAGAGCGCGTAGGTGGGGCAGACCGGGAGGCACAGGCCGCAGTGGATGCAGTCGAGGGAGCGCGCGTAGTGCGCGCGGCCCTCGGGCGTCGCGAGGTCGGCGACGGGAGCGGAGGGGAGGACGGTGGGCTCGGTCACGGCGCGCTCGGGGAGAGCGAGGGCTGCGGGAGCAGGATCCCCGGGTTCAGGATGCCGGCGGGGTCGGCGGAGCGGCGCAGCCGCTCCATCAGCGCGACGGCCGGCGACGCCGCGCTCGACGCGGGGAAGCCCGCCGTGCGCCAGGGGCTCCGCAGCCGCACGTGCGCGCCGAGCGGCGCGACGGCGTCGCCGGCGGCGCCGAGGCACTCCGCGGGATCGCGCCCGCCGCGGGGGAGCGCGAGGTCGGCGAAGGCGAGGGCCGGGTGGAGCGTCGCCTCGAGGGCGCCCGCCGGCGGGGCGAGGGCCTCGAGGGCGGCCTCGACGCAGGCGGCGAGGCGCGAGGGACGGCAGCCGACGCGGAGCGCGATCCCGTCGCCGACGACCGGCTCTCGCCGTGCGTCGGCGAGCGCCGCCTCGCCCTCGACGTCGGACGCGGCGCGGCCGCCGCGCGCGGCGCGAGCGCGCTCGACGGCCCGTGCGACGGCCTCCGCGCGGCCGAGGTAGTGCGCGACGACGCCGATCGATCCGTCGCGGCGCGCGCGGACGAGGAGTGCGGCGGGGGGATCCTGGAGACCGCGGATCGCGAGCGCCGTGGCGATCGCCTCGCCGCGAGTCGCGGCGTCGGCGAGCCACGTGCCGCTCGACGCGGGGCGCGGCCGCAGCCGCAGCGTGAACCGAAGACCGAGAGCGAGCGTCTCCTCGGCGCCCACCTGGAGGCGGTGCAGGTCGTAGCCCGTCGCCGACTTCACGACGAGCCCGCCGGTCCGCAGCACGCGGCCGTCGGCCATCGCGAAGGTGCTGCCGAGCAGGTGCTCGCGGATCGTTCCGTGGCCCGTGCGGAGCGGGCCCCACTCGTTGCCGGCGACGATCGCGCCGATCGTGGTCCCGGGATCGCCGATGGGATCCATCGGGAGCCACTGGCCGGCGGACCGTACGGCCTCCTGGAGATCGAGGAGCCGCGTGCCGCAGCGCGCCGTCACGGTCTCGTCGGCCGCCGAGTGCTCGACGATCTCCCGCATCTCGCGCACGTCGATGCGGAGCGCCGGCCGCGGCGATCCCGCGGCGCCGGGCGGCGCCGGGCGCGTGCGCACGGTGAAGCCTTCCGACGTGGCGAGAGCGAGCAGCGCCGCCACGCCCTCGTCCGTGCGCGGGCGTGCGACGAGGGACGCGCCGTCCGCGTCCTCGGCGATCCGGTCCGCGCCGCCGGCGGCTTCGGCGACGCGCTGCCGAGCGGCCGTCGAGAAGCTCACGACGCGGCTCCCAGGGCGGCGCGCGAGGCGCGGGCGCCCGCGGCGATCTCTCCGCACAGGGAGCGGGGGAGCGCCTTGCCGGGGTTCATCAGCCCGTCGGGATCGAACACGCGGCGCATCGCGAGGAAGGCCCGGAGCTCCGCCTCGCCGAACACGAGGGGCAGGTACTCCCGCTTCTCGAGGCCGACTCCGTGCTCGCCGGAGAGGGTGCCGCCGACGGCGACGCAGGCCTTCACGATCTCGTCGCCGGCGAGGAGCACGCGCCGCACCTCGTCGGCGTCGCGCCCGTCGTAGCAGATGTTCGGATGCAGGTTCCCGTCGCCGGCGTGGAAGACGTTGGCGCAGCGCACGCGCAGACGGTCGGCGATCTCCGCGACGGCGGCGAGCGTCTCCTGCAGCCGCGAGCGCGGCACGACGCAGTCCATCACGTAGAGATCGGGCGCCACGCGTCCCATGGCGCCGAAGGCGCCCTTGCGTCCCTGCCAGAGTCGCTTGCGCTCCGCCTCGTCGCGGGCCGACTGGAACCCGAGGCTCCCGTGCTTCTCGCAGATGGCGCGCACGCGGGCGCCGTCGGCCTCCACCTCGAGGGGCGAGCCGTCGAGCTCCACGAGCAGCACCGCCGCCGCGTCGCGCGGATAGCCGGCGGCGAAGATCGACGACTCGACGGCGGCGATCGTCCGTTCGTCGATCGTCTCGAGGGCCGCCGGGAGGATCCCCGACGCCACGATCTCGCTCACGCTGCGGCAGGCGCCGTCCATCGTGGGGAACGGCGCGAGGAAGGTCTCGACGACCTCCGGGAGCGGCATCAGCCGCAGCCACGCCTCCGTCGCGATGCCGAGGGTCCCCTCGGAGCCGACGAAGAGCGTCCGCAGGTCGTAGCCCGGAGCGTCCGGCGCGGGCCCGCCCAGCTCGACGACCTCGCCGGTGGCCAGGACGATCGTGAGGCCGAGGACGTGCAGCGTCGTCGCGCCGTACTTGAAGCAGTGGGGGCCGCCGGAGTTCTCCGCCACGTTGCCGCCGAGGGTGCACGCCGTCTGGCTCGACGGATCGGGCGCGTAGAGGAGGCCGTCGCGCGCCGTGCGCGCCGACAGCTCGGCGTTCACGAGGCCGAGCTCCACGCGTGCCAGCCGGTCGACGGGATCGATCTCGAGCACGCGGCGCATGCGCGCGAGATGCACGACGGCGCCGCCGGCGACGGGCGTGGCGCCGCCCGAGAGCCCGGTGCCGGCTCCCCGCGGCACGACGGGCACGCCGTGCCGCCGCAGGATCCGCAGGGTCTCGGCGACCTCCGCCGTCGTGCGCGGCAGCACGACGACGCGGGGCCGCTCCTTCAGCAGCGCGAGCCCGTCGCACTCGTAGGCGACCAGGTGCTCCGGCGCCGAGGCCACCGAGTCGGCGCCGCTCGCGCGCGCGCTCGCGGCGGCGGCGGGGTGGGGGGGGGGGGGGTGGGGGTCCAAGGGGCGGTCGCCCGGCGGTTCCCACAGGGGAGGGACACCGATGGACGCACTGGCATCGTCGTACGCGAGGCTCCGGGGCCCGCTGAGCCGGGTGG
>CAZJHD010000076.1:0-20323 GCA_964545855.1 uncultured Planctomycetales bacterium
GCTCGACCTCGGGAGGATCTCCATCCCCTTCGCGCGCGCGTGAGCGCGAGGCACTCACGCCTCGAACGCAGGTCCGGTGCAGTGACGAAATCGGAGCCAGTATCATTCGAGTTCGATCCGCTCCACGCGCACGCTCGCGAGCGACGCCCGCAGGCGGTCGCGGCCCGCGCTCACCATCGGGTCCCTCAGATCGAGCTGCACCAGGACGGCGCCCGATCGGCCGAGCGGTTCCCAGCAGGCCGCGTCGAGCGGAATTCGGACGTCGGCGCCCGACCTCGAAACGGGAACCGGGATCACGTGATCGCTTCCTGCGAGACGAGCCTCCAGGACGCGAGTGGTCTCGAACTTCCGCAGCGACCCCGACGCGACGATCCGGAGGGCGGCGATGCGGCGGCCGCTCGCGAGCAGGACGACGGCGCGGGCCCCGAGGAGGCCGCCCGGATCCTCGAATCCGCCGAGCACCTGGTCGAGGTTCTCTCCGTCGGCGCCGTCGCGGAAGAGGATGCGCGGCTCGAGGGAGAGAAGGGCGTGGGCGACGTCGGCCTCCTCCAGGGCGCGTTCCTCCTCGGCAGCGAGGACATGGGGAGCGGCCGGCTCCACGAGCGGCGGCTCGACGATTCCCGTGGAAGCGATCACCTGCAGCAGCCGATCCGCCAGGAGCGCGTGCGCGCGTGCGTTCGGGTGCGCGTCACCTGCGAGATGGAGGTCGGGGCGTCGGAGATCGAGCAACGGGCCCGCGTCGAAGAGAGGGACGCCGAGCTCGCGGCAGGCGCGCACGAGGCCGAGAGGTGGGGCGTGGTAGGAGAAGGAGACGAATCGGCCGCCATGTTCCAGGGCGAGGTCGCGCATTCGGCCGAGGCCGGAGCGGTTGCGGGCCCACCGCGCACGGGCGAAGGGCCCGATGCTCCGCAGAGGGTGCTCCGTGTCGCCGGCATGCTGCCGCAGGTAGCGCCGGAGAACCGGTCCCGAGAGACCCGCGTTGCTCGCGAGACGCTGCGCGTTCGACCCGCCGGCGAAGAAGCCGGAGCCGAGGTCGTCGAGCGACGGGAAGCCGATGGCGCCGCCCGGGCCGAAGACGTGGGAGTCGTCGAGATCGTTGCGGACGAACGTGGAGATGACGAGGTCGGCCTCGACGAGAGGCGCGAGACGCGCGAGCTGCGCCGCCTGGTCCTGGATCTGGTATCCCATGATCCCGGCGTTCACGACGTCGGCCCGGCCGAGGAGCGACGCGCCGAGCCGGGCGGCGAAGCACTCCCCCTCGAGCACGCCCCAGCCGAAGGCGACGGAGTCTCCGAGCACGAGGATGCGCGGGAGCGTCTTGCGCGGCGGCAGCTCGGGCGACCGGAGCCCCAGCGCGTTCGTGACGAGGAGGTTCCCGCGCGTGACGCTCGGCGCGAGGACGAAGGGCACGCCGTCGGATCCGGGCAAGAGGGCCCCCTTCCACGCCGACGCGTAGCTGGAGATCCGGTCGATCTCGGCACCGTCGATCGCGGAGATCCACGGCCGCGCGACCACGAGCAACGCCGCCGCGACGGCGAGGCCGGCGGCGAGGGCCCCGAGCCGCGCCAGGAGGCTCGATCGCGGATGCGCGCGCGAGGCGGGCTCGGAAGGGCTCTCGGACATCTCGCGTCCTGTCGGCTCGGGGTGGAGGTGCTCCGCGGATCGCCCGAAGCGTCGTCTCCGGCGCCGGCGCGCGCGCGCGCTCGAGATGCACGCAACGCCAGCGTATCAGCCGATCCGCGCTCCGCCGCTCAGCGGCGCACCGCGCCGCCCGAAGCGGCTCCGAGACGAAGTTGCTCGGCGAGCGCCTCCGCCGCTGCCGTCTCGCTGCGCGACCGAAGCGCCTGCACGCAGAAGGCGCCGATCTCCTGCGTGACGGGGTGGCCGGCGCCGAAGGCCGCGAACGCCCGATCGAGGAGCCCGTCGATCTCACGGAGGGATTCCGCCGCGTGCGGCGGCGCGAGCCGGTGCACCAGCAGGCGGAACCGGCCCGCGAGTGCGGGCGCGGAGTCCCCATGTGCATTCGATCTCTCGACCGCCGCCTCGAGCCAGCGCTCGCGATCCTCGTCGTCGCGGGCGAGTTGCGCCAGCAGCAGGCAGTGGGACGCGGCGCTCTCCCAGAGAGCGGGCACGCCACGTTCCAGATCGACGAGCGCCAGAACGACCTCCCGCATCTCGTCGCGCCGCTCAAGGCGGAAGCACGCGTCCCGCAGCGCAGCGAGCGTCCAGGCGAGGCCGTTCCGCTCCCCCGCGCTGGAGAGGATCGCGCGCGCCTCCCGCAAGGGCTCGATCGCCTCCCCGGGGCGATCCTGCTGGAGCCGCGCCTGGCCGAGCTTCGCGAGCCCGTAGCCCACGACGAGGCTCGACGCGCCGAAGACCGCGCGCTGCTGCGGAACGACCTCCTCCAGGGCGGCCTCCGCCTCGCTCCAGCGCCGCCGATCGAAGAGGAAGCCCGCGAAGTTGCCGCGGCACTCGACGAGCCGCGGCGAGATCTCGTCGCCCTGCAGGTTCTCCAGGATCGAGCGCGCGCTCCGATGGGGCTCCTCCGCCTCGTCGTACGCTCCGGCACTCGAGAGCGCCTGGGCGAGGTTCGCGTGGACGACGGCGACTCCCTCGGAGCCGGGACCGAGGAGCCTCGTGTCGAGATCGAGGGCGCGCCGGTAGAGCGCCACCGCTTCGTCGAACGCGCCATCGCGCTTGCGCAGCAGCGCGAGGTTGCTCAACGCCGCCGCGTAGTTGGGGCTCGCGGTGCCGACCCTCTGCTCCTGGATCGCGACGCTCTCCCGGAGCCACTCCCGCGCCTCGTCTCGGGTCGACTCCTGCTCCTGGAGCACGGCTCCGGCCGTCCCGAGGACCGAGGCGAGCAGCGCCGAATCGGGCGGATCGAGGAGCCGCGCCGACGCGACGGCACGCCGCGCCGCGTCGATCGCCTCGGGGAGCCGCTCCGCCTCGCGAAGCCCCGCCGCCAGGTCGATGCGGATCCTCGCCATCCGCCGGTCCGCCGGCTCGAGGACCTCGTCGGCGATCGACGCCGCCTCCTCGAGATGCGCCACGCCCTCGTCGAACCGCCCGACCCGGCACTCGGCGAGGCCGAGACGGCCGAGGAGCGTCGCCACGAGAGCACTCCTCTTCCCCTTCACGGCTTCGTAGACCTGGAGCGCCTGGGCGAGGACGTCCGCGGCGGTCTCGGCGTCGCTCACGCCGAGGAGCGCGTTCCCGAGCATCACCTGGAGCGACGCGCGCATCTCCGGCGCATCGGCGAGATCGGTCTCGAGGCCGCGCGCGCTCGCCACGAGGAAGTCGCGCGTCGACCTCCGCCCCGTGGGGTCGGCGCCCGGGAGCACGTCCTCGTAGAGGGCTTGGAGGAAGTCGAGCGTCTTCTCCATGCGCTCCTGCTCCTTCCGCAGGACGACGAGCGTCCGCTGGAGCCGCTCCGCGTGCAGGCTCTCCGCCACGAGCAGCGCCGTCGGCAGCACCGTGACGAGCAGGAGCGCCAGCGCGATCGCCACGGCGAGCGGACGGTTCCGCCGCACGAAGCTGCGAGCGCGCTCGACGACGCCGGGAGGACGCACCTCGACGGGCCGGTGCGCGAGCGCGTTCCGGAGGTCGCGCGCGAAGTCCTCCGCCGAGGCGTAGCGTCTCGCCGGTTCGAGCTCCATCGCTGCGAGGCAGACGGTCTCGAGGTCGGCCGGCACGCGCCGGTTCCTCGGTCGGATCGCGTCGGGCCGCCCCGCGAGGATCCAGCGCTGCAGCTCCAGCAGATCGTCGGCGCGGTGCGGCGGCTGCAGGCTGAGGCACTCGTAGAGCGTCGCGCCGAGGGAGTAGACGTCGGAGCGCACGTCAGCGACCCCGCGACTCAGCTGCTCCGGAGGCATGTAGAGGAGCGTTCCGATCGGCGCGCCGGGCCGCGTGATCCGCTCGGCGCCCAACGAGCTCGTGAGACCGAAGTCGAGGAGGAGCGCGCGCCCCTCCGTCGTGAGCGCCACGTTCGACGGCTTCACGTCGCGGTGGACGATCCCGCGCGCGTGCGCGTGCTCGAGCGCGTCGGCGACCTCCGCGGCGAGCGTCGCGCAGGCGTCGACCCAGCTCCGATCGAAGAGGGAGCCCGTGCGGCGCGCGACCGGCTCCCCGCTCGCCACCTCGAGCGCTCGCGCGAGATCCTCCCCCGTGAGCGACTCGGGCGCCCTTCCCTGCAGCTCCTCCAGCACCTCGGCGAACGTCGCGCCGTGGATCCGATCCATCGCGAAGTAGGGAACTCCTCCTTCCTCGCCCACCCAGTGGATCGGGACGATCCCCGGATGCTGCAGCGCGCCCACGGCGCGCGCCTCGCGCGCGAAGCGCTCCCGAGCGCCAGGGAAGTAGAGGTGCTCGGGACGGACCAGCTTCAGCGCCACCTCGCGGCCGATCGACTCCTGCACCGCGAGGTAGACGACGCCCATCCCGCCGCCGCCGAGACGGCGCAGGAGCCGGAAGTCGCCGAGGCGATCGGGGATCGGCTCCTCGGACGCTGCGTCGGCGCGCGGCAGGGCGTCGAGGCGGCGCAGGAGCTCGTAGCGCTCGCGGATCTCTCCCGCGATCTCGGGGTGGCGCGCGCAGGCGGCGTCGACGGCCGCCGCCACGTCGACCGGTGGGCTCTGGAGGCACGCGCCGAGGATCTCCTCGGCGAGGTCCGGAGCGTCGTCGGGCCGGTGCGGAGGCATGTCGGTCGGTCAGGGCTCGCTGCGTCGGGGCGGCGTCGCGGGCGCGCGAGCGTGAGCACGAGATCAAGACATCGGGTCGCGCCACCCGGTCGTGACGGAGGAAATGCGGCGCCGCGCCGCGTCAATCCTCCAGGTAGTCGATGTAGCCGATGAGCATCTCCTCCCAGCTCTGGTCGCCCCACCGGACGGTCGCCGTCGGATCCGGGTTCGCCGGATTCGACGCCGAGTTGTCGTAGACCGCCGTGCAGCGGATCTGCGAGCCCGCGGGCACGCGGATCGGCTCCGCCGCCCGGTACGTCGCCTGCCAGGCGAAGTCGTAGCGCGGCACGTCGAGGAGCGTGCGCGTCGCGCCATCGGGAGTCTGCAGCTCGTAGCGGAAGGACTTCCCGCGGTAGTGCATGTGCGGCAGGAAGGCGAGGATCTCGATCGAGCGGAGAGGCCTCCAGCTCGTCGTGAAGGTGGCCTCGGCGTCGCCCGGTGCGATCCGGAGCTTGCGGTGGTTGATGCCGCGCGTGACGACCTTCCGCTCCGGAGTCGACTTCGCGAATCGGAGCCCGATCCCGGACACGTCCTCCTGCGCGATGCCGTTCGCCGTGTAGTGGATCTGGAACAGGAGGCTCGAGCCCGCCGGAAGGAGCTTCCCCGATCCGACGGGCCACTCGTTCGGCCGCTCCCCGGGGACCATCGACGCGAAGTAGCCGCCCTCGAGTCCGCCGTCGATCCGCGGCTGCTCGCTCCTGCGCTCCTTCGGGTACTGCACGAAGACGAGGATGTGATGCACCACGGTCCGGTTGCCGGCATGCACCTCCGCGGCCTCGACCCAGCGGTCCTCCGTGAGACCCGTCGCGACCGACTCGTAGACGTACTCGATCGTTCCCTGGGCCGGGACCCTCTGCTTCGGCGCGCGCAGGACGAGGTCGGGCTCGCCGATGCGCCATCGCGGGGCCGGAGGGACGGGCTCCGGCGGCGCCGTCGCCGGAGCGCCCTCGGGGGCTCCCGCGTCGACCCAAGCGAGGAGCGTCTCGCGCTCGGCGTCCGTGAGGCGACGCGCGTTCGACCACGATCCGTGGCGCGGATCCGCGTGCCAGGGCGGCATGCGTCCGTCGCGGACGACCTCGCCGATCATGCGCGACACGCCGGCGGCGTCGTCGTAGGTGACGAGCGGGAACGGCCCGATCTCGCCCTCGCGGTGGCATTCGACGCAGTGCTTGCGGACGATCGGCGCCACGGAGCGGTGCCAGTCGACGGGAACGGTCGCGGCGGGCCGCGCGCGCACGCGCCCGATGAGGCAGCCCTTGGCGGCCGTCTCGGCGAGCTCGATCGCGCCGCCCTCCAGCAGCGCGTCCATCGCCTCCACGAGATAGCGTCGCGTCGGCGCCGGCTTCCGCGTGCCGACGGAGTACTGGTCGTCGAGGGCACCGCGGTAGCGCAGCCGGAAGTCGCCGTCGAGCAGGAAGACCTCCGTCGTGCGCGACACGCCGAGGAGGTCGGCGAGATGCTGCTCCGCGTCGACGATGACGGGGAAGTCGATGCCGGCGCCCGCGAGGAACTCCCGGATCTCGGCCTCCTTCTCCGCGGGATTCGGGTTCACGAGGAGGAAGCGCACGCCACGGGAGCCGTAGGCGCGCGCGAGCTCGCCCAGCCGCGGCGCCTGCACCGCCGCCACGGGGCACTTCGCGCTCGAGAAGGCGACCACCGTCGCCTTCGCCGCCGGACCGTCCCCGCGCAGGGTGACGCGCGCTCCCGCCGGATCGCGTCCCTCGAAGGGCGCGACGGAGTCGCCGGGCCGGGGACCACTCGGAGAATCCTCGCCGACGAGGAGGAGCGGGGCGGCGGCGAGCGCCGCCGAGAGCACGAGGAGGAGCTTCATGCGCGGGGAGATTCGGGGATGCGGAAGAGCGGCTCCTGGGGCCGGAACGGACGATTCATCCAGAGCGGACGGCGGAGACCGCCGGGCTTCGCCGGGCGCGTCGTCGCGAGCCACTCGCGGAAGATCGCCTGCGACTTGGTCGTGTCGACCTCCACGTCTCCGTAGCGGTCTCCGGCGCGCGCCTTCTCGACGGTGACCTTCTGGTGCCAGCAGTGCATGCCCGAGATCGGGTCCGGTTGCACGGGGAACGTGAGGTTCTGGTGCACGCCGCCGTCGACCCACCAGACACGCTTGCTGTCGGGATCGTCGCTCTCGAAGGGGCCCACGTCGGCGACGCGCCGCACGCGGAACGTCCCACGGCCCGTCTCCAGCGTGACGAGCGCGCTCGCCCACTTGTCGGCGCCGGTCCCCGGCTGGTCGCTCGTGCGCCAGCGCCCGAGATGGTGCGAGCAGGCGACGACGCCGGGCCGCATCCCCTCGGTGACCCAGACCTTGTTCACGAAGTAGCCGATCCGCGTGGAGACACGCACGAGGTCGCTCGTCGCGACGCCGATCTTCTTCGCGTCGCTCGGGTGGAGCCAGACGGGATTGGTGTTCGAGAGCTCGTAGAGCCACTTCGCGTTCCCCGAGCGCGTGTGGATGAGCGTCGGCAGCCGGAAGGTCGGCACGAGGGCATACTCGCCCTTGGATCGGTCGAGCTCGCTCTCGTGCACCTGCGAGCGGATGTAGCCGGGCATCGCGTGCTCGGGCCAGCCGAAGTCGGCCATGGTCTGGGACCAGATCTCGAGCTTCCGCGACGGCGTCGGGAAGCCCGCGCGGGCCGTGCCGTCGACGACCACGCCGATCGCCTTGCCGTCCTTGCGCACGAGGCCGCTCGCCGCGTCGACGGCGGCGGACGCCCGCAGCGGCTCCGGGATCGGATCGGCGAAGTGCTCGTAGGTGCCTTCGTCGACGAGGAAGGCGCCGTGGCGGCGCATGTAGTCGAGCGGCGAGAGGCGCACCTTCGCGGCGGCCTCCGGCAGCCCCGGCACCGTGTTCTCGAAGATCCAGCGGTAGTGCTCCTCCACCGTCGTGCGCTGCCCCGGACGGTAGGGAGACTCGTGGTACTTCCGGATGCCGAGCGCGCCGTCGGGATCGATCCGCCAGGAGAGGTGGATCCAGAACTCGTCCTCCTCCCAGACCTCGCCCGGGTTCGCCTCCCAGGTGGACTCGAACGCCTCGCCGGCGCGCTCGCGCGCGACGCGTAGGACCGGCTGGCGGAAGCCGAGCCAGCGCCCCGCCTGCGTCTCCTGGCTCTGCAGGTCGTGGCGCTCGGGCGCGTGCCCCATGGGCAGCACGTAGTCGGCGAAGAGCGCCGTCTCGCTCCAGGTGGGCGTGAGGGCGGCGTGGAGCCCGATGAGCTTCTCGTTCTGCAGCACCTCCATCCACGCGACGCCGTCGGGGTTCGTCCAGACGGGGTTGTAGACGCGCGTGAAGTAGGCCGCGAGCTTGCCGCGTCCCTCCCGCAGCAGGTGCGGCAGCAGGTAGCTCAGCTCGTAGTGGGAAAGGGGGTACTCCCGCGGGAAGAGCAGCTCGCTCCAGACCGACTGCGGTCCCGGCTTCAGGAAGGGCGGGGGCACGAACTTGTTCCAGGAGTTCGGCAGCGTGCCTCCCTTCGTGCCGACGGCGCCGACGAGCACCGAGAGGAGCTCCAGGCACCGCGAGACCTGCCAGCCGCCGAGGTTCCCCGACGCCGCGTTGCGCCAGACGTGCGCGGCGAAGGCCGATCCGGCGCGTCCGATCTCGCGCGCCACCTCGGCGATCGTGGCGCGCGGCACGCCGCACTCCTTCTCCGCCCAGCCGAGGGCGTCCGCGGGAATGCGCGCGCGGAGCGCCGGCAGCAGGCGATCGAAAGCCTCGTCTCCGAGCGCCGCGCCGCCGGCGAGGTCGCCTGTGCCCTTCGAGGGATCGATCGCTTCGAGCGTCTCCTTCCAGTTGGTCCACTTGCGGACGAAGGCGCGGTCCACGAGGTCCTCGTCGATCAGCACCGCCGCCATGGCGAGCAGCAGCGCCGCCTCCGTGCCGGGGTAGGTGGCGAGCCAGTAGTCCGACATGGACGCCGTGTTCGAGAGACGCACGTCGACCGTCGCGATCTTCGCGCCGCGCATCTTCCCTTCGATGATCCGCTGCGCGTGCGGGTTGAAGTAGTGACCGGTCTCGAGGTGCGCCGACAGCAGCAGGATGAAGCGCGCGTTCGCGTGGTCCGGCGACGGGCGGTCGGCCCCCTGCCAGAGCGCGTATCCGAGGCGCGCCCCCGAGGAGCAGACGTTCGTGTGGCTGTTGTGCCCGTCGATCCCCCAGGACTGGAGGATCCGCTCCATCGTGCCGTCGTGGCCGGGGCGCCCCACGTGGTACATGACCTCGTTGCGCCGGTCCTCGACGATGGCCGCGCGGATGCGCGCGGCGAAGGTGTCGAGCACCTCGTCCCAGGTCGTGCGCTCGAACTTCCCCGATCCGCGCGGACCCGAGCGCTTCATCGGCCAGAGGATCCGGCTCGGGTCGTTCACCTGGTTGATCGTCGCCGGGCCCTTCGCGCAGTTGCGCCCGCGGGAGCCCGGGTGGAACGGGTTCCCTTCGAGCTTCTGGATCTTCCAGGTGGTCTTGTCGATGTAGGCGACGAGCCCGCAGGCCGCCTCGCAGTTGAAGCAGGTGGTCGGCACCAGCGCATAGCGCCGCTCCACGCGCCGGGGCCAGGCCTCCGGGTCCCACTCGGTCCAGTCGTCCCACTTCGCCATCGGCGGGAACGACTCCAGCGGAGTCACGGTCATCGGCTCGGACCAGTCGGGCATCGTCGCATCGTAGGAGCCGCTCCTCGAAAGCTCCACGCCGCCACGCGACACGCGCCCTCGGCCTCGGACGATTCCTGTCCGCGCCGGAGCGGGGCCCCGATGTCCGAGGTGAGGACCGCGACCCCGACGCGCGTCCTCCCGATCCGACCCCGTGCGTGTCTCTCGGGGTAGCCTTGCTTCCGGTGGACGACCATGAATCCGACTCTCGCTCGCTCGAATGACCGCGCCGCGGCCGATCGCACGACGTCGCACCGAGGACGCCTCCTCCTGATCGTGGGACTCCTCCTCGGAGTCGTCGGCAGCATCTCCAAGGCCGATGTCGATTCCGACCTCGACTGGAAGGACTGTCTTCGGACGCTGCGCTACTGGTACGACGAGACCGAGGAGACTCCGGCGTTCCGAGCGGACGTGGACTCCGCCGTCGCGACCTGGAACGCGGCGGCGACGGGGTGGACTCTCGTGAAGGGCACCGAGACGGAGTGCGAGATCCAGTTCCTGGAGGGGGCGACCGCCTTCGCGAACGGCGCCGCGGGTGCCTGCGTGTTCACGACGGACGACGCGGGCGCCATCACCGGCGTCGACATCGTGATCGATCAGGCGGGAACCGCCGGTCCCCGCGAACGCGTGCTCCTGCACGAGATCGGCCACGCGCTCCGCCTCGAGCACGTGCACGACGCGGACACGAAGATCGAGCTCGAGTTCCCGACCTTCGGGGAGTACGAGATCGACTTCGACATGGTCGACGCGTGGGGAGGGGAGAGCGACGCGACGACCCGCGCCCGTCTCGACCCCTACGTCATCCCGCGCGGCGACGGGTACGCCGGCTGCACGGGCCCGCAGCAGATGGGCGTCGACCAGACGCCCCGGATCGACACACCGAGCTTCGGGATCCACTGCGACCACGCACCCGCCTCGAGCCTCGGGCTCCTGCTCGTCGGCACCGTCGTGGACGAGATCGGCTCCGACCCCTTCGGCCTCGGCGTCCTCCTGCACGTCGACCTGCTGGCCTCGACGGAGGTGCTCGCCCTCGACATCGTGAGCGATCCCTGGGGCTTCGGCGTCGCCGACGCGTCGATCCCGAACGACGTCGCGCTGGTCGGAAAGACCTACGTCCTCCAGTGCCTCTGGTCCTGGGGCGGCACCTGCGCGCTCCCCCCCTACGGGCTCAGCACCTCGAACGCCCTCGAGCTCCTGATCCAGCCCTGACGGCCCGTGGCGCGGGCCCTACCCGAGCGCCGGCCGCCGGCTCCAGAGATCGAGCTTCTCCTCCAGCGCCGCGCCGACGCGCAGGAGCGTCGCGTCGCGGTCCATGCGCCCCCAGAGCGTCGTGCCGCGGGACGTGCCGTCGGCTCGGTGGCCGCAGCGGAGCGCCTCTCCACGCGCCGCGGACGGGTCGGATAGGATCCGCTCCGGCACGCCTCCGCACGAATCCCCCCGGACGGTGGGCCTCCCCCCGCACGCCCATGATCCTCCCGACGTCCTCGGCTCTCCTCGTCGGCTCCCTGCTCGTCGCCCTGACCCTTCCGCACGCTCCGCCTCGCGGCGTCGACATCACGGTCAACAGCACCCTCGACCTCCCCGATGCCGATCCGAACGACGGCGTCCCCGATGCCGACCTGGCGACGGCGGGAGAGCAGATCACGCTGCGCGCCGCGATCCAGCACCTGAACGGCTCCATGGACGGCGGCACGATCCACCTCCCCGCGGGCAAGTACCTGCTGAAGCGCAAGGGGCACGGCGAGGATGCCGCGGCGACGGGCGACTTGGACATCCTCAACGACATCACCATCGTCGGCGACGGCCCCAAGACCACGATCATCGACGGCATGAGGAAGGACCGCGTCTTCCACGTGTTCGGCGAGGGCGCGCTCGGGCTCGCCAACCTGACGATCCGGAACGGGAAGACCCAGGTGAACGAGGACGACGTCGACGACGGGGGCGGCGCGATCCTCGTCACGACGACTCTCGTCGTCGGGAATTGCGTCCTCACGAAGAACGCGAGCCGCGACGACGGAGGCGCCATCGAGGCCCTCGACGCCCTCGTCGTGATCTTCGATTCGGCTTTCCTCTCGAACCAGTGCGAGGACGACGGCGCCGCCATCGACGCGGACTCTTGCACGGTCCTGATCGAGCGCTCGACCTTCGCGAGGAACAAGGCGAAGGACGAAGGAGGTGCGATCGAGAACACGGGCGGCGAGATCGTCCTCCGCAACACCACCTTCAGCGGGAACTCGGCGAAGGACGACGGAGGCGCGCTCTCGCTCGAGGACTTCGGCGAGACGCTCATCGAGAGCTGCACCTTCGAGAAGAACAAGGCGCCCAACGGCGGCGCCATCCACTCCGAGGACGATGGAAGCGACGTGTCCACCCGCAACTCGATCTTCGGCAAGAACAAGAACGTGAACTGCGCGGGTCCGCTCGTCTCGCTCGGGGGGAACCTCGACGCAGGATCGAGCTGCGGCTTCGGCGCGGGCGACCTCTCGAACACCGACCCGAGGCTCCTCGGCCTGAAGAGCAACGGCGGGCCGACACCCACCCACGCGCTGCGCCCCGACAGCCCCTGCGTCGACGCGGGGACCGACACGGACTGCCTCGCGACGGATCAGCGAGAGCTCGGACGCGTCGACATCCCGGGCGTCGGCACCGCGACCTGCGACATCGGCGCCTTCGAGCTCCAGACGCCGTAGGTGCCGGCGCCTCGGGCGCTCCTACCCGAGCGCAGGCCGCCGGCTCCGGAGATCGAGCTTCTCCTCGAGCGCCGCGCCGACGCGCAGGAGCGTGGCGTCGCCGTCCATGCGGCCCCAGAGCGTCGTGCCGCGGGGCGTGCCGTCGGCTCGGAAGCCCGAGCGCAGCGTGATCGCCGGATGGCCCGTGAGGTTCGTGAGCGCATGGAGCGAGCCGTTGCGTCCCGAGGCGATCACGGCGTCGAATCCGTCGAGGGCCGCCGACGCATCGTGCTGCCAGCGGCGGCGGAGGCGGCACGCCTGCAGGTACTCGACGGCGGGCACGTACCGCGCCGCGCGGAACGTGTTGGGCCACGCCTGGGGCGCCTGCCACGCGAGCTCGTCGTCGCGGTCGAGGCGCGTCATCTCGTCGAAGGCGGCCGCCGCCTCGACGGAGATGAGGAAGAAGATGAGGTCGCCGTAGGCGCCGTCGGCGATCGCGACGGGCGCCGTCTCGACGCCGAGGGCACGCAGCGCGTCGAGGACCTTCGTGTCGTCTTCCGTCGGCTCCTCGCCGGAGAGCACTCCGACGCGAAGCCTCTTCAGGCCGGCGCCGGCGGCCGCGAGCGCCGGCGCGAAGGGCCCGGTCTCGCTCGCGGGATCTCCGGGATCGGCGCCCCAGATCGCGTCGAGCACGAGGGCGCAGTCCTCCGCCGTCCGCGCGATGGGCCCGATCTTGTCGAGCGACCAGCAGAGCGCCATGGCGCCGCTCCGCCCGACCCGCCCGAAGCTCGGACGGAACCCCGTCGCGCCGCACCGCGCCGAGGGCGATCCGATGGAGCCGTAGGTCTCGGTGCCGAGGGCGAAGCCGACGAGACCGGCGGCCGTCGCCGCCGCCGACCCGGCGCTGCTGCCGCTCGAGCCCTGGCTCGTGCGCCAGGGATTGCGCGTGCGCCCGCCGAACCACTGGTCGCCGTAGGCGAGCGCACCGAGGGAGAGCTTCGCCACGAGCACGGCGCCCGCCGCCTCGAGCCGCTGCACGACCGTCGCGTCGCGGTCCGGCACGCGATCCTTCCAGGGCTCGGCGCCCCAGGTGGTGGCGATCCCCGCCGTGTCGAAGAGGTCCTTCGCGCCCCAGGGAATCCCATGGAGCGGACCACGATGCTTCCCGGCGGCGATCTCCGCGTCGGCGCGCTTCGCTTGCGCCATCGCGCGCTCCTCGACGAGGGTCACGACGCACTCGAGCTTCGGGCCCTGCTCCCTCAGGCGGTCGAGCGAGAGCCGCACGAGGCGCTCGCTCGTGACCTGCTTCGTCTCGATCCAGTGGGCGAGCGCCGCCAGTGGAGCGAAGGCGAGGTCCTCGTCGCTCGCCGGGAGCGGGCCGCGGAAGCGAGGGCGCAGCGAAGGACGGTGCGGCGAAGCCGCGGCCGCCGCGCGGCCGAGCGGACGGAACACCTCCGAGGGCGCCTCGTCGTTCCGCAGCGCCGCGGCCCTCAGGCGCTCGATCGTGTCGCCCATGCCTCGCACCGATCGCAGGGCCTGCTTGCGCTCGTCACCGGTGAAGGAGAGCCGCGCGATGCGCTCGGCGGCGGCGAGCGTCTCCTCGTCGATCGCCCGCACGCCGGGCGGCACCGGCGCCTCGTCCTGGAGCAGACCCGCGGCCGAGTCCTGCGCTCCGCCGGCGCGCGGCGCGACGGAGGCCGCGATCCCCGCGCCCGCGAGGCCGAGGAAGGCGCGGCGGCCGAGGGAGGGATCGGGACGGGACGGCTCGGCGGGAATCGTCGGCTCCATGGGCCGATTCTCGCCGCCGGCGCCCGTCCGTGGCAGCCCGTGACGCGTCATTCCGCCACGCGGAACGTGTGCTGACCCTGGGGCGCCGAGCGCGGGCTCCTCGCGCCGCGACCCGAGCCGTCCGCGGCGGAGATCCAGTACTCGACCGCGGCGCCGGCGGCCTGCGGAGGGATCTCGCCTCCGAAGCGCTCGGCGGAACCGGCGAGGGAGAGGAGCGGCACGGTCCTCCAGGTGTCCTGTCCCACCAGGCGCCAGAAGAGCGACTGCTCGCCGGCCACGAGGGGCGCGCCCGAGTACGCGCGGACCGTCACCTCGATCGGGATCGGTGCGCCCGCCGCGGCACCGTCGCGCACGGCGGCGTGCGTGACGCGGAGCATCCCCGGATCGAAGACGGCGCGCACGCGGCAGTGGAGCGCGTCGAAGTCGCGCCACCCATCGTAGGCGAAGCCGTGCACCTCGAAGCCCGGCATCGCGTGCCGGTAGGTCTCGAGCGCCTCCGCGTCGGCGGAGATGCCGAAGAGCGGGACCAGGACCTTGCGGTTCAGGATCAGCGAGTTCGTGTAGGCGGCGATGCGGTTCCCGCGGTAGCGCGGGCAGTCGATGCGCACGATGCGGTAGGGCCGGCCGAAGGGCGTCCGCAGCGCCGCTAGCGTCTCCAGGTTCTTCTCGATGGCCCCGTGCTCCGGATGGTCCGCCGGCGCCCGCTTCACGAGGATCGTCTCGGCGTCGAGGAGCTTCATCCAGCAGTCGATGTGCTGGATGCCGTAGGGCTCCGTGTTGTCGAGGATCCGCAGGTCGGCGACGCCCGTGTGCTCGCGGACCATCGCGCGGAACGCATCTTCGTCGCGGAGCACGTTGTTCTCGTCGACCATCGCGCGCGTGGAGAAGGCGTTGCCGCATCCGTCGACGAGGAAGTTGCCGCCCGTCAGGTAGGCATCCATGGCGACCAGCGGCAGGCCGAGCGACTCCGCGAGCGCGTCGTTCGCGCGGTCGTCTCCGGGGTAGCTCTGGCCGAGGTAGTTCGGCGCGTCGCCCTTCCGCAGCGGCGGATCGCCCCGGCGGAACATCGGCGTGTTGATGTACACCGAGTCGAGGAGACGGAGCGCGCCCTCGGCGTCGAAGACCGAGTGCGCGCCGTAGTCGCGCGTCCACTCGGTCTGCACGGTGCTCGCGAGGACCGTCACCTGCTCGAGATCGGCGCCGAGCTCGGCGAGCCGCGCGCGCGCCGCGGCGACGGCCTCCTCGCTCGAGGCGAGCACCCAGAGCCGGTCGTCGCGGGCCAGCTCGACGACGAGCGCGTCGGGGATCTTGAAGGGCCACGCGATGAGCGCGCCGAGGGCCGGCTCCCACTCCGCGCAGATGCGCGCGGCCGCGGCGGGCGCCGACACGGGGCGCGAGGCCGGCTCCGTGTCGGGCGGTGCGCCGGTCTCCCGAGGTGCGGGCTCCTGCGCGTGCGCGAACGCTGCGAGGAGGACCAGGAGCAGGAGGGTCGAAGCGCGGGGATCGAGCCGGAGTGGACGGGGTCGAGGCATGGGAGACGGTGCGACGCGACATCGGCTTTGGAGGAGGAGCGACGAAGCCGCGGCCGAACGCGGCCGGCGGTCGCCCGGCGCAGGAGCCTGCACGGTATCGGCGGCCCTACGCGCCTCGATGGCTCGGCGCGAGCGCACGCCGGCGCGCGAGGAGGAGGAGGAGCGCCACCGCGAGACCACGGAGCGCGAGCATCACGAACAGCACGAGCTGCGCGACCAGGAGCACGATCCACTCCTTCGGGACGGGCCGCTGCAGAAAGACGCGATGGTCCGCGGCACCCCCCGCGTCGGGAAGACTCTCCACGAGCAGGCGGCACGCGCCCCCGCGATGGAGCGCGAAGCGAGCCAGGCCGACGCGGACCCGTCCGCCGCGCGTGATCACGGTCGGAGGGCGGATCGGCGCGTCCGCGACGCGAAGGGGCTCCTTGTCGTCGAGCAGCAGACCGAGCGCGAAGCGGAGCTGCAGCAGTCCGTCGACGGAATCGCCCGCGCCGAGGGGCCGCTCGACGGAGAGCATCAGGGGCCCCTCGGCGACGCTGCCGAGATCGAGGGTCGCGACGAGCGGATGGGAGGACCCATCGACGCCGCTCCAGCGGAGATCCCCGATCTCGAGGACGAGGCTGGTGATTCCGGCGACACCCATCGCCAGAGCGGCGAGCGGGAACACGAGGATCCAGCGGGCAGGCGCGGCCACTTCGGCCATGGCGGCCATTCTCCGCGGGCGTGGCGCTCGGCGCAGCGGACGGGTCGCTGCCCGCCGGCCTCAGGACAGCGGAACGGCCTGCCCGACCTTCACCCAGAGGAGGCCGTAGAGGAGGATCCCGCCGAGGGCGGCGACGGCGGCGATCGGCGCGAGGGCCGGAACGAGCGTCGGCGCGAGGAGGAGGAGCACGGCCGGGAGGAGGATGCCCGCGACGGCGCTGGTCCAGAACGCGCGCGCGAAGACGCCGCGGACGAGGAGGTGCTTCGCGCGTTCCGCGTCGGCGCCGCCGTGCTGCGTCGCGAGGTCCGCGAGGAGGAGGAGCCCGTGGGCCGCGAGCGCGAGGAGGAGGACGTTGCCGGCGCTCGCGCCCACGAGGAGCGCCGCGGCGGCCCCCGCGAGGAGCGCCTCGACGACGAGGTGCGGGGCACGGAGCGGGCTCTGCCAGAAGTCGCGCCCTTCGGCCTGGGCGAAGAGGAAGCCCGAGTAGCCGGCGGCGGCGGCGCCGAGGGCCGCGGAGACGAAGCGCAGCGCGCGGAAGAGCCCCGGCGCCTTCTCGTCGAAGCGGAGCCACTGCGCGAGGAGGAGCACCGTGAGCACTCCGCCGAAGGCCGAGAGGATCACCGCGCCGCGGGCGATCCACGACCGCCAGTTGGGGCGCAGGAGGATCGTCAGGAACTTCGCGGGCCGCGTCAGGTCCTCGACGAGCAGGAACGTCGTGATCCCGAGGAAGAGGAGTGCCGCGGCCTCGATGCCCCAGCCGGCGGCGACGCCCGTCAGGCCGAGGTCGGCCGCGAAGGGCGCCAGCATCGCGAGGCCCGCGGCAATCGCCTTGGTCCAGAGGTACGCACCCACTTTCCAGCCCCACGGGGCCGGGTGCGCCACGTCGTAGGCGACGCGCGTCGTGTTCTCGGGATCGAAGTTCGCGCCCGGCGGCGCCGGCTCGGCGCGCTCCGACCAGAGGTAGGCGTCGTCGTGGCGCGGCGCCGTCGGCTGCAGCACGCTCGCGTCGGCATCGACGTAGAAGAGCTTCGGCCCCGTCCCCTGCTCGGCCTTGCGCACGCTCACGGGGTGCTGCGCCATCGTCTGGCGGATCTCGCTCGCCGGGTCGTCGAGATCGCCGGCGACGATCGCGCGCTCCGGGCAGACGACGACGCAGGCGGGCTCCAGCTGCTTCTCGACGCGGTGCGCGCAGAAGTGGCACTTCTCCGCGGAGCCCGTGTCCTCGTTCAGGTAGATCGCGTCGTAGGGGCAGGCCTGCATGCAGCCCTTGCAGCCGATGCAGGCGTCGCGGTCGAGGTCGACGATGCCGTCCTTGCGCTTCTCCAGCGCGTTCACGGGGCAGATCGTGACGCAGGGAGCGTTCGAGCAGTGGTTGCAGCGCAGCACCGCGAAGTGGCGCCGCACGGCGGGGAAGGTCCCCTTCTCGACGTACTTCACCCACGTGCGGAACTTGCCGACGGGGACGTGATTCTCGGACTTGCAGGCCGTCGTGCAGGCGTGGCAGCCGATGCACTTCCGCTGGTCGATGAGGAATCCGTAGTTCGTCACGCGGCGTCCCGGGGAGGCGGGGGCGCGGAGACTATCAGGTCGTCGCGATTGGCGACGCGGCATGCGGCGACGCGGCGCGCGGCGCCTCGACGCGCGCGACGGAGAGCGAAGGATCGGTTTGCGTCGCCCTACCCACCGTCGCACACTCCCGGCCTTCGGCGCGGAACCCCTGAACGGAGCCCCTTCATGACCAACGGCACCCCCGGCTCGAATCGCGTCCTCTGCGGGATCCTCGGCATCCTCCTCGGTGGCCTCGGGATCCACCGGTTCATCCTCGGCGACACGACGGGCGGCCTGCTGCGCATCGTCATCACGATCGTCACGTGCGGCGCCGGCAGCCTCATCGGCTTCGTCGAGGGGATCATCTACCTCACGAAGAGCGACGCGGACTTCCACCAGATCTACGAGGTGGGGAAGAAGGGCTGGTTCTGAGCAGACCTACCGTCCGCGGACGAGGTCGACGAGCGTCGCCGCCAGCAGGTCGCATTCGCCGTCCGTCACGCAGAGGGGCGGCAGCGCGTAGAGCACCGGACCGAGGGGCCGCAGGAGCACGCCGCGCGCGAGCGCTTCGCGCCGCAGGCGCAGCACCGAGTCCGCCGCGAAGCCGCCGTCCTCCACGAGCTCGACGGCCGCGAGAGGACCGAGACCGCGCACGTCGCGCACGCGCCCGTCGCCGCGCAGCTCCTCGAGCCCGGCCCGCATCCGCTCGCCGATCGCCCGCGCCCTCGGGAGGAACCCCGGCGCCGTCGTGAGTTCCATCGACGCGAGCGCCGCGGCGCAGGCGATGGGGTTCGCCGTGAAGGAGTGGCCGTGGAAGAAGGCCCGCGTGCGCGCACCGCTCTGGAACTCGGCGAAGAGGTCCTCCCGGCAGAGCGTCGCGGCGAGCGGGAGCACGCCGCCGGTGAGCCCCTTCGCCACGCAGAGCAGGTCGGGCGCGACGTCCGCGTGCTCGCAGGCGAAGAGCGCTCCGGTGCGCCCGAAGCCCGTCAGCACCTCGTCGGCGATCCAGGGAACGCCGGCCTCGTCGCAGGCCGCGCGCACGCCGCGCAGGAACGCCGGCGGATGGAGACGCATGCCGGCGGCGCCCTGCAGCACGGGCTCCGTGATCACGGCGGCCACCTCGCCGCGGCCGCGGGCGAGCGTCGCGCGCAGCGCCGCGAGGGACGCCTCGCACCCGGCCGCGTCGTCGAGCCCGCGCGGCGCGGGCACGCGATCGACGGCCGCGAGCAGGCGCGCGAAGGGCTCCGTGAAGATCGACGCGTCTCCCACGGCCATCGCGCCGAAGGTGTCTCCGTGGTAGCCCCCTTCGAGGGCGACGAAGCGAAGGCGGCGCTCGCCGCGCAGCCACGCGCGCTGCACCGCGAGCTTGAGCGCCACCTCGACGGCCGTGCTGCCGTCGTCGCTGAAGAAGACGCGCGCGAGACCGCGCGGCGCGATCGCGAGGAGGCGCTCCGCGAGCTCCACGGCCGGCGGGTGCGTCGCGCCGGCGAAGACCACGTGGTCGAGCGTGCGCGCCTGCTCCGCGATGGCGGCCGCGATCGCCGGCTCCCCGTGGCCGTGGAGGCAGGTCCACCAGGAGGAGATCCCGTCGAGGACACGCCGCCCGTCGGCGAGGACGAGCCACGCGCCCTCCGCCGCGACGACGGGCGCGAGCTCCGGCTCCGTCGCTCCGTGGGAGAAGGGATGCCAGAGCACGCGCGCGTCGCGCGCGAGGAGATCGCGGGCCGCCGCGCCCGTCACGGCGTCGCCGGCGGCGTCCACCGCGGAAGAGTCTCCAGGAGCCTTCCGAGACCTGCCACGCGCGCCGCGACGCGCAGCGCGGCGCCATCGAAGGCCGCCAGCGGCGGCAGCTCGAAGACGTCGTCGGCGGGAACGAAGCGCTCGAGATCGCGCCGGTTATCGGCGTGCCGCGGTCCGACGAGGACCAGGCCGGCGAGCGGGATCCCGCGCGCGGCCAGCGCCTCCAGCGAGAGGAGCACGTGGTTCAGCGTCCCCAGACCCGAGCGGGCGACGAGGAGGACCGGCATCCGCAGCCGGCGCACGATCTCGTCCTGCGCGAACGCTTCATGAGCGGGGCCGCCCTCGCCGAGCGGCACGCGGAGCCCTCCCGCTCCCTCCACCACGAGGAGCCCCTTCGCCCCGAGCCCCGCCGCCGCGCGCGCGGCCGCCGCGAGGATCGGCGCCGCCTCGATGCGCACGCCCTCGCGCGCCGCGGCCTGCGCCGGAGCCACCGGCTCGGCGAAGCGGTACACGGGCTCCGCCACGGACACCGACGCTCCGAGTCCGTCCGCGCGCGCGGCGACGACGGCCGTGTCGTCGTCCTCGCCGGTGCCCGTCTGCACGGGTTTCAGGTAGCGCGCCGGACCCTGCTCCCCCGCCGCCGCCAGCAGCAGCGAGGCGACGACGGTCTTGCCGATGCCCGTGTCGGTGCCGGCGACGAAGACGGCGCGGGGCGATGCGGAGGACGTGACCGGGCGCTCCACGGGTGTCTCGCGCACGGCTCGGCCGACGGCCGCCGCCACGCGCGCGAGGAGGTCCTCGCCGTGGTCCGCATGCACGACGATCCGCAGCCCGCTCTCGCCCTCGGGCACCGTCGGCGGACGGACGGCGCGGAGGTCGAGGCCGCCTTCGCGCAGGCGCGCCGCCACGGCGAGCGCGCGCGCCGCCGTGCCGAGGGGCACCGCGACG
>CAZJHD010000077.1:0-9332 GCA_964545855.1 uncultured Planctomycetales bacterium
AGGCGCCGTGAGGGCCTGAAGGCGCATCACCCGGGAATGGGGTCAGACCCCTTTCCCGGGACGTGCGCCGCTGCGCGGCCGACGTCCTCAGCGCGTCGATCCGATCCACGCGCGGAACTCCTCCGATCGCGCGAAGCGCCTCGCCGACCTCCGGCGGCGCGCAGCGCGGCCGCGCCTGGGGCGACGGGCGCCCCCTCGATCCTCGGCCGCTCAGCCACCGGCTCCCGCCGGCAGCGGGCAGAAGGCGTTCTCGGAGAAACCCTCCGCCTCGATGCCGAGGGCGTGATCGAAGCGCGCGCGGTAGTTCTCCCAGGCGAAGGCCGACGTGAGCTCCACGATCTGCGGCTCGTCGAGGTGGCGGCGCAGCTCGGCGAACAGCTCGTCGGAGACGACGAGCGGCGTGTCCGCCATCGCGTCGGCGTAGCGCAGGACCGCGCGCTCCTGCGCGGTGAACGCGGAGGATCCCGCGTGGTCGTCGAGGGCGCGGAGCTGCTCCTCGCGGATCCCGGCCGCCCTGCCCACGGCAGAGCCGATGTCGATTCAGAAGGGGCAGCCGATGCGCTGCGCGATGCGGATCTGCCCCAGCATCTTGAGCGGCGCCGCGACGCGCCGCGCCTTCTCCTGGGCCAGCTCCATCTGCGCGTAGCCCATGAGGATCCGCCCGTGGAGCGCGTGGATCCGGACGGGCCGGATCACGCGGCCGACCTTGCGCTTCGTGAAGAAGAACGCGACGCGCGCGAGCAGCGAGCCGCCCTCGATGACTCCTTGGATCCGTGCCACGGGGAATTCCCTCCGGGAGGAGAAGGGGACGCGCCCGCCTGGCGAGTCCCGTGCCAGCAGCGCGTCGCATGGTGGCGTGCGATCGCTACGCTTCCGAGCGCCGCGTCTCGGCTCAGCGATTGCCCGGTCGCGGACCCCATGCCAACCCATCGGTCGGGCGAGGCCTCGGTCCTGGCCACGCTCGCCACGAAGCCCGCCTTCGCGCTGCGCCAGACGCTTCGCGAGGGGTACGGACCGAAGGACCTCACGGCGGACGTCCTCGCGGGAATCGTCGTCGGCATGGTGGCGCTCCCGCTCGCCATGGCGCTCGCCGTCGCGTCCGGCGTCCCGCCGCAGTTCGGCCTCTACACGTCGATCGTGGCGGGAGCCGTGATCGCCCTGCTCGGCGGCTCGCGCGTGCAGGTCTCGGGGCCGACGGCCGCCTTCATCGTCGTGCTCGCGCCGGTGTCCGCGAAGTTCGGAGTCGGAGGCCTTCTCGTGGCGACGGCGATGGCGGGCGTGCTGCTCGTCGCCATGGGTCTCGCGCGGCTCGGCCGACAGATCGAGTTCATCCCGTACCCGGTGACGACCGGCTTCACCGCTGGCGTCGCCGTCGTGATCGCGACGACGCAGGTGGAAGACTTCCTCGGGCTGCAGCTCGCAGAGCACCCGGTCCACTGGATCGAGCGCGTCGGGGCGATCTCGGGCGCGCTTCCGACGCTCCGCGCGTCCGATCTCGGGATCGGCGTCCTCACGCTCGCGATCCTCCTCCTCTGGCCGCGAGTCACGCGCAAGGTACCGGCCCCCCTCGTGGCGCTCGGCGCCGGGGCGGTCGTCGCCGAGATCCTGCGGCACGCGGGTTCCAGCTTCGAGGTGGCGACCATCGGCAGCCGCTTCCACTACGTCCTGGGCGGCGCGACGCACGCAGGCATCCCTCCGCTGCCGCCGCTCCCCGTTCTGCCCTGGAGTCTGCCGGGCCCGGGCGGCGTGCCCTTCGCGCTCGACTACGCGACGCTCCGCGCGCTCGCGCCTTCGGCCTTCGCCATCGCGATGCTCGGCGCCATCGAATCGCTCCTCTCGGCCGTGGTCGCCGACGGCATGACGGGCCGCAAGCACGATCCCGACGCGGAGCTGCTGGCCCAGGGCGTCGGCAACCTCGTGGCGCCCTTCTTCGGAGGCATCGCCGCGACGGGCGCCATCGCGCGCACGGCGACGAACGTCCGCTCGGGCGCGCGCTCGCCGGTGGCGGCGATCGTGCACGCGCTCTTCGTCCTGGCGGGAGTGGTGGTGCTCGCACCCGCGCTCGGATTCCTGCCGATGGCCTCGCTCGCGGCGCTGCTGCTGCTCGTGGCCTGGAACATGAGCGAGGTGAAGCACTTCGCCCACATCGTGCGCGTGGCGCCGAAGAGCGACGTGCTCGTGCTCCTGGCGTGCTTCTCCCTCACCGTTGTCTTCGACATGGTGGTGGCGGTGACCTTCGGCGTGATGCTCTCGGCGCTGCTCTTCATGAAGCGCATGGCCGAGGTGGCGAACGCGCGCCTCGTGAACGGCGACCTTCGCGCCCACGACGACCCGCTCCCGCCGGGCGTGCTCCTCTACGAGATCGCCGGACCGCTCTTCTTCGGAGCGGCGCAGAAGGCCATGGGGGCGCTGGCGCGGACCGACGCGCGCCAGAAGACCGTGATCCTCGACGTGGAGCACGTGCCGGTGATCGACGTCACCGGGCTCGTCGCGCTCGAGTCGGCGCTGGAGCGCCTCTGGAAGGGGCAGGCCTTCGTCGTCCTCGCCGGGGTGCAGGACCAGCCCGCCGGGGTGCTCGCGAAGGCGGGGATCGTGGACCGCGAGGGACGGCTCGCGATCTGCCGCAGCTACGAGGATGGCCTCGCGCTCGCGCGGGAACGCGCCGCGGCGTCCGCGGCCTGATCGGGCGCGGGCGCACCCACGAGTTCCTCCTCCCACAGGAAGAGCAGCACGTTGTCGAGCGCCGTGGGGTCCTGATGCACGAAGTCGTGGGGCGCCGTGCTCACGACGCGCCGGCCGAAGGGCAGGGCGAGAGCGCTCTCGAGCGTCACGCGGCCGTCACCCGTGGAGACGAGCAACGGGCGCGGCGTGCTGGGCATCGCCGGCCCCGGGAAGCGCAGCGGCTCGAACGTGGTGCGCAGGGTGCCGTCCGGCGTGCGGCGCACGAAGGCATGGGTCGGCGTCGCCTCCGTCGTGCCGCCGACGGAGAGCGTGCGCAGCCCCGCCGGCGGAGACCACGGAGCCTCCAGCGCGGTCCACCAGAAGAGCGCGCGGGCGAGGAAGCGCTCGAGACGGCCGTGGGCGGCGTCGAGGGAGGCCTCCGATCCGTCGGGATCGGCGCTCGCCACCCAGCCGAGACGCTTCCACGTCCACGGGTCGTAGAGCGAGAGCGGCAGGTCGCCGGGATCGCGGTACGGAACGAGTGCACCGTGCCGCGAGGTCTCGTCGAGGAAGCAGTCCACCTCGGGCGGCGGGAAGGCCTGGTAGAGCGCGGGGCAGGTGGCGATCACGGCCCGCGAGAACGCGTCGTCGTTGAACCCGATGCGGTAGCCCTGCAGCGCGATCTGGAAGACGGAGAAGGAGCCCCGGTGCGGCGAGCCGAGGTAGGCGACGCGCTCGACGTTGCGGGCGCCGGCCCCCGTTGGACGCGGCGACGCGGCGCCGAGCACGTCGGCGTCGCCGTACATGAGGTAGTAGCGGACGACGAGGCCGCCGAAGGAGTGGGCGACGAGGGACACCTTCTCCTCGGGGTCCGCCCGCGTCGATCGCACGCGCTCGACGGCGCGCGCGAGCTTCCGCGCGCTCTCCACGGCGTCGCGGCGGAAATCGAAATGGAAGACGAAGGCATCCTCGTCGGCGCGCGGGAACTCGCAGTCGCCGACGCGGTATCCGGCCTCCTCGAAGGCCGCGACGAGCGGCTCGAACACCGCTGCGGAGTAGACCCAGGGGAGGACCGGCACCTCGCGCAGCAGGTCGACGGAGATCCACCGGTCGGGCGGCCCGTCGCCGACAGCGGGATCGGGGAGCCGAAGGTCCGGCGTGCGCGACAGCCGGAACGCCGAGCGCGACGTGAGCCAGCCCACCTCGCCGGTCCAGCGGTCGGCGAGGGTCGCTCCGAGGGCGCCGTGGATCAGGATCACGGGGCCCCGCCGCGCCGTCGACTCGCGCAGGACGTCGCGCAGCGTGACGGTGGCGGGACCCGTGCACGCGGCCGCCGCCAGCAGGAGGCCGGCGAGAGCGGGGATGGATCGGCGGGATCGCACGGAGCGGGATCATGCACCGATGGGACGACGTCGCGCACCTGCCGAGCGGTACCCTCGGCGCGTGCGTCCGCCGTCCACTCCCACCGGCCCGCGCGCCATCGTGATCGTGCTCGACGGCGTCGGCGTCGGCGCGCTCCCGGACGCGACTCGCTTCGGCGACGAGGGCACGAACACGCTCCTCCACACGGCGGAGTCGGCGGGCCCGCTCGTCGTGCCGACGCTGCGCTCGCTGGGCCTCGGGAACGCGCAGCCCGCGCCCGGTCTCGAGCGCGTCGCGTCGCCGCGCGCGTCCTTCGGCCGCATGGCGGAGCGCTCCGCCGACAAGGACACGCAGAGCGGGCACTGGGAGATGATGGGCTGCCCCGTGGCGAAGCCGTTCACGCACTTCCCGAAGGGATTTCCGCCCGAGATCCTCGAGCCGTTCTGCCGCGAGGCCGGCGTCGCGCGCGTTCTCGGCAACGTGCCGGCGAGCGGCACGGAGATCCTGAAGGAGCTCGGGCCGGAGCACGAGCGGACGGGCCTCCCGATCGTCTACACGTCGGCCGACTCCGTGCTCCAGATCGCGGCGCACGAGGAGAAGGTGGGGCTCGAGGAGCTCTACCGATGGTGCGCGATCGCGCGACGCATCCTCGACCCGTGGAACGTCGGCCGCGTGATCGCGCGCCCCTTCGTCGGCCGCGACGGGAAGTACACGCGCACGTTCAATCGCCGTGACTACTCGACGCCACCCATCGGGCCGACGACGCTCGACCGGCTGAAGGCGGCCGGCGTGCCGGTCGTCGGCGTCGGGAAGATCGAGGACATCTTCGCGGGACGAGGTCTCACGGAGTCGATCCACAGCGAGGGGAATCGCGATGGGATGCGGATCACGCGCGAGCGCCTTGCGACGCTCGACCGGGGTCTCCTCTTCACGAACCTCGTGGAGTTCGACAGCCACTACGGCCACCGGCGCGATCCGGTCGGCATGGCGCGCGCCCTCCACGAGTTCGACGAGGACCTCGCGCCGTTGCTCGACGCGCTGCGCCCCGGCGACCGGCTCTTCCTCACGGCCGACCACGGGAACGATCCGACGTTCACGAAGACGACGGACCATACGCGCGAGTTCGTGCCGCTCCTCGTCTTCGAGCCCGGCAAGCCCGGGCGCGACCTCGGCGTGCTCCCGAGCTTCGAGACCGTGGGCGCCGAGGTGGAGAGGATGCTCTCGTCGTGAGCGACCGCGAGCAGGATCGAGAGCGCGCCTCCGCCGCGTCCGTCGAGGTGCCCGTCGACGGGCCGTCGCCCGGGATGGCCGTGGGGCAACGGAGCCCGCTGCACCCGTCGCGGTGGGGGAAGGAGGTCGGCGATCGCGACGAGCAGAGGTTCCTCGAGGGGCCGGCCAAACGGCGCTCGGAGTTCCTCCGCGTGCTGCGCATCGGCGCGGAGTTCCTGAAGGGGTTCCGCAAGCTCCACTTCGTCGGCCCCTGCGTCACGGTCTTCGGATCGGCGCGCTTCGACGAGAACCACCGCTACTACAAGCTCGCGCGCGACGTGGGCGCTCGGCTCGCGCGCGCCGGCTTCACGGTGATGACGGGCGGAGGCCCCGGGATCATGGAGGCGGCGAACCGCGGCGCGAAGGACGTCGGGGGGAGGTCCATCGGCTGCAACATCGTCCTGCCGCAGGAGCAGAAGCCGAATCCGTACCTCGATCGGTTCATCGACTTCCGGTACTTCTTCGTCCGGAAGGTGATGCTCGTGAAGTACTCGTACGCCTTCGTCGTGATGCCGGGAGGGTTCGGGACCCTCGACGAGCTCTTCGAGACGGCGACACTCGTGCAGACGGGGAAGATCCACGACTTCGACATCGTGCTGATGGGCAGCGACTACTGGGAGCCGCTGCTGCGCTTCCTTCGCGAGACGATGGTGCGCGAGAGGACGATCGAGTCGATCGACGTCGACCGCTGGATCATCACGGACGATCCGGAGGAGGCCGTGCGTCGCGTGCGCGACCACGCGATCGCGCACTTCGGCCTCACCTACCAGCCTCCGCTGAAGCAGCGGGCGATCCTGCGGGAGTGAGTCCCGGGGCCGCGCACGAGCCGAGGCTCGGCGTCCGACACCAAACCCGGCTTCGCCCGTAGGATCG
The DNA here is from genome assembly GCA_964545855.1 of uncultured Planctomycetales bacterium. Classification (GTDB taxonomy): domain Bacteria; phylum Planctomycetota; class UBA1135; order UBA1135; family JACQFD01; genus CAZJHD01. Next base: position 6,166 of record CAZJHD010000077.1, read on the forward strand.
GCTCCTCTCGCCCCGGAGACCGCCCCATGATCCAGGTCCTCGCTCGCGTCGAGCAGTTGCTGCGTGGAGAGTTCACGAAGCCGGAGACGCTGCGGCTCGGGGAGATCCGCCTCCCGACGCGGTCGCTCCTCCTGGGATGCCTCCTCCTCGGAGTCGTGGGCGGCGGGTTCCTCGGCGTCTATCCGGCCATCCGCAATCGGCCCGAGGGCTTCCCCCAGCTCCTGTCGACGGCGGCGAAGGTGCCGCTCCTCTATCTCTTCACTCTCTTCGTCACCTTTCCCTCGCTCTACGTCTTCTCGGCGCTCGCCAACTCGAAGCTGCGGTTCTTCGAGACGCTCCGGCTGCTCATCGCGGCGACGGGAGTGAACATGGCCGTCATGGCGAGCCTCGGCCCGGTGCTGGCCTTCTTCGCGCTCAGCACGCGGAGCCACGCCTTCATGCAGGTGCTGACGGGACTCGTCTTCGGGATCGCGGGCCTCGTGGCGCTCGCCTTCCTGCGACGCGCCGCCTTCGAGGTCTTCGACGAGGCGCCGCCGCCCGCGGAGCCGGAGACGGCGAACGCGGCGAAGCCGCCCGTGCTGCGCCGCGCCAGCGTCGGGAGCCGCGCGCGCTTCGTCTTCATGGTCTGGCTCGTCACCTATGGCGTGGTCGGCGCGCAGATGGCGTGGATCCTGCGGCCCTTCCTCGGTCGCCCCGGGAGCCCCTTCGTGCTCTTTCGCGGCACCGAGTCGAACTTCTTCCGCGGCTTCGTCGAGGCGCTGAAGTACTCGGTCTACTGAGCCGACCGTGCTCGCCGACGCCGACTCCGTGCTGCGCGCCGAGGGGGCCTTCGCCGTCGGGAGCCGCGAGCTGCCCGCGTGGCGGCTGACGGCCGTGCTCGTCGCGGCGAGCTTCGTCCACGGCGCCGTGCTCGGCACCTACGGCGGCAACGTGCAGCAGTCCGTCTACTCGGCGGTGAAGCTCCCGGTCTTCGTCGTGGCGACGACGCTCGTCTGTCTCCCGTTCTTCTGGGCGCTCAACTCGGCCCTCGGGCTCGCGGCCGACCTGCGCCACGCGCTCCGCGCCATCGTCTCGGCCCAGGTGAGCTTCTCCGTCTGCCTCGCGTCGCTCTCGCCGGTGATCGCGCTGCTCTACGTCTCCGATGCGAGCTATCCGCGGGCGCTGGCCGGGAACGCCATCGTCTTCGTGGTGGCGGCGCTCGCGGCGCAGATCACGCTGCGACGCCACTACGGCCCGCTCCTCGCGCGCAACCGAGTCCACCGCGTCCCACTCGCGGCGTGGTTCGCGCTCTACCTGTTCGTGGCCGTGAAGATGGGATCGATCCTGCGTCCCTTCGTCGGCGACCCGAACGCGCCGCTGCAGTTCTTCCGCGAGACGGCCTTCACGGAGAACCCCTACGCGAGCCTCTTCTGGGCGGCCTGGGCGATCGTGGTCGAGGGATACTGAGTCGCGCAGCGAGCGGTCCGCGGCGCGCCGTCACCGGCGTGCGTGGCTCTCGTGCGGCGCGACCGGCTCCGCCGCCGGCGACCCGGAGACGGCCGCGGCGCCGTCCATGCGCTGCACCGAGTCGATGCGCCCCCGCAACCCCTCGGCCTCGCGGCGCACGCGCGCGAGCGCCACGAGGAGCGTCTCGTCGTGCATGGCGCGCGCTCGGCTCTCGCACGCCACGAGGGCGCGCTCGAGGGAGCGGCCGGCGTCCTGCATCCCCTCGAAGCGGCGCGCGAGGGAGTCGGTGAGCCCGTTCAGGAGCGCGACCTCGTCCTTCAGGAAGTCGGACCTGCGGGTCGTCAGCGCCTTCGGGAGCATCCCTTCGGAGAGCCAGCTCATGTGGCGCTTCAGGCGCACGAGTGGCCCCGCGATGCGGTGCGAGAGCTGCACGGAACCGAGCGCGGCGACGACCAGGCAGAGCGTCGCGATCGGCCAGAAGCGCGCGTGGAAGTAGAGCATCGCGTTCGCCGTGTCGGCGTAGCTCGACGACTCGGGATCGGCGAGCTGGAGCCGCGCGATGAGCGGAGCGAAGAGACCGACGCTCACGACCGCCAGCAGGAACGCCGTGTAGACGAGGCTCCGGGCCATCAGGCCGAGCTGGAGCTTCCGGTCGACGATGAACGTGCGCCGGAGGAACGGTGGACGCTGGCCCGTCATCGCGCGCCTCCAGCGAACGGCCGTGCTGCAAGACACGGGCGCGCCGTGCGGCTCCACGTCCTCCTGCGATCCGGTCGGACCTCCGACATGGGGGATCCATCGGCACGCTCACCCGCTCGGCTTGATCCGCTGGAAGCCGCTCCGAAGACGTCGACGGGGCGCGCCGTCGCGCCCCGTTCAAGACCACCCCCGATCGAGGCCGATGGATTCTCGGGGTGTCCATGTCCCGGGATCGCCGACCCATCCGCAGAGCCTTCACCGCGCATGCCGCACCGCTCCGGCGATGCCGCCGCGCCGGCATGACGCTCGTCGAGATCGTGATCTCCGTCGGGATCCTCGCGACGATCCTCGGCATCGCCATGGGCTTCTACTCGAGCGCGCTCCAGACGGCGCGGATCACGAAGGCGAAGGGAGACCTCAAAGTCATCGCCAACGCGATCGACGCGTACCGAGCGCGGGACTCGGAGGGCCGTCTCCCCGCGACGCTCGACGACGTCGGCTTCGGCGGCCGCATGGACCCGTGGAACCGGCCCTACATCTACTTGAACTTCGCGAACGGGACCGGCACGGGAATGGAGTACGCCCTCGAGAGCGGCCTCGTCGACCCCGACGCGATCAAGGGCGGCGGCGGACCGCTCGGTTACCTGGAAGGGGCGCAACCCGACGTGAAGTACGCGGCGCTTCTTCCGGTCTTCGGCGGGGGAGGACAGGGCAACGGCAACGCGGGCGGGAACGGCAACGCCGGCGGGAACGCGGGCGGAGCCGTCACTCCCGCGAATCCGAACGGTCCGGGCGTGCCCGCGACGCCGGCGAGCCCCTCGCAGGGCAACGGCAACGCGGGCGGGAACGGCAACGCCGGGGAGAACCAGGGCCACCACCAAGGCGGCGGCAACAGCGGCAACGGCGTCGGCAATGGCGGCGGCCCGGGCGGCAACGGCAACGCCGGGGAGAACCAGGGCCACCACCAAGGCGGCGGCAACAGCGGCAACGGCGTCGGCAATGGCGGCGGCCCGGGCGGCAAC
>CAZJHD010000077.1:9432-12678 GCA_964545855.1 uncultured Planctomycetales bacterium
AGGCGGCGGCAACAGCGGCAACGGCGTCGGCAATGGCGGCGGCCCGGGCGGCAACCAGGACGCTGGCGGTGGAGCACCGGAGCCCGGAATCGGATCCGTGATCTCCGGCGACGACGAAGCGGCTTCCGAGGCGGCGAAGCAGGCGAAGGTCCAGAAAGTGAAGAGGAAGGACAAGTACCTCTTCCCCTTGAACACCGACTACGACCTGTTCTCCCTCGGCCCGAACGGCAAGTCGATGCCGGCCATCACCGACTTCCTGAGCATGGACGACGTGATCCGCGCGAACGACGGCGGCTTCTACGGCCAGGCGAAGGACTACTGAGTCGCCTCGGCCCGCCGCACAGCGGGCCCGCTTCGCGACTCAACCTCGGCGCACTCCGCCGACGAAAGGGGGAGATCCGCCTCCCGTCTCCCGCGGGCGTGCGGCACGTCCCCTTCCCCTCTCGCGCTGCGCGACCGCTCCCCGGCCGCGCGCCGACCTCCCCGCCGGCTCCTCCGTGCAGAGCACCCGCCGTGGCCGCTGAGCCCCGCGCCCGCGCGCTCCTCTTCGAGCGCGGCGCCCGCTCCCTGAACAGCCGGATCGCCCGGCGCATCTTCCTGCTCTTCGTCGGATGCGCGCTCGTCCCGCTCGTCCTCTTCGCGTTCCTCTCGTTGGAGAACGTGAAGACGCAGCTCGAGGAGCAGGCCCGCGCGAGCCTTCACGAGTCGGCGAAGGCGGCCGGCATGACCGTCGTCGAGCGTCTCTCGTCGCTGGAGAGCGAGATGCACCTCGCGCTCGGCGATCGCGCCTTCGATCCCGCGCTCGGTCTGCGGAGCATCCCGCCGGTCCTCCGCGAGCGGCTCCACGCACGCTTCGAGTGGCTCGCCCTCGGCGCCGCCGACGGGGCTCTCGTGGAGGCGACGCGCGAAGGCGTCGTGCTCCCGGCGCTCTCCCCTGGGGAGAGCGCCCACCTGGCACGGTCGGGCGGCCTGCTCATCGAGCGCTCGGGCGAAGGGCGGTTCGCCGACCTTCTCCTCGCCGTCGCCATTCCGGGGTCGCAGCCGGCGACCCATCTCGTCGGCGAGGTGCGCCGGTCCTTCCTCTGGGGCGGCGAGGGCTTCGTGCCGCCCGACCGCGTGCTCCTCGGCTTCACCGAGTCCGGAGCACTCCTCTTCGCGTCGACCGAGCGGCCCGCCGCCGAGCGCGCCGTGGCCGACGCCCTTCGCGGCGCCGTCGCGAGCGGGCAGGTGGAGGTGGCGGAGGAGAGCGGCGACGCATTCCTCGCCAGCTACCGCACGATGTTCACGCGGCCGCAGCTCCTGCGGAACTTCTCCCTGGCCCACGTGCAGGCGAAGTCCCTCGTCCTGCAGCCGGTCGCGGCGTTCCAGACGATCTTCCTGCTCTTCACCGCGCTGGCCGTCTTCGCCGTCGTGCTCGCGAGCCTGATCCAGATCCGACGGAGCATGATTCCGCTGGACGTTCTCACGGGTGCGACCCGGCGCATGCGCGAGGGCGACCTCGCGGTGCGCATCGCCATCGACACGAACGACGAGTTCCGAGACCTCGGGATCTCCTTCAACGGGATGGCCGAGGGGCTCGAGCGCTACGTCGCGAAGATGCGCGCGCTGCACCGCATCGGCGTCGCCCTCACGGCGGAGAAGTCGTCCGACCGGCTCCTGCGCATCGTGACGGCGGGCACCCACGAGGTGGCCGGCGCCGACCTCGTGATCCTCCACGTCGCCGACGGGGCGGGCGCGCTCCGCGTGGCGCGCGTGAGCGCGCGGTCGGAGGAGCACGACGCATCCGCCCTCGGCCACGACGAGCGCGGCCCGGGTGCGTCGCGGTCGAGGAAGGAAGTTCGCTCCGCGGCCGAGGAGGCCGCCGCCGTGCAGCGCACCGTCTCCCTCGACGACGTGTTCGCCTCCGAGGATTTCGACGCCGGGTTCTACCGGCGGGTCGAGAAGGCGCTGCGGCTCCGCATCGGCGCCGTCTTCTGCGCGCCGATGCTCGACCACGAGGGAGAGGTGATCGGCGTCCTCGAGCTCGCGCGCGCCGCGCCGGCCCACGGTCCCGCGCGCGGATTCACCGCCGAGGAGAGCCAGCTCGCCGAGTCGCTCGCCTCCCAGGCCGCCGTCGCCCTCACGAAGAACGCCCTCGTCGACGATTTCCGCGTGCTCTTCGAGTCGATGACCGAGGTGATCGCGACGGCGATCGACGAGAAGTCTCCCTACACGGGCGACCACTGCCGCCGCGTGCCGGTCCTCACGATGATGATCGCGGCGGAGGCCTGCGCGGCGAAGGAGGGGCCGTTCCGCGATTTCACCCTCACGGAGGACCAGCTCTACGAGCTGAAGATCGCGGCCCTGCTGCACGACTGCGGCAAGGTGACGACGCCGGTGCATGTGGTCGACAAGGCGACGAAGCTCGAGACGATCCACGACCGCATCGACCTCGTGGACACGCGCTTCGAGGTCGTGAAGCGCGACCTCGTGATCGCGCAGCTCCGCCGCGCGCTCGAACGCGTCGGCCGCAGCCCCGAGGTGGCGGAGACGGCGACGGCGGAGCTCGCCGACGATCTGGCGGTGCTCGAGGCGGAGCGAGAGTTCCTGCGCTCGTGGAACATCGGAGGCGAGTTCATGCCGGCCGAGGCGAAGGCGCGCGTGCGGGAGATCTCGAACGGGCGCCGGTGGGCCGACCCGGGAGGCGCCTTCGTGCCGCTCCTCACGGACGACGAGATCGAGAACCTCTGCATCTCGCGCGGCACGCTCACGTCGGCGGAGCGCGAGATCATCAACCAACACGTGGTCGCGTCGATCAAGATGCTCGAGCGGCTGCCGTACCCGAAGCACCTCGCGAACGTGCCCGAGATCGCCGGCGCGCACCACGAGCGCATGGACGGCGCCGGCTACCCGAAGGGGCTGCGGCGCGAGCAGATCGCGGTGCAGGGCCGGATGCTCGGCATCGCCGACGTCTTCGAGGCGCTCACGGCGAAGGACCGCCCCTACAAGCCCGGGAAGACCCTGAGCGAGACGCTCCGGATCCTCGGGTCGATGAAGCAGGAGGGGCACATCGATCCCGACCTGTTCCAGCTCTTCGTCGACAGCGGCGTGTACCTGCGCTACGCGCGTGAGTTCCTCGACGAGGACCAGATCGACGAAGTCGATCTCGCCTCGATCCCCGGCTACGTGCCGCCGCCGGGCCGCGGCGCGGAGAGCCGCCAGGAGACGTAGGTGCGCCGGGCCCGGGAATGGGGTCAGACCCCTTTC
>CAZJHD010000077.1:12778-19619 GCA_964545855.1 uncultured Planctomycetales bacterium
TTCCCGGGTCGCCGCTCCGCGCCCTACCAGGCGTCCACCTCGCAGACGATCCCGTCGACGAAGCGGAACAGGAGCTGGCGATCCGGATTCGTCGGATCCGACAGATAGGTCCACTGGATCGCCGACCCGTGCACGCTCGACATGTCGGGGCGCCCGTAGCGCGCGAGGATCTGCGCGTAGGTCTGCAGGAGATGCGGTCGTCGCGCCGCCTGGCTCGCGAGGAAGCTCCCGCGGTTCCCCTCCGTGATCTCGTCGTGGAGCTTGCCGACGTGCTGCCGCTGCTCCGGCGTCGTGCCCTCGGCCTTGGGCGCCGTGACTCCCTGCGTGCTCGAGCCGAGCGGCACGCGCGCGATCGCCTCCTCCATCCGCCGCACGAGCGGCTCCAGCCGCTCCGCGGCGTCGCGCGCCTCGCGGGGGACCGGCACGGGTGCGCCCGAGGCCGGCACGACGGCCGTCGCGAGGGCCGCGCGGAGTGCCGCGATCTCGGTCGTGAGCGCGCGCATGGCCTCCGCGGTGCCCGCGTCGCGCGAGGCGTCGCCGGCTCGGGCGGGCGCCGGCGTCCGCCACCCGGCGCCCTCAGTCAGCACGATCGCCAGCAACGCGCCGACGAGGCCGCCGCCCACGACGAGGCCGGCCGCACGCAGGAACCCGCTCGGCGACGTCATCACCAGACTCCGGTGACCAGTCCGTCGAGGAACTGGACGGTCAGCGTCTTCCCAGTGGCCGCTTGCCCTGACCAATAGGTCCACACCAACGCACCGCCGTCTGTCGTCGTGATCGATCCCGGAGGGCCGAATCGATCGATCACGTCCTCGTAGCTCGACAGCAGCATGGCTCTTCGGGCTCGCGTCTGGATCTCGCCTGGATCGGCGAACTGATCGATCGCGGCGAGGATCGCCTCGCTCTGGGCGCTCGTCGGTTCCGCGGCCACGCGCGCGCGCAGCGAAGCAGGCGAGGATCCCGATCGCGTTTCCACTGCGGTCGCCGCGGCGCTCTCCATCCGCCGCACGAGCGGCTCCAGCCGCTCGGCGGCGTCGCGCGCCTCGCGGGGGACCGGCACGGGTGCGCCCGAGGCCGGCACGACGGCCGTCGCGAGGGCCGCGCGGAGTGCCGCGATCTCGGTCGTGAGCGCGCGCATGGCCTCCGCGGTGCCCGCGTCGCGCGAGGCGTCGCCGGCTCGGGCGGGCGCCGGCGTCCGCCACCCGGCGCCCTCAGTCAGCACGATCGCCAGCAACGCGCCGACGAGGCCGCCGCCCACGACGAGGCCGGCCGCACGCAGGGTCCCGCCCGGCGCGGTCACCTCACTCCTCCGCCGCGTCCTCGGCGTCGACGTCGGGATCACCCTCGGCGGTCCCGTCGCCGTTCTCCCCCTGCGCGGGCGCCGGCAGCGCGCGCGCCGTGAGATCGACGGACTCGAGGCTCGCGACCTCCTTGCTGGAGCGGTCGGCCGCTCCAAGCTCCTCGAGCCGCCGCGCCACGGGGATGAGGCGGAGCTGGTACGACCCGACGGCCTGGTTGTAGGCGGACGTGGCCGACGTGAGCCCCTTGCCGATGGCCGCCAGGTGCCGCGAGAACACGGCGGCCCGGTCGTAGAGCTCCTTCGCCGTCGCCGCGATCTCCTTCGCGTTCTCGGCGACGCGGGCCTGCTGCCACGAGAGCGCGACGCTCCGCAGGAGCGCCAGGAGCGTGACCGGCGTCGCGAGAAGGACGCGCGCGCGCGCCGCCTCGTCGAAGATCTCGGAGTTCCCTTCGAAGGCGGCCGACAGGAACGAGTCGCCCGGCAGGAAGAGCACGACGAAGTCGATGCCTTCGCCGATCCGCTCCCAGTAGGCCTTCGACGAGAGCGCCTTCACGTGCACGCGGAGGTCGGCGGCGTGCTTGCGGAGCGCCGCCGTGCGCGTCACGTCCTCCGTCGCCTCGCAGGCCTCGAGGTACGCCGAGAGCGGCGCCTTCGAGTCGACGGCGATCCGCTGCGCGTTCGGCATGCGGATCGTGAAGTCGGGACGGGTGCCGTCGTCCGTCGCGGTCTGCTCGTGGAAGTCGCAATGCTCGGTCATGCCGGCGAGCTCCACGACGTTGCGCAGCGCCACCTCGCCCCAGCGGCCGCGCGCCTGGGAGGAGCCCCGCAGACTCGCCTCCAACGACCCGGCGCGCTGCTCCAGGGTCTTCGTCTGCTCGCGCACGCCGCGCACGAGCTCCTCGATCGTCGCGTAGGCGCTCACGCGGCGCTTGTCCATCTCCTGGGTCGCGAGGTCGAGCTTGCCGAGGCTCTCCTTGAGCGGCGTCACCAGGGTCTCGATCTCCTTCTTGCGCGCCTCGAGCTGACTCGCCGCCTCCGTCGCGTCGGCCTTGAAGGCCTGCTTCGCGAGGTCGAGGAAGCTCCGCGAGCTGCTCTCCAGCGCCTGCTTCGAGAGGGCCTGGAAGGCGTTCTGGAACTCCGTCCGCGACCGCTCCACGAACTCCCGCAGCTCGCGCTCCCGCGCCTCGAGCGCCGCCCGCTGCGCGTCGGCGGTGGCGCGCGCCTGGTCGGCGGCGGCGCGCTTCGTCCGCTCCTCGGCGGCCTCGGCGCGCGACTCCTTCAGTTGCGCCTCCGCTGCCTCGGCGCGCGACTGCGCGCTCGCGACCTGCCCCGCCGACTGCTCGCGCGCCTTCGACGCGTCGGCGAGCGCGGCCGAGAGGCCGGAGGCTCCGCGCAGGCGCGCGGCGAGCCAACCGAGGCCGGCTCCCACGGCGAGGCCCGCGCCGAGGCCGAGGAGGAGGCCGACGATCGGATCCACTCCGGCTCTACTTCCCCGATCGGCCGCCGCCGCTCGCGCGGCCGCCACCCTGCATGGCCGCGTCGAGGGCGAGCCGCCCCGGTCCCATGAGCACGATCGCCGTGAAGGCCGCGAGATAGAGGCTCCCCATCTCGCGCTTCTCGAAGGGATCGCCCGCGTGCGCGTGGAAGACGGCGACGGCCATGGTCGTCGCGGCGAGCAGCGCCGCAGGCCGCGTGAGCAGCCCCGCGGCGACGAAGATCCCGCCGAAGAACTCGGAGATGGCCGCGGCCCAGGCGAAGGCGATCGGCACGGGGAAGCCGAGCTGCGCGACGCCGTCGGCGAAGGGGCCGATGTCGGTGACCTTTCCCCAGCCGTGCGTCGCGAGCGCGACGCCCGACACGAGACGGAGCACGAGGAGGCCCAGGTCGACGGAGATCGGAGCGGTGCCGAGGAGGATGCGGATCACGGGGCGGGAGAGGCTCCGGTGGAGGTGTCCTGGACGCCGTGCCGGCTCATCTCGGCGGCGACGGCCTTCAACCCGCGCGCGACGGCCATGCGCGCCGCGTCGGGCGAGGGGAAGCCGCACTCCGAGGCGATGGTGGCGTAGTCGAAGTCGAGCTCGATGCGCAGGAGCAGGGCCTCGCGGCTCCGTGGGTCGAGCACCTGCAGCGCGTGCTCGAAGGCCTCGAACTGCTCGTGGCGCACCACGAGCGCCGAAGGGTTCGTGCCGGAGGCCTGGGGCGCGGAGCGCGAGCCGTCGGCGAGCCGGTCGGCGGGCGTGCGCACGTCGCGCTTGCGCGACATCTCGATCACGAGGTGCAGTGCGATCGTGCGCAGGAACGCCCAGAAGGAGCCGATGCCGCGGTACTGGAAGCGCGGCAGCGCCGTGTGGGCGCGGAGGAAGACCTCCTGGACCAGGTCTTCGGCGTCGGCCTGGCGCCGCAGCGGCGCCGACATCCGCGCGCCGACGAAGCGCTCGAGACGCGTGCGGTAGCGGGCGAAGAGGTCGTTCCCGGCGTCGCCGTCGCCCTCGCGCACGCGGCCGAGGAGCATCGCCGTCTGCATGAGGGACGCCGAATCGTCGGAGGGCGGCTGGGCGGGGGCGGGCACGGTCGGGCTTCGGAAGACGGCCTCTCTTGGCGACGGCGCGCCATCGTACCGGGCGGAGTGGCCGCGCGATCGGGACGAGCGGCGCCCCGGGGAAGTGCCCGGCGAGTATTCTCCGCGCCCTCCCCGGCATGGCCGTCCTCCCGATCCCCGAGCTGATCAAGAAGAAGCGAGACGGCGGCGCCTTCACCACGGCGGAGGTCGAGCAGCTCGTCTATGGCGTCGCGCGGGGCGCCGTCCCCGACTACCAGGCGGCGGCGCTCTGCATGGCGATCTTCTTCCGCGGCCTCGACGACGCGGAGCTCGTGGCCTGGACGGCCGCCATGCGCGACTCGGGGACGACCCTCGACTGGAGCGAGATCCCCGGCAAGCGCGTCGACAAGCACTCGACGGGCGGCGTCGGCGACAAGATCTCGCTGCCGCTCGCGCCGATCGTCGCGTCCTGCGGCGTCGGCGTGCCGATGCTCTCGGGGCGCGGGCTCGGCCACACGGGAGGCACGCTCGACAAGCTGGAGTCGATCCCCGGATTCCGAACCGACCTCTCGATCGACGAGATGATGGCCGGCGTGCGCGACCTCGGGGTCGCCATGGGAGGGCAGACGGCCGACCTCGCGCCCGCCGACAAGATGCTCTACGCGCTGCGCGACGTGACGGGCACCGTCGAGTCGACGCCGCTCATCGTGTCGTCGATCCTCGCGAAGAAGACGGCGGAGCGTCTCGACGGGCTCGTGATGGACGTGAAGGTGGGCGCCGGCGCCTTCATGAAGACGAGCGAGGCGGCGCGCGACCTCGCCGTGCGTCTCGTGCGCACGGCGAACGCGCTCGGCACGCGCACCGTGGCGCTCCTCACGGCCATGGACGCGCCCCTGGGCGTCGCCTGCGGGAACGCGAACGAGGTGGAGGAGTCGATCGAGGTGCTGCGGGGAGGCGGGCCGCCGGACGTGGTGGACCTCACGCTGCGGCTCGCGGGGGAGATGCTCGCGCTCGGCGGCGTCGCGGCCGATCCCGAGGCGGGCCGCGCGCGCGCGGCGAAGGCCATCGCGAGCGGCGAGGCGCTCGAGCGCTTCCGTGAGCTCGTCGAGCGCCAGGGTGGCGATCCGCGCGTCGTCGACGACCCCGCGCGGCTCCCGCGCGCGCGCAAGCGCGCGACGGTGGCGGCGCCGGAGGAGGGCTTCCTGCAGTCGCTCCACGCCGAAGCGGTGGGGCTCGCCGTGGTGGCGCTCGGCGGAGGCCGCGCGAAGACGAGCGACGCCGTCGACCCGCGCGTCGGCGTCCGCGTGCTCGCGCGGCCCGGCGATCGAGTCCGCCGCGGCGACGCCGTCTTCGAGGTCCACTACGAGGACGCGGTCCGCTTCGAGGCCGCGCGCGCGCGCCTCGAGGGCGCTGTCGTCCTCGGTCCGGTGCCCCCCGCGCCGGCGCCGCTCGTCCTCGAGCGTCTCGACTGAGATTCCCGCACCCCCGTCCCTCTGGAGCGTCCGCATGCAACGGCCTCGAAGCAGGCTCCTCGGTTTCGCCGCGCTCGGCGTCCTCGCCGCCTTCACGGGCCTCGTCGCGCTCGGCGCCGTCGTGGCCGCAGGCCAGGACGGGGGCCAGGCGTCGGTGCTCTCGGCGCACGCGCAGCTCCTCACGGATCCCGTCCCGATCACCGACCGGCTCCGCAGCGGCTTCGGCTACTTCGCGATCCTCGCCATCGCGGCGCTCTTCTCCCGGAACCGACGCGCCATCGACACGCGGCTCGTGGTCCTCGGCGTCGGCACCCACCTCGCCTTCTCCGTGGTGCTCCTGATCGGCGGCGCCGCCGGATTCTTCCGCACCGCGAGCGACGCGTTCCTCTGGGTGTCGAACCACTACCAAGAGGGAGCGAAGTTCCTCTTCGCGTCCTTCCGCTCGGGGCAGCAGGAGATCGAGCCGCCGCTCGCGAACTTCGTCTTCCTCGCGCTCCCCGTGATCATCTTCTTCTGCTCGCTGATGACGATGCTCTACCACATGGGCGTCATGCAGCCGGTGGTGAAGGGGATGGCGTGGGTGATGCAGAAGACGATGCGCACCTCCGGCGCCGAGACGCTCTCGGCCGCGGCGAACATCTTCGTCGGACAGACGGAGGCGCCCCTCGTCGTGAAGCCCTACCTCGCGAAGATGACGCTCTCGGAGCTCATGGCGATCATGACCGGCGGCTTCGCCACGATCGCCGGCAGCGTGCTCGCGCTCTACGCGGGCTTCCTCGGCGAGTCGATGCCGGGCATCGCGGCGCACCTCATGGCGGCGAGCGTGCTGAACGCGCCGTCGGGCCTCCTCGTGGCGAAGATCCTCGTGCCCGAGGAGGGCGTGCCGGAGACGCGCGGCACGCTGCAGTCGTCCATGGAGAAGCCGGACACGAACCTCGTCGGCGCCGCCGCGCGCGGGGCGAGCGAGGGCATGACCCTCGCGCTGAACGTCGCGGCGATGCTGCTCGCCTTCGTCGCGATCGTGGCGCTCCTGAACGGCTGCCTCGCGGGCGCCACGTCGGCCCTGGGGCTCGGGACCATCACCATCGAGCGTCTCCTCGGCTGGGCGGCCTATCCCTTCGCCTGGCTCATGGGCGTGCGCCTCGAGGACTGCGCCTTCGTCTCCGTCTACCTCGGCGAGAAGGTCGTGCTGACGGAGCTGCTCGCCTACAAGCACCTCGCGACGGCGCTCGGGGAAGGAGCCGTCGTGCACCAGCGCTCGGCGACGATCACCGTCTACGCGCTCCTCGGCTTCGCCAACTTCGCGTCGATCGGCATCCAGATCGGCGGCATCGGCGGCCTCGCTCCCGAGCGCCGCGGCGACCTCGCGAAGCTCGGCCTGCGTGCGATGCTCGCCGGCACGTTCGCGGCGTACCTGTCGGGCTGCCTCGTGGGGGCGCTGGGGTAGAGGACGCTCGTGGGCTGGTCCCGGGAATGGGGTCAGACCCTTTTCTCTCGGTCTCCACTCGCGGCGCGCACGCGCGCCGCGAG
>CAZJHD010000078.1:0-19496 GCA_964545855.1 uncultured Planctomycetales bacterium
TTCCCGGCCGAACCCCCGAAGGCGCAGCGCCGTCGGAGGCGCGCCACCAGGCGGTAGACCGGATCGGCGAGCGTGCAGAGACCGGGCACCGCTTCCAGCCCCGCGAGGAGAGCGATCGGGAAGGGCGCGTGGCCGAGCGCGCGCAGGAGCGCGCGCGTCCGACGCGTGACCAGGGGCAGCTCCCCTTCCGCGACCGCCGGCTCGAGGAGCGCCACGCTGTCGTCGGCCGCGAGGATCTCGGGCCGCGTCCGGAGCGGCCCGAAGGCGAGCGTGCCCGACGCGCAGAGCCGCCGCAGCGGCCTCACCACCGTCGCGCAGAGACAGCAGCCGTCGTCCCAGAGCAGGAGCGCCGCGGACGACGCCGGATCGCGCAAGGGAGCGCAGCGCGGGATCCATGCGCGCGTGCGGCGGAGGAACTCCGTGCCCGCGGGCCCGAAGCGCCGCGCCAGCTCGCCGCGCTCGTGCACGCGGAACACCGCCACGGCCACGATCACGATGTCGACGACGTAGACCGCGCGCGGCCACGACGGCGCCGCGAGGAAGCAGGCCGCCGCGAGGCCGAGCCCGGCCACTTGCATGGGGTTCGCGACGAAGGCGTAGGGCCCGCTCGTCACGAGGCGCTTCGGAGGGTCGAGGGGCACCGGCGTGCCGCCCCCACGCAGGGCGAATTCATGGAGCGCCCAGAGGCCGAGCCCGAGGGACGGCAACGCCACGGCGAAGGCCGCCCGCGGCCAGGGCTCCCCCGGGCTCGTGCCGGCGAAGCGCGCCGCGAGATCGTCGACGACGCCCGGGAGCCAGAGGAAGAACAGCGGGAGGAATCCACCGGCGTAGAGCGCGGCCCGCGCGAAGGGCCCCGCCGCGGGAACGCCGCCGAGCACGCGCTCCCCCGTCGCCGCGCCGATGGAGCGGTAGAGCCAGAGCGTCGCCGGCAGCGCGACGGCGAGGAACCCGACGTCGGCGAGCCACCAGAGGGGCGACGCGCCATCGAGGAAGAGCATCCACTCCTGGATCGCGAGATCGAAGGCGACCGTCGCGCCGAGCCAGGCGACGACGTACGCGGCGTGGGCGGCGCGCCGCGCGCCCGCTCCGGGCACACGGTCGTGGAGCCAGCAGATCCCGAAGCCCCAGAGGAGCGCCCAATCGAGGTGCAAGTCGACGGGCACGCCCGCCACGGAGAAGGGCATCTCGCGGTACGTCCATGCGCCCGCTCGCACGAGACCCGCGTCGAGCACGATGCCGACCCACAGCTGCACCCAGGCCGCGAGCACTCCCCGGCGCAGCGCCGCCGGCGACGGCCGGAGCCATGCGCGGAGGAGCAACCACCATCCGGCGCAGCAGAGGAGGAGCAGGGCGCGCACGAGCGACAGGCGCTCCAGCAGCCACTCGCTCGAGACGACCGAGATCACCGCTCGTCCACCGCGGCGCTCCAGCAGCGCAACGCGAGCGACTGCGCCCTCGCGAGCGCCGAACGCTGCATCGGCACGAAGTACCACTGCGGGGAGAGCCGAGGGACGAACTCCGTCTCCTGCACGATCTCCACGCCGCCACCGGCGGCCGGCCGGACGGCGACCCGGTGCGCGACGACCTCCATCCAGTGGGCGACCTTGGTGCTGTCGCGCTCCATCGCGAACCGGACGCCGTCCTCCGTCTCCTCGCGCGCCATCGTCCAGGAGCCGGTCGTCCCCTCGCTCGGCGAGAAGTCGACGCGCACGCGGTCTCCCTCGACGGCGTAGGCGACCGGCAGTGGGAAGCCGAGCGACAGGAACCAGTCCGTCGACTCCGCCACGGGCGCCGCCGAGCGCACGGCCGCGCGCCAGGCGGCGAGATCACCCTCCACCCGATGCTCCGTGCGGACGACGACGGGCTCCGGCTGGAGCACACCGGCGTGCCGCTCGGCGACGCCCCAGAGGAGCGGCACGAAGACGATCGCGAGCCGCGAGCGCATGACGTGGTTCGCGAGGGCGACGGCCACGAGCGTCACGAGGAGACTCGCGCCGAGGAAGAGGGGCGCCGCCATGAGCAGGCAGACGCTCCCCTCCCCGAGGAGCGGCGCCACGATCGCGAGGAAGACGAAGTTCGCGCGGACCACCTCGCCATAGACGCTGCGCGCGCGCGTGAGCTGCACCACGAGCAGTCCCAGGAGGAGCGGGAGCCCGAGGAAGAGCGCGGAGGTCTGCTCCAGTCGCCCCGCGACGAGCAGCCGGTAGGCGGCGGCGAGGGCGCAGCTCGTGACGAGGAGCGTCGTCAGGCTGGCGCGGACGCGGCCGGAATACCGGCGGGCGACCGGCTCGTCCACCGGCGGATCGAGCGAGAGACGAGGAGGATCGGGGATCTCGTGCATGGCCTTTCCTCGCGATCGAGCGCGAGCCGGGGTTCGCGGTTCGCCCGGCTGCCTCCGCAGGGTATCGTCCCGGCGGGCGTTGTCATCGGAACGTTCAGAAATATCTGAACGTTCGGGATGCGCCGCCAGCTGCCTGCCTCCATGTCCAACCTCCCGGCGATCCGCGACGAGTTCGTCCAGCTCTGGGGCCGCCTCGGCTCCTTCTGGGGCGTCCCGCCGACCACGGCGCGCATCCACGGGTATCTGCTCGCCCGGAGCGGCCCGGCCGACGCGGAGGAGATCTCCTCGGCGCTCCAGCTCTCGCGCGGCGCCGTGAGCACGGGATGTCGGGAGCTCCGCGACTGGGGACTGCTGAAGGTCTCGCGCGAGGCCGGCTCCCGGAAGGACGCCTACGAGGCGGAGACCGACGTGGAGACGGCGATCCGCAACATCGTCCAGGTGCGCAAGCGGCGGGAGTGGGACCCGATCCTCCAGAGCCTCCGCGAGTGGATCCCGCAGCTCGAGAAGGAGCGCGCCGAGGAGGCGCGCATCTTCGCGTCCCGGCTCCAGCAGCTCGAGACGGTCGTCGGCCTCGCCGACTCCATGGCCGAGCGTTTCCTGGCAGGAGGCACCGTGCAGCGTCTCGGCCTGAAGGCGCTCGTGGGCGCCGCGGGGAAGCTCCGCAGCCGGAAGCGCTCCTGACGGGCACGGCGCCCCGGAACGCGGGCGCCGGCGCGAGCCCCGTGGATCAGGGCGCGTCGGCGCGCGCGCCGAGGCGGTCGGCGAGCGAGGGCAGATCGAGGAAGTTGTTCTCGAGGGTGGAAATGAGGACGCTCCCGAGCTTCAGGTTGCGCGCCGCCTCCAGGGCCACGAGGTTGTGCGCTCCCGATCCGCGGAGCACCTGCTGCCGGAGGAATTGCGCCTGCGCCTCGGCGTTCTTCATCAGGCGATCGGAGTCCGCCTTCTTCTGCGCGCGGTAGAGGTCGGCGTCGGCGCGCGTCTCGACGACGAAGCGGTCGGCGTCCGCCAGGATCTGCGCCACCGACTTCGCGTTCTCGGCCGTGAGCTCGCTGCGCGTCTTCTCGAGCCCCTGCTCGATCACGGTCACCTTCGCCGCCGTGGTCGCGCCGATCTTGTCGGTGTCGCCTCGGAAGAACGCCGCCTCGCGGAGCGCCTTGTTCACCTCGATGTCCTGGCTCGCGAGCGCCTTCTCCTTGATGCGCTGCTCGTAGGCCTCTTCGAAGGAGACGTCGCGCACGAGGATGGCGAGGAGGTCGACGTGGTTGTTCAGCAGCCGCTCGCGCAGCGTCCGCTCCGCCTCCACCGTCTTCTCGATGCGCTTCTGGGGACTGTAGAAGTCCTCCGTCGACATGCTCCCGAAGACCGGACGCAGCGCGTTGATCGACTCGTTGCGCACCTTGATCTTGTAGGAGTCGCCGGCGCCGAAGGCAGCGAGGAGCTTCCAGCACTCGCCGGGCTTGATGCGGTACTTGATGGTGGTGTCCACCGTCACCGTGGCGCCGTCCGCCGACTTCACCTGCAGGGCGCCCTCTCCCTCGCCGTCGACCATGGCGAGGGTCTGCACGGTGCCGTCGTAGATCGACCACTGGTGCAGTCCGCCGATGTCGATGCAGTAGCCGGGCCCGAAGTCCTTCTGGACGAGGCCGTCGCCCCATTGCTCCGTGAGGACTCCCACCTGGCCGATCTCGATCTTGATGACGATCGATCGGGCCACCAGCAGGCCGAGCGCGAAGAGGATCACGAGGATGGAGATCAGTCGAAGGAACTTCATCGCCCACCTCCGGGCTTCGCCGCGGGGGGAGTGGCTGCGGATGCGTCGACGGGCACGCCGAGGCTCGGCGCCTGGGAGCCGTCGATCTGGAGCTTCTGGATCACGGGAGACGTGGCGTAGGGCACGCCGTCGACGCGCGCCGACGCGAGGGCCGACGCCAGCGCCCGCATGACGAGGACGCGCCCGCCGTCGCCCTCGAGCGCCTTCACCAGGTTCGCGAGCGACTCCGCCTCGGCCTGCGCCGCCGCGATCGTCGCCTGGGCCGTGCGTTCGGCGCCGTAGAGCGCCGCGTCGCCCTCGACCTTCGTCGTGTAGGCGTAGGCCTCGGCCTGCTTGCGGACGGTGATCGCCTTGCCCAGGGCTTCGATGCGGATCCTCTCGAGCTGCCCCTTGATCCGCTCCACCTCCACCTCGGCGCTCTTCGTCGCCTCCACCTCCTTGCGCTTCTGGTCCTCGATGGCGGCCTTGGCGAGCTCCTTCTGCTTCTCGACCTCCTGGTCCGCCTCCTTCTTCTCGCGGATCTTCCGCTCGTACTCGTCATAGAAGCGGAACTTGTCGGGGATCACCTTCAGCACCAGGATCCCGTGCTCGTTCAGCAACCGGTTCAGCTCGCGTTCCGACTCGAGCGCCTTCTCGTCGCGCATCGACGCGTTGTAGAACTCCTCGGTGGTGAGCGTGCCGAAGACGTAGCGCACGATGGAGCGGCAGTAGTCGCGCACCCACTTCGCTTGGTAGGCCTCGAGGAAGGGCCGCTCCCCTCGCTGCCGCGCGCGGGCGGAGGTGGCGACCGGCGTGATCCCCGTCTCCGGGATGACGCGCTCGCGAATCGTCTTCTCGTCGAGGAGGAGCGAGTAGTTCACCTCCACGTCGAGCCGCACGTCGGATCCGTCGGAGGTCTTGATGCGCACGTCCTCGTCGCTGTCGCTGCGCATCCGAAGCGTGTTCACGGTCTTGTCGATCGTGTACGCGTCGGTCGTGATGCTGTTGTAGAAGAACGACCCCGGCTCCATGCGGACGGAGACGTTGCCGGTCAGGTTGTTGATGAGGATCCCGACCTCGCTGGCCGTCACGTTGCCGACGCGCGTCGCCATGTAGGCGACGGTGACGGCGACGAGGACCGCGACGATCGGGATCACCGGCGGGAGTTGGATCTCCCGGCGCTTCAGGCGGAGTTTCATCCGAGGCCTTCGGGGTTCGGTTCGGGGGACGCGGGCCGCGAGTCCGCTCGGTGACCCTCCCTCGGAAAATCCTTCTCTGCGGATTCGTGCGGAGGAGGGACGGCGCGAAGCGTGCACGGTCTGCTCGGACCGCGGCCGAATCAAGGCCGGCGCCGCGCGGACGCACACCGCGCTCGATCGCGAAAAGGTTTCCGCCGCGCGCGCTGCGCGCGAGGGGCCGGTAGACCGACAATGGACGTAGCCTCCGCGGCGCCGCCGGCTCCGCCGGAGATGCGTCGAGGCAACGGGGAGAAGTGGGGACGATCGCGCTCCGAGGAGGAGACCTGGTGAACAGCGTGCGCCGACCCGGACGGAGGACTCGATCGCGTGGACTCTTCGGCGCGCGTTCCGGAATGACGCTCATCGAGGTGATGGTGGCGATCACCGTCCTCACCGTGTCCGTCTACATGCTGACGGCCACGATCTCCTCGGCCGGCGACCACCGCGCGACGAAGCGCGAGACGGCGGCCGCCGCCGAGGCCGCGAAGAACATCCTCGAGGAGATGCGCAGCATCCCCTTCGAGAGCGTCTTCCGCCTCTACAACGAGGATCCCGACGACGATCCCGGAGGACCGGGCACCGGTGTCGGTCCGCACTTCGCCGTCGAGGGACTCACGGCCCTCCCGAACGACCTGGACGGGCTCACGGGCCGCGTGCGCTTCGCGTCGCCGGGACCGCAGCTTCGCGAGGACTCCGAAGACCACGACCTCGGCATGCCCCGCGATCTGAACGGGGATCACGTCGTCGACGGCAACGACCACGTCTCGGACGCGATCGTCCTTCCAGTCATCGTTTCCGTCGAGTGGACGGGACGGGCAGGTCCGCGCAGCTTCAAGCTGGCGACCATGCTCGCGAAGATCGCGAAGTCGAGCCAATGACCAGGAGAGCCGAATCGGGATTCACGCTCGTCGAGATGGCGATCGCGCTCGCCATCGTCGGACTCGTCCTGATGAACCTCTCGATGGTCGTCCGGACCGGGGCCAAGGGCTACGCCGACGGCGTCCTCCGATCCCTCGTGGAAGACCAGGCGTCGCTCACGATGGACCGCATCTCCCTGGCCGTCATGTCGTCCAGGTCCGAGGCCATGATCCCGACGGCCGTCGCGCCCTACGCCACCTCGACGATCGAGTACACCGTCGAGCTCGGGACGTCCGGCGAAGGCGGCGCCGTCGAGCAGGGCTCCGAGAAGATCGAGTACGACCAGGCCCAGGGCCAGATCGTCTGGTCGCAGCTCCCCGACACGGCGCCGCCCCGCAGCGTGGTCTGGACCCGTTGGGTGCCGTCGCTCCTGGAGGGAGAGGGCGAGGTCGCGAACGGCGCCGACGACAACGCGAACGGCCTCATCGACGAGGGGGGACTCTCCTTCGACAAGATCGGCACGCGCGTGAACATCCACCTGACGCTCCGCCGGACGGACGCCGAGGGTCGGACCTACGTGAAGACGCTCAGGTCCGTCGTGGCCTGCAGGAACTGAGAGCGGCGAGGCCGTCGAGCCTCACGCGGCATCGAAACGATCGAGACTCGGGAGACGCACACCATGGAGATTCGCAACGTCGGCCGTGCCGGTTCCTCCGGGGAGAGAGGCAGCGTCCTCATGAGCTCCCTCGTCACGGTGCTCGTCGTGGCCTCCCTCGGAGCCGCGATGATCCAGATGCAGTCGGGCGTCACGCTGCGCCAGAGGCAGAGCGTCGACACGAAGCGCGCTCTCTACCTCGCCGAAGCGGGCCTCGCGGAGGGCTTCTATGCGATCGCGCTCGGACAGAGCGGAAAGATCGGCTCTCCGAAGAAGCCCGCGGGATTCGGAGGCGGGATCTTCTGGGTGGAAGCGACTCCCGAAGTCGACGGGAAGATCGGCCTCAAGAGCACGGGCGTGTGCGGCTCCGGTCGCTTCGCGCTCGCGATGACCGTGAAGAAGTCGCCGAACGCGATCGCCACGCAGGGTCTCTTCGGAGCCCAGAGGATCACGATCGGCACGGGCGCCATCGTCGACGGCTACGACTCGATGCTCGGCAGCTACGAGTCGCAGGCGCTCGTCCCCTACGGGACGAAGCTCACGACCGGCGCCGGAGCGAGCATCCGATGCAACGGCGACATCGTCGTGAACGGCACGACGGTCGTGCCCCTCAACCCCGTCCCGGCGGCCATCTACGGGAACGCGAACCCGGGCCCCTCCAACTCGGTCGTCGCCGCGACGGGAACGCTGATCACCGGGTCCACCAGCCCCGTCTCGTCGGCGATGCAGCTGCCGCCCATCGTCGTGCCGAACCTCCCGATGCGGCCGCCGATCGATCACAACAGCTCGACGCCCCTGCTCCTGCCCACGGGCGACGTCCACTTCGCCTCGCTGCGCGTCCGCAGCCGAGCCAAGGTGACCATCCGCGGACCCGTGAACATGGTCGTGGATCAGCTGCTCGTCGACTCGCTCGGCGAGCTCACCTTCGACACGACCGAGGGCGCCGTCACGCTCTTCGTGACGCAGTCGGCGCAGCTCGTCTCCCAGTCCGTGTTGAGGAGCGTGACGAACGATCCCACGAGCGTCGCCTTCCTGATCTCGGCCAAGCCCGGTGGGACCTTCCAGGAGGGACCGACTCCTCCGCCGCCCCTCGTCCTGCAGCCGAGCGGCAGCTTCTACGGCGTGCTCTATGCGCCCGACTGCGACGTGACGATCCCGACGTCTCTGCGCCTCTACGGATCGGCGGCAGCCAAGAACCTCGTCCTCGCGGCCAACGGCCGCGCGAGCTTCGACAAGGCGGTGCTGAAGAAGGGCGTCGCAGGAGACTGGGTGCCGGGACTCCAGTCCTGGAGCATCACGGCCGTCCCCGAGGAGCCGATCTCGAGCTCGCCCGTCGATCCCCTCGCCTTCCTGAACCTCCAGGGAGTCGTTCCGGAGAAGCCGGCGCACGCCCACGGCGACGACACGGTGGCTCTCAAGTACACGGACGCCGCCGGGAACGTGCAGACCTACACCGGGCTCGCCTCGGGCCTCAACTGGAGCCAGGTGAAGTCGGTCCTCACGCACACCTGGACGAACACGAACCCCGACGATTGATCCGCGCGTAGGAGCCTGTGCCATGGGAGCTCCGCGTCGTGCCGACGTGCGGGACTCCCCGGCCGCAAGGCTGCGGGACTTCATCCTCGAGCATTCGATCGCCGATCGAGGATGCATGGGATCTCCGGGCACCGATGGCCCTAGCCTCGCGCCGACATGAGCGCGCGCTCGAAGCACCGGGCACGGCGCCCTGGCGCGGCGCTCCTCCTCGCGCTGGGAGCGATCGCGGCCCCCGCCCTCGCGGCGACCGCGCTCCAGACGCCCGACACACCCGCGTCCGCTTCGGATCGGGATCCGCCCATCGCGAGCGCACCGGAGACCGTGCGAACCGCGCTGCTCCCGGGGACGTCGGGTCCGCTCCCCGACGCGGCGGCTCTCCTCTCCGCGGCCGCCATGGCAGGTCCCGAGGGAGCCGAGGCGCTCGTCACGGCGCTGCGCCTCGGGAAGATCCCTGCGGCGCCGCGCGGTCCGGGACGGGCCGAGCGAGCGCCCGAGATCGCGCTCGCGCCGACGTCCGGGGCCGGAGCACGCCTCGCCGGGCTCGCGCCCGCCGCCCGCGAAGCCATCGGCGCCGCTCCGTCGGGTGCGACGACGCCGCCCTTGCTCGCTGCATCGGCCCTGCGGGTGCTCTCGCTCCTGGGTGACCGCTCCGATGTCCTGAAGCCGCTCCAGGCGGCGAATCCTCTCTGGATCACCCGTCTCGAGACGGAGACCGAGGTCCTCGAGGAGTTCACCGCGATGATGGCGGCTCTGCTCGGTCGCGACGAAGTGGCCTGCTCCCATTTGGACGCGCCCTACCGCGCCGCGCCCGGCATGTTGCGCCTGACGATCCTGCGAGCGCTCGGCGCCGCGCGTACGCCGAGCGCGGCCCTCGCCCTCGCCGATCTCCTCGGCACCGACGAGCAGCTCGAGGTGGAGACGCTCATGCAGCTCGGACGGTGTGCCTCCGGCCGCTGGGTCGACCTCGGCGAGATGCGGATCGCACCGATCCTTGCGCGGCTCCGTGCCGACCGCCCCGAGGTGCGCCGGGAAGCCGCGCTCGCGCTCGGTCGCCTCGAGCACTCCGGTTCCGCCGAACGGCTCATCGAGGCCCTCGGGGATCCGGCGCCGGCCGTCGGCGATGCGGCCCTCTGGTCGCTGCGAAAGCTCTCGGGCCTGAGGCTCCCGGCGAGCCCCGCCTCCTGGCGCCGATGGCTCACGGCGGAGCGAGCCTGGTGGGACGACCTGGCGCCGGACGCGTTGGCTCGCCTCGAGAGCGATTCGACGGCCGAGATCGTCGCCGGTCTGCGCGCCGTCGCGCCGCGCCGGCTGCACCGCCGCGTTCTTGCGGAGCGCGTCGCGCCCCTTCTGCGCCGGAGCGATCCGTCCCTGGCGCGCCTCGCCTGCGCAGCGCTCCAGGGATTCGGATCGGCCGCGGCCATCCCGGCCCTCGTGGACGCACTCGAGCACGAGGATCCCTCGGTGAGGGAGTCGGCGGCGACAGCCCTGCGCGCCATCACCGGCGAGCAACGCCCCACCGAGCGCGCGGCCTGGGCGGCCCTCGTGCCCTGACGGGCGCCGACCGGACCCCCGGCCTCCGGTCCGCCGGCCGCGCGGTGTCCCCGCTCTCAAGAGACGGCTCCCGGAAGGCCGATCGGAGCAGAGTCCCCACAGGGGGGTCGTCCCGATCGGTCCATCGATGGCCAAGTTCCGGCGTCGCCAGAAGCTGCCCAAGCGTGCACTCCAGCTCCGGCTGGTCTTCACGTTCGTCGGGCTCGCCGCCCTCGCGATGCTGCTGCAGGCGCTGCTCTTCATGGCGCTGCTCTCGGAGCTGGCGGTCGTGCTCCCGAACGACGGCTCGCTCGTCCTCGAGCGCACGAACCGCCTCACGTTCACGGTCTTCGGCGCGTCGGCACTCGGGTTCCTCCCGATCATCTTCGCCGTCGGCGTGCTGTCGACCTTCCGCATCGCCGGGCCGATCCGGCGCTTCGAGCTCTTCCTCGAGGCCATGACGCGCGGCGAGAAGCCCGAGGACGTGCGTCTGCGCGACCACGACCAGCTGGAGGACTTCTGCGACCTGCTGAACCGGGCGACGCGGCCGTTGCGCGCGCCGGAGACTCCGGCCGCGACCGGCGACACCGCGGAGCTTCCGGCGGGGACGGCGGAGCCGGCGGCGCCGCTGCCCGGCGAGGTACTCCCCTCCGAGTCTCGGGCGACCACGCCGTGACCCGGCCTGCCGCTCGCTCCGGGAGATCCTTCCCGCTCGCGTCCCTGCCGCTGCGCCCGAAGGTCCTCCTGATCCTCTCGCTGGTGATGGCGCTCTACGTGGGCGCCGATTTCGCCATCCAGCGGATGACGGTGACGCCGGGCTTCCTCGCGCTGGAGGAGGAGGAGGCGAAGAAGGACGCGGCCCGCGTCGTGGAGGCGCTCCAGAAGGAAGTGAGCAATCTCCACCACGACTGCCTGTCGTGGTCCTCTTGGGACGACATGGCGCTCTGGGTGGAGACGCGCGAGGCGGCCTTCGCGGCGTCGAGCTTCGACGCGACGCGTCTCCGGAACGGCGGGATCGACCTCCTCTTCGTCTGCGACACGGACGGACAGGTGCTGCTCTCGCGCATCGTCGACCCCGACACCGGCGAGGCGGTGAGGCTCCGGGACTTCCCGACGGGGAGGCTCTCCCCGAGCCACCCCTTCCTCGCGCGCGATGCGGCGGGCGCGCCGCGGGAGCCCCACGGACTGCTGCGCACCGAGCACGCGCCGATGCTCGCGAGCGCGCGGCCGATCCTGCGCAGCGACGGCAGCGGCGAGCCCCGCGGCACGGTGATCCTGGGCCGGTTCCTGAGGTCGGGCCTCGAGAAGGAGATCCGCGAGCAGACGAAGGTCGCCTCCTTCGATCTCTGGCAGCTCGACGGCACGCCCCTCGAAGCCGAGGCGGAGGCGATCCGCGACGAGCTCACGACGGCCGTGCGCCCGATCGTGCGCCAGCGCGACGACCAGTGGCTCCACGCCTACGTCACCGTCAACGACTTCCAGAAGCGTCCCGACTTCCTCGTGCGCGCCCACGTGGCGCGCGACATCTCCCGGAGCGGCGCCGTCGCCGTGCGCTACGCGCTGCTCTCGACGGTGTCGGCCGCGATGATCCTCCTCCTCGTCCTGCTGGGCGTGCTGCAGTCGACGGTGCTCTCGCCGCTGCTGCGCCTCACGCGCCACGCCGTGGAGATCGGGAAGAACGAGGACTTCCGCGCGAAGCTCGATCTCCAGCGCGACGACGAGGTCGGCATCCTCTCGCGCGAATTCGACAAGATGATGGAGAACCTCGAGCACGCCCGCGCGGCGCTCGTGGACACGGCGCGCATGGCCGGGAAATCGGAGATCGCGACGGGGATCCTCCACAACGTCGGCAACGTGCTGAACAGCGTGAACATCTCGGCGACCCTCGTCTCCGAGAAGGCGCGGGAGCTCTCCGTCGACGACTTGCAGCAGCTCTCCGACGTCCTCGCGGAGCACGCGAACGACCTCGCCGCCTTCGTCCGGGACGACCCGCGCGGCGCGCACGTGCAGCCGTTCCTGGCGGCCCTCGTCGGACAGATCGGCGAGCAGCGCTCGGCGCTGCTGGCGGAGATGACGTCGCTCTCCCAGGGGATCGAGCACATCCGCGAGCTGGTGAAGTCGCAGCAGAGCTTCGCCGTGAAGGTGGATCTCCAGGAGGAGACGTCGATCCCCGAGCTGATCGACCGCGCGATCGCCCTCACGAACGAGGCCGAGGCGGTCGACCCGTCGCTCGAGATCGTGAAGGAGTACGACGCGATCCCCGACCAGCTGATCGACCGGCACAAGCTGCTCGAGATCCTCGTGAACCTCATCCAGAACGCCCGCCAGGCCATGGACGCGGCCGAAGGCCCGAAGAAGCGCCTGACGATCGGAGTGCGCGATGCGGAGGGGCGGCTGCGCATCTCCGTCGCCGACACGGGCATCGGGATCCCCGGGGAGAACCTCCTGCGGATCTTCCACATGGGCTTCACGACGAAGCCCGGGGGCCACGGCTTCGGGCTCCACGGCGCCGCCAACGCGGCGACGCAGATGGGAGGACGCCTCGTCGCCGAGAGCGACGGTCCCGGCAAGGGCGCCACCTTCGTCCTCGACCTGCCGCTGCGGGCCGCGCGGACCGCGGGAGCCGCCCGGTGAGCGACGCCCGCAACCTCCGGATCCTGCTCGTCGACGACACGCCGTCGATCCACCAGGATTTCCAGAAGATCCTCGGGAAGGGCGCCGAGCGCGCGAGCGGCGCGGCCGGGAAGCAGGTGGCCGATCTCAAGGCCGCCTTCTTCGCCGCCGGCGCGAAGGCGGCGCCCGCTCCCGCCGCGGCGCCCCCCGCCGCGACGACGCCCAAGCCCGACGATCCGAAGGCCGTCAGCTTCGAGATCGACTCCGCCTTCCAGGGCCTCGAGGCCGTCGAGAAGGTGCGGCAGGCCATGGCCGAGGGGCGCCCCTACGCCATGGCCTTCGTCGACGTGCGCATGCCGCCGGGCATGGACGGCATCAAGACGATCCAGCAGCTCTGGAAGCTCGACGCCGAGCTCCACGCGGTCCTCTGCACGGCCTACTCCGACTACTCCTGGGAACAGACGGTCGCGGAGCTGGGCCCGTCGGACCGCTTGCTCATCCTGAAGAAGCCCTTCGAGGCGATCGAGATCTGCCAGCTCGCGAGCGCCCTCACGGAGAAGTGGGAGGTGCACCGGCGCGAGCGCCGCCACATCGAGGAGCTGCGCCGCGCGGAGCAGGAGGCGCGCGCCTACGCGTCGTCCCTCGAGACGGTGAACCGCGCCCTGATGACCGCCAAGGCGTCGGCCGAGAAGTCGACGCAGATGAAGACGGAGTTCCTGTTCCATCTGAGCGATCAGATCAACGGGAGGCTCCAGCACATCCTGGGGCAGGTGGAGCTCCTGAAGGGGACCAACGGGAGCGCGGCGGACACGCGGCTCCTCGACGTCATCGTCGGATCGAGCGTCGAGCTCATGACGACCTTCAACGAGACGCTCGACCTCACGCTCATCGAGGCGGGGAAGCTCACCCTGGAGCCGGGCGCCTGCCGGGTCGCCGAGATCGTGCGCGAGGTGGCGGCCGCCGCCGGCGCCGCCGCGACGGCGAAGCGCCTCGTGTTCAAGCTCGAGGGCGCGAGCGACGTGCCGGAGACGATGCGCACCGACGGACGCCGGCTGCGTCAGATCCTGGTGGAGCTGCTCGACAACGCGGTGCGGTTCACGGACGAGGGCGAGGTGACGCTCCGCGTGCGGCTGGAGGCGACGGAAGACTGGCGCAACCCGCTCCTGCGATGCGACGTGATCGACACGGGAACGGGCATCGCCGACGACATGCGCGGCCGCATCTTCGAGCCCTTCTGCCACGGCGACCAGACCGAGGCAGCGCCGCCCCGCGCGGTCGAGGCGGCCGAGCCCCGGAGCGCGCGCCTCGGTCTCTCGCTCTGCAAGCAGCTCGCCCAGCTCCTCGGCGGCGACCTCGTCGTCGAGACGGAGCCGCGCCGCGGGAGCACCTTCACGCTCACGGTCGAGACGGGCTGCCTCGACGGCGTGAAGATGGTCCCGCTCTGCTGAGAGATCGCGTCTCGGACCGCTGGAGTCGATCACCCGGGAATGGGGTCAGACCCCTTTTCTCTCCTCTCCCTCACGCGCCGCGCGTGCGCGGCGCGTGAGGGAGAGGAGAGAAAAGGGGTCTGACCCCATACCCGGGCCGAGCCGCGTCCGCCTGCAGGCCGACGCCGGCGCCGGCGCCGGCTGCGCGAGGAACGCCTCCGCGCGCGAGGCCTCGACGGGACGGCTGATCAGGAAGCCCTGCAGCTCGTTGCACTGCAGCACGCGCAGGAACGAGAGCTGGCTCTCGGTCTCCACGCCCTCGGCGATCACGTTCAGCTTCAGGCTGTGCCCCAGCAGGATGATCGCCGTCGTGATGGCGGCGTCCTCGGGATTGGTCGTGACCTCGCGGACGAAGGACTGGTCGACTTTCAGCGCGTCGATCGGGAACTTCTTCAAGTAGCTGAGCGAGGAGTAGCCCGTCCCGAAGTCGTCGATGGCGAGCTGGATCCCGGCGCTCTTGAGGCGCTTCAGCGTCGCGATCGTCGAGCGCGGGTCGGTCATCAGCATGCTCTCGGTCAGCTCGAGCTCCAGCCGGTCCGGAGCGAGACCCGTGTCCGCGAGCGCGCGGGTGACCACCTGGAAGAGCTCCGGAGTGCGGAACTGCACCGCCGAGAGGTTCACGGCCATCTGCACCGGGCGATGCCCACGGTCCTGCCAGGCCTTCGCCTGCGCGCAGGCGGTCCGCAGCACCCACTCGCCGATGGGGACGATGAGCCCCGTCTCCTCGGCCATGGGGATGAACTGTCCCGGCGCGATCATCCCGAGCGTGGGGTGCTGCCAGCGGACGAGCGCCTCGAAGCCGAGCACGCGCCGCGTCGCGGTGTTCACGCGCGGCTGGTAGTGCACGACGAGCTCGCCGTTCGCGACGGCGTCGCGGAGTCCGCGCTCCAGCATCTGCCGCTCCGGGGCCCACCGGCTCATGGAGTCGGTGTACTCCTGCACCGGGCAGCGCGCCTGGTAGTGCGCGCAGTAGTTCGCCGTCTCGGCGCGCTGGAGCAGCGCGTCGGCGCCGATCGCGTCCTCCGCGCGCGCGACGCCCACGGCCGTGACGCAGGAGACCCGCTCGCCGCGCACGCGCACCGACTGGGTGACGCGCTCGACGATGCGCGTCGCGAACGCCGTCGCGTCCCCCGGGCCAGCGGCCCAGGAGGCGAACACGCCGAGCTTTCCGGTCTCGAGACGCAGACAGCGCACCTCGGGTCGTCCCGGCGTCTCGGCGGCCGCGAAGTGGATCGCGCCGGCCACGGCCGACTCCAGCAGCCCCGGATCGACGGACGCGCCCGCGCCGTTGCCCTCGGTCGCTCCCGCGACGCGGAACGAGACGGCGAGGAACGCCGGGCGCGGATCCGCCGGCGACGCGAGCTTCTCGGCCACCGTGGCGAGGAAGAGCGAGCGGTCGGTCGCCACGTCGTCGGCGGGCGCGGGTCCCGCTGCGAACGCAACGGGTGCCGCGGCGCGCAGGGCGGCGACGGCCGCCGCGCGCGCGACGAGCCGCGCCAGCAGCCCCGGAGGGGCCGGCTCCACGAGGAGCTCCCCCAGCTCCGACGACGCCGGATCGAGCAGGAACTCCGCATCCGTCGCGCGCAGGACCAGCACGAGCTCCGGCATCGGCCGCCCGGGCGCGACGCGCAGCAGCGGCGCGAGGGTCGCCGATCCGCCGGGCCCGAGCCCCGAATCGACGACCGCCACGGCCACCTTCGGCAGGCCGTCCTGGCACTCCCGGACGCTCGTCGCCTGCGCCACGGGGTGTCCCGCGGCCGCCAGCTCCGCCGCCCAGTCGCGCCGCCTCTCCCCATGGGCCGAGGCGACGAGAACGGGAATGGATTTCGGGTCCCTCGGGGTGGTCATCGCAGGGGGCGGCGACTCTCCTCTTCGTCCTCCGGCGGGGCCCGAATTGACCGCCTTCCCGACGGAGAAAGCCGCACCGCCCCCACTTCGGGAGCGGCGCTCGGCAGCGGCCTGCGGGCGCGGCGCCCGACGCCCGGCTCACTCGCGCTTCCGCAGAACCGGCTCCTCCGCCCAGCCCACCTCGACGGCGCGCAGCCGCGAGCCCTGCTCCGAGCGGTCCCTGAGGCTCGCCCACACCTCGTCGCCGCAGGTCACGAGCTCCGAGAGCCGCGTCGTCCAGCCCGCGGCCAAGAGCGGGGAGGCGTCGAGCCACGAGACCGGTCCGTTCCCGTGGTAGACGCCGAGGCGGAACGCGTCGCCCTCGGGCTCGGTGAGCGCGACGTAGATCGAGCCGTCGGAGAACTCGAGGCTCGGAAGGCGTCCCTCGCCGCAGTCGAAGGAGCCGTCGCGCCACGGCGCGACGAGGACGCGGCCCTCCTTGGTAAAGGCGCAGACCGGCTGGTTGCGGAGGCTCTGGATGGTGTCCCACATCGTCACGTCGCAATCGACGCGAGGGAGCGGCGCGCTCCTCCAGGATCCTCCGGGAAGCGGCTTCCAGCGCCCGAAGCTCTCCCCCGCGTCGGT
Organism: uncultured Planctomycetales bacterium; assembly: GCA_964545855.1. Classification (GTDB taxonomy): domain Bacteria; phylum Planctomycetota; class UBA1135; order UBA1135; family JACQFD01; genus CAZJHD01. The sequence continues at coordinate 16,481 of CAZJHD010000078.1, forward strand.
CGAGATCGCCGTCTCGATCCGCACGCCCTCCTTCGACGCGAGAGCGACGGCGACGGCGACGTTCGCTCCCGTGGCGCGCGAGAGCGAGAAGCTGCGTCCCTCGCAAGGAGACGAGTCCTTCCAGGTCACGAGCGTCTGCGTCTCGACGGACCGCGATGCGGGGGCGGTCGAGGGGACTTCCAGCCGCGCAACGCGGACGACGGTGTCCGCTCCGGGCGCCGACTCGATCCACGCGGCGAGGAAACGCCGCGCACCGACGGTCGTGAGCGCGAGCGCGCGGATCGACTCCGGCGCCGCCGGCGCGAGCACGATCGCCGGCGATGCGACCGAGGCGTCGCGTGCGACGGCGCGCGCCACGAGCTGTGGAGCCCCGGCGCCCGCCTCGACGCCGAGGACGACCATCGCGCCGCCGGCGACGGCGAGGGCGTGCGGCGGCGCGCCGGCTCCGGCGTCGCCGGCGATCTCGAACCGGTGCGCCTCCGCGTCCGATCCGCCGATGGCTCTCCACTCGCCCCGCAGCCCCGTCGCCGTGCGTCCGGCCGCCCAGGCGCGGTGAAGGCCGCCTGCCGCCGACGACGGAGGCTCGAGGCGGATCGAGGCGTCCTCGGTCGTGACCCCTTCGAGCAGGACCACCTGCCGCGGCGCGTCCTGCGCCGGGAGCGGGACGATCGGCAGGAGGAGGCTCGAGCCCAGCAGTGCGGGAAGAACTCCGCCCGAGAGATTCCGTGCAACGGTCGGCGGGAGCATGGCGATCGCAGCCTACTTCGAGGCAGCCTCCTTCGGGGCCCCCGGCCGCTTCCCGCCCAGGCCCGCGTCGATCGCGAGGAGGACGTCGAGGATCGTCTCCGTCGCCGCGCGGTGGAAGTCCTGCTGGATGCGCGAGGCCTCGTCCGTCGCACGGTGGTAGTCCTCGTGGTCCTCCTCGCCGAAGTAGAGGAACGGGATCCCCGCCGCGTGGAAGGCGCCCTGGTCGGACTGGCTCGTCCAGTCGTCGCGGCCCGTCGCGCCCTCGCCGCCGTCGTGGCCCATGAGGAGCTTCACGGGAGGGTGCGACTTCGCCTTCTCGACGAAGGGATTCAGCCCCGGCCAGGGCCGCGTGCCGCAGGCGTAGAGCTCCCCCTTGTCGTTCCGGCCCACCATGTCGAGGTTCACGTTCACGAGGAGCGCGTCCTTCGGAACCGGCGGGTGCGCGACGAAGGAGTGGGCGCCCTGGAGGCCGCTCTCCTCGGAGTCGAAGGCGGCGAACACGATCGTGTGGGCCGGCGGATGCGCCGCGAGCCACCGCGCGATCTCGAGCAGCGCCGCCACTCCCGAGGCGTTGTCGTCGGCGCCGTTGTAGACCTCGCCGTTGCGCGTGCCGAGGTGGTCGTAGTGCGCCGAGAGCACGATGCAGCGATCCGGGTGCTTCGCTCCGACGATCCGGCCGACGACGTTCACCCCTTCCTTCTTCTCCTCCGTCGTCGTCTCGGCCGTCGTCGAGCGCACGCGTCGCCGCACCTTCACGTCGAAGGGCTGGAGGTAGCTCTCGCCGAAGTGCGCGAGGCCGATCTCCGTGAAGCGCGCGACGAGATATTCGCGCGCCTTCGCCGCGCCGGGAGTGCCCGTCGCACGGCCCTCGAAGGAGTCGTCGGCGAGGGTCGCGACGTGCGCGTGGAGCTTCGCGCCGTCGATCCGCGCCGCGGCACCGACCGCCGCCGTGCCGGCCGCCGGGGAGGCGGGGCGCGTCGTGGTCGCGCCGGCCGCCGGATCGTCGCCGAGAGCGAAAGGGAGGAACGCGAGGGCGAGCGGCGCGAGGAAGGTGTTCATGGAGGATCCTCGTAGTCGCCGCATCGTAGCCGCGGGTCCGGTCAGCGCCCCTTCACGCGGAGCAGCTTCGAGAGCCGTCCGCTCGACACCCAGTCGAGCACGAAGAGGTTGCCCTCGGCGTCGAAGCGCGCGTTGTGCGGCGACGTGAAGGCGCCGTCGACCCACTGGTCCATCGGCACGCCGTTGTTCGCGCGCTTCGCGGGGTCGGGGTTGTCGCCCAGGTGGCAGACGATCTTGTCGTTGCCGTCGAGGATCGTGACCCGGCCCTCCAGATCGGCGACGGCGAGGGACTCGCCGCGCTGGTGGAGATTGCTCGGGCGCCGCAGCCCCGGCTCGACGAAGCCCACGTGACGGCCCTCCAGGTCGAAGACCTGCAACCGGCTGTTCTCGCGGTCGCAGACGTAGAGCCAGCTCCGCCCTCGCCGCTCGACGATCGCGATGCCGTGGGGGCTCTTCATCTTCCCGGGCTCGGTCCCCCAGCCTCCCCAGGAGTGGATCCGCTTGCGGTCGCGGTCGAAGCGATGGATCCAGCTCTTCCCGTAGCCGTCGCCCACGTAGACGTCGCCGTTCTCCGCGACGGCGACGCTCGTCGGCACGAACTGCTCGGGCTTCTCGTAGGCGCCCGAGTCCATCGGCGCGTCGATCGTCCAGAGCACCTCGCCGTCGAGGGTCGTCTTCGCCACCTGATGGCGTGCCGTGTGCGCCAGGTAGAGGAACTCCTGGTCGCCCTCGCGCACGAGGGTCATCCCGTGGAGACCGCCGGCCCACTCCTTCCCCCAGGACTTCAGGATCTTCCCCTCGGGCGACAGAACGATCACCGCGCGCTCCGAGTCGGTGTTGAAGTAGATCCGGCCCGCGAAGTCGATCACGACGCAGCCGTGGGTGTTCCCGATGGGGCCGTCGGCGCGGTAGTCGCCCCAGCCGCGCACCCATTCGTAGGTGTGGAGCCCCTCCCCCATGCGGATCGGCGCCGGCTTGGAGTCCTGGGAGGACGCGGCGAGGGCGAGCGCTCCGAGTGCAGCGGCTGCGAGATACGCGACGAGTCGGCTCTGCATGGGGGTCTCCGTTGGGGGTCGCGGCAGTCTCCCGGATCGGCGGGGGCCCCGGGAATGGGGTCAGACCCCTTTTCTCGTCTCGCGCATTCGCGCGAGACGAGGAAAGGGGTCTGAGGTCGTGAAGAAATCGGCGCCGGGCTTCGGCCGGCTGCGAG
>CAZJHD010000079.1:0-19346 GCA_964545855.1 uncultured Planctomycetales bacterium
CATGCGCGCCGCGAGAGGAGAGCGAGAGAAAAGGGTCTGACCCCATTCCCGGGACCTTGGGCGCACACTCTCGTGACTCCATGCTCGATCTCGACGCAGCCCTCCTCCCCGGCGCCGGCGCCGCCGGCATTCCGCTCGGGATCTCCATCGATGCACTGCTCGCGGCGACGAGCGCGTTCCGCCGCCTGCGCGGCGAAGAGTTCCCGATTGCGCTGCCCGACGGCATGGCGCGCTACGGATCACCCGCCGTCGGTCTCTGGACGGAGGGCGGGATCGTCGAGCAGATCCTCGTCCGAGCGCCCTACCGCGGACTCCTCGCCCAGCGGATCGGCGTCGGATCGACGGTCGCCGACGTCGAGGAGCACCTCGGCCCCGTCTCGCGCGTCGACCTGAGCCTCGTCGTCTCCGGCGTGCGCGGCGTCTCCTTCGAGACCGATGGACCGGGACGGCCCGACGAGCCCGGCTTCCGCGCGGAGCGGCTCACCGGGATCTACGTCTTCCTCACGGACCCCGGCGAGTAGCGCGATGGTGCCTTGCACCAGCTCGTCCCGTGGGTTCTGCGACCCGAGAAGAACACCACCTCCCGATCCGCATCCCGTCGCGGCGCGCGCCGCGAAGGCGAGATCGAAGACGCGCGGCAAGGCGCGCGGAAAGGGAAGCGGGCGGACCCGCGTCTCGCGCAAGCCCGCCCGCGTCGTCGCCGCACGGCGGCGGTAGCGGCCTCAGTTCCCGATCGTGAACGACCCGCCGCGCGACGATTCCAACCCGAACATCGACGCGGTGCAGGTGTCTCCCGGCGGCTGCACCCAGACGGCCTGCAGCGCGAGCGTGAGTCCCGAGAGCTGGGGATCGGGCGGGATCGGGATCAGCGCACCGCCTACGCCGAGCGGGTCGCTGAAGAGATCGAGCGCGTGGAGCTGCGGCGACAGGAGCAGATCGACCTCGAGGGTGAGGCCGATGCCGAAGATGTCGGCGCCCGGGAAGAGCGGGAAGCTCGTCGCGAGGCCAAGGCCGAGCGAGCTCGGCGGCGCACCGGTGCAGACGATCGTGAGCACGCCACCGACCTTCGGCTCCTCGGCGTAGGAGACGCCGAGCCGCCCGTTGCAGCCGGGCGTGCCGGTTCCATAGGGGACGTTGCCGGCGTTCTCGCCGGTCTGATTGGAGAAGATCGAGAGCCCCTGTGGCGCGAAGACGCCGACGTCCCAGTCGCCGTCGGCGTCGAAATCGGCGACGATCGGCGGAGGCAGGAAGCCCGTGAAGGGGCTCGGGAGGAAGATCGGGTGAGAACTCCAGGGCAGGAGCAGTCCCGCGCCGTCGTTCCGGAAGAGCGTGAGCAGGCCGGTTCCCGGGTTCACGGCGAGCAGGTCGATCCAGGTGTCGCCGTCGAAGTCGAAGAGGGTCGCCGACGAGACGGCGGACGTGACCGGCAGCAGAAGCGGCGGCGCCGGAACGAACACGCCCGCGGGCCCCTGCAGGAGCAGCCGCACCTCGTCGAGGGCCGGCACGGCGACGGCGAGGTCGAGGAGGCCGTTGCGGTCGACGTCGCCCACGGAGAGGCTCCCGGAAGTGACGCCGAGCGGCAGGGAGAAGCTCGGCTGCGGCAGGCCGTTCGCTCCGATCGGGCACACGACGATCGCATTCGGCGCGGCGAAGAGGATGTCCCGGTCGCCGTCGTTGTCGATGTCGGCGCGCAGCACGGCGCGCGGATTCACGGGCAGACCGGGGAGTGCGACGGTCGCGCCGGGCGCGAAGAGACCGCACCCGATCCCATCGAGGACCTGCAGCCGCGGCGGATTGTCGAAGAAGCCGAGCACGTCCCGCTGCGGCGTGGGCCCCGCGGAGAATCCGAGGTAGCAGTGTCCTCCGGCGACGCCGAGCCCCGAGACGAGAGGTCCCTGACCGTTCGCGCCGACGAGCAGCGCCGAGGCGCAGCCGACCTCCAGGTCGGCGAGACCGTCCTCACAGAGGTCGTCGACGAACAGGTTCCGAGGATCGGGACAGTTGGTGAAGAGAGGCGGCTGCGGCGCGAAGCCGAACTGACCGTCGCCGAGGAGACGGCTCACGGCGTCGCCGAAGGTGTCGAGGATCGCGAGGTCGGTGCGACCGTCACGGTCGAGATCGGTCGCGATCCCGTCGACCACTTGCGGCGGCATGGGAAGCACGATCGGCACGTTCCGGAATCCGCCGGATCCGTCGCCGAAGAGGGTCGTCACGCCGACACGGACCGAGACGGCGAGGTCGAGCGCGCCGTCGAGATCGATGTCCCAATGGGAGAGGCCGCGCACCTCGCTTCCCGCGGGGAAGCCCGGCGCGTTCGCCCCGTTGAAGTTCCCGAGCGGATCCTGGAGGAGGATCTTCACGTCGCCACCGAGCGGGAGCGAGAGTCCGACGACGATGTCGAGACGGCCGTCGCCGTTCAGGTCGAGGAGATCGGACTGGGTGATCGTCGTGGCCCCGTTGGTCGGGATCGGGACCTTCACCGGAGGCGCGAGCAGCGTCGGCCCGTTCCGGAGGATCCACAGGCCGCCCGGATCGTCCTGCGGCGCCACGACGTCGAGATCGCCGTCGTTGTCGATGTCGCCGAGGCCGAGGTCCGTGATGTGCGTTCCCGGCGGGAAGGGGAGGGTCTGCACCGGATTGAACTGACCCCCTCCGTTGCCCTCGAGGACGCGGAGGGACTCCGCGCCGAAGCTCCCCGTCAGGAGCACGAGATCGAGCCGGGGAGTCCCCACCATGTCCCCGGTCTCCATGGCCTCGACGAAGCAGAGCTGGGTACCGCCCTGCGTCGGCGGGCCCTGGAAGCCGCCCGTGCCATTGCCGCGCGTCACCGTGAGGTCGCACGTGCTGCTGTCGGCCGTCACGACGTCGGTCGTCCCGTCGGCGTCGAAGTCGCCGAGCGTGATCGCCACGCTCCCCGTGCCAACGGCCTGCGTCGCCGCGACGGAGCCGACCCCGTTCGCGAACTGGACCGAGTAGATGAGATCGGTGCCCCGGTCGAGCACGATCACTCCGTTGTAGAAGGGCCCCTCCAGAACTGGGTCGACGAGCTGCGGCAGAACGAGCGGGGGCACGAGCGGGGAGGTGAACGCGTTCGGGGTTCCCGGAGTGAGCGTCCAGATGGACTGCGGACCCGCCAGGAAGACCATCTCCTTCATCGGGAAGTCGATGGGATCTCCGACGAAGACGACGGGGCTCCGCACGGGGCTCCCGAAGTTCACGGTGTAGGTCGCGAACTCGAGCGGTGCCTGCTCGACTTCGCCCGTCAGCACCTGCGAGAAGGCTGGCGGCGCGAGGGCGTTTGTGCAGAAGGCCGCGGCGGCGAAGGACGCGAGGAGCTGGGTCGGGAGTTTCATTGCAGTTCTCTGGAAGGACGCGCGGGGATCGGCGACGTCGGGCCGGAGCCCGGCGAGGACCGTCGGCCCTCCGAGAGAACGAGCGAATCCCCGGTCGATGCGGGAAGCGAGAAAGCCGTGGAGATTTCCTGCCGTCAGCGCGCTGGGCGCCAGCTCCACAACCCCTTACTGCCGTCCGACGTGCGGCCCCCGAGGACGAGGACGCGTTCCCCGGCGTCGACTCGAATCGCCGCCAGGCCCTCGCCGAGCCGGGTCCCGGGGGCTCCGCCCATGGCGCGTTCGATCGGTCGTCCGCTCCGTCGGTCGACGAGGAGCACGAGTCCCGCATCCGCCGCCCAGGGCCGATCGGCTTCCGGCGCCGACACGGCGAGCGCGGGGCCCGCGTCGCTCTCCGAGAGCGCGATCGCGCTGCCGAGGCCGCCGTCGCGTGGGCCCGCCCGCACGGTCGCGAGGAGCTCGCCGCGCGAGGAGACGACGCACACTCCGTCCCCGGCGATCGCGCCCGGCGCGCCGACGGCGACGTCGCCCCGTCCGTCTCCGTCGACGTCGCCCACGGCCGAGAGCGCGTGGCCGAGCTGTCCCGGTGGCCCGTCGCGCCGCGCGAACACGGAGAGCACCTTCCCGTCGCGCGCGGAGACGACCCGCACGCGTCCGCGCGGGAGCCCGTCCACGGGCTCGCTCGGCGCCGACACGGCGAGGTCGCCGGCGCCGTCTCCGTCCACGTCTCCAGGACCGCAGAGCGCGGCGCCGAATCCCGAGAGCGAGCTCTCGCCCGAGAGCGCGCGGAGTCGCGACCCATCGCGACCCGAGAGGATCTCGACGAGGCCCGTGCCGCCCGTCGACGCCGACGAAACGGCGATCTCCGGCACGCCGTCGCCGTCGACGTCGCCGACGACCGTCACCGCGAGACCGAGTCTCGTGTCGGCGCCGGCTCCCGTCCGGCGCCAGAGGCGCTCGCCCGTGCGGCCCGAGAAACAGGCGACGGACCCCGCGTCGAGCCCGGCCTCGGCCGCGTCGCGCTCGCCCGCCACTACGTCGAGCGCGCCGTCGCCGTCGAGATCGGCCGTGGCGAGGCGGACGGGACCCGCCGATGCGGAGAGCGCCGCCGCGAACCCGGCGCGTGCGCTCGCGCCGTCGAGAGACGTGACGCGGATCTCGCGGCCCGCATCGCCGACGCGCCGGTGCACCGTCCAGAGCTCGTCGATTCCGTCGCCGTCGGAGTCGCCGGCCGGGAGGAGCACGCCCTCGAAGCCCGGCGTCACGGCGATCTCGCGCATGCGATCCGCCGGCCGCGGGCCCTCGGGCGGCTGCGGGGGACCGCGCGGGATCCAGCCGGCGGCCGCGAGAGACGCCGCGAGCGCGCGTCCCGTCCGTGTCTCGCGCCAGAGCGCGCGCCATGCGTCCGCCCGCAGTGTCTCTCCCCGCTCCGCCGCGGACACGCGCGCGGCCGTCTCGGCGAGCGGCAGGTCGTCGAACTCCCCGTCGCGCGACGCCGCGCCGGCGTCGGCGGGCGGAGCCCAAGGCGGAGCCGCCACCAGATCCCACGCGCGGCGGCTCGGCGGTGGCGCCGCCGACGTGGGAGGATCCGGAGGGGGCCCGAGCCAGCGCGCGAGCTCGGCGAAGGAGATCGAGCGCGCGTCGCCGCGTCCCTCGATGGCCGAAGCGGCGAGCGCGAATCGCGCGAGCGGCGGCTCGTGACTCCACCAGGCGCCGGAGACGCGGTCGAGGAGCGCGCGGAGCGGCGGGTAGCTCGGCGATCCGCGATGCGCCTCCACGGCACGCCGCATCGCCGCCTCCCTCTCGCCGCGCGACTCGTGGGAACGCGCGAGCCGAACGAAGAGCTCGGGCGTCGAGCGCCCCTCGCGGAGCATGCGCTCGTAGCCGGCGACCGCCGCCTCGGCGTCGCCTTCGGCCCAGAGGAGGTCGAGACGCCGGCGCTCGTGGACGCGTCCGTCCGGCGCGATGGCGGCGCGCTCCGCGGCGTCGAGGAGCCGCCGCGCTGCCGCGCGGTCGCCGCTCGCGAGGGCCGCCTCGGCGGCGGCCGACGCGAGGAATCCCGCCTCGGGGAACGCCGCCGCCGCGCGGAGGCATCGCGGGTACGCGGCCGCAGCGCCGCCCGCCTCCACGAGCACCTGACCGAGGAGTCCGTCCACCAGAGGATCGGGGTGCGCGACGGGGTCGAGCGTGTCGAGAGCCTGGATCGACACGTCGACGAGCCCGCTCAGGTACGCGAGGACGCCGAGCGCGCGGACCTCGCTCGGTGCGAGACCCTCGAGGGAGACGCTGCGGCCGAGTTCGCCCGCGGCCCAGCGCCGCGCGACGGCCGCGACGGGGGGAGGCAGCGCGGCGAAGTCGGCGCCAGGGTCGTCGAGGGCGCGCGACGCGCGCACGAGATCGCGCTCGAGCCGCGCGGCGTCGTGATCCGGGTCGAGCGCGAGCGCTGCCTCGTACTCGGCGATCGCCCGTGCGGCGCCCTCGTCCGCGAGGAGCGAGCGCGCGCGCAGCCATCCGCCGTGGATCACGCCCCAGACCTCGAAGAGATAGCGAGGATCGAGGAGCTCGAGGCGCGCGCTGCGCACGTGCGACGCGACGCGGCCCGGAACGGCGAGCCGGTCGAGCCAGCTCTTCGCGGCGAGGCCCGCGAGGGCGAGCGTGAGGGCGGCGGCGAGGGCCGCGGCCGCGAGGGCGCGCCGGTCGCGCCGCGCCACGCGGGCGACGCGGCGGAGCCACCCTTCGGGCCGCGCACGGATCGGCTCGAGGCGCAGGAGCCGCTCGAGGTCGTCGGCGAGATCGGCGGCGCTCCCGTAGCGACGGTCCGGATCGGGGTCGATCGCCTTCGCGACGATCGTCTCGAGATCGCGCGGCACGCGCGCGCCGGCGCGTCGCAGGAGCGCGGCGGGCCCGCGCTCGATGCGGCCGAGCACCTCCGCCGGCGAGCGGCCCGGGTAGGGAAGCTGCCGCGCCAGCGCCTCGTAGAGCGTGACGCCCAGGGAGTAGACGTCGGAGCGCTCGTCGACGCGGTCGGCGTCGCCGCGGAGCTGCTCGGGCGACGCGAAGGCGACGGTGCCGAGGAACTGCCCCGTGCGCGTGAGTCCGTCCGTCTCCGAGTCGCGCACGAGACCGAAGTCCGAGAGGAGCGGAGCGCCGTCGGAGCGGAGCAGCACGTTGGAGGGCTTCACGTCGCGATGGAGGAGCCCCGCCGCATGCACCGTCGCGAGCGCGCGCGCGAGGGCCGCGCCGACGCGGGCGAGGAACACCGCGAGCGTGGCGCCGAGTCGCGCCGGGTCGGCGCCGAGGACGGCGGCCGCGTCCTCGATCGACGCCTCGGGCCCGCGCGCCCGGAGCCGCTCGATGACGCCGGCGAGGGTCGCCCCCTCGATCCACTCCATGGCGTAGGCGTGGACCGTGCCGTCGTCGATGACGTCATGCACCGCCACCACGTTCGGATGGCGGACGCGCGCGAGGGCGCGCGCCTCCTGGAGGAAGCGCTGCGTCGCGCTCTCCGAGAGCGACGCCCAGGTCGGCAAGACCTTCAGCGCGACGCGCCGTCCGAGCGTCTCCTGGCGTGCGAGGAACACGGTGCCCATCGCTCCACGGCCGAGCTCGCCCTCGATCGAGTAGCCGGCGACGCGGAGCGACCGCGGCTCCCGCGTGAGCGCGACGCCGCACGCGAGCGCCACCACGTCGTCGATGCGTGCACCGAGCGCGGGACGACGCGCGCGGATCGCGTCGCGGTCGACGGGGAGCCCCTCGGCGAGACGTTCGAGCACCTCCTCGTGGAGCGCGTCGAGGAACGACTCGTCGTCGGCGCTCGATCCGGCTTCCTTCACGGGCCGGAGCGCAGCGCCGCGCGTACGCGCCGGTGGAACTCCTCCGAGGCGACGCGCACGCGATGTTTCACCGTCGACGGCGGGAGCTCCAGGCGCCGCGCGATGTCGTCCACGGAGACGTCCTCGAAGAGACGGAGCCAGAGGATCTCGCGGTGGGTCTCCGGCAGCGCGGCGAGCGCCTCCTCGAGGATCCGTGCGCGCTCGCGGTGGCTCGCCACGCGGCTCGGCGTCGTCGAGACGAGCGGCGTCGCGTCCGCGCGGCCGAAGGTCGATCCGCCGCCGTCGAGGAGCGTCTCCTCGGTGGCGCCCCCGCCGCGGCGCTCCGCCGTGAGATGCCGCGAGAGATCGACCACGCGGTGGTCGACGATCGTGAGGAGCCAGCGCCGGAAGCTGCGCGGGCCCTGCCAAGTGAAACGTCCACGATCGCGCCAGGCCTGGACGAGCGCCTCCTGCCAGACGTCCTCGGGCGCGAGCCGCGCGCGGAGCGCCGTCCCCATCCGGGATCCGGCGTAGACGATCATCGACGCGGGGTCGAGGGCCTCCACGGCGCGGTCGAAGACGGCCGGCACGGCCAGATCGGGCGCGTCGCGGCCCGAGCCTCCTCGATCTCGGGCGTCGCTGGGCTCGATCACGGGATCGAGGATACTGTCCGGCCGACCGCTGCCGCGTCCGACGCGCGGTGCGGGCCGATGCCATGCCGATCGACCGGCGCCAGTTCCTCCATCTCTCCGCCGCGGCGGTGGCCGCGCGCTGGATCCAGGACGCGCCCGCGAGCCGGCCGGCGGCGCTGCCCGCGGTCGCCCTCGGCAAGACCGGCCGCGTCGTTCCACGTCTCGGTCTCGGGTGCTACCCGATCTGCCAGCTCCCGAAGGAGCGCGAGGCGGTCGACGTCCTGCGCCACGCCTTCGCGCAGGGGATCCGCTACCTGGACACGGCGCCCTCCTACGGCGCCGGCGCGTCGGAGACGCGGATCGGCCTCGCGCTCGACGGCTTCGACCGCAAGGAATTCTTCCTCGCGACGAAGACCCTCGAGCGGCGGGCCGACGGCGCGCGCCGGGAGCTGGAGCAGTCGCTGAAGCGTCTCCGCGTCGACTTCGTCGACTCGGTGCAGGTGCACGAGGTGCACGACGACGTGGAGACGGTCTTCGCGAAGGGCTCGGTGCTGGAGGGGCTCGCGAAGGCGCGCGAGGAGGGACTCGTGCGGTGGATCGGCGTCACCGGACACCGCGACCCGAAGTGGGTGCTCGCGGCGCTCGAGCGACACGAGTTCGCGACGGCCCTCGTGCCCGTGAACCCGATCGACCTGCAGCTCCACTCCTTCGTGAAGGAGCTCCTGCCGAAGGCGCGCGCGCGCGGAGTCGCCGTGATCGCGATGAAGATCTTCGCCGCCGGAGCGCTCGTCGCCGAGGGGCGCGTCACGGCGCGGGAGTGCCTCGATTGGGCCTTCGCGCAGAAGGACGCCACGGTGCTCGTGCCCGGCTGCAGGACCATCGCCGAAGTGGACGAGGCCCTCGCCGCGGCGCGCGCGCCCGAGAGTCCGTCGGCCGTGCGGCTCGCGGAGATCGAGAGGAAGGTCGGCACGCACGGCGGCAAGTCGACGGAGTGGTACAAGGACCCGCCGTGATCGCGAGGGCGCCGGATCGGAGAGCGCGCGAGGCCCGGATGACTTCGCCCACGGGCGGCTAGGATTGCCCGCCCCATGATCCACGTCGAGAACGTGAGCAAGCGCTACGGCGAGACCCTCGCCGTCGACCGGGTGTCCTTCGACGTGAACGTCGGAGAGATCGTCGGTTTCCTCGGGCCGAACGGCGCCGGCAAGTCGACGGTCCTGAAGATGATCTCCACCTGGCTGCCGCCCGACTCGGGCCGCATCCTGGTCTCCGGCCACGACGTCGAGAAGGATCCCCTCTCCGTCCGCCGCGCCCTCGGCTACCTGCCGGAGCACAACGCGCTCTACGACGGGATGCGCGTCGACCGATTCCTCTCCTTCGTGGGCCGTGCCCGCGGCCTCGGCGGCGCGCGCCTCGCCGAGCGCACCGACTGGGCCGTCGGCGCCTGCTCGCTGCAGGCGGTCCTCGGGAAGCGCGTCCACCAGTGCTCGAAGGGCTACCGCCAGCGCATCGGCGTCGCGGCGGCGCTCCTGCACGACCCGCCGGTGATCGTCCTCGACGAGCCGACCCACGGCCTCGATCCGCTGCAGGTCGTCGCCTTCCGCGACTTCCTCCGCGCGCTGCGCCCCGGCCGCGCGATCCTCTTCAGCAGCCACATCCTGAGCGAGGTGACGGCCATCTCGGAGCGCCTGCTGGTGATCCAGCACGGCCGGCTCCTCGCCGACGCACCGGTCTCGGAGATGCAGGAGCGCGCGAAGAAGGAGCAGCAGACCCTCGAGGAGACGATCCTCCAGATCGTGAAGGCGAAGGGAGCCGCCGCATGAGCGCGTCCGCCCCCGCATCCGCCCCGGTCCCCGCGCCCTCGCGCCTCGGCTGGCTCGGCGGCGTGCGCCTCGTCGCGGGCCGCGAGGTGTCGGCCTACTTCGACTCGAGCATCGCCTACGTCTACACGATCGCCTTCGTGGTGCTCGCGAACTCGATCTTCATGAACGAGTTCTTCCTCACGGGCACCGTCGACATGGGCGGCTACTTCGAGACGCTGCCGCTGCTGCTGGCCTTCTTCCTGCCGGCCGTGACGATGCGTCTCTGGGCCGAGGAGCGGCGCCAGCGCACGATCGAGCTCCTCCTCACGCTGCCCATCACGACGCTGCAGGCGGTGCTCGGGAAGTACGTCGCGGCCCTCGCTCTCTACGGGCTCTTCCTCCTGGGGTCGATCCCCATCGTCGTGATGCTCTTCGTCCTCGGCGACCCCGACGGCGGGCGCATCGTCGGCGGCTACCTCGGACTCCTCTTCCTCGGCGCGCAGTTCCTCGCCATCGGCCTGCTGCTGTCGGCGCTCTCGGGAGACCAGATCGTCGCCTTCGTGACCAGCACCGTCGCCGCCTTCGTGCTGGTGCTCCTCGGGAACGACAGGGTAGTGGCCGTGCTCGACGGGATCGCTCCAGCCCTCGGCGTCGGCACGATCCTCTACGACACGGTCTCGATCGCGCCCCACTACGAGGCCTTCGTGCGCGGCGTGGTGACGCTCCCGGCCCTCGTCTACTTCGGAGGCATCGCGGTCGTGTGTCTCTGGCTCGACGCGCGCGTCCTGGAGAGGACGCGGGCCTGATGCGCGCCGCGCGACGACTCCGCCGAGCCCGCCGATGAAGCTCGCGAGCGCGCTCGCGGTCTCGCTGGCGGCCGCACTCTCGCTCGCGACGGCCGGTCTCGCCGTCCGCGTCGCGCGGCACGTGCCCGGCGCGCGCCTCGAGCTCGGCCGCGCGCGGCTCACGCGCCTCACGGGCGCGACGCTCCGCCGGCTCGACTCGCTCCAGGACAGCGTCTTCCTCACCTACTTCGTGAGCGACCGCTCGCGCATGCCGTCGCACCTGCGGCACGTGGAGAGCAGCGTCACGGACCTGCTGGAGGCGCTGCGCGCCGCGTCGCGCGGCAAGGTCGACTTCCAGATCGTCGACCCCGACACCGATCCCGACCTCGTGAAGTACGCCGCGCGCCGCGGCGTGGCGCCGTTCCGGGCGCGGAGCGTCGAGCGCGATGCCTGGAGCGAGCAGACCGTCTGGTCGACCCTCACGATCTCCTTCGGCCCGCGCCGCGACGTCGCGATCAACGGCATCGGACCCGAGCACCTGGAGCGGCTCCAGGGCCTCGTCGTCGAGAACCTCGACGCCATGGAGAGCCCTCGGAAGCCCGTGATCGCGATCGCGGCGCCGGAGACGGGCTACCAGGTCCTGCGCTCCGCGCTCACAGGCGTCGACCGCCCCGACAAGAAGGAGGCCGACGTCGTGCGCGCCAGCCTCTCGGGGCGCGTCTCGATCCCGCCGGAGGCCGACGTCCTGTTCTGGATGGACCCGGGGCCCGTCGGCGAGGAGCAGCTCCGCGCGCTCGATCACTGGATCGCGCGCGGCCGCTCCGTCGTGATCGCCGGGAGCTCCCGCCGCGTGGAGCTGACGACGGTGGAGGGCCGACCCGCCGCCGTCTTCCGCGCCAGCGACTACGGCGCCGAGGATCTCTTCGCCCACTTCGGGCTCCGGGCCGTTCCGGGCGTCGTCCTCGACGAGCGCAGCGAGACGATCGCCGGCCCGGCGGGCGCGAGCCCGGGCGAGGGTGCGCCGGCGCCCTTCGCCGTGCGCTGCATCGCCCTCGACCAGGACTGGCGCACGCTGCGGGGCCAGCCCAACGGCAACCTCCTCTTCGTCGCGCCGACGCCGATGACGCTCGACGGCGAGGCGCTCGCCGCGCGCGGACTCGCGGGCGACGTCCTCGCGACGAGCTCCGACAAGACGTGGATCCAGGAGGTCGCGCCCGGAACGCCCGTCGCCCTGGCGGATCTCGCGCGCGACCGCGGCGAGCCCGTGGCGAAGCAGCCGCTCGTCGTGCGCGTCCACCCGCGCGATCCCTGGCGCGGCTCCGTCTACTTCTTCGCGTCGTCGAGCCCGTTCCAGGACGGCCTCTACGACCGCGAAGCCGTCGCCCATCCGCGTCTCCTGCGCACGCTCCTCGAAAACACGACGTCCGTCGACCGGCTCGTGATCCACCGCGCGGGCGTGATCGAGTCGGAGCCGATCCCGCCGCTCGGCCCCGCCGAACGCCTCCTCTGGCGCGGGCTCGCGGTCTTCCTGCTGCCGGCGCTGCTCGTGGCCCTCGCCCTCGCGCGCGGCGCCTTCGCCGGCGGGCGCGCGGCGCGCGAGGACCGCATCCCGCTCGCCGGATGGATGCTCGCCGGCGCCGTCCTCGCGATCCTCGCCGCTGCCGTCGTGGCGCGCGGCGCCGCGACGATCCGCGTGAACGCCGATCTCTCCGAGGAGGGAGCGAGCTCCCTCGCCCCCGAGACCCGCGCGATCGCCGCGCGGGCGACGGGCGCCGGCGCCGTGGAGGCGGAGCTCCTCTTCTCTCGCGCGGAGAAGCTCTCGCCCGCGATGCGCCCCTGGGCGAAGGCGATCCTCGATCGGCTCGCCGGCCTCCGATCCGCCGGCGCCGATCTCGTGATCCGCCGCACCGACCCCGACGATCTCGGCGACGCACGTCGCGCCGCGCTCGAGGCCCTGGGCGTCACGCCGTTCCAGGTCGCGACGCAGGACGAGGAGGTGACGACCGTGCGGACGGTGCACGCCTCGCTGCGTCTCTCGGCCCGCGGGCGCACCGAGGTGCTGCGCTTCCGCGACGCGTCGTCCATGGAGGCGCTCGAGTTCCGCCTCGCCTTCGCGCTCTGGCGTCTCGAGACGGGGAAGCGCCCCGTCGTCGTCTTCGCTTCCGACGTGCCGAGGCCGTCGCCGGCGGAGGCCTACGACGACTTCCAGGCGGGATTGACGGCGCCCTCCGGCACCGACGTCTACGCCGTCGCGCGGCGCGTGCTCGAGAGCCTCGACTTCGCGCCGGTGCACGTGAACCCGCGGGAGCCTCGTTTCCCGGAGAGCCCCGATCTCGTCGTGTGGATCCAACCGCGGCGCGACGTCTCGAAGACCTACGACTGGCTCGCGCGCCACCTCTACCAGGGCGGAAGCGCCATCCTCGCCGCGCAGCACTACAACGTGCAGGCGCGGCAGTACCGCGGCCGCGGCTTCGACGTCGTCTATTGGCCGCAGCCGCAGTTCAACGACGTCAACCACCTCTACCTCCCGGATCTGGGGATCCTGCTCGACCCCGAGGTGCTCTTCGACGACGTGAAGACGAAGATGGCGGCGCAGACGCAGGTGAACCGCATCGGGCCGCGTCCGGAGATCGACATGCAGACCTCCGCGCTGCCCTTCGTCGTGCGCGCCGTGGCGGCGCACTTCGCGCCCGACTCGACGGTGACGCGCGGGCTCGGAGACCAGGCCTTCGTCTGGTCGAGCTTCTGGAGCCTCGACGCGGCGAAGCTCGCGTCCCTCGGCCTCCGCGTCACGCCGCTCATCACGACGTCGGCGCGTACGTGGTCCTATCCGTGGAAGGGCGGCTGGATCCCGCCGGAGCTGCTGGAGGGTGCGCCCAAGGGAGAGGACGGCGCTCCGCAGTGGCGCGGGAAGCTCCCGCTCGTCGTCCTCGTCGAGGGGCAGTTCCCCTGGCCGCCGGCGCCGATCCAGCTGAAGCAGGGCGGAATGATCGGCCCCGACGGCGCCGAGCTGCCGCCCCCCGAGCCGCCGCCGGAGTCGCGCCCCGACCGCGCCGCGTCGCCCGGCAAGGCGCTGCTCCTCGCCTGCTCCGAGATGTGGAAGAACCACCGCATCTTCGACGCGGAGTTCCGCGCCGATCACCTGCTCGTGAACTCCGTCGCCACGATGGCGCTCCCGCCGGATCTCGCCGCCGTGGCGGCGAAGCGGCCCGTGTCGCGGGGTTTCGACTTCGTGGAGCCGGTCGAGCGCCAGCGCTGGCGCGCCGCCGTGCTGGGCGGGTTCCCGGCGCTGATCCTCCTCTTCGGCGCCGTGCGCTGGATCGTTCGGCGCGCGCCGCCGCGTCGCGCCGCCGCGCCCGACGGGGAGAGAGCCGCGTGAGCCTCGCGAAGCCGCTCTTCGTCCTCGTGATCGTCGCCGGAGGACTCGCCATCGCCGATGGCGTTCTCTCGCGCGCGGCCTCCGAGACCCGCGCCGCGAGCTCGCGCGTTCGCCGGCTCGTGCCCCCCGAGAAGCGCGAGGTGGCCCTCGTGGCGGCCGTCGAGGTGTCGGACACGGCGCGCGGCACGAAGCACCTCTACGGTCGAACCGACGGGATCTGGCGCTGCCTCACCTACCGGAGCGCCGTCGCGAACGGCTCGCAGGTGGAGAGCGTCCTGAAGAAGCTCTTCGAGGGCGAGGGCATCGTGAAGAGCAAGGACCCGGCGCAGTCGGCCACCTACGGTCTCGCGCCGCCGTCGTTGATCCGGCTCGTGCTGCACGGCGCGAACGCCGTCGCGACACCCGCCGGCGATCCGATCTTCCAGTTCGAAGTGGGCGACCCGGCGCCGGCCGTGAACGGCTGCTACGTGCGGATCGCCGGCGCGAAGGAGATCTGGGCCATCGACCTGAACCTGCGCGAGGAGCTCGCGCCGCCCGGCCTCGGCGCGCTCCCGCCGATGCTCGATCTGCAGGCGGTGCCGCTCGCGTGGCCCGGCATGCAGAAGGGGATCGCGAAGCTCGTCGTCGAGGTCGGAGGCGTGCCGCCCTTCGAGCTCGAGGGGCGGCGTCGCGAGATCTCGCCCGACGAGATGCGCCAGGGGAAGTCGCCCTGGGAGTGGTTCGTCGTGCGTCCCGGAGGCGAGGCCGTCGCCGAGCAGGACCTTGCCATGGCGTACCTGTCCTTCTTCCTGCGCGCGCCCTGCGCCGACGTCGTCGACACGTCCGACACCTCGACGCACGCCGCCCTCGGCCTCGATCGCCCGCGCGCGCGCGTCACCGTGCATCCCCACGAGGGCGAGCCCCTCGTCATCACCTTCGGCGGCGGCACGGCTGCCGGAGCGATCCCGGTCTTCGATCCCTTCAGCAGGACGGTGCGCGCCCTCGCCGCACCGCTCCTCCCGCTCGCGGCGCCCGCCGCGGAGCAGCTCCTCCCGGGCGCTCCGGGGAACGCCTGGGAGGCAGTGTTGAAGCAGATGCAGGGGAGGTAGGGGGGCGGAACGCGCGACGAGCGGCTAGCGCGACAGCGTGGGACCGTGGTACCAAGGTAGCAATGTCCCACCCGCCCTCCGGCTCCGCGCCGCGCATCCCCGTCGACCGGGTGCAGCTCGGCGTCCGCATCGAGAAGCGTCTCGTGAAGGTGCTGAAGGCCCTCGCCGAGTACCACGACATCACGTTGGGCGATCTGCTGGAGGGCATCTGCCTCCACGCCTTCGAGGGCAAAGCACCCTTCGGCCCCGAGTCGACGGCGCGCATCGCCGACCTGAAGCGGATCTACGGCCTCGACCTCGACGCCTCGGCGAGCCACCGGCTCGTGGAGAGGGCGAAGGCCGAGTCGGCGCGCCGGACCGGCGCGCGCGCGGCGTCGAAGCCGCGGGCGAAGGGGAGATGAGCCGGCGCGTCGCGCGGGCCGCGCCGCCGCACGGAGACCTCCTGCGGCGATTCGAGGCGGCGACGTTGCCGGCCGAGGAGATGACGCACGAGAACCACGTGCGCCTCGCGTGGCTGTTCGCGCGGAGAGATTCCTCGCCGCGCGCCGCCGTCGACCTCGCGGAGGCCCTTCGGCGCTACGTCTCCGCCGCCGGCGCCGAGGCGCGCTACCACGAGACCGTGACGCTCGCCTTCGCCTTCGAGGTGCGCCGCCGCGTGGCGGAGCAGCCGCGTGCCGGCGGCTGGCCCGCGTTCCGCGAGCGCAACGGCGACCTCTTCACGGGCGCGCGGAGCTGGCTGCGGCGTCTCTACGGGCACGATCCCTTCGCGAGCGCGCTCGCGCGCCGCGTCTTCGTGCTCCCGCGGGCGAAGGTTCCTACGATGCCGCGCATGCGGAGTCGATTCCGATGAAGCTCTCCGTGCGACCGACGATCTGTCTCGGCATCCTCGCGCTCGTCGCGTGCGCGAAGAATCCAGCCGCCCCGCCGCGAATGCCCGGCGCCGAGTGGACGGAGGAGAGCGGAGACCCGACGCACCTCGCGCTCGAGAGCCTCGTCGCGATCCGCGCGCACTGCGAGCCCTTCGAGGGGTTCCGGCAGTTCCGGTCCCGCCGCACCGACACCTCCGACGCCGATCTCCTGCGCGAGCTCGGGCTGCGGGCCTGGAGCGTCGCCGTCGAGCCGGGGCCCATTCGCACGTGGATCCGCGTGGAGGAGACGGGTCAGAGCACGACCCTCGGGCAGGCGCCCGAGGGCCTCGTCTACACCGGCGCTGCGCCGGGCGGGAGGCTCACGCTCTGGTTCCTCCCCGGGGCGAACGGACGGATGGCCTCCGCGCGCGCGAAGGGAATCGTCGCGGCGATCGGCGGCGTCGGTCGCGAACCTCGCCCGGTTCCCCAGGGATTCGGGGTCCAGCTCGCGGGGGGAACCGATCACCGCGAGCTGTCGGTCTACCCGCCGGCGCCGCTCTTCTGGGCCGACTGGGACGACGTCCGCCTCACCGCCTCCGTGCGGGCGGGGATCGTCTCCATCGAGGGCGAGACGACCCTCGCGACGATCGAGGCGATCGAGCCGGTCGCGCGCGAGGGACAGGCGCCCCGCCGCGTGGTGCTCCGCTGGTACGCCGACGTCGCGGCGGCTCCGGCTCCGCCGAAGTAGCCAGCGCGTCGCGGCGCCGCGGCACCGCGGAAAGAAGAAGGCCGGCTCGCGCCGGCCTTCTTGACCTGCGGCGTGCGGCGCGATGCGGGGCGCGCCGGACGCCAGGTCCCGGAGAGGAAACCGAGGTCGTGAAAGAATCGGCGCCGGACTTCGGCCGGCTTCGAGCGGCTGCGGCTTCGTTGCTCGCTCTCGCTCGGCCTCGGGCCAGCGGCGGCGATTCTTTCACGACCTCTCCCCTCGTCGATCAGCGGACGATGTTCACGAGCTCCGCGAGGATCTGGTCGGTCGTGGAGATGACCCGGGCGCTCGCCTGGAATCCGCGCTGTGCCTCGATGAGGTTCACGAACTCGCGCGCGATGTCGACGTTGCTGCCCTCGAGGGCGCCGGAGCGCACGAAGCCGACGCCGCCCGTGCCGCCCGTGCCGAGGACCGCGATGCCGGAGTTGGCGGTCTCGCCGTAGAGCGTGTCGCCCTCGCGCACGAGACCTTCCTGGTTCGCGAAGGTGGCGACGCCCACCTGTCCCAGGACGTTCTCCACGCCGTTCGAGAAGAAGCCGAGGATCTCGCCGTTGCCGTTCAAGCTGAGGGAGGCGAGCGTCCCGGCGCCGTAGCCGTCCTGCGACTTCGCCTGCGCGCTCGCCTCGTCGCCGAACTGCGTGAGGCCCGCGTTGCCGCCGATCGTGCCGAAGTCGAGCGCGATCGACTGCGTCGCGGGCTGATTCACGAAGGAGAACTGGAGGCTCGAGGTGGGGCCCGTCACGCCGGCGAAGGAGCCGTTCGAGCCGAACTGGATCCCGGTGATCGTGCCGCCCGTGACCGTGCCTTCGCTGGCGGGCATCGTCGCCGTGAGGGTCCAGCTCCCGCTCACCTGACGCGCGAAGGTGAGCGTCACGTTGTGGGGGAGGCCCGCGGGGTCGTAGACCTCGATCGAGGTCACGACCTCGTCGGGCGCCGTGCCGGCCGTCGTCGTGGCGAAGGCGTGGGAGCTCCACGCCGTCTTCCCGTCGGTGGCGATCTGGATGCTCATCTGCGAGACGCCGGCGGCCGACGCCGAGAAGACGAGGCTGCCGTCGGCCGCGATGGTGGCCGTCGCGCCCGTGAGCTGTGTGTCGATGAAGCTCGTGAGGTCTCCGAGGGTCGTGCCGTCGGTGCCGTAGGTGAACGTGGCGGAGATCGCCGTGCCGTCGACGTCCGTCCCGGTGATCGTGATCGTGTCACCGGGGACGTAGTCGATCGTGTTGTCGGCGAGATCGTTCAGGTCGGTCGTCGCCGTGGCCGGCGTTCCGAGAGTCGTGTTCGAGAAGGGCGTCGCCGTCGTGAGGACGTGCGCCTTCGGCCCCGTGACCTTCGCGGGGAAGTTGCCCTTGAAGTCGACCTGCGTCGTCGCCTTCGCCGGGACCACCTGGCCCGAGTCGATCTGGATCGTCGCGCCCGAGGGCGAGAGCACCTTGAAGCCCGTTCGGGTGTCCACCAGGTCTTCGTTGATGTCGAAGCCGAAGGTGCCGATCCGCGAGTAGAGGCGCTGCGTGCCGTTCGTGAGGGCGAAGAAGCCGTTGCCCTCGATCGCGAGGTCGAGGGTCCGTCCCGTCGCGATGAGCCCGCCCTGGCTCGTATTCGTCACGATGCTCCCGAGGCGCACGCCGAGCCCCACCTGCATCGGGTTCGTTCCGCCGGCGGTGGCGGAGGGTCCCGAGGCGGGGCGGAGCGTCTGCGCGAGAAGCTCGGAGAAGGTCGCGCGCTGGCCGCGATAGCCGGGGGTGTTGGCGTTCGCGATGTTGTTGCCCACCACGTCGATGAACTGCTGGTGGGCGCGGAGGCCGGCGAGGCCGGAGGAAAGGCTGCTTGCCATGGACGCGATCTCCTAAGCGGAAGCGGACGCGATGCCGGAGGGCGGGAGGGTGACGTCGGCGTTCGAGCCCGCCGCACCGGAGGAGGACGAGGAGGAGCCGTTCGAGCCCGAGGCCGGAGGCGGCGCGCTCGCGGGCGTCGAGCCCGCGGGCTGCACTCCCGTGATCAGGAGGAGCGGCACGGCGGTGCCGCCGACGTTCACGACGACGGCCCCGTCCACGACGGACACCGACTGCGCGACCCCCGAGGCGTTCGCGCCCGTGATCGGATCGATGTAGGTGAGGTTCTTCCCGAGGAAGGCCGTCGCTTCGGAGAGCTGGGAGATGCCGGCCGTCAGGCTCTGGAGCTGGATCAGCGTCTGCAGCGACGCGTTCGTGTTCTGCGCCGCCTCGAGGGAGCTGAACTGCGTGAGCTGCGAGAGGAACTGGTCGTTCGAGACCGGCTCCAGCGGGTTCTGGTTGCGGATCTGGCTCACGAGCAGCGCGAGGAACTTGTCCTTGTCGACGCCGTTCGCCGCGGCGACCGAGCCGAGGGATCCGGAGGAGGCCGTCGGGGAGATCGAATCGATGGGGCTCATGGAAGGGACCTTCAGACGAGGAGGTCGACGCCGGCGCCGGCGGCGCGCGCCGCGCGCGGTTCGTTCGCCGCGGGTTCGGGGTTCTCGGGCTCGGCGTCTCCGTGCGCGCGACGCGGAGCCGGCTGCTGGTCGTCGTCCCGCGGCATGCGCGCCGTCCGCGACGACCGGTCGTCGCCGAGGTCGAGCTCGCCCACGTCGACGCCCGCGTCGCGGAGCGCGGCGCGCAGCTCGTCGGCGCGCTCCAGCACGAGAGCGGCCGTCGCCGCGACGCTCGCTCGGACCCGCGCGATCACGCGGCGGTTCTCGTAGGCGAACCGGATGCGGATCTCGCCGAGACCCGGCGGATCGAGACGGAGGTGGAGCTCCGTCGCACCGGGACGCAGATGCACGCCGATCTGCCGGACGATCGGATCGTCGAGCCACGTGGCGGCGGGCAGCGTGGGAGGCGGCGCCGCCGGCGGCGGCGCCGGAGCGTCG
>CAZJHD010000080.1:0-18373 GCA_964545855.1 uncultured Planctomycetales bacterium
CGCGATGGCGCGCGCCTCGGCGCGGGTCATGCCGGCGCGGACGCCGGCGCGCTCGGCCGCCTCGGAGAGGGCGGCGACGCGCCGCACCGGCGCGGCCTCGCCGGCGCGCGTCGCCGCGACGAGCACGACGGGCTCACGCCGAAGCGCTGCGTCGCCCCGCGTCACGCGATCGGTCGCGAGCCGCGGGAGCACCAGAGCGAGCACCGGTCCCATCGTTCACCTCGCAACGCACCACCGCCGAGCCGAAGCCGCCGCGCGCGCGCAGCACCTCGACCGTGAAGGCCCGCGGCGGGAGCCACGCCGTGCGGGCCGCGCCCTCGGGACCGATTCCCACCGACGGCGCCGGCGCGACGCGGAGCCGCACCGCCGCCGCCGACGGCACGGCCGCCTCACGGTCCGGACGCACGAGCAGCGCCAGCCCCTGGCCGAGCTCCGCCGCGAGCTGGAGCCTGCGCGCGAGCGCGCTCGAGAGACCGCGCAGATCGGCCACCGCCGCCGCCACCGCGCGGCAGCGGATCGCCTGCTCGAAGATCCAGAGCGCGTCGCTCGCCGTGCGCGGCCGCACGAGGAAGAGGCGCTCCAGGTCGAGACCGAGGGCCGCCGCCGCCACGGGAGAGAACGTGCCGTCGTCGACCCACAGGACCCGGCCTCCGTCGCGCGCCGCGGCGCAGGCCGCCATCGCCGCGAAGGTCCAGGCTCCGCCGCCCGGCGTCTCGGAGGCGAGGATCTCCGTCAGCGCGCCGGCCGGGAGGCCGCCGCCGGGGAGCGCCGCGTCGAAGGCCGCGATCCCGAGCGGCACGTGGCGGCGCGCCTCCGCGTCGCCGTAGCTGCCCTCCGCCTCCCGGATCCTCCGGCGGAGATCCTCCACGACGGGCGTCGCCACCGCATCACCTCCGGCTCCGCGCGCGCGAGGCGACCGACGGCGGCTCGGCATCCGAACGAACCAGACCGACGACGACGCCCTCGATCGCGACCTCCTCCGTGCGCAGATCGACCTCGATCGGACGGTGGCGCGGGTTCTCGGGGAGGAGGCGCAGCGTCGCACCGCGCCGGCGCAGGCGCTTCACCGTCACCTCGCCCGCGGCGTCGCCCCCCACGCGCACGACGGCGATGGCGCCGTCCGGCGCCTCGGGCGTGCGGCGCACCGCCACCAGATCGCCGTCGTGGATGCCGGCGCCCACCATGGAATCGCCCGCGACGCGCAGCAGGTAATCGGCCCGCGACCGGAACGCCGCCACGTCGATCGCGAGGTCTCCGTCGCGGTTCTCCTCGGCGAGGATCGGCGAGCCCGCGGCGACGCGGCCGACGATCGGCAGCACGACTCCCGCGCCGCCGGAAACACCGCGAAGCCCGCTGCCGGAAGCGCCGCGAAGCCCGCTGCCAGAAGCGCCGCGCGCCGGCGGACCCTTCACGCTCTTCCTCCGTCGCTTCCCCTGATCGCGGTCTGCCCGCGCGACGTTCTCCCGTGCGACCGTCTCCCGTGCGACCGTCTCCCGTGCGACGTCCGCGACGGGAATGCGGATCCCCCGCGAGAGACCCGGCGTGATCTCGATGGCGCCCTTCTTCGCCATCAGGCGCAGGTGCTGCGCCGCCGCGTTCGGCGAGCGCATCCCGAAGTGCGCCGCGATCTCGGCGACCGTGGGCGGGAAGCCGCGCTCCTCGACGCTGCGCCGCAGGAACTCGAAGACCTGCCACTGGCGGTGCGTGAGGGGGTTCGGGGCGGCCGGCGTCATGGCCGGCGAGGGTACTGGTGCGATGACCAGTACGCCACCGAAATGGTGCCTGCCCCGGGAAAGGGGTCTGACCCCATTCCCGGGAGATCACCCTTCGCCTCCCCGAAGGATGACGACGAGTCGGCGCACTCGTGGCACGATCCCGCCGCCTCCGACTCGCTCCGTCCCGCACGAGCCGCTCCATGGACGTCCCCCGTCGCCGCCGACTCCCCCGCTCCCTCGTCGCGCTCCTCCTCGCTGCCAGCGTCGCCGGCGCCGCCTGCGCCACCTCGCGCAAGACGCCGCCGCCGCCGGCCCTCAGCCTGGAGGAGAAGCAGGAGGTCTTCCACGCCGCCTGGTCGAAGATCGCCGAGCGCCACTTCGACCCGGCGACCCACGGCGTCGACTGGAACCAGGTGCGCGTCGACTACGCGCCACGCGTCGAGGCGGCGGAGACCCACCGCGACCTCGGCCGCGTCCTGAACGCGATGCTCGGCGAGCTGAAGCACTCGCACCTCGCGATCCTGCGTCCCGAGAGCGGATCGCGGACGCGTCGCCCCGAGAAGAGCGAAGCGCGCTCCGCTCCGGCGAAGCCCGGCTCGGCCCCCACGGCGTCCGGCCCGAAGAGCGGCGACGTCGACTCCCCGGCCTCCGACTCCGACGCCTCCGGCCCCGGCGTCACGGGACTCGCCGCCGAATGGGCCGACGGGACGGTCCTCGTGACGCGCGTCGCCCACGGCTCCCCCGCCGCGCACGCCGGCATCCGCATCGGCGACGAGATCGTCTCCATCGACGGCATGCCCACGTCCGACCTCCGCGACCTCGAGGGCGAGCTGCCGATCGCCCGCTGGCAGGGCTACGTCCCCTACGTCGTCGAGAAGTGGCTCGAGGGCGACGCCGGGCGGACCGTCGAGATCGAGGTGCGCTCCGGCGACGCGGCACCGCGCCCCCTCGAGCTCGTGCGGACGGCGCCCGAGTTCCCGCCCATCGAATTCGGCTTCCTCGGCGAGATGAGCTCCGACTTCGAGGCACGCCGCCTCCACGACGGCACGCTCTACGTGCGGTTCTCCCCCTGCTTCACGCAGCAGCTCCAGCAAGTGGAGGAGGCGATCCGCGGCGGACTCGACGCACCCGGGCTCCTCCTCGACCTCCGCGGCAACCCGGGCGGTCTCGGCGCCACGGCCATGGGCGTCGCACGCCTCCTCGTGAAGGACCACACCTCTCTCGGCGTGATGCAGATGCGTCCGACGAGCGACCAGGTGAACGAGATCCGCTTCGACGTGAACCCCGACGACGCTCCCTTCACGGGCCCCGTCGTGCTCCTCGTGAACGGCTCCACGGGCAGCACGGCGGAGATCCTCGCCGGCGGCCTCCAGTCGATCGGCCGCGCGCGCGTCGTCGGCTCGCGCACCATGGGCGCGGCGCTCCCCTCCACCATCGAGGAGCTCCCCCACGGCTGGCGGATGCTCTTCACGATCGGCGACTTCACGCTCCCCGACGGCCGCAGCGTGGAAGGTCCCGGCGTCGAGCCCGACGTGGAGGTGGAGATCACGCGCGCGTCGCTCGCCTCCGGCGCCGACCCCGTGCTCGCCGCCGCGATCGCCGAGATCGGCGCGGCCCCGACGGCCGAGGCAGTGAAGGCGATCGAGCGCGCCGAGGCGGCCGCCTCCACGGCCGAGCGCGCACCGTGCATCGTCGACGCCGAGACCGAGGCGATCCTCGACCGGATGGTCGAGGCCGCCGGCGGCGAGGAGAGGCTCCGCGGGATCCGCTCGATGCGGTCGCGGGCGACCATGTCGCTCATGGGCATCCAGGGGAAAGTCGAGGTGATCCAGGCCACCGGCGGCCGCTCGTGGACGCGCGCCGACCTCGGCGCCATCGGCGAGACGTTCCAGGTGACCGACGGCGAGAAGGCCTGGTCCCTCGATCCGTTCCAGGGCGGCAAGGATCTCACCGGCGAGGAGCGCGCCGTCGCGATCCGCACCGCCCGGATCGACGCGGCCGCCGCCTGGCGGGAGATGCACGCGAAGGTGGAGATCGTCGAGCGCCTGACGGAGGAGGACGGCCGCGAGGCGATCGTGCTCCGCTACACGCCCCACGAGGGCGACGGGCAGCCGGCGACGGCGCACGTCGACGCGAAGACCTTCCTCCCCTACCGCACGCAGACTCGGGTCCACACCTCCATGGGGGACTTGGACACGTCGAGCGAGATCCTGGAGTACGCGGAGTTCGCGGGGATCCCCTTCCCCAAGGTCACGCGGTCGCGCGTCGGCGGCGCCGAGTTCACGACGACCGTCGAGTCGGTCGAGCTCGACGTGGAAGTCGACCCGGGCCTCTTCGTGAAGCCGAAGAGGAAGAAGAAGTCGGAGTGATGCGGACGGGCGAGGCGCGTCGACGCGACCGCCCTTCGGTCCTTCGGCCCTTCAGTCCTTCAGCAGCGCCGCGATCTCCTTCTCGTAGCGCTCCGCGATGGCGCGGCGCTTCAGCTTCATCGTCGCCGTCATGAGCCCGCTCCCCGCGTCGATGGGCCTGCGCAGCAAGCGGAACCGGATCGGCCGCTCGTAGGGCCGGAAGCCCGTCGCCGCCGAGATGAGCTTGTCGATCTCCGCGCGGATCGCCATGCGCGAGCGCTCGTCGTCCACGAACTCGTCCCGCGACTCCTGCAGCTTCGACGACGACGCCTCGGCGAGCCGGTCGAATTGCGGAACGATGAGCGCGCCGAGGTTCTTCGCGTCCTGCCCCACGACGATCGCCTGCTCGATGAGCGGGCTCGCCTTCAGCGCCGTCTCGATCCGCTCGGGCTCCACCTTCTCGCCGCCCCGCAGCGCGATCGTGTCCTTGGCGCGGCCGACGATCCAGATCTCGCCGCGCTCGTCGACGCGCGCGAGGTCGCCCGTGTCGAACCAGCCCGGCTCCGGGAACGCGCGGCGGGTCTGCTCGGGGTCGTGGTAGTAGCCGGGCGTCACCTGCGGGCCGCGCACCTGCAGCACGCCGCCCTGCCCCGGTGCCGTCGGCCGCCCCTCGAGATCGACGAGGCGGATCTCCGTCTCCGGCACCGGCGGGCCCACCGGCCCGGGGCGGTTCGCGGCGACGCGCCGCACGGAGATCACGGGCGACGTCTCCGTGAGCCCGTAGCCGTTCAGGATCGGGATGCCGATCGCGAGGAAGAACTCGTCGAGCGCGAAGGGGAGCGATCCTCCGCCGCTCACGGCGACGGCCAGGTTGTCGAGGCCCGCGGCGCGCTGCAGCGGCGCGAACACGACGGCGCGCGCGAGCGCCGCCGGGATCGCGAGGAGCGCCTCCCGCAGCTCGTGTCCTTGCGCACGCGCTCGGAGCTGCGCGAGGGCGAGGGACGTCGCGAGACGGAAGAGGGCGCGGCGCAGCTTCGGCGCCTCCTCGACGCGCGCCTGGATCGCGCCGTGGAGCCCCTCCCAGATGCGCGGCACGGTGCCCATGAGGCGCGGTCGCTCGGTCTTGAGGTCGCCGCGGAGCCGGCGCGCGTCGGTGTAGACGAGGCAGCCGCCCCGATCGAGCACGACGTATTCGATGACGCGCTCGAACATGTGCCAAGTGGGGAGGATCGAGAGCGCCACGTCGCCGGGTCGCACCGGCAGGATCTCGCGCACGGCCGCGACGTTCGCGAGCACGTTGCCGTGCGTGAGCTGCACTCCCTTGGGCGCCCCCGTCGTGCCCGAGGTGTAGACGAGCGTCAGCAAGTCCGCCGACTCGACGGCGGGGCTCCGCGTCTCGAGGTCGTCGGTGCCGCGCTCGAGCCGCGTCGCGCCGAGGTCCAGGAGCTCCTCGAAGGAGAGGACGCGCGGATGCTTCAGCGCGACGAGCCGCCGCGGGTCGCCCTCCAGCAGCACCAGGAATTCGAGACGAGGCATCTGCGCGATCGCCTCGGACAGCGCGCGCGCCCGCTCCACGTTCTCCACGACGGCGCCGCGGGAGCCGGAGTGCTCGAGGATCGTCACGATCTCGAGGTTGCTCGAGTCGCCGCCGCGCGGCACGTCGACGGCGCCGAGGCCCGAGAGCGCGAGGTCGGTGACGAGCCACTCGCGGCGGTTGTCGGAGATGAGGCCGACGCGGTCGCCGGGCTTCACGCCGAGCGCGGCGAAGCCGGCGGCGGCGCGGCGGACGGCCTCGAAGAGCTCGCGGTAGGTGACCGGCGCCGGCTCCTTGCTGGTCCTGCGGCGGATCGCCTCGCGGTCGCCGAAGTCGCGCACGACGCGCTGGAACCAGAGTCCGAAGTTGGGTTCGCGAAGCTCCAAGAGCGCCGGGGCCGGAGGGTCGCGGAGTCTACCGCCGCTGCACCCAGCCTTGCCTCCGGCACGCAGCCCCCGTAGCCTCCCGCGCTGGAAACCTCCCACCCCGCCGAAGCCGCTCACGCGGCGACGGTGCGCGCGCAATTCCGAATCGGTCGGGGCGTGGCGCAGCTTGGCTAGCGCGCTTGAATGGGGTTCAAGAGGTCGCAGGTTCAAATCCTGTCGCCCCGACCAATTCCTCCTCTCGCGTCGTCTCTCCCTCCAGCACGTGTCTCGCGGAGAAGGCGAGACTCCTCCGAAGGGTCTTCCTGTGGATGACGTGATCCGCGTGGGGACGGACGAGCACGCGGCCGCGATCGCCACGCTCTACGCGCCGATCGTGCGCGAGACCTTCATCTCCTTCGAGGAGACACCGCCGTCGGCCGAGGAGATCGCGCGGCGGATCGCGGAGACGCTGCCGGCGCATCCCTGGCTCGTCCTCGAGAGCCGCGGCGCCGTCGCCGGCTGGGCCTACGCGAGCCGCTTCCGCGCGCGCGCCGCCTACGCGTGGACCGCCGAGACGACGATCTACCTCGCGCCGGCGGCCCAGGGCGCCGGCCGCGGGCGCCGGCTCTACGGCGCGCTGCTGGAGGTGCTGCGGCTGCAGGGCTTCGCCCGCGCCATGGGCGGCATCGCGCTCCCGAACGAGCGCAGCGTCCGCCTCCACGAGGCGCTCGGCTTCGTGCCCGCCGGCGTCTGGCGCCGCGTCGGCTTCAAGCACGGCGCGTGGCGCGACGTGGGACTCTGGCAGCACGATCTCGGAGAGGGCTCCGCGCCGCGGCCGCCGGTGCCGTTCGCCGACCTCGATCCGAGCGCGCTGCAGAGAGCGCTGGGCTGAGGCGCGCGCGGCGCATCACCGCACGCGCCGGATCGACGGATTCGGGCCGCGCGTCGCGCGCCATTCGGCGATGTCGGCAGCGAGGAGCGACTCGTCGCAGAGGTCGATCGCGGAGAGGATCCGGAGACCGCGTGCGTCGCTCGCTTCGATCGTTCCGAGGAGAACGCCGCTGTCAGAATCCGCCGTGTACCTCGGCCGCGCGGGCAATGCGAGTCGGAGCCAGCTCTCCGACGCAGCGTCCAGCGCAGAGTCGGGTGCGAGGGCGATTCGGATGCGAGGTCCGCTGGTCGGGCTCCAGCGCGAGGTCCCCGAAGTGGACGACCAAGTGCGAGTCATGACATCGAGCTCGTACCAGTAGTGCTGCTGCAGGTGTCGCGCGATGGCTTCTCCATCGATCGATCCACGAGCGCTCTTGCCCGCGACGACCTCAATGCTTGCCTCGCCGTCTCCGAACCCGCCTCGACTCCCACGAGCCCGTGCCGAGGACGCCTCGTCGCGAAAGGGCCAAGAGCTATCGCGTCGCGGCCGCGCGACGGCGCCTGTGCCCCGAGGCCGCACGCGTGCGATCACTCGGTCTCCATCGGAATCACCCAAGGCGAAGACGGCGATCGGCACGAACAGATCCACATCGTCACGAGGCCAATCTCCGAAGGCGACGGGGCTGCCATGAGACCAGAGTCCGAGCGGGAGGACATCGCCGGAATCGCAACGGAACTCGTCGGGCTTCGGGACATCCATGTCGCCAGGTCGCGCATGCTCGTAGTGGAAGCAAGCGCTCGCGGCGGGAACGGATCTCAACGACGCGTTGAAGCAGGGCACGACGAGAGTGTCGAACGGGCTCGGCTTCGCCACTTCCTCCGGATACCTCGGATACATCAGATCCCACCGCGCGATCACCATCCGCGTTCCCGGCTGCCAGAGCTCCAGCTCGAAGCCGCCGTGGATGCCGGAGACGAAGAGGTGGTTCACACCGACGCGAAGGGCCACGGGGACGCCGCGGTAGCCGCGCCGCTCGGGGTCGCCGATGAAGCCGTCGCCGTTCACGAAGAGCGCGTCGGCGCCCGGCAGGCGCGCCATGCGCACGTGGTCGCTGTCGGCGACGACGGTCGCGTAGGCGAAGGCGAACTCTCCCTTCGCCTCGCCCGTCGCCGGCATCGCGAGCTTCCGCCACCGCGTCTCGCCGCCGAGCGGCCCCGGCTCGCCCTCCTTCGGCGGCGGCGCGTCGAGGTCCAGGACGTACCGCGCGACGAAGGCCTCCCGCGCTTCGCGCGCCGGACCGCCCGCATCGACGACGAGCCACTGGGCGGGCCGAATCGGCGGAGCGATCACCGGCGGCTCTTCGGACATCGGGCCCGCGATCTTGTCGAGACCCGTTCCCCACGCCTTCCCCAGCTCCCGCGCGTCCAACTCCTCGAGAGGCACCTGCGCCGGACGGCTCTCCGCCGGCCGCGACGCGGGCAGCGCCTCCTGCGCGCACACCGACGGAGAGAGAAGGACGAAGAAGAGGCAGAGCGGGGCGTGCGGAAGGTGGGTCACGGCGCCCCCTACGGGCCTGGCCTCCGACTTGTTTCGGCCCTGCACTCCTCCGCCAGCAGCTCGACCAGCTCGTCGGCGTGCTCGAGGCGCGTGCGGAAGTTCACGGGGTTGATCCGGAACCAGGTGCGCCCCTTCATCACCGTCGTGCTGAACCAGAAGCGCCCGCCGCGCTCGATGCGCGCGACGACGCGCTTGTGCAGCTCGGAGAGCGCCTCCTCGGACTCGCCCCTCGGCGCGTAGCGCGCGCAGACGGCCGACATGGTGGGCCGCGTCGCCACGACGAAGTCGGGCCGCGCGCGGAAGAGCGCGTCCATGCGATCGGCCACGTCGCAGTTCGCGTCGACCCAGCTCCCGATCGCGCGCGCGCCGTGGCGCTGGAACGCCATCCAGACCTTGAGCCCTCGAAAGCGCCGCGACTGCTCGAAGGAGTGCACGAAGTACTGGAAGCGCTCGTTCTCGGCGTCGAGCTCGTCCGTGAGGTACGCCGGCTTCATGCCGAAGGAGCGCGTGAGCTGCGTCGCGTCGCGCGCGAGGAGCGCCCCGGCATCGAGCGGCGCGTAGAACCACTTGTGCGGGTCGATGGTGATGGAGTCGGCGAGGGCGAGGCCGCGCAGCACGCCGTGCCGCCGCTCCGAGAGGAGCATGCCGCCGCCGTAGGCCGCGTCGACGTGGAGCCACATCCCCTCGCGGTCGCAGACGGCGCGCAACGCCTCGAGGTCGTCGACGGCTCCCGTGTTCGTCGTGCCGGCGAGCCCGACGACGCAGAGGGGCCGGATCCCCGCGGCGCGGTCGGCCGCGATCGCCGCCTCCAGCGCGTCGAGGCGCACGCGGAAGGCGTCGTCGGTGGGCAGCGCGCGGAGCAGGTCGCGCCCGATGCCCACGGCGTCGACGGCCTTGTCGACGGAGACGTGCCGCTCCTCGTTCGCGTAGACGGCGGAGCGCTCGTGCACGCCCTCGTGCTGCGCGCGGTTCCCCGACACGGCGTCGCGCGCGAGCTTCAGCCCCTCGAAGTTCGCCATGGTGCCGCCGCTCGTGAGGTGGCCGCCGGCGCCGCCGCCGTAGCCCGCGAGGTCGCAGAGCCAGCGCACGACGCGCCGCTCCATGGCGACGGCGCCGGGACCGATGCTGTAGGCGCCGACGTTCTGGTTGAGGGCCGACGCGAGGAAGTCTCCGAGGATCCCCACCGGCAGCGGCGACGGCGTGATGAGGCCCATGTAGCCGGGGTGCCCCACGTGCGTGCAGTGCGGCACGAGCTTCTGCTCGAGCTCGTCGAGGATCGCGCCGATCTCTCGCGGCTCTTGCGGCAGCGGCCCGTCGAAGAGCGCGTTCACCTCCCGCGGCTCGGCGTCGGGGAAGAGCGGGCGCCCCTCGACGCCTTGCAGATACTCGGCGATCCAGTCGACGAGCCGGTGGCCCGCTCGACGCAGCTCCTCGGGGTCCATGGCGGCGGAGTGTAAGGACGGGAGACTGGCCCCGAATCAGTGCACGCCCCGGGGACGCGCTCCGCGGGGTTCCGAGACGATGTGAATGATTCGGCGCCAGTTTCGCCGCCCTGCACCACGCGGGCGGCCCGCGGGCCTACCATGGGCCGCACGGCCCGGGCGCGCAGTTCGGTTCCGCCCCGTGCCGCGTTCGGCTCCCCATCGGGCAGCGCCCCTGCGCGCGCCCTCCCCTCCGCGATGCCGCCGGCCGACCCGCCCCCCGACCCGCCGGATCGGATCGGGCCGTTGCTCGATCGATTCCTCGAGCGCCTCCGTGCCGACCCGGACCTCGACACCGAGGCCTTCTGCGCGGAGCAGCCCGCGGATCTCCGCGAGGAGCTGCGGGAGCGGTGCCGCGCGCTCGAGATCCTCTACCGGCCGCACGATGCGGGAGGCGGCCCGTCCGAATCCGAGGGCGCCGAGGCCGGGCGCCGCTTCGGCGATTTCCGCGTGCTCCGCGAGCTCGGCCGCGGCGGCATGGGCATCGTCTACCTCGTCTGGCAGGAGTCGCTGCGACGGCAGGTGGCCCTCAAGGTCCTCACGCGCTCCCGGAGCGCCTCGCGCATGCAGCTCGCGCGCTTCCACCAGGAGGCGCTCGCCGCCGCGCGCCTGAAGCACCCGGGGATCGTGCCCGTCTACGCCGTCGGCGAGACCGACGGCTCCCACTGGTTCGCGATGGAGTACGTCCCGGGGACGACCCTCGCCCAGGAGGTGGATCACCTGCGGTCGCGCTCGCCGACGCCGCCCGGCGACGCGCCGCGCAACCCCGCCGCGCGGAAGGTCGACATCGAGCGCACGGCGCGCGTCGCCGCCGAGGTGGCCGAGGCCCTGCACGCCG
Source organism: uncultured Planctomycetales bacterium (assembly GCA_964545855.1). GTDB lineage: Bacteria > Planctomycetota > UBA1135 > UBA1135 > JACQFD01 > CAZJHD01. The sequence goes on from CAZJHD010000080.1 coordinate 10,710, forward strand.
CGCACCAAGAGGGGCTCATCCACCGCGACGTGAAGCCCCACAACATCCTCGTCGACACGGAGGGCCGCGCGCGTCTCCTCGACTTCGGACTCGCCAAGGACATGAGCGCCGACACGCTCTCGCGCTCGGGCGACATCGCGGGGACGCTCTTCTACATCAGCCCCGAGCAGGCGCTCGCGAAGCGCGTGCTCGTCGACCACCGCACCGACGTCTACTCCCTCGGCGTCGTGCTCTACGAGATGCTCTCGCTGCAGCGTCCCTTCGACGGCCGGAGCTCCCACGAGGTGCTCTACCGCATCTCCTTCTACGACCCGCCGCTCGTGCGCCGCGTGAACCCGCGCGTGCCCCGCGATCTGGAGACCATCTGCGCGAAGGCGATGGAGAAGGACCCGGCCCACCGCTACGCCTCGGCGGAGGCGATGGCCGCCGACCTGCGTCGCTTCCTCGCGCACGAGGCGATCCTCGCGCAGCCGCCGGCCTGGTGGGAGCGCGCTTGGCGCACGGCGCGCCGCAACCGTGGCACCGTCGTCGCGGCCGCCGTCGGCGTGCTCGCCCTGGCGGCCGGCGTGCTCGGCTCGCAGATGTGGGCCCGGCGGCCCGCCGCCACGCTGCCGAAGGTCGCGATCGAATGCGCCGTCGAGGGCGCGCGCGTGACGGCCCATCCGCTCGACCCCGCGACGGGGCAGATCTCTCCGGAGGCGTACCCGCTCGGCACGACGCCCCTCGACGCGACGCCGATCCCGCCCGGCACCTGGCGCATCGTCGTCGAGCAGCCGGGCGCCGGCTTCGCGGAGCTGACGGAGCGGTTCAGCGACCCCTCCGAGACGCGGAGGCTCGTGGCCGTCATCCGCCCCACGGAGGAAGTCGTCGCCGACGGCATGGCCTTCGTCGCCGCGGGCGAGTTCGAGTTCGGCGATCCGCTCACGACGGACGGCCCGCTCCGCGCGCGCCGCGAGACGCTCGACGCCTTCTGGATCGACGACCACGAGGTGACCCACGCGGAGTACCGCGACTTCGTCGCCGCCGAGCCCGCGCGTGCGCCGCGGCACTGGAGTGGCGCGTCGGAGTCGCGCTGGTCCGACCTGCCGGTCGTCCTCGTGAGCCGCGACGACGCGGAGGCCTACGCGCGGTGGCGCGGGAAGCGCCTGCCGACGGCCCTCGAATGGGAGCGCGCCGCCCGCGGCCGCGACGGCCGGCACGTTCCCTGGGGCGACGGGCCGGCACCCTCGGGCGCGTGCGCCACCTGGATCGAGGGCCGTCTGCCGTCGAGCGCCGCCGGCGACGCGGCGCTCGCGCTCTTCGAGCGGTGGGCGCGGCCGTCGCGGAGCTGTCCCGAGCTCGCGAGCCCCGAAGGGATCCTCCATGCCTTCGGCAACGTCCGCGAGTGGACCGAGACGCCCCACTTCCAGCACGCGGCGAGCGGCTGGGAGGTCCTGCCGGGCGTCCACGTCGTGAAGGGGAACGGCTGGCACGAGAGCCCCGAGACCTGGAGTCTCGAGCGCACGGCCACCACTCCCGGCCACGCCGTCGCCGTCGACCTCGGCTTCCGCTGCGCGAAGAGCGCATCGCCCTGAATCTCGCTCCCGTCCCTTCCCCGAGAGGAGACCTGCCATGGCGCCCCCCGACGATCCGATTCCCGATACCACTCCGACCGGCGGCGGGGCGACTCCGCCCGATCCGGCTCCTCAGCCGCAGCCCGCTCCCGACGACCCGCACACGCACCAGAAGCCGCCCCTCAGCCTCTCGGCCGGCTACTCCATCGAGCCGGCGAGCATCTACGCGCTGCTCCCGCCCAGCCTGAAGGCGGAGGTCGACAAGCAGTTGATCCAGCAGCTCCTCGCGGAGTTCCCGCCGGCGCTCCGCGAGGGTTGGAAGGATCTCGGCGCCCCACCGAGCGGCACCTACGTCCCGCAAGGAGACGTGCGGGCCATGATCGCGAGCAAGCTCGCGGACGCGGGCATCACGAAGATCACGCTCGATGCCGCCTCCGTCGGCACGGTCGTCTACCGGATCATCGGAGGCGAGCACCGCATCAGCAACGTGGAGGCGTTGCTGCTCGAGGGCACGCCGTGGCTCCTCGCTGCGAGCGTCGAGGAAGCCGGCGTGAAGAAGTCGCTCTACGCGCGCGCCGTCCTGAGCCTCTCTTGGGGCGTGCAGCTCTCGGACATGGGGCTCACGCCGACGGGCACGGCGGTTCCGCCTCCCGCCGCGGGCGGCGCCGCCGGCGGAGATCCTCCGCCGGGGTGAGCGCGACGCGAGCGCGAGCCGCGCGCCGAACTCTGTTGACGGATCGGCGCGCCGGGAGTCTCTTCGTCCGGCTCCCGCCACCCTCCTCGCGGCGCGACTCGCGATCCCCAACTCTCCTCTCTTCCCGAACAGGAGGCTCTCTCCATGGCAGTGAACCCCATTCCCGACGGATTCCGATCCGTGACGCCGCATCTCGTCCTCGACGGCGCGGCGAAGGCGATCGAGTTCTACAAGGCGGCCTTCGGCGCCGAGGAACTCCATCGCATGCCGGCGCCCGACGGCCAGCGCCTCATGCACGCCGAGATCAAGATCGGCGACAGCGTGATCATGCTCGCCGACGACTTCCCGGAGTTCATGGGCGGCAAGCACCGCAATCCGAAGAAGCTCGGCGCCAGCAGCGTCACGGTGCACCTCTACGTGAAGAACGCCGACGCGGCCTTCGCGCAGGCGACGAAGGCGGGCGCGACGCCCGTCATGCCGCTCACCGACATGTTCTGGGGCGACCGCTACGGCATGGTCGTCGATCCCTTCGGCCACCAGTGGTCGATCGCGACGCACGTGAAGGACGTGCCGCCCGAGGAGATGGCGAAGGCCGCCGCGAAGGCGATGACGGAGGGCTGCGGGGACGAGCCACCGCCCGCCAAGAAGTGATCTCGACCTGAAGCGAACGAGGACCGGCGCCGCGCTTCGGCCGGCGCCGGTCCGATTCCCGAGAGCCGGTCCGATTCCCGCCGCACCCCCGATCGGGCGGCGATCCAGGAGACGTCCCATGGTGAAGAGAACCGCGAAGAACGCGCGCAAGCGGAGCAAGAAGAAGACGACGATCGTGAGCCTCTCGCTCGGCTACTCGATCGAGCCGGCCGACGTGTACGTCGGTCTCGACCCGCTCGACAAGGAGGACGTCGACACGCAGCTCCTGAAGCAGCTCGTCGTACCCTTCGACGCCAAGGTGCGCGCGCGATGGGCCTTCGGCCTCGACGCGCTGGAGGTCCTCTACCTCCGGCACTCGGAGATCCGGAAGAAGATCCAGGACGAGCTGTCGCTCGCGAAGTCCGCCGGCGTCAAGCTCGCGTCGAAGGACCTCAGCACGACGACCTACCGGGTGATCGCCGGGGAGCACCGAATCGTGAACGTGGAGGCGCTCATGCTGAACGGTAGGGCCTGGGTCCTCCGGGCGGAGCTGATGAAGTTCGGCCAGATCCTCCGCTTCCGCGCCCGCGCGGAGCTGAGCCTTTCCTGGGGAATCGCGCTCGCCGATCTCGGCATCCCTCCGAAGCAAGGGCTCGCGCGGCCGCGGCCGCGGACGACCCACGCCGGCTTCTGAGCCGTTCGCGCGTCCCGCGCGCTTCCGCGCGGGCCGTTCGCGCACCGGGGAGTGAAGATGGACGGCGGCTCCCCCGACCCGCCGTGACCCTCGCGCAGGTGAACCTCCTCAACGCCGCCCTCATGGTGGGGTCGGCGGCGCTCGCCTTCTGGCTCCCCTTCGAGGCCTTCGTCCTCGCCTACGGGATCCTCGGCCCCGCGCACTACCTGACGCAGATCTCCTGGCTCCACGACCGCGGCTACTTCACCGACGGCCGCGGCGGGCCGGCGCTGCTCTCGGCCGTCGCCGTCGCCATCACGGTGCCGATCGTCCTGGGGCAGACCTACTCCTACGACTGGGGATCGAGCCTGCTCCTCGCGTCGATCCTCGCGTCGGCGGCCTTCGTGCTGCTCGATGGCGCGCGCGCGCGGTGGACGGCCGCTGGCGGCGCCGTCCTGCTGTCGCTGCTGCTCGCGATCCACCCGTCGATCTCGCTCGTGGGGATCCTCCTCCCCACGGTGATCCACGTCTTCGTATTCACGGGCGCCTTCATCCTCCTCGGCTCCCTGAAGGCGCGGAGCGCGACGGGCTACCTCTCCCTCGCCGTCTTCCTCGCCTGCGCGGTGGCGCTGCTCGTCGTCAGCGATCAGGCGCCCACCTACCGCCCGAGCGAGGCCTTCCGCGAGAACGCCCGCTTCATGGAGCGCGTGCACGCGTCGGTCCTCGGAGCGCTCGGAATGGACGGCAGCCGCGCCGAACGCCTCGCCGTCATGCGCTTCCTCGCCTGGGCCTACACGTACCACTACTTGAACTGGTTCTCGAAGACGAAGGTGATCGGCTGGCACGAGATCCCGCGCCGCCGCCTCGTCGCGATCGTGGCGCTCTGGATCGGCTCGCTCGGCCTCTACGCCCTCGACTACCGCGTCGGCCTCGCGTCGCTCTCCTTCCTCGCGACGCTCCACGTGGTGCTCGAGTTCCCCCTCGACGTGCGCACGCTCGCCGGCATCGGCGGCGCCCTGCGCCGACGGGCTCCGGCCTGACGGCGGCTCGGATTCGCCCGGGACCGATTCCGGGGCGGGCGACCAAGGAGAGTTCGGAACGTGAGCACGCCTCCCCTCGACCCCGAAGCCCTCCTCGCGCACGACCCGGCGATCCGCGCGATCGCGCGGAGCCTCCTGCTCGACGACGACCGCGCGGCCGACGTCGTGCAGCAGACCTTCGCCGCCGCCGTGGCGCGCGCCGCCGCTCCGATCCCGCCGCTCCGCGCCTGGCTCGCCGCCGTCGCGCGGAACCTCGCGCTCGAGGTGCGACGCCGCGACGCGCGGAGGCTCCGGCGCGAGCAGCGGGCCGCGCGGCCCGAGCGGCTGCCGTCGGCCCTCGAGGTGCGGGAGCGCGAGGAGACGCGCGCCGCCGTCGTCGAGGCGGTGCTGGCCCTCGAGGAGCCCTTCCGCTCCGCGCTCCTGCTCCGCTTCTTCGAGGACCTGCCGCCGCGCGCGATCGCGCGCGAGCTCGGCGTCCCCGTGGAGACGGTGCGCAGCCGCATCCGCCGCGGTCTCGAGCGCGTGCGCGCGCGCCTCGACGGCCGCTACGGCGACCGTTCCGCCTGGTCGTCGGTCCTCCTTCCCCTCGCCACCATGTCGACGTCGTCGAAGGCCGCCCTCGCCGCGGCCGCCGCTCTCCTGCTCGCCGCGTCCCTCTGGGGGATCGTCTCCCTCGCCGGTTCGGCGCCCGCCGGCGATCCGCGCGGCGCGGGCGCCGCCGCCGCCTCCGCGACCGTCGAGCGCGCGGTGCCCGCCGCCTCCGTCGCGACCGTGCACGAAAGCGACGCGGCGCGCGCGGAAGGAGCGGCGGTGCCCGCTTCCGCCGCCGATCCGGCACCGACCGACGCGCGCGGATCCCTCGTCGTGCGCTGCGTCTTCGCCGAGGACGACGCGCCGGCCCCGGGGATCCACGTGCGCGTCCTCGAGCTCGCCACGGCCGACCCGATCCTCCACGCGCGCACGGGCACGACGGACGCCGCGGGCTCGCTGCGGCTCCTCGGGCTCGCCCCGGGACCGGTGCGCATCGAGATCGACCGGGGCGTCTCCGTCCTCGGCGCCCTGCGCGCCGGCGAGGACGTGGAGACGCGCGTCGCGATCGGAAGGGGTCTCGTCGTGGAGGGCCGCGTCGTGGACGGCCGCGGCGCCGGCGTCGCCGAGGCCGACGTGTGGCTCTCGCGCGACGAGGGGAATCCGTACGAGGGCGCCGTCGTCGCGACGACGGAGGCCGACGGCCGCTTCCGTCTGCGCGGCGTGAAGCGCGGCCAGTTCCTCTCGGCGCGCAAGCCGCCCGCGTCGCCGGCGACGCGCCGGAGGCTCGACGGCGCCGAAGGAACGACCGTGCGTCTCGAGCTGCGGCTCGGAGGCGAGGGCGGCGCCGTGTCGGGCCGGGTCACGGGCCCCGACGGAGCGCCCGTCGCGCGCGCACGCGTCGCGCTCGACTCCGGGGACTCGACGGAGGAGACGCTCCCCGGCGGCGAGGTGGGCTACGGGCCGGTCCCCACCGTCGTCGAGACCGACGCCGAGGGGCGCTTCACGACGGCGGGACTTCCCCGCGGCACGGCCGGCGTCTACGTGCGCGCCTCCGGTCTCGCGCCGCTCGCCACGTCCGTCGTGATCGATCCGTCGATCCCCGCGACGCTCGACCTGCGCCTCGATCGCGGCGCGCGCGTCGCCGGGACCGTCCGCGACGCCGAGCTGCGGCCGCTCGCGGGCGCGAGCGTGAGCGCCTACGCGACGCGCGATCGATTCCCCGTCGCCTGGTTCCACACGTTCGCGCGCACGGGCGCCGACGGCGCCTTCCGCTTCGAGAGCCTGCCGCCGGGGAGCGTCGATCTCCGAGCGGGCGCGGGCGGCCTCGACGACGCGGAGCGCACCGTCGAGCTCGTGGCCGGGACGGAACTCCTCTGGGAGCCGGTGCTGCGCCGGGGCGGCGAGATCCACGGAGTGGTGCTCGACGAGCGCGGCGCTCCCTGCGCCGGCTGGCTCGTCGCCGGCGAGTCGATCTCGGCGGGCCACTCCGCGACGACCGGCGCCAGCGGGCGCTTCGCGCTGCGAGGCTGCGCCGCCGAGCCCCACGAAGTGCGCGTCCATCCGCCGGGCGCGGCCTTCGCCGTCGAGACCGTGCTCGGCGTGCGTCCCGGCGAGGGCGAGCTCGTCCTCCGAGTGGCCGCGAGCTCCGCGCGCGCGGGCTCGATCGCGGGCCGGGTCGTCGACGAAGCCGGTGCGGCCGTCGCGAACGCGGAGCTGTGGCTCCGGCGCGATCCCGACGAGCGGCCCCGCGGATCGAACATCGCCGAATGGCTCCCGCCGCGCTCCGCGGCCGGCGGCGCCTTCCATCTCGGAGACCTCCCGCCCGGCGCCTACCGGCTCGACGTGCGCGCCGGCGACGCGGGCACGCGCCGCCTCGACGGCCTGCAGGTGGCGCCGGGCGCCGGCCTCGACCTCGGCGACGTCGCGCTCGATCCTCCCGCGCGCCTCTCCGTCGTGCTCCGCACCGACGACGGCGCCGCGCCCGAGGAGTGGACGCGGGTCGAGGTGGTGGAGCCCTCCGGCGAGGTCGTGGAGCGCCTGACCGTCCGCGGCGGCGCGCTCCCCGAGTCGGTGCCTCTGCCGCCGGGGCGCTACCTGCTGCGCACCAACTCCCCCGGCGCCACGGCGGGCGAGACGCGGGTCGATCTCCGCGCGCGCGAGACGACGCGCATCGAGATCCCGGCGCGCCGCGGATCGCTCCTCGAGCTGCGCGTTCCCGCCGGCGAGGAGGTGGCGCGCGTGCGGATCCTCGTGCGCGACGCCGAGGGCCGCTCGCTGCTCGACCGCGACGCCTACCGCGACCGCGACGAGGGCGGATTCGCGCTCGGCCTGTGGCTCCCGGCCGGGCGCTTCTCCGTGGAGGCGGCGGCCGAGGGCGGCCTGCGCGGAACGGCGGCCATCGAGTCGACGGGCTCGGGCGATCCCCGCCGCGTCGAGATCGCGCTCGCGCACTGACGGGAGACTGGCCCCGATTTCGTCTGTAGCCCCACGTCGCGCACGTCGCGCTCGAGACGGTCGCACCGGTCGCACAGGGGGCTTCGCGC
>CAZJHD010000081.1:0-18148 GCA_964545855.1 uncultured Planctomycetales bacterium
CGTTCGGGTGCATGTACCACTCGCGCAGGAAGAGCAGCAGCTGGTCCTTCGCGAACTGCGGATCGACGCGCGCGAAGGGGATCATGTGGAAGGCGAGGTCCCACGCCGCATACCAGGGGTACTCCCACTTGTCGGGCATCGACACGACGTCGCGGTTGTGGAGGTGTCCCCAATCGGCGTTGCGGCCGCGGCGGCGCTCCGCCGGAGGCGCCGGATGCGCCGGGTCGCCCTCGAGCCAGTCCTTCACGACGTAGTGGAAGAACTGCTTCGACCAGAGAAGTCCCGCATATGCCTGCCGCGCCGCGCTCCGCTCCTCCTGCGTCGCAGCCGCCGGCATCCGGCTCGCGTGGAACGCGTCGTTCTCGGCGATGCACTCGGCGAAGGTGCGCGCGAAGGCCGCTCCGAAGGGAGACGGCCCCGCCTCCTCCTCGATCGCGAGACGGAGGCAGATCGTCTCGGAGCCTCCCGCCGGGAGATCGAGCACGTACCAGGCTGCGGCCTTCGTGCCCGTGCGCTCTCGGTTCACCGCCTCGACGCGTCCACCGACGACGCGCTCGTGGAACGCGTCCTTCGCGTAGCCCGAGGGGTTCGTGCCGCCGTAGAGACGCGCGTAGTTGGTCTCGTTCTCCGTGAAGAGCCACTCGGGGGCGGCGCCCGAGGACGCGCGATCGGCGGAGAGCACGTAGCGGCCGAGCACCGAGTGGTCGGCCAGGATCGATGCCGCGTCGCGCGTGCCCATCGAGGGCTTCGGCGCGTACTCCTCGCCGTTGCGGCCCCAGGACCAGGTGTTGCGGAACCAGAGCGTCGGCAGCACGTGGAGCCGCGCCGCCTCGGTGCCGCGGTTCGAGAGCGTGATCCGGATCAGCACGTCCTCGGGCGATGCCTTCGCGTATTCCGCGAGCACGTCCACGTAGCGGCCGCCGTCGAAGGCGCCCGTATCGGCGAGCTCGAGCTCGGGCGCGAGCAGCCCGCGCTGCCGGTTCTCCTCGACGAGGCGCCCGTAGGGGAACGCGCCCAGGGGGTACTTGTAGAGACCCTTCAGGTAGGAGTGGGTCGGGCTCGAGTCGAGGTAGAAGTACGCCTCCTTCACGTCCTCCCCGTGGTTGCCCTCGGGGCCCGTGAGCCCGAAGAGCCGCTCCTTCAGGATCGGATCGCGCCCGTTCCAGAGGGCGAGCGCGAAACAGAGCCGGGCCTGGCGGTCGCAGATGCCGAGGAGGCCGTCCTCGCCCCAGCGGTAGGCGCGGCTGCGCGCGTGGTCGTGGGGGAAGTGGGTCCAGCACTCGCCGCCCGCCGAGTAGTCCTCCCGCACCGTGCCCCACTGGCGCTCCGAGAGGTAGGGACCCCAGCGCTTCCAGTTCCGGGAGCGCTCCGCGTCCTCCTGGAGCCGGCGCTCCTCGGCGCCGCGCACGTCCATCGAGACCGGGGGGTTGGGGACCGCGGCGGCGCCGCGCCTGGACTTCGGGCTTCGGTCGATCATGGGACGCGCTTCGATGCAGAGCCCCGCGTGCGGTTTCCCGGGTGCCGTCCGGCTCCGCGGCGTGCGCGTCCGCTCGGAGGCATGCCGTCGTCACCGACGAGCCGTGAACGATTCGAGGCCAGCCCGCGCCTGTAGAATCCGCGCCGCGGGCGCTCCGCGCCTGCCGCGCATGACTCCAGAACCTCGATCGGACGTCGGTCCCACGGACGGAGCGGATCCTTCCGACGAGCCGCTCCTCCTCGCCCGGACACCGGACGTCCTCGCCGCGCGCGGCGTGCGCGGAGGCTGTCTCCGCTTCGCTCCGGGCGGCGCCGACTCGGTCCTCGTCGTGCGCACGCGCGCGACGGGCGCGAAGCGCCGCTTCGCGCGATGGTGCGGCGACTTCGCCTCCCTCGGCGTCGATCTCGTGCACGCCTGCGTGAACGACGTGCTCGCCGCCGGCGCGTTCCCCCGTGCCTTCGTCCCGACCTTCGTCGGTGGCACGCCGAGCGACGACGAGCGCACCGACGCGCTCGCCGGCGTGGCGCGCGGCTGCCGCGCGAACGACGTGGCGCTCCTCGGCAACGACGCTCCCGATGCCGGGAACGACGCGGGCAGCGACTGGGATCTCTGCGGCACGCTCCTCGGCGTCGCGACGGAGCCACGGGTGCTCGCGAAGGGTCTCCTCGCGGCGGGCGACCGTCTCGTCGGACTCGTCGCTTCGGGTCTCCACTCGGCGGGGTTCCTCGGCGCCATGGACGCCGTGCGCGGGCGCCTCGGCCTCGAGCTCGGCGGAGCGCTCGCCGGGACCGGCACGACGGTCGAGCGTGCGCTGCTCGCCGTCCACAAGAGCTACTACGGCATTTTCGAGGGCCCGATCGCCGAGGGGTGGCTGCACGGACTCGTGCCCGTCGTCGAGGGCGGCCTCCTCGGCAGCCTCGAGCGCGCGACACCCGCGGGGCTGGGCGTCGAAGTGGAGATGGGGTCGTGGGAGGTCCCGGGTCTCTTCGAGACGCTCCGATCGGCCCTCGCACTCGACGACCAGGCGCTGGTGCGCGCGTTCAACGCGGGCATCGGCCTCGTGGCCGTCGTGCCGCCCGAGCGCGCCGAGGATCTGGACAAGATCCTGAACGCGTGGAACGAGCCCCACTGGGGGATCGGCCGCGTGGTCGAGGCTCCGGCGGGCGTCCGGCTCGTCTGAGCCGCGCTCCGCCGGCAGCCCTCACGACGTCTTCTTCCGCGCCGCGAGGATCGCGGCGACGAGCGCCTCCGGGACCTCCAGGTCGGCCACGTCGCGGTCGGATCGCATCGCCACTCGGCTGAGCTCGATCGTCTGGCGGTAGGTCTCCAGGTAGTCGACGCACGCCTGGCAGACGGCGAGGTGCCGGTCGAACTCGGCCCGCTCCGCCGGAGACAGCTCCCCGGTCAGGTAGGCGTTCAGGAACTCGGCGAATTCTCGGCAGGTCACGACAGGGGCTCCCGGAGATGAGGATCGATGAGCGTGCGGAGCGCCTGGCGGGCGCGATGGAGGCGGACTTTCACGGCGTTCGGGGTCACTCCGAGGATCCTCGAGGTTTCCTCCGTGTCCAGCTCCTCGATGTCGCGGAGGAGGAGGACCGTGCGGTAGCTGTCGGGGAGCCGGTCGATGGCGGTGCGCACCGCGAGGCGCACTTCGTCGCGCGCGAGATTCGCGACGGAGCCGCCGGACCAGGGCCGCGGCGTCTCGCGGTGGTGGCCGGCGTCGGCGAACTGCGGGAGGAGCTCCTCGATGGAGCCCTCGGGCCGCGCGCGCTTCGAGCGGAGCTTCATCAGGGCTGCGTTCACGACGATCCGGTGGAGCCACGTCGAGAGACGCGACTGTGCCTGGAATCGGTCGATCCCCCGGTGGAACGAGAGGAATGCGTCCTGGATCGCCTCGTTCGCGTCCTCCTCGTTGCGCAGGAACCGGCGGGCCGTGGCGAGGAGCGGACCGCCGTGCCGGCGGATCACCTCCTCGAAGGCCGCGTCGTCCCTCGACCGCAGACGCTCCACCAGCTCGGCCTCCGAGGCCGGGTCGGTGCTGGGCGCAGCGTTTTCCGTCATGGTTCGAATGGTAGCCGTGCTGGGGACACGGCGCGGGTCAGCGTGGAGTGGCGACGGCGAGGGTCAGGGGGGCGGCGGCTCTGGGCGCCGCTGCTGGCGCGGCCTCCTCGCCCACGATGGCCGGCCCGCGCGTCACGGGCGTGTGGACGAGATCCTTGCTGAAGAAGAGGTCGAGCGTCCAGTCGAGGGCGACGCGCACCTTCCGCTCGAAGCGCGGGAGCTTCGAGAGGTAGATCGTGCGCCAGAGCCACCAGGCGACGAAGCCGGAGAAGCGCATGCCGAGGATCTGCGCGACGCCGCGGCGGTGACCGAGGGAGGCGAGCTGGCCGAGCGTCCGGAACCGGAAGGGACGGCGGCGGCCACGTCCGATCGCGGCGGCGACGTTCGCCGCGAGGACCTTCGCCTGCCGCGAGGCGTGCTGCGCCGTCGGCGGGCAGACGCCGCCGGTAACGAGGTCGGGAACGCGGGCGCAGTCGCCGAGGGCCCAGAGGCCGGGCGTTCCCTCCGCCTCGAGGAATTCGTTCACGACGATCCGTCCCCGCTCGAGGACGCAGGGGAGCGCCTGCACCAGGGGATGCGACGACGTGCCGGCGGTCCAGACGAGGGTCCGCGTCGGCACGAGGGATCCGCCCGAGAGCGAGACGCCGTCGTCGGAGAAGCCCGCCACGCGCTCGCCGAGGCGGATCTCGACGCCCCGAGCGCCGAGGGTCTCGCGCGCGTAGGCGCCGAGGCGCGCGTCGAGCTCCGGGAGGATCTCCGTTCCCGAGTGGACGAGGACCACGCGCGCCCGGGAGTCGCTGAGGTGGGGGTAGAAGCGGCGCGCCTCCTCGAGGAAGTCGTGCATCGCGGCCGCCGTCTCGACGCCGGCGAAGCCGCCGCCCGCGACGACGAAGTTGAGCATCCTCTCGCGCACCTTCGGGCAACACTCGAAGTCGGCCTCCTCCAGGTTCTCGATGAGCCGGTTGCGCAGCCCGATGGCGTCGCCGGAGGACTTCATCGTGAGGGCGCGCGCGGCGACGCCGGGAGTCCCGTGGAAGTTCGTGATCGAGCCGAGGGCGACCACGAGGTGGTCGTAGTCGAGCTCGTGGGGATGGCCCGCGTCGACTCCGTGGCTCACCACGACCTTGCGCGCCGCCAGGTCGATGCGCTCGACGCTCCCGTGGAAGAGCGTCGCGCGCCGCAGCAGCTTCCGGAGCGGATTCACGATGTGCGTCACGTCGAGGTCCGATGCCGCCACCTCGTGCAGCATCGGCGTGAACAGGAAGAAGTTCTCCCGGTTCACGAGCGTGATGCGCGCCGCGTCGCCGAGGCGCCGCTCTAGCTCCATCGCGGCATAGGCGCCGGCGAAGCCGCCGCCCAGGACGACGACGTGGGGGGCAGCGCTCACGCTTGCGCTCCGCGCCGCCGCGCGACGAGACGGTCGGCGCTGAGGGCGCCGGCGCCGAAGGCGACGAGCCAGAGGAGGAGCATCAGGTACACGACGGGGACGACGCCCGTGAGGCCCTGGTCGCCGCGGCCCGTGAGCTCCGCGAGGAAGGACGCGCGGTCGGCCGTCAGCAGCGCCACGACCATGGTGCTCGAGAGCAGCGCCGCGAAGAGGCGCGTCCCGAGCCCGACCACGAGGAGGGCGCCGCCCACGAGCTCGAGCGCACCGATGAAGGCGGCGTTCGCCGCCGGGAAGGGGATGCCGATGCTCTGGAAGAAGGAGACGGTGCCCTCGAAGTTTCGGAGCTTGCCGAGACCCGTCTGGAAGAAGGCCTGGCCGAGCACGATCCGCGTGACGAGCGGCGCCAGGGGGGCGAGCCTCCCGCAGAGGGACGTGAATCCCGAGAAGGCGCTGTCGAGGAGGTTCATGGAGTCGCTCGTCGGAGGAGTGGGAGGAAGGGGCCCGCGGATCGATCCGCTACTTCTTCTCGGCGGCATTGCAGCCGTTCGGACCGCTGCACTTGTTCGCCTCCTTCTCCTTCGTGGCGTGCGCCGCGTTGCAGCCGTTCGGACCGCTGCACTTGTTCGTCTCCTTCTTGGCCTCCGCGCCGCCGCAGCCGTTCGGCCCGCTGCATCCGTTCCGGTGCGCGCCCGCGGCGTCGGAGCTCCTGGCGCAGCTCGGGAGGAGAGTGGATCCGGCGAGGAGGCCCGTGACGGCCGCACCGAGGACGAGAGAAAGACGACGTCGACGCATGGGAGTCTCCGATGGCGCGCGGCGCGCGGCCGCGATCTTGGATTCGTGTGGAAGGAACGGCGCGGGTCCCTCCCACATCGGGAGGTCCACCGAGCCGCGCCTTCGATGCTCCTTCGGCGAGGTGGTTTCGCGGCGCTATTCTCGGCGCGCACTCGCTCTCCGCTCGCATGCCCAAGCGACCGCCCCGGCCCACCACGCTCCCCTGGATCACGCCCGTGCTCACGGTCCGCGACGTGCGCGCAGCGATCGACTTCTGCGTGCGGGCTTTCGGCTTCGAGGAGGTGATGACGCTGCCGAGCCAGAGCGGGGCTCTCCTCTTCGGCCGGCTCCGCTACCAGGGGCTCCACGTCACGCTCCAGCCGGAGGGATCGGCCGGAATGGAGACGAAGGCGCCCGTCTCCTCGGGATCGCCTCCGGCCGTCTGGCTCCACGTCTACTCCTCCGACGTGGATGCGCTCTTCGCGCGCGCCGTCGACTGCGGCGCCGCCGTCCTGCAGCCGCCGGCGAACCGGTTCTGGGGAGACCGCGTCTGCCGGCTCGGCGACCCGGACGGACACGTCTGGGAGTTCGCGACGAACGTCGCCGACATCGACCCCGCGCGGCGCGACCAGGAGACCCCGTAGACTCGCCCTGCCTCGGGGATCCGGCTCCGGGATCTCGACCCGCCTGGCATGGAGGGGGGGTGCGGCACGGCGCCCACGAGGATCGCCGCTCGCAGCCGGCGGCCGCCCGGCGCCGATTCCTCCACGACCTCTGAGCCCGCATCCGCCCATGACCGCCCCCGCTCCGCGCCGACTCCTCACGCTCCTCGCGCCCGCGCTCGGCCTCGTCGCCGTGGCCCAGGGCCCGCCGGCGCCCGTGGTCGACGCCGCCGTCGAGCGCGCCCTCCTCGCGCCCGAGCGCGCGTTCTCCGGCACCGTCGAGCCCGTGCGTCGCGTGCGCGTGGGGAGCGAGGTGGAGGGGAAGGTGGAGGAGCTCCACGTGAGGCGCGGCGATCGCGTCGAGCGCGGCGCGTTGCTCTGCCGCCTGCGCGCCGTCGACGCCGAGCTCCTCCTGGCGGAAGCACGCGCCGAGAGGCAGCTCCGCCACGACGAGCTCCAGGAGCTCCGCAACGGCACGCGTCCCTCCGAGATCGAGAGCGCGCGCGCCCGTCTGCGCGCGGCGGAGGCCGAGGAGCTCTACCGCGTCTGGTCGCTGGGGCGGGCCGAGCCACTCGCTTCGGGGAACGCGGTGTCGGAGGACGTGCTCCAGCAGGCGCGTCTCGAGGAGAAGCGATCGCGCGCGGCGCGCGCCGATGCGGCGGCGGCGCTCGCCCTCCTCGAGGAAGGGCCGCGTGCCGAGAGGATCGCCCAGGCCGAAGCGCGTCTCGCGACGCAGGATCAGGTGGTCGCGCGGCTCGTCGACGCGGTGGCCCGCCACGACGTGCGCGCGCCCTTCGCCGGTTGGGTCGCCGAGGAATGGACGGAAGCGGGCGCGTGGATCGCGCGCGGCGCCGCCGTCGTCGAGATCGTCGACCTCGATCCCGTGGAGGTCGTCGTTCCCGTGACGGAGGACTGGATCGCGAACGTCGTCGTCGGCGCGACGGCCCGCGTCGAGCTCGATGCGTTCCCCGGCGAGACCTTCGCGGGCTCCGTGCGCTCCATCGTGCCTCAGGCCGACGTCGCCTCGCGGACGTTCCCCGTGCGCGTCACCGTCGAGAACGCGCGGACCGAGGGTCAGCCGCGGCTGCGCGCCGGTCTCTTCGCCCGCGTCCGTCTCTCCGTCGGCGCCGAGCGGAGCGTGCTGCTCGTCCCGAAGGACGCGATCGTGATGGGCGGACCGGAGCCGGGTGTCTACGTGGTGGAGGCGGCGGCCCAGGGCGCGCCGCCGACGGCCCGCTGGGTGCCGGTCGTGGTGGGCGAGGCCTCGGGCCATCGCGTCGCCGTGGAGGGCGCCCTCGCCGAGGGCTCCCGCGTGGTCGTGCGCGGGAACGAGCGCCTCCGGCCGGGGCAGCCGCTGCAGGTGGCGAACGTGGCCGACGCTCGGTAGCGATGGCGCTCGTCGACTCCTTCGTCTGCAACCCGGTCAAGGTGGCCGTGGGCGTGCTCATGGTCGCCCTCTTCGGGACGATCGCACTCCTGCGCCTCCCGATGCAGCTCACGCCGGAGGTGCAGATCCCGGCGCTCACGGTGGAGACGCTCTGGCCCGGCGCGAGCCCCGAGGAGATCGAGCGCGAGATCGTTCAGGAGCAGGAGGAGCAGCTGAAGAGCGTCGAGGGCCTCGTGAAGCTCTCCTCCGAGTGCCAGGACTCGGCGGGCCGCATCGTCCTCGAGTTCGCCGTCGGCACGAACATGGCGGAGGCCCTGCTGAAGGTGAACGCGCGGCTGCAGCAGGTGCGCGAGTACCCGGCCGACGCCGACGAGCCGGTCATCTCGACGTCGAACGCCTCCGACACGCCCATCGCATGGTTCATCCTCCGGCCCCGGGTCGTGACGGCGGAGGAGGTGGCGCGCTTCCAGCGCGAGCATCCGTCGCTCGCGGAGATCCTCGAGCCCGTGCGCCGCGCCCACAACACGGGACTCCGGCTCGCGCGCCTCCGCGCCGTCGTCGACCGCCATCCGGAGACGTCCGTCCTCCTGCCGCCGCCGCTCGATCCGGCGAAGCTCCGCCGCTTCGCCGAGGACACGATCGAGGCGCGCTTCGAGCGCGTGCCCGGAGTCTCCAACTCGAACGTGCTGGGCGGCCGCGAGGAGGAGATGCAGGTGGTCGTCGATCCCGCGCGCCTCGCGGCGCGGAGCGTGACGATCCAAGACCTGCGCGAGGCGCTGCGCGCCCGCAACCGGGACACCTCCGCCGGAGACTTCTGGGAGGGGAAACGCCGCTTCGTCGTCCGCACCATGGGGCGGCTCCGCAGCCCCGAGGAGGTGGAGGGCGTGATCGTCGCGCGCCGCGAGGGGAAGCCCGTCCACGTGCGCGACGTGGCGAGCGTGCGCCTCGGCTTCAAGAAGCCCGACGGCATGGTGCGGAACTTCGGCACGGCCTCCCTCGCGATCAACTGCCTGCGCGAGCGCGGCGCCAACGTGCTCGACGTGATGGACGGGCTCCGCGCGGCGAACGCGGAGCTGAACGCCGGCGTGCTGCGCGATCGCGGCCTGCAGCTCGAGCAGGTCTACGACGAGACGGAGTACATCGATTCGTCGGTCGGGCTCGTCCGACAGAACATCCTCGTGGGAGGAGCGCTCACGATCCTCGTGCTGCTGCTCTTCCTGCGGAGCGGGCGCTCGACCCTCGTCCTCGCGCTCGCGATCCCGACGAGCGTCATCGGGACGTTCCTCGTCCTCGGGCTCCTCGACCGGTCGCTCAACGTCGTGAGTCTCGCGGGCCTCGCGTTCGCGATCGGGATGCTCGTCGACAACGCCGTCGTGGTGCTGGAGAACGTCTACCGCCACGGGCAGGAGGGCGCCGATCCGTTCACGGCGGCGGTGCGCGGCACGACGGAGGTGTGGGGCGCCGTCGCCGCGTCGACCTTGACGACCCTCGCCGTCTTCCTGCCGGTGCTATTCGTCGAGGAGGAGGCGGGGCAGCTCTTCCGCGACATCGCGATCGCCATCAGCGCCGCCGTGGGCCTTTCCCTGGTCGTGTCCGTCGTCGTGATCCCCGTCGCCGCCGCGCGCGTCCTCCGCGGCGGAGCGCCCGCTCCCACGGACGGCGACGGCGCGGCGCCGGCGCGCACGGGCCGCGTGGGCCGGCTGCTCGCGCCCGTCGACCGGATGGCCTCGCGCTTCGTCGGCGCCGTGATCTCGGTGAACGCCTGGCTCCAGGGGAGCCGCATGCGCTCGCTCGCGGCGGTCCTCCTGCTCGTCGGTGGAGCCGCCGGGTCGACGGCGGCGCTGCTGCCGCGGGTCGAGTACCTGCCGAACGGCAACCGCAACCTCGTCTTCGGCATCCTCCTCCCGCCGCCCGGCTACAACCTGGACGAGCTCGCGGCGCTCGGCGAGGAGATCGAGCGGCGGCTGCAGCAATGGTGGGACGTGGATCTCGCGGACGACCCCGACGGCCCCGCCGAGTTCCCCGCGATCCTCGATTTCTTCTACGTCGCGCGCGGACGGCAGGTCTTCTGCGGCGTGCGCTCCGCCGACCCGCTGCGAGCCCACGAGCTCGTCGGCGTGCTGCAGCAGGTGATGTCGGGCATGCCCGGCACCTTCGCGATCGCGCGCCAGAGCAGCCTCTTCGAGCAGGGTCTCTCGGCGGGACGCACCGTCGACATCGAGATCTCGGGGCCCGACCTGCAGAGGCTCGTCGCGGTCGGCGGCCGCGTCTTCGGCGAAGCCATGGCGCTCTTCCCCGGCGCGCAGGTCTTCCCCAAGCCGAGCCTCGACCTGTCGAATCCCGAGCTGCACGTGGTGCCCAAGTGGGACAAGGCGGCCGACCTGGGCGTCACGGCGGCCGACCTCGGCTACACCGTCGACGCCTTCGTCGACGGCGCCTACGCCACCGACTACTTCATCGGCGGCGACAAGATCGATCTGTCGATCGTCGGCGAGGAGCGCGTGGCGCGGCGGTCCCAGGATCTCGAGCAGATCCCGGTGGTGACGCCCACGGGCCAGCTCGTCCCTCTCGGTGCCGTCGCCACGGCCGTTCTCTCCAGCGGCGCCGAGCAGATCAACCACCGCGAGCGCGAGCGGACGATCACCGTGCAGGTGGCGCCCCCGGCCGACGTGGCTCTCGAGGACGCCATGGAGCGCATCGACCGCGAGATCGTGGCGCCGCTCCGCGCCGACCCGACCGTGGCGCGCGACCATCGCATCTTCCTCGCCGGCACGGCCGACAAGCTGCGCGCCACCTGGAGCGCGCTCCGCTTCAACGTCGTGCTCGCGCTCCTCATCACGTACCTGCTCATGGCGGCGCTCTTCGAGTCGTGGCTCGATCCGCTGGTGGTGATCCTGTCGGTGCCCCTCGGCTCCGTCGGCGGGCTCGCGGCGCTCTGGCTGCTGAACCGCTTCGTGGTGCAGCCCCTCGACGTGCTGACGATGCTCGGCTTCGTGATCCTGATCGGCACCGTCGTGAACAACCCGATCCTGATCGTGCACCAGGCGCTCGTGGGCATCCGCGAGCAGGGTCTTCCCCTCGGCGAGGCGGTCCTCGCGAGCGTGCGGACGCGCGTGCGGCCCATCTTCATGACGACGGTCACGACGGTGTCGGGCCTCGTGCCGCTCGTCGTCTTCCCTGGCGCCGGGAGCGAGCTCTACCGGGGCCTCGGCGCCGTCGTGCTCGGCGGCCTCGCGGTGTCGACGGTCTTCACGCTCGTGCTCGTGCCGACGCTCTTCCACCTGGTCTACGGGCTGCGGGAGCGGCGCGGGTCGAACCCGCCGGTGGAGAGCGCGTCCGCGCGGCGCGAGGGAGCGCCGATCGAAGTCGTCCCCACGAGCGCCGTCGCCAAGCAGCCCGGCTACTTGGGCATGCCGAAGTAGCCGATCGCCCGAAGGCGCTCCTCGTCGGCGGGGTCCAGGTCCTGGAGGCTCCCCCTGCGGACGACGAGGGATCTGCGGCGCGCCTCCAGGGCGCTCCGGAACGCGACGACGACGTCGGGGTGCTCCGCCGCCACGTCGTGCCGCTCCGCGGGATCCGTGCGTCGATCGAAGAGGAGCGCGCGCGGTCCGCCCTCGACGAGCTCGAGCACGAGCCGCCGATCGAGCGTCGTCCAGGCGAGGCGTTCGACACCGTAGGCAGGCGAGCCTCCGAGGAGCCCTTCGCGCAGCGGCGCGTCGATCCCGTCCAGCAGGGGGCGCAGCGAGAGCCCGTCCAGTTCGCCGCGCGGCACGTGGACACCGGCGAGGTCGAGGAGCTCCTCGCCGTGATCGGCAGCGTCCAGGGCGACGGCGCCCAGGAGTTGTCGAAGACGGAGCCCCGGGCGGCGAGCGCGTCGAGGTGGGGCGACGTGGGGCGCGAGGCGCCATGGAAGCCGAGGCGGTCGGCCCGCAGCGTGTCGACGATCACGAGCACGAGGTTCGGCCGTTCGGGGGCGGATCGGCCGCAGGCCGGCGAGACGGCGCTGCACGCGAGGCCGAGGGCGGCGACGAAGCGCATCCGACGGGCGAACGCACCGCGGCTCGGATTCCTCGGAGCGGAGCCGGACCGGAGCCGGACCGGGGCGGGCGCATTCGTGCTCCGGAGTCTTCGTCGTTCGTCATCGGCGGTCGTCGCTCGGTTGCGTCGTCGGTTCCGAGCGGCGCGGGGCGAACGCCTTCGAACTCCGGGGGTCGCGGATGGACTCCCGACCCGATTCGACATGCATCGGGGGCGCCCGCCGCGAACGGCGGACGCCCCCGTGGCGAGACCCGCAGCCCGTCTCGGGCCGGAGGGCTCCACGTCCCGCGATCAGGGAGTGACCGTCGTCACCTGGATCGACCAGGAGTTGATGGTCCCCACGTCGGCGGCGGCGAGGTCTTGCACGCGGAGCTGCCACGTGCCGTTGCCTCCCTTCCCGTTCAGCACCGAGAGCGACTGAGCGGGCGCCGTCAGCGTGTCGAAGGTGGTCACGATGTTGTCTGCGGAGCCCCCCGTGCGGTTGTGGAGGATCACGCTCGTGCCGTCGGGGTGGATCAGCGTCACCACGAGGTCGCCCTTGTAGGTGTGCGTGATGTTCACGCTCACGTTCACGTCCGTCGCCGTGCCCGACATGCCGCTCGCCGAGAGAACCGACGTGACGCCCGTCGCGTTGTTGTCGGGGATCGAGAGGGGCACGTTCGTCGAGGACACGACGTAGGTCTGCGTCGTGGGACCGCTGGCCGGCGTGTAGGTCGACGTGATCGACCAGGAGTTGAGCGTCCCGACGTCCTGCGCCGCCGTGTCCGTCACCTTGAGCTTCCACGCCCCGGCGTTCGGCTTGCCGTTGAAGGTGGTGACCGTGAACGTCCCGATCACGTTGTCGGCGGAGCCGCCCGTCTTGTTGTGGAGCACGGCCGTCGATCCGTCGGGATGGATCAGGCTCACCGTGAGATCGCCCTTGTAGGTGTGCGTGATGTTGACGGTGCACGTGAGCGCCGTGATCGTGCCGGCGTCGCCGACGGAGAGGTTCGACGTGATGCCCGTCGCGTTGTTGTCGGGGATCGCGAGCGGCACGTTCGTCGACGCGTAGCTCTTCGTCACCGTCGATCCGCCGCCGCCGGAGCCGCCCTGGGCGGCGACCACGGCCGAGCGCGCGTTCACCTTCCCGTAGCCGTACTTCGTGGAGTAGCCCCCCGAGTAGGCGCCGCCGGCCGTGTCGATCTTGTCGGCGGTGTTGATCAGGTGCGTGCGGACGTCGGTGTAGGTGAGGTTCGCGTTCACCGAGAGCATGAGGCCGACCACGCCCGCCACCAGCGGCGTCGCCGAGGACGTGCCGCCGAAGTTGTTCGTGTAGTTGCTCGTGCTGTAGCCGTTCGTGCCCGTGCGATCCGTCGTCCAGATGCCGCTCGTCACGCCGCCGTTCGACGGGGCGCAGACCTCGAGGGTCGTCCCGTAGTTGCTGTAGTAGGCCTTGAGGTCCTGGTCCGTGGAGGCGGCGACGGCGATCACGCGCGAGTAGGCCGCGTAGCCATTCGCGTCGACGTTCTTGTTGTCGTTGCCGGCCGCGAAGAGAACGACGCAGCCCTTCCCGCCGCGGCCGCTCGTCGTGGCGGCATCGATCGCCGACTTGGTCGACGACGGCAGCGTCGCGACGGAGCCGACGGGGCCCCAGGAGTTGTTGATGATCGAGGCGCCGTTCTGCCAGGCGAAGTTGAAGGCCTCGGCCTCGTCGGAGACCGTCATGCCCGACACGATGAGGCGGATCGGCATCACGGGGCAGTTGGGGCAGCTCCCGGAGACGCCCTTCCCGTTGTTCCCCTTGGCGGCGGCGACGCCCGACACGGCCGTGCCGTGGTTCTCGCCGCTCCCGGGGCTCGGGTTGTTGTCGTTCCCGACGGCATCCCAGCCCGGAACGTAGGTGAGGTCTTCGTGGGCCGTGTCGGTGCCCGTGTCGATCACGGCGATCACGACCGACGACGAGCCGAGCGTGATGTCCCAGGCCTCGGGGGCGTCGATGTCGGCGTCGACCTTCGCGCCGCCCTGGCCCGTCGAGTGGAGATGCCACTGGCTCCCGAAGTTGGTGTCGTTCGGCGTGTAGGTGGGCACGCGGTCGATCACGAAGTCGGGGTGCGACCAGTCGACGATCGGGCGGAGCATCTCGAGGAGGAGCTGGCTCGTCTCCACGGCGTTCCACGCGGCCCCGCGCGGGACCTCCACGACCCAGATGTTCGGCGCCGACGTCAGCGGCTTCACCGGAACGAGGCCGAGGCCGTCGAGGGCGCTCGCCACCTCGCGCGGACGCAGTGCGTCGGCGAACTTCACGACGAGGCGGTTCGTGCCGCCGAACCGCTCGGTCTCGTGGAAGTAGACCGGCTCGGCGTAGACGAAGGACGCGTGCTCGCGCATCGCGCGCGCGATGCCTCGCACGGTCTCTTCCGTGAGGCCCGGGAGCAGCGGCACGTAGGCCGAGCTTCGCTCCGTGAACACGAGCTGCGCGACCGCCGCGCCATCGACGCCGCCGTACTGGAGCAGGAGATTGCGCCCCGCTTCCTGCGAGAGCCCCGCATCGATCCGCACGGAGAGGAGGTCGTGGGACAGGCGCAGCGGCACTTCGATCTCGCCCGTGTCGCCGGTGAAGAACCGGAGGTCGTCGGGGCTCGACTTGGCTCCGCCGGGGGGAGCGCCGGGGTCGCCTGGCGGGTTCGCCGCCGGCGCGGCCGAGAGAGGAGCGTCCTGCGCGAGGGCGAGCGCGACGAGGACGAGGGGGAGGGCCAGACCGAGGAGGGTGGACGATCGGACCATGCGCGACTCCTGACGGGGTCACGGGACGGGGGTGCGCGATCGCCGAAGAGCGATCGCGCCGGTCTCCCGGAGATCCGAGGAGCAGCGCTCGGAAGCGCCGGTCGAACCGAGGCGCGGCATCGTGACGTCCGCCGCGCGCCGTTCGAGGGGAGACTGGCCCCGAATTGGTGCACGCCCCAGGGACCGCGGGGCGACGGACCCGTCGCCTTCCGAGGGCGCGGGAGGGCCCGTGAATGATTCGGGGCCAGTCTCCGATCAACGGAGGGGCACGAGCACTCCGAGGCCGTCCTCGACCAGCAGCAGTCCCACCAGCGCGCCGTCGCTGCGCGCCAGCACGGCCGCGCCGTGGAGGTCGTCGACGAGCGGCATCGAGTGGTCGATGCGCCAACGCCCGTCGTCCCGCCGGAGGCGTCCGGCGCCGAGGGGCAGCGGCGCGCCGGCCGGATCCCCGAGGATCACGCAGTCCTCCGGCTGCTCCATCGCGCGGATGCGCGACGCGGGCCACGCATCGGCGCCGGGGGGCTGCACGGGAGCGAGGACGAGTCCGCGCGCCTCCTGCGACTCGCCCGCCGCGAGCACGCGCCGCTCGCCCTCCACCTCGATCTCGAGCGTTCCCTCCTCGGGGCTCCGCAGGAGGTCGGGCGGCCCGAGAAGACCACCCTCCACGAGGAGCGCCCACCCGCGCCGGTGCCGGTCGCGTCCGAAGATCCCCTTGCCGGTGCGCAGCGTGCTCACGCGCACGAGGGCCGGGCGCGTCGTCCCCGGCGGCAGCAGCTCCGCCCCCATGGGGAGCGCTGGCGCCCAGGAGAGCCACTCCTCCTCGGAGCGCGGGTGGAGGAGGAATCGGTGGCCGTTCTTCACCGGGCGGCCCGGGGCGTCCGGCGTCGCGAAGGCGATGCCGCCCTCGACGAGGGAGCGGAGCGACTCCACCTCGAGCTTGAGGCCCTTGAATCCCACTTGCAGATCGGCGCCGCTCGCGTTCCAGAAGCGGCTGTTCTCGCGCACGAGGGAGACGTAGGGCGGCTCGATCCAGGCGCGGACGTCGACCGTCGCCGCGTCGCTCGAGAGACCGGCCGAGAGCACCGTCCCGACCGCCACCTGGCGCCAGAGGATCGGGATCCCCTCGCGGATCCCGCCCCGGCGCTGCGCCGTCAGCAGGATCTCGAGCCCGTCGGGCTCCATCGACTCCAGCACCGGCGGGCGCTCGAGCGCGTCGAATCGCTGCTGCGGCGGACCGTCGCCGGGCGCGACGGCGAGATAGCGCGGGCCTGCGATCGTCTCGAGACCGCCCACGTGGGTGAGGTCGACCTGCGGGCGCACGACCCAGAAGCGGCTGCCGGCTCGCGCCACGTCGCGCGCCGTCGGATCGAGGCGCACGGAGACCTCCACGCCGTCGAGGCGCTCGGCGAGGCGCACCTCCTCCACCTGCCCGACGACGATGCCACGGCAACGGAGCACGTCCGTCGGCTTGATGCCGTAGCCGTCGGTCATGCGGATCGTGACGACGGGCCCGCTCTTCACCACGAACGTCGCGAAGAGCGCGACCACGAGCGCCAGCGAGGCGATCGGGATCGCCCAGATCCAGCGCGCGGGCCGTGCCGGCACGAGCACGGCCGTGGGGATCGGGGCGGCGGGAGGTGTCGGGTCGGTCATCGAGGCGGCGTCTCCCAGAGCGAGTGGGGGTCGAAGAACGCGCTCGCCACGAGGCTCGCGACGACGCAGCTCCCGAAGGCGACGACGCCGGGCCCCGGCTCCACGGCCACGAGATCGCCGAGCTTGAGGGCGGCCACGAGCACCGCCACGGCGAGGACGTCGATCATTCCCCAGCGCCCGGCGAGGTCGATCCACCGATGGAGGCGCGCACGCGCGCGACGCTCGAGCACGTCGGGCCGCAGCGTGAGGACGAGGAGACCCACGAGCTTCACGATCGGCACCACCACCGAGCAGAGGAGGACGATCGCCCCGATCACCCACTGCCCGTGTTGCAGGAGGCTCACGGTCGCCGAGCCGATGCTCGCCTCGTTCACGTGGCCGAATCGCTCCAGGCGCAGCACCGGAAGCCCGATGCCGAGCGGATAGACGAGGAGGCCGGCGGCGGCGAAGGCTGCCGAGAGATGGTTGCGCTGAGAAGCCGGGTGGTGGAGCAGCACGCCGCCGCAGCGCGCGCAGCGGACCACGTGCGGCGTGCGCAGGGCGGCGGTCTCCGGGAGGGTCTGGACGAGGCCGCAATGCGTGCAGCCCCGCAGGGCGGAGGGCATCCCGTCGGACGTGGCGGCCTCGGGCATGGCCCGAGTGTAGGAGCCCGCGCCACGGGATCTCCACGTCGCGCCGAACGCGCCGCATCCGCGCCTGCGGCGTCGGGCCTCCTCGCCGTGTTTCCGCGAATTGGCGTCTCTCGAAGTTGCCTGCGTCGTCCCTCCTTGCCGGCGCGGCGCAGCCCGCCCGGCGCTCGGTCCGCTCCCGTGGCGCCGGCTCCGGACCCCGCGGCTCCGTCGGCATCCGAGTCGCGCGGCCCCGCGAGCCGATGCAGACGGAGGCTCGCGCGAGGCGGGCTCGTCCGTTCCACTCTCCGCGATGTCCCGAGCCGACCCCGCTCCTCCGCCCGCCGCCGCGAACGCGCACGGGACCGCGCACGCGCACGGTGCGGGGTTCTCTCGGCGCGACGGCTCGCGGCGCCTCGCCGTGGCGCTCGGTCTCGTCCTCGGCTTCATGCTCGTCGAGCTCGTGGCCGGCTGGATCACGGGATCGCTCGCCCTCCTCGCCGACGCCGGCCACATGCTCGCCGACGCGGGCGCGCTCTCGCTCTCGCTCTTCGCGAGCTGGATCGCGCGGAAGCCCCCCGATCCGAAGCGCACCTTCGGCTACTACCGCACGGAGATCCTCGCGGCGCTGGCGAACGGCTCGGCGCTCGTCGCCATGGCCACCTGGGTCGTGGTCGCCGCCATCGGGCGGCTCTCCGATCCGCCGTCCGTCGATGGCGCCACGGTCTCCGTCGTCGCGGCGGGGGGCCTCCTCGTGAACCTCGCCTGCCTCGCGATCCTGCGCGGCGGTCACGGACACTCCCTGAACGAGCGCGGCGCGTGGCTCCACGTCTGGAGCGACCTGCTGGGGAGCCTCCAGGCCCTGGCCGCCGGCGCCCTGATCTGGGTCTGCGACTGGCGCTGGGCCGACCCCGTGGCGTCGCTCCTGATCGGTCTCCTCGTCGCGCGCTCCGCGTGGCGCCTCGTGAAGGAGGCCGTGGCCGTCCTGATGGAGGGCACGCCGGCGCACATCGACGTCGACCGCGTGCGCGACGCCCTCGTGGAGCTCGACGGCGTCCTCGCGGTGCACGATCTGCACGTCTGGTCCATCACGAGCGGACTCGAGTCGGTCTCGGCGCACGTCGTCTTCCGCGACCGCGCCCACGACGAGCTCCTCTCGGAGATCCGCGACCGGCTGCACGAGCGCTTCGGCATCGACCACATCACGATCCAGCTCGAGACCGAGGAGTTCGAGGAGCGCGCGGCGCCGGTGTAGATCGCGGTGTCCCGGGAATGGGGTCAGACCCATTTCTCTCGCTCTCCTCTCGCGGCGCGCACGCGCGCCGCGAGAGGAGAGCGAGA
>CAZJHD010000082.1:0-17658 GCA_964545855.1 uncultured Planctomycetales bacterium
CTCGGCGCGGCCGACGCCCGCAGGTCTCCGCGACGGAAGGCCTCGGCGACGCGCGCCGCCGGCGCCCCCTGCGCGGCCGTGCCCGTGGTGCGGGCGAGGGTGCCGCTTCCGAAGGAGCGCTGCGCGAGCCGCGCGATCTCGTCGCGGGAGCGGGAGTCGAGGGCGATGCGGCGCAGCTCGAAGGCGTCGAGGGCGCGCCCCGCGACCGATCGGCTCCTCGCTCCACCGAGGCTCCGCGACGCGAGGACCGGTGCCCCCGCGCCGGACAGGAGGAACCGCGGCTCCCGGGCCGCGGGCCCCGGCGGCGTCGCGGCGCGGATCGCGGGACTCGGAACGCGACGGACCGGGGCGGTTGCGAGGATCGGTTCCATGCCTCCTCCATCCGGAAGGGTGCGCGCCCGTTACGCGGATTCCTCTTCCCGGCCCCGGCCCCGGCCGCGATCCTTGCCCGCCATGGCGCACGCTCGCACGATCCTCCTCGCGGCACTGCTCCTGACGGGCGCGCTCGCCGCGTGCCGCACGGAGGCGGTGATCGACAGCGAGCCCCGCGGCGCACGCGTGACGATCGGAGAGGAGTCGGGGATCACGCCCTTCACGATCTCCGTGCCGCGGACGACCTTCGGCGGCTTCGAGTACCGCGCCGAGAAGGAGGGCTACGCGACGGGACGCGGCGATCTCGGGCTCGAGATCTCCGAGGACGTGGCCGTCGCCGGCGCCGTCTTCCCGCCCGCCTGGTTCCTCGTGCTCGGCCGCGCGCCGATGCTCACGACGCTCCGCCTCGAGCCGGCACAGCGTTTTCCCGGCGAGTTCGTGCGCACCGTGCCCTGGGAGCCCGACCTGCCGCCCCTTCCGCGCGGCATGGACCAGGTGATCGCGCCGAAGCCCTTCCTGCTGGAGCCGACGTCGGGACGCTGAGGGCAGCCGAGACTGGCCCCGAATTGGTGCACGCCCCCGGGGAGGCGGCCGCCGCGCTCCGAGGGGCGTGAATGAATCGGAGCCAGTGTCCGATGCGCTTACGCCTCGGGCAGCTACGGCCGATCCGCCGGCGCCGGCGCGCGCGCGGGAGCCGCGGCTTCGCGCGCCGAGGGCTCGCTCGCCCGCGCCGGCGTCGTCGCCTCGAGCGCCTCGCCGCCGAGCCCCGTGAAGCGCGCCGGCTCGACGAAGACCGCGTCGATCGTCTCGAGCCGGCCCGACACCGTCGTGCCCCGCGCGTCGACGACGCGCGTGCGCTCGAAGAGGACGTCTCCCTCCGGGGAGTCGATCCGCACGATGCCGTGATCTCCGCCGCGCAGCACCACGCCGCCGCGGACGGAGCGCGCCACGAGCTCGCCGAATCGGCACTCGACGGCCTGGATCGACGCGCTCTCGCTGTCGGCGGTCGCCCGCCGCGCGCGCACGTTCCAGAGCTGGAGGGCGCCGCCGCCGCCCGTCACCCGCAGCGTGTCCGCCGACACCTGCTCGAGCCGCGCCTCGCCGCTGCTGCAGGAGACGGCCACCTCGCCGGTGGCGTCGAGCTGCTCGAGCTCGATGCGGCCCGATCCGGAGCGAACGTCGACGGACGCGCGCCGCGGAATGCTCCCGCGCAGGTGCGTCATGCCGACGGGGCTCGTCGACCGGCTGCCGACCACGAGCGTTCCTCCCTCGAGCCGCACGCGCGCATCGCCCGGCTCCGTCTCGTAGACGAGGACCTCGAGCTCGACGCGGTCTCCGTCCGCGCCCCGGAGGACCACGTCGCCGACGCTGGTGCGGTATCCGAAGCGGCTCGCGCCGAGCGCTCCCTCGACGCGCACCCAGCGAGACGCGGGGAGCTCGACGCCGTCCGCCGTGAATCTCCCGCCGACGAGGCTCTCGCCGTAGGAGCGAGGGGGCTCGGTCGCGCCGCAGGCGCCGACGATCAAGGGGACGGCGAACGCGAGGAGACGGGGGCTCGGACGCATGGGCGTGCGCGCGGAGCGCGGGGCGAGGGTCGAGTCGGCGCGGTGCAACGGGGCGCCCGAGAGTGTAGCGGCCTCGCCCGACGCGGAGAGTCGGGCCGGAACCACGGCTCGCGGGCTCTCGTCCCAGCCATGTCCACCTCCTCCTCCGAGACTCCATGAACGCTCCCTCGATCCTCGTTCCTCTCCTCGCCTCGATCGCAACCGCGTTCCTGCTCCCGCCTCGCGGCGGCGACTGCACGAAGACGAGCGTCGGCCTCACGCCGCTCTCCGACCTCACGGGCGCGTACCTCGGCAAGGCGGGCGGCCTCTACCCGGGCGGCACGAACGCGATCCCCGCGGCGCACCTCGCGGCCGGCCTCGCCGAGACCGCGCAGATCGTGCCGCGCGACGCGGCGGGCAACGCCGTCGCGAGCGGCAAGATCGGCCTCGTCACGATCGGCATGTCGAACACGACGCAGGAGTCGCAGGCCTTCATCTCCCAGGCGAACGCGTCGCCCCTGAAGAGCGGCTCCGTCGTGATCGTCGACGGTGCCCAGGGAGGGCAGGACGCCGCGAAGATCGCGAGCCCCACGGCCGCCTACTGGAGCACCGTCGACGCGCGCGTCGCCGCGGCGGGACTCACGAGCGCCCAGGTGCAGGCCGTGTGGCTGAAGCAGGCCGTCGCGGGTCCGACGCTCCCCTTCCCCCAGGACGCCGATCAGCTCCGCGGCTACCTGCGGAGCATCGTCCAGATCCTGCGCGCGAAGTTCCCGAATCTGCGGGCCTGCTACCTGTCGAGCCGCATCTACGCCGGCTACGCGGTGACGACGCTCAACCCGGAGCCCTACGCCTACCAGTCCGCCTTCGCCGTGCGCGACCTGATCGAGGAGCAGATCGGCGGCAGCGCGGCGCTCGTCTTCGATCCGCAGCAGGGCGCCGTGATGGCGCCGTGGCTCGCCTGGGGCCCCTACCTCTGGGCCGACGGTCTCGTGCCGCGCAGCGACGGTCTCGTCTGGGAGTGCTCCGACTTCGAGGCCGATGGCACGCACCCGGGTCCCGCGGCCGAGGCGAAGGTGGGCGCGATGCTCCTCGCGCACTTCCTGTCGAGCCCCACCACCGAGAGCTGGTTCGCCGGTGCGCCCGGGGCCTGCGGCGTCGCGGCCGGCCTCTCCCAGTTCGGGACGGGCCTCGGCGGCGCCTTCGGCGTGCCCGGCTTCGCGAACGCGGGACTGCCCGTCCTGGGCGCGCCCTCCTTCCAGGTGCGCGGACAGAACCTGCCGCCGAGCCAGACCGCGTGGTTCGTCTTCGGGTTCCTCTCCTACCCGGACGGCCAGCTCCCCTTCGCCGGCGGCTGGCAGCACGTGTCGGCCGATCTGATCGTGCCCGTCGCGGCGACGGCCGGAGGTCTGGGCTCCGTCCCCTTCGGCGCGATCCCGAACGTGCCCGAGCTCTGCGGCGTGCGCATCTACGCGCAGATCGCGACGGAGGACGCCGGCGCGCCCCAGGGCTACGGGCTCTCGCGCGGGATGGAGATCCGCTTCGGGATCTGAGGGACGACTCGCGCGCCTGCGCGCGCCGTACGACGATTCTCGGAACGGGCACCGTTGGGTTGCGGGCGCAGCCCGCGATGTGGGACGCGGCGGGCCCGCGGCGTGCTTCGATCGCGCGGGAGCGGCGGCGACCCGGGGGCGGCGAGCGAGTAGGCTCTTCGCCCCCGTTTCTCGCTCTCCCCACGCAATGACGGAACACTCGATCGGAATCATCGGCGGCGACGGCATCGGCCCGGAGGTCGTGCGCGAGGGCCTGCGCGTCCTCGACGCGGCCCAGGCGATCTTCGGCTTCCGCACGAAGCGCACGTCCTATCCCTTCGGCGCCGACCACTTCCTCTCCACGGGAGAGATGATGCCCGAGTCGGCGATCCGCGAGATCGGCTCCATGCCGGGCGCGCTGCTGGGGGCCATCGGCGATCCGCGCGTCGAGACCGGAAAGCTCGAGTTCGCGAT
Organism: uncultured Planctomycetales bacterium; assembly: GCA_964545855.1. Lineage (GTDB taxonomy): Bacteria > Planctomycetota > UBA1135 > UBA1135 > JACQFD01 > CAZJHD01. The sequence goes on from CAZJHD010000082.1 coordinate 3,920, forward strand.
CATCGCGGGGCTGCGCTTCCAGCTCGACCTGTTCGTGAACCTCCGGCCGATCCGGCTGTTCGACGAGCGGCTCTGTCCTCTCAAGGGGAAGCTGCCGAAGGACATCGACTACGTCGTCGTCCGCGAGAACACCGAGGACGCCTACTGCGGGATCCACGGCTTCTTCAAGAAGGGCACGCCGGACGAGGTCGCGCAGCAGACGATGATCTACACGCGGCGCGGCACGGAGCGCGTCATCCGCTACGCCTACGAGCTGACGCGGAAGCGCAACGGGAAGAAGCGCCTCACGCTCGTCGACAAGGCGAATGCCGTGCGCGCGCAGGACCTCTGGACCCGGACCTTCGCCGAGGTGGGCAAGGACTACCCCGAGATCGAACAGGACCACGCCTACGTCGACGCGATGACCATGTGGCTCGTGAAGAACCCCGAGCACTTCGACGTGGCCGTCGCGCCGAATCTCTTCGGCGACATCATCACCGACCTCTCGGCGATGCTGCAGGGCGGCATGGGCATCGCCGCCGGCGGCAACATCCACCCGGGGAAGTGCGGCGTCTTCGAGCCGATCCACGGCTCCGCGCCGAAGTACGCCGGGCAGAACAAGGCGAACCCGCTGGCGACGATCCTCGCCGTGGCGATGCTCCTCGACCATCTCGGCGAGACGAAGGCGTCGGCCGCCGTGGAGGAGGCCGTCGCGGAGTGCATCCGATCGGGGCGCGTGAGGTCGCTCCAGGCGGGCGCCCATCGCACGGACGAGCTCGGCTCGATGGTGATCGAGCAGCTGCAGTCGGCGAAGAAGTAGCCGGCGGCTCCGGCGCGCCGCCACGCAACGCCGCCCTGGCGCCGCCGGCCCCGCGCCGAGACCATCAGCGGCCCTCGCCGCCGCGGCACGTCCTCGACCGCTGGCGCCCGCACCCCGCATGACGATCCGCTCGCGCTCCTTCGCCGCGGTGCTCCTCGCGCTCCTCGGGCTCACCGCGCTGGTTCTCGGCGCCTCGCTCCGCGCGGGGCGCTCTCCCTGGGTGGAGGCCTTCGCGTTCCGCGACGGAGACCGCGTCTGCCTCGTCGGGAACGCGCTCGCCGAGCGGATGCAGCACGACGGGTGGCTGGAGACGCGGATCCGGAGCCGGTTGCCGGAGCTCACGCTCGCGTTCCGCAACCTCGGCTTCTCCGCGGACGAGGTCTCGGTGCGGCTCCGCGAGGACGGCTTCGGCACGCAGGAGGAGTTCCTCGATCGGTGCGGCGCGAGCGTCGTCCTCGCCTTCTTCGGATACGTCGAGTCCTTCGGAGGCCGCGAGGGGCTGCCGAAGTACCGCGCCGATCTCGCGGCCTTCGTCGACCGCATCGGCGCCCTGCGCACGCGATCCGGCGTCGCGCCGCGCGTCGTCCTCTTCACGCCGATCCCCTTCGAGGACCGCGGCGTCCCCTTGCAGCCGGAGCCGGCGCGGGAGAACGCACGCATCGCGCTCTACGGAGCGGCGACCGCCGAGGTGGCCCGCGCGAAGGGCGTTCCCTGCGTCGATCTCCTCGCCCCGATGCAGGCGCGCTACGCGGCGTCCGATTCGCCCCTCACGATCGACGGCATCCACCTGAACGAGCGCGGCAACGAGGCGCTCGCGCGCGTCGTCGAGGAAGCGCTCGCCGGGGGAGCGCCGGCGGCGGCGGCCGAGCCGGCCCGCGTCGAGCGGCTTCGGCGCGCGGTCCAGGAGAAGGACCGCCTCTGGTTCGACCGCTACCGGGTGACCGACGGCTACAACGTCCACGGCGGCCGCTCGGGTCTCGCCTACGCCGACGGCCTCACGAACTTCGACGTGCTCCAGCGGGAGATGGCGATCCTGGAGGCTCTCGCCGATGCGCACGACGCACGCATCGGCTCGATCGCGCGTGGGGCGGAAGCGGAGCTCGACCTGCGCCGCGTCCCGGCGCCGATCCCCGTGCGCACGAACCGGCCCGGTCCCGGACCCGACGGCCGCTTCGCGTTCCTCGGCGGCGAGGAGGCGGTCGCGCACATGACGCCGGCGCCGGGCCTCGAGGTGAACCTCTTCGCGAGCGAGGAGCGCTTCCCGGAGCTCGCGAACCCCGTGCAGATGGCCTTCGATCCGAAGGGGCGTCTCTGGGTGGCCGTGTGGCCCTCCTATCCCCACGGGCGCCCCGGCGAGCGGAAGCACGACAAGCTCCTCGTGCTCGAGGACGACGACGGCGACGGGCGCGCCGACCGCTGCACCGCCTTCGCCGACGACCTCCACAACCCGACGGGCTTCGAGCTCTGGAACGGCGGCGTCCTCGTGGCGGAGGCGCCCGACCTGCTCTTCCTCGCGGACACCGATGGCGACGGCCGCGCCGACGTGCGCGAGCGCGTGCTCCACGGGCTCAGCTCCGCCGACACGCACCACACGGCGAACAGCTTCGTGCTCGGTCCCGACGGCGCGCTCTACTTCCAGGAGGGCGTGTTCCACCGCACGCAGATCGAGTCGATCCACGGTCCCGTCCGCAACCTCGACGCCTGCGTCTGGCGCTTCGAGCCGCGCACGGGACGCGTGGAGCGCTACGTCGCCTACGGCTTCGCGAATCCCCACGGCCACGTCTTCGACCGCTGGGGCCAGGACTTCGTCACCGACGGCACGGGCAACGAGAACTACTTCGCGCTCCCCTTCTCGGGGCACCTGGAGTTCCCGGAGCGCCACCGCGGCTACTTCCCCTTCTTCGCGCAGAGGAGCCGTCCCGCCGCCGCCACGGAGATCCTCGCGAGCCGGCACTTCCCCGAGGAGTATCGAGGGAGCTACCTGATCGCGAACGTCATCGGCTTCCAGGGGATCTTCCAGTACCGCATCGAGGACGCCGGATCGGGATTCGGCGCGCGCGAGCTCCCGCCGATCGTCCATGGCTCCGATCCGAACTTCCGGCCCTCGGATCTCGAGGTCGGCCCCGACGGCGCGCTCTACTTCCTCGACTGGCACAACCCGCTCATCGGGCACATGCAGCACCACCTGCGCGACCCGAACCGCGATCAGCGGCACGGGCGCGTCTACCGCGTGACGGCGAAGGGGCGCCCCCTCGCGAAGCCCGCGCCGATCGCGGGGCAGCCCCTGGCGGCGCTGCTCGACCTCCTGCGGGACCCCGACGACCGCGTCCGCGCCGGCGTGCGCATCGAGCTCTCGGCGCGGCCCTCGGCGGAGGTCGTCGCCGCCGCGCGCGCCTGGGCGTCGCGTCTCGATCCGCGCGACGCCGACGTCGAGCACCATCGGCTGGAGGCGCTCTGGACGCAGCAGCAGCACGGCGTCCTCGACGGAGACCTCCTCCTTCGGCTGCTCCGCTCGCCCGAGCCGCGCGCCCGCGCCGCGGCGACACGCGTCCTCCGGCACATGCGGCGCGACGTCGATCGGTCCCTCGACCTGCTGCGGGAGCAGGCCGCCGACGAGCATCCGCGGGTGCGCCTCGAGGCCGTCGTCGCGGCGAGCTTCTTCCCGAAGGCGGAGGCGGCCGCCATCGCGGTGCGGGCGGTGCGCGCGGGCTCCGACCGCTTCCTCGACTACGCGCTCGACGAAACGCTCCGCGCCCTCGAGCCGCAGTGGCGCGAGGCGCTGCTCTCGGGAGCACCCTTCGCGGAGGACGACCCGGAGGGGTTGGCGCGCCTGTTGGCGAAGCTCGACGCGGCGGACCTTGCACGCGTGGCTCCGAGCGTGGCGCGCTCCACGGAGGCGCTCGCGCGTCACGGCCTGGAAGCCCGCGACTACGCCGCGGCCCTCGCCGATCTCGCGGCGCGCCGCGGCACGAGCCCCGCGACGGAGCTGCTGTCGGCGATCCGCCGCGCCGACGCGCGCAGCCACGGCCACGTCGATCACCTCCTGCAGGATCTCTTCGCGCTCGCATCGACGCTCCCGGCGACGGAGAGGGCCTCGATCGCCGGGGAGCTCCGGTCGCTCGCCGCCGCCGGCCTGCGCGGCTCGACGCGCCGCCTCGCCATGGCGGCGCGCCTCGACGCCGAGGGCTCCGTCGACGCGGCCTGGACCGAGGCGGAGCGGTCCGTGGGCGGCCTCTGCGACCTGCTCGACGCCCTTGCCCACGTGAAGGACGTGGCGCTGCGCGAGGCGCTCTTCCCGCGGGTCCTCGCCCTCCTCGACGGCGCGCCGCCCGCGCTCGCGTCGACGACGTCCGGGACGAAGGGCCGCTTCGTGCGCGTCGAGCTCCCTGGCGAGCGGCGCACGCTCACGCTCGCCGAGGTGGAGGTGCTCTCGCGCGGCGAGAACGTGGCGCCGCGCGGCAGCGCGACGCAGTCCTCCGTCGGCGCCGGCGGCGAGCCCGCGCGTGCCGTCGACGGCAACCGGAGCCCCGTCTTCGCCGACGGAGGCCAGACGCACACGGTCGAGGACCAGCCGAATCCCTGGTGGGAGCTCGACCTCGGGGAGGATCTCCCGATCGAGAGGGTCGTGCTGTGGAACCGCGGCGAGGAAGAGGGCCGCTTCGCTGCTCGGCTCGACGGCGTCGTCGTGCGCGTGCTCGACGCGGAGCGGCGCACGGTCTTCGCGGGCGAGAGCGAGCGCGCCCCCGCCGCCGAGCTCTCCTTCGAGCTCGCCGATCCGGCGCTGCGGATCCGCGGCGCCGCGGCGCGCGCCCTCGCCGCCCTCGGCGTCCGCTCCGACGAGGCGGTGCGCGCGCTCGTCGATCGGTTCGACGCGCCGGGCCTGGGCAGCGCCGTCGTCTCCGCGCTGCGCGCGATCCCGATGGACCGCTGGCCCGCCGGCTCGGCGGCCGCCCTCGGCCGCCGGCTCCTCGCCCGGCTCGAGGCGGATCTCGCCGCCGCACCCCATGCGCACGCCGACCGGGAGCTCCGGGCGCTCGCCGACGAACTCGCGCCGCGCCTCGACGCGGAGCAGGCGCCGCGCCTCCGCGCCGCGAGCCATCGCGCGGGACCGCAGGTGGTCGTGATCCGCCCGCTGCCGGATCGTCTGCTCTACGACCGTGCGTCGTTCACCGTCGTCGCGGGCCGCGCCGTGGAGCTCGTCTTCGACAACGTCGACATCATGCCGCACAACCTCCTCGTCGCCGCGCCGGGCGCGCTCGCGGTCGTCGGCCGGGCCGCCGAGGAGATGGCCGCCGATCCCGACGCCTGGTCGAAGGGCTTCGTGCCGGCGCGGCCCGAGGTGCTCCACGCGACGCGGCTCCTTCGCCCCGGTGAGTCGGAGACGCTTCGCTTCCTCGCGCCGGAAGCGCCCGGCGACTACCCCTACGTCTGCACCTTCCCGGGCCACTGGGTCCGCATGAACGGGACGATGCGCGTCGTCGCGACGGAGGAGGAGGCCTCGGCGCAGCCGGCGGCCGTCGCCGATCGGACGGCGCCCTCCGCGGCGCCGCGCCGCTTCGTGCGGAACTGGACGCTGCAGGACTTCGAGCCCTCCCTCGGCACCGCGCGGGGCGACGTGCCGGCGCGCGGCCGCGCGCTCCTCGAGGCGGCCTCGTGCCTGCGCTGCCACGCCATCGGCGGCGAGGGCGGCCGCACCGGCCCGGAGCTCGGCGAAGTGGCCTCGCGCTATGACCGGAAGCAGCTCCTCGCGCACGTGCTCGATCCCTCTGCAAGCATCGCGAAGGAGTACGTCGCGGAGACGATCCTGACGAAGAGCGGGCGCGTCGTCTCGGGGCGCATCGTCGCCGAGACCGCGAGCAACGTCTGCGTGCTGAACGACCCCTACGCCGAGACGTTCCTCGTCGTCCCCAGGGCCGAGATCGAGGAGCGCGTCGTCTCGACGGTGTCGATCATGCCCTCGGGCCTCCTCTCGACGCTCGAGCGCGACGAGATCCTCGACCTCCTCGCCTACCTGGAGAGCCTCGCAGCGCCGGGATCGCGCGCGAAGTAGCCCGCGGCGCGGCGCGTCACTTCGGAGGCTTCGCCGGCGCGCTCTCGGGCGTCGCCGCGAGCGCGTGGTCCCGCGGCATCACGCCGCGCGTCCACGTGCCGAAGCCGAACATCGTCGGCTCGTAGGCGCCCACGACCCGGGCGTCGGCGCGCGCGGGGATGCGCTCCTCGCGGCCCACGGCCCAGAGGCATGCGTTCACGTAGAGACGGCGCAGGTCCTCGCTCCGGAGATCGACGGAGGCGCCGATGGTCGACGCGAAGACGCGCTGGACCTTCTCCTCGCCGAGGCTCCGCTCGCGGATCCAGGCGATCGGCATGCGCGGCGCATTGCGCGCGTCGTCGGCGGCCGGCGCGTCGGGCTCCATCCCCGTGTGGATCGAGCCCTCGAGGAGCACGCGCGCGTCCGGCGGCAGCACGCGGATCCCGTAGACGTCCGTCGGGCCCCACACGTCGTGAACGCCACGCAGGACCGGATGATCCTTCACCGCCTCGGGGACGACGCCGCGCGTGCTCTCCTTGCCATGGGCGCCGTGGTGGCTCACCCAGGTCTCGCCGAGGACCTGCTGCCCGAAGCCGCCGGGCCACTCGGCCGAGTCCCAGGCCCAGCGCGCGTAGGGGCTCGCGGAGCCCGGCTCGTAGATGAAGGCGTGCGTCGCCGTGCGGATCCCGATCACGGGCTTCCCCGACTCCACGTACTCGACGACGTGCCGCATGTCCTCGTCCGGCAGCCGCCGGAAGCGCACGAAGAGGACGAGGAGGTCGGCGCTCGCGAGCGCCTGCAGACCGGGGAGGTGGAGACGGTTGTCGGGGTCGATGGCGCCCGTCTCCGGGTCCGTCGAGAACAGCAAGGTGCAGCGGAAGCCGTGCCGTACCGACAGCAGGCGCGCGAGCATCGGCAGCGCTTCCTCGGAGCGGTACTCCTCGTCGCCGGCGACGAGCACGATGTGCTTCCCCGCGCCGATCCCTGCTCCTCCCTCGAAGACGACGCCTTGGGACGCGGGAGGCGCCGGCTTCGGATCGTCCCGCGGAGGAAGCTCCTGGCAGGCCGCCGCGATCCCGAGGAACGTTCCGAGGACACAAGCCGCCGCCGCGATCGTCTTCGTGGGCTTCATGGGAGGCGCAGTGTAGGCACGGGTGCTCGCCTTGTCGGTCTCCGAGGCCGCCCGTACCTTGCGCCGCCCCACCGCGCTCCGGCCGCCCCGGCGCGCTCCCCCCGAGCGGTAGGACGACGCCGTGATCGTGAGACGAACGTCCCGGGACGAGATCCTGGGGAAGCTCCGCGCCAAGGTGGCCTCGCGCATCCCGATCTTCATCGCGAGCGCCGGCAGCGGGCTCGTCGCGAAGCTGCTCGAGAAGGCAGGCGTCGACTGCGTGAACACCTTCTCCGGCGCCCGCCTGCGCGCGAACGGCATGGGCACCATGTCGATGATGTGGCCGATCCTCGACTCGAACCGGCAGGTCCTCGAGTACACGGAGCAGGACATCCTCCCGGCGATGAGCGGTGATGCCTTCGTCTGCGCCTGCCTGAACGCGAACGATCCGCTCCGGGACATGACGACGGTGCTGGAGCGGCTGAAGGCCATGGGCGTGCTGTCGGTGTCGAACATCGGCCCTTCCATCAGCTACGTCGACAAGGACAGCACCCTCTACAAGGTGCTCGTGCAGAGCGGCATCACCTTCGATCACGAGATCGAGATGCTGAAGCTCGCGAAGGAGATGGGGCACGTGACGATCGGTCTCGCCTTCGACCGGGAGGACAGCCTCCGCATGGTCGAGGGCGCGCGTCCCGACCTCTTCTGCTTCCACGCCGGCACGACGAAGGGCGGGATGCGCGGCTACGACTCCGGCGAGACGATCGAGCAGACGGCGGCGCGGACGGAAGCCGTCTACCAGGAGGTGGCGCGCATCGCGCCCGACACGATGCTCATCGCCCACGGTGCCGCCCTCGAGACGCCGGAGGACTTCCGGCACATGCTCCACCACACCTCGGGCCACGGCTTCTGGACCGGCTCGTCGACGGAGCGGCTCCCCATCGAGCGGGCGGTCCTCGCGGCGGCGGCGGAGTTCCGGAAGCTCCGCTTCCGCGAGGGACGCTGAGCGATGGCGCATGCCCCCCGCCGCCCGGCGATCGCCGTCCTCACGACTCTCGACACGAAGGGCGAGGAGACGCGCTACCTCGCCGATCGGATCCGAGCCCTCGGCGGCGATCCGGTCGTCGTCGACATGGGCGTCGTCGGAACGCCCGCCTTCCCGGGTGACGTCCCGCGCGCGCGCGTGGCCGAAGCCGGAGGAAAGGCGCTCGCCGAGATCCTGGCGGCGCCGACGCGGCAGGCCGCGGCGCCGGTGATGATCGCCGGCGCGACGCGGATCCTCGAGGAGCGCCTCGCGGCGGGCGCGCTCGACGGCGTCGTCGGCCTCGGCGGAACGCAGGGCACGTCGAACTGCAGCCGCGTCATGCGGTCGCTCCCCTACGGGCTGCCGAAGGTGATGGTCTCGACGGTCGCGTCGGGCGACACGTCGGCCTTCGTCGACATCAAGGACGTCACGATGATGTTCTCCGTCGGCGACCTGCTGGGGCTGAACCCCCTCACGCGGAAGATTCTGGCGAACGCGGCCGGCGCCGTGGTCGGCATGGCGCGCTCCGAGGTGTCGCTCGACACGAGCCGCGGCGCGCGGCCGACGATCGGCATGACGAACCTCGGCGTGCTCACGGAGGGCGCGACGCTCGCGCTCGATCTCTTCCGGAAGGCCGGCTACGAGGTGATGGTCTTCCACGCCGTCGGCTCCGGCGGGCGCGCCATGGAGCAGCTGATGAAGGAGGGCCTGATCGGCGCCGTCTTCGACTACGCGCTCGGCGAGATCACCGACGAGATCTTCCACGGCCTGCGCGCCGCCGGTCCGGAGAGGCTCACGGTTGCAGGGACGCTCGGGCTCCCGCAGGTGCTCTGCCCCGGAGGCGCCGAGCACGTGGGGTTCATCGTGCCGCCGAACGAGGTCCCCGAGCGATGGAGCAAGCACCTCCACGTCTTCCACAGCCCGATCGTGTTCGCGCCGCGCGTCGACCGCGACGAGTTCGTGCGCGTGGCGAAGGAGGTGAAGAAGCGTCTCGCGGCGACGGGAGGCCGCGCCACGCTGCTGCTGCCGCTGCGCGGCACGAGCCGCTACTCCGTCGCCGGCGGGCCGCTCCACGACCCGGAGGGCGACCGCGCCTTCTTCGACGAACTCCGCCGAGACCCGCCCGCTGGCGTCGAAGTGGTCGACGTCGACGCCCACGCCGAGGACCCCGTCTTCGTGCGCATGGCCGTGGAGCGGCTCGTGGCGCTCATCGAGGGGCGCTGACTTCGTCGCGCGGCGCGGGCGCCGCCGTGCATCACGGCAAGCCCACGATGAACCGCGCGAGATCGCCGCTCGCGAAGATCAGCCCCTGATCCATGTGGCCACCGTTGTACCGATGGTCCGTCGTCCAGGGGTGGGCGCGCCGCTTCAGCTCCACGCCCTGGGGCGCCATGTCGTCGGTCGCTCCGGTGACGACGTGGATGGGGAGCCGGAGCGTGCCGATCTTGTGGAGGTTGTCGTAGGCGAAGGCCCAGTTCGTGACCTTCTTCGCGACGGCGCCGAGCTTGCCTCCGCCCACGGCCTGGGAAGCGTTGGTCCCGGAGTTCGCCATGGGGCAGTGCAGCACGAGGCCCGCGATGGAATCCTGCCTCGTGCGGACGCAGAGCTCCGTCGCGGGTCCGGAGCCGAGGGAGTAGCCGTGGGCGACCACCTTGCCCCGCTCGATGCCCCGCCCACCCATCGGCGCCGGCGCCTCCAGGTAGGCGAGCATCGCCTCCGCGTCCGAGTAGGTGCCGCGGGAGCTCGGCGTCCCCGTGCTCGATCCGAAGCCGCGGTAGTCGACCACGAGGCAGCGAGCGCCGATGCCGGCGTATCCCTCGACGATCGGCCGGCAGTAGCGCCGCGCCGCGCGCCCGCTGCCGGAGAGGACCAGGATCACCTTGTCGGTCTGCACATGGGGCGGCGTGAAGAACCAGCCCTTCAGCGTCTCTCCGTCCGCGGCGAGATGGATGGTGACACCCTGCCCCTGGTACATCTGGGGTCGTCCCTGGCTCACGACGACGCCGGACAGCGGAGTGGCGTCGCGGATGTTCGCCAGGTTGCCCCCGGCGAAGAGATCCTTCCGGATCTTCCCCTGCATCGGGCGCCACTTCGTGTTCTGGGTCTTGGCGCCGAGGTAGAAGTACGTGTCCTGCGGGAGCGTGACCGCCGGCGTCGCGGCGAACCAGGCGGCGCGCGCCGCCGAGTGATTGCACTGCGGACAGCCCCATTCTCCCGTGTTCCAGAAGACGAGTTCGGAGACGCGCTTCGCGCGCCGGCAGCCGGGGCACTGGAACGAGACCTGGGCCATGGGACGACTCCGATCGAAGCACGCGCTCGACAGGGGCTGGACGGGGAGCGGGGTGGCCGCCGAGCGGCGCTTCGACGCCGCCACGCGGGCGGGAGGATAGCGCGCGAGGACACGCTCGTGCGCACATCGCGGGCTGCGCCCGCAACCCGACTGTGCCCGTTCCGAGAGTCGTCGCGCGGCCGGCGCAGGCGCGCGAGTCGTCGCTCAGGCGGCTCCCGGCAAGTCGAGCCGGAAGCTGGCGCCCGCGCCCTCGCAGGGCGCGAGCGAGAGATCGCCCCCCATCTCCCGCGCGAGGCTCCGCGCCAGCGCGAGGCCGAGGCCGACGCCGGGCGTCGAGCCGTCGTCGCGGCCCGCGCGGTCGAAGGGCTCGAAGATCGCGCGCGCACGGCCGGACGGGATGCCGGGCCCATGGTCGCGCACGCGCACCGCGAGGCGCCCGCCCTCGATCGCGTAGCGCACCTCGATGCGCGGATCACCGGCGGCGCGCGCGTACTTGCAGGCGTTGTCGACGAGGTTGAAGAGGATCTGCTCCACGCCGGCGGCATCGATGCGGAGCGCGGCCCGCGGATCGCCGTCGACGGCCACCTGGAGCTCGCGCTGCGCCTCCTCGGCGCGGCGCGCGAGCGGCTCCGTGCATCGCTCCGCCAGGGCGCCGAGGGTCGTCGGAGCCGGGCGCGTGGCGCCGCGCCCCTCCTCGAGGCGGGCGTAGGCGAGCACGTTCTCGACGAGCCGCGCGAGGCGTCCCGACTCCGTCTGGAGCGTCCGCAGGTAGGCCGTGCGCTTCGCCTCGTCGCGCACCATGCCGTCGGCGAGCATCTCCGAGTACATGCGGAACGTGGTGAGGGGGCTCCGGAGCTCGTGGGTGACGGCCGACGCGAAGCGGCTGCGCTTCTCTCCGTAGACGACGCTCGCGCGAAGGGCCGCGCCGCCCGCGACGAGCCCTCCGAGCACGGCGAGCCACGCGAGCACGAGCCCCGCGCGCGCCGGCGCGCTCCAGGGATCGTCCGTCGCCGGAAGCGCCGGGAGCTCGAGCGCCGCCGGCAGCGTCGCGAGCACGCGTCCCGATGCGTCGTCGGCCACGCGCGACTCGGCGACCGGCACGAGCCGGGCGCCGTCGCCGAGCTCCGGCACGAGCGCGAGGAGCTGCGCCTCGAGGCGCGGCCAGTCGACGAGGAACCCCTGGAGGATCTCGCGCCCGTCGATCTCGACGCGGCGCGCGAACACGAGCTCCCTCGACGTCTCTCCCGGGAGCCACACCGCCACGAGAGGGCCGACGAAGACGGCGCCGCTCCCCGACGCGGCGCCGACGAGCGCGTTCTGCGTCAGGTTCTCGAGGGACTGCCGCGCGAGATAGGTGCTCCGGAGGCGCTCCTGGTGTCCCTCGCGCAGCGCCGCCCAGTTGCTCGCGATCTGGCTCGGCGCCTCGGACCGCGGTGGAGGCGCGGGAACGCTGGAGAGCTGCGCCTCGAGCGAGGCGACGCGCGCCTCGAGTGCCGGCCGATCGACGATCCGAGAGGCCATGTCGAGCGCCGTGCGTGCTCCCTCCACGTCCTGCAGGGTCGTGCAATGGAGGATGGCGACCGGGAGCTGCTCTCCCTGGGGCACCTGGGGAGACTCCAGGGGCTTCCCCTGCTCGCCCTGGAAATGGATCCGGATCCAGTCGGCGCTGAAGGCGAGGAGCGGCGACTCCGTGAGCACCTCGCCGCTCGCGAGCGGCTGCAGATGGTTCGAGTAGGAGCGCCCGTCCGAGTAGAAGGCCGCGTACTCGAAGTAGGGGCGCGCCGCCTCGCGCGCGAGCTGTGGCGCGAGCCACGCGTCCATGCGCCAGAGGGCTCGGTGCGCCGTCTCGAGGCGCTCCGCCTCCGAACGCGCCTCGTGGCGCGCGTCGCGCAGGTCGAGCACGGCCCAGGAGAGCCAGGAGAGGGCGGCGAGCACCGTCACGGCGCAGGCGCCGTAGGCGATCCACCAGGCGCGCTTCGCGCCCCTCACGTCCGCGCTCCCCCGCCGCGGGCCGGCGGCTTCGCGTCGAGCGCCACCCGGTAGCCGAGCGCGCGCACCGTGAGGAGCACCTCGGGTGCGTCGGCGCCATCGGCGAGCTTCTCGCGCAGCCGGGCGACGTGCATGTCGACGGTCCGCGTCGTCACGCCGCGCGGATCGAGGCCCCAGACGCAGCGCAGGAGCTCCTCGCGGCTGACGGCCCGCCCCCCGGCCGCCACGAGGAAGCGCAGGAGCTCGGTCTCGCGCTCCGAGAGCGTGCGCCGCTCGCCGCCCGCGAGAGCGATCTCGCGTCGGTCGAAATCGATGCGGCGGCCCGCGAGCGCGACGACGTGGACGTCGCTCGGACGCTCCGCCGAGCGGCGGAGGACGGCCTCGACGCGCGCGAGCAGCTCGCGGGCGCTGAAGGGCTTCACGACGTAGTCGTCGGCCCCCGACTGCAGGCCGCGCACGCGGTCGTCCTCGCTCCCCCGCGCCGTGACCAGGAGCACCGGGAGCGTGGGCCGCGCGCGCCGGATCTCCGCGAGGACGCTGAACCCGTCCCGGTTCGGGAGCATCACGTCGAGGAGCACCACGTCGGGCGACGCGCCGAGGGCCTGTTGCACTGCCGTGTCGCCGTCGGCCGCCTCGACCACGCGGTAGTGCGCGAACTCGAGCGCGTCGACGAGCCCGCGGCGGATGGCGGGGTCGTCTTCGACGACGAGGACCGTTCGAGGCTGCACGATGGCGAGGATACGGGCCGGGCGCGCTCCCTGTGGGACCGCGAGCCGCCGGACCGTTCCCCCATCGGACCCCGACTGCGTCCGCGGGGAGGTCACGGGCCGGTAACCGGCCGCGCGCGGCGCCCCGCGGGACTGCCGCAGCCGACTCAGCGCGCCGCCGCGTCGGCGACGGGCACGACCTCGAAGGCGCGTCCGGCGAGCATCGGATGCCGCGCCGCGCGCGCGACGAGGGCGGCGCCGTGGCGCTCGCTCGGGACGACGGCGAGGCCCGGACCCGCAAGCGAGAGCAGGTTCGGCGCGCGCGCCTCGAGACCCAGCCCGCGCTCCGCGACGACGAAGAGACTCGCCAGGATCTTCGAGGGACATCCGCAGGGTCCCCGGCTCGTCGCCTCGGCCTCGCGCGGCATCGCCGCGATCGCCCCCGCACCGTCGAGGCGGAACGACGGCGCTTCCTCCCGCGCGGAGGCGAGGCCGTCCGCTCCCCCGGCGACGAGGACGAGCGTGAGGATCGGGGAACGGAGGAGTCGGAGCATCGGTACGCGAAGGGCGGGTCCAGGGAGACGAAGGGAAGACCCCCGCGAACCGAACGGACCTTCTTGCAGCGATTGGCCCGATCCAGGAAACGGCGCGAGGAGCCGTCCTTCGATGACCTCGATCCGGGCCCGTTACGCGGTGTTGCACTCCATTTCCGCCGCGCTGGGTCCCTGCGGCTCCTTCCGCCCCTCGGCTCGCCGGGTGCGCGTCCCGGGAATGGGGTCAGACCCCTTTC
>CAZJHD010000083.1:0-16769 GCA_964545855.1 uncultured Planctomycetales bacterium
ATGGCGGCTCGACCTCGGGAGGATCTCCATCCCCTTCGCGCGCGCGTGAGCACGACGAGATCGAGCCCCTATCGAACGCTCCATCCAGTGACGAAATCGGTGCCAGTATCGATCTCGTCAATCGCGTTCTCGATGGTCCTCGCCGCCGGCGCGACGGCCGCGCGCAGAGCCGCCACTTCGGCCGGATGCTCGAGCAACCGCTGCACCTCCGCGCTCCAGGCCGCCGCGTCGCGGGCCGGAAGCACGCGGCCTGCGGAGCCGACGCGCTCGGGGAGTGCGCCCCGGTCTGAGACGAGCACTGGAAGGCGGGCCGCGAAGGCCTCGTCGACGACGAGGCCGTAGCTCTCGGGGGCGCGGCTCGGGAACGCCGCGAGATCGCAGTCCGCGATCGCGAGAGCCACGTCGCGGAAGCTCCCGTAGGGACCGTGCGCAACGATGTGCACTCGGGGCGCGAGGGCGCGGAGGCGTTCGACGAAGCCCGGGGCGAGCTCCCGCCCCCAGAGGCTCCACGAGACGCGCGAGGGATCCCCGAGCCGCTCCAGCGCGAAGGCGAGATCCTCGAGTCCCTTCTCGGGGACGAGGTTCCCGAAGGTCGCGAGGCGGAGCTTCCCCGGCTCGGTGGCCGCCGGGCGCGGGGGCGGCACGGGGATCTCCGGATCGAGGAGGCCGTGGGGAACGATGCGCAAGTCGAGCCGCAGGTTCGGGAAGCAGGCGGCGAGCGCCTCGGCGTGAGCGCGCGAGGGAACGATGCGCACGCTCGCGGCGGCGAGCTCCGCGCGCGCCGCGTCCGTGAAGGAGCGGACCCAATCGCGGAGCGCGGGCTCGTCCCAGGGGAGATCCTGCTCGATGCAGGGCGCGCAGGCGCGCCGGTCGTCGCCGACGGGACACTGCAGCCCGGGCGGAGGGATCCGGAAGAAGCGCGGGCACGTGATCCAGAGATCGTGGAGGAACATCAGGGTGCGCGCCCCGCGCCGCCGCGCCGCGCGCACGAGATCGAGGGAGAGCGTCGCGCCGTGGTGCCACTCGACGACGTCCGGGCGCAGGCCGTCGAGGAGGCGGACGAACTCCGCGAGCGCCCCCGGCCGCAGGAACACCTCTCCCGTCTCCCGTTCGCCACGAACGACCTTGTGGATCGCGAGGCGCTCCTCGCCACGCGACTCGACGTGTCCCTCGCCCTCGAAGCGCTCCGTCCCGGCGAGCATCACGACTTCCTCGCCGCGCCGCAGCCGTGCGGCGACCATCGCTTGGACGACGCGCTCGGTTCCACCGAGGAAGTCGGAGGGATCGTGGGGCGAGACGACGAGACGCTTCACGATCCGAACCGTCGCGTCACGAACCCCTCGGCGTAGCGGCCTCCCTTGGCGAGGAACAGCGCCCGCGCCGCGTTGATGCCCATCACGAAATGATCGAAGGAGGTGAACGCGAGCTGCGAGGCGAAGCACCGCATGGCGCGGAGCTTCTGCTCGGCGACGGCGCTCACGTCGACGACCACGTCGACGGGGGGCGAGCCCCAGACTTCGTATCCGTAGAGGGTCCCGCGCCAGCCGATCGCATCGAGCGCGCGGTGCGCGATCTCCGCCACCGCCGCGTGATCGGAGTGGGAGTCCATCGGGCACGGCGCGTAGACGACGTCCGGCGGATCCGCGCGGAGCCAGTCGGCCACGCGCGGCGTGATCTCCGCGAGGGCCTCCTCGGTGATCACGCAGTTGTCGGGGTAGTCCCAGAACGTCAGCGCGACGCCGCCGAGGACCTCCGCCGCCGCGCGCGACTCGGCGCGGCGGAGCGCCACGTACTCCGCGAGTGCGAGGCGTCCCTCCACGTTGCCCGCGCGGCCGTCGGACAGGACGAGCGCCCGCACGGGATCGCCGGCGCGGCGATGGAGCGCCACGCAGCCGCCGGGACCGACCACCTCGTCATCCGCGTGGGGCGCGAGCACGGCCACGCGGCCGCGGGGCGGGCCGGCGAGCGCACGCGGCGTCGGCAGCTGCGCCGGGAACGAATCGGGCACCATCGATCGGGCGGCGTCCGTCACGAGACGCGTCTCGTCGGATCGGCCATCTCGGAGACGACGCCCCGGCCCTCGGGGTCGCGCCGCAGCGCGGTCGCGAGAGCCTCGCGCACCCCGTTCACGCGCGCGTCGAGGTCGGACGACGGGCCCATGCTGCTCCGCAGCTTCTCCTTCTCCTCGCGCGCACGCCAGCGCGTCACCAGCCGGAGGAGCGCGTGGCCGATCGCGCCGTGGTGGATCCGGTAGTAGGCGATCTTGTTCCGGAAGTACTCGGCGCCGAAGGCGGGGTACTTCGACGTCGACGCGCCGCCGTGATGCACGACGTTGGCGTCCGCGAGGTAGCGGATGCGCCAGCCCCTCCTCCAGAGGCGCCGGCAGAGATCCACGTCGTTGAAGAAGAGGAAGAGCTCCTCGTCGAGCAGGCCCACGTCGTCGAGGGCCTCGCGACGGAGACAGAGGGCGGCCCCCGGCGGCTGCTCCACGTCGCGCGACTCCAGGTGGTCGAACTCTCGGTAGAAGTGGCGGCGCACGATGGGATTCTCGGGCCACCACCGGCCCGGCTTCGCGTCGTGGAGCAGCGCCGTCGCGAGCGACGGGAAGCGCATGCAGGCCGGCTGGATCGACCCGTCGGGATTCCAGAGGCGCGCGCCGACGGCCCCGTAGCGGGGGTGCGCGTCGAGGAAGCGCACGAGGGCGCGGAGCGCCCGCGGCGCGAGCTCCGTGTCCGAGTTGAGCAGGAGGACATGACGGCCGCGCGCGAGCCGGATCCCCTGGTTGTTGCCCCGCGCGTAGCCCTCGTTCCGTCCGTTCACGAGGAGGCGGATCCCCGGGAATCGCGCGCTCGCGATCTCGGCGCTCCCGTCGGAGGAAGCGTTGTCGACGACGATCGTCTCCCGCGTGGGCGGCGTGTCCGAGGCGGCGACGGTCTCGAGGCAGCGGAGCAGGAGATCCTTCGTGTTCCACGACAGGATCACGACCGAGACGTCGGGCCGCGCGCCCTCGGGGCCCGCTTCGATCGCGCGGGTCACGGGCTCGGCGCCGGACGCATGCGCGTGGCGAAGCTCCAGGTCCCGAGCACCGAGAAGTCCTCCGTGTCGAGGGCGCGCACGAAGACCGTGACGCCGCTGAAGAACACGCGCCAGGCCTGCGGCGGGAACGTCCATCGATCGCCGCTCGCGTAGGCCGTCGCCGAGAGATAGAAGCCCGAGTCGAGGGCGATCTCCACCATGGCCTCGGGCACGCTCCGCGCGAAGCGGAGCGTCGGCGCGGAGTCGATCGTCCCCAGATCCTCGCAGGGCGTCGCGGGTCTGCCGGCGCGCCGTCCGTGCCGCGGGATCTCGGTCTCGATCCTCCGGACGAGACTCTCTCCGAGCGGGCCATACCATTTGCGGAAGTAGCGGTAGTGGCCGACGCGCCAGCGGTCCATCGGCGAGTCGTGCTTCGGCGCCGTGGAGACGGAGCGCGAGACGTAGTGCGTGACCGAGGCTCCCGGCACGTAGAGCACGCGCCGTCCCGCCGTCGTGTAGCGCCGGCAGAGATCGCTGTCCTCGTAGTAGAGGGGAAAGCGCTCGTCGAAGAGTCCGAGCGCCTCCACGTCGGAGCGCCGGAACAGCATGCTCGCCCCGGAGAGCATGCCCACGTCGGAGGGCTCCACCGACCCGTTCATCCGGTGCGTCTCCCGTGCCCTCTGGATCGAGTAGTCGAGCGAGCGCTTCTGCGAGAAGCGTCCGCGGAACTTCGCCACCTCGTCCTCCAGCGTCGGGAGCGGATTGATCGGGAGGAAGATCTGCCGCTCCTCGTCGAGGTATCCCCGAGGCCCGACGGTTCCCGCCCGCGGATCGGCGAGCAGGACGTGGAGCATCTCCTCGATGCAGCCCTCCGTGTAGAGGAGGTCGGGGTTGGAGACGAGGACGATGGGCGCCGTCGTGAGCGCGAGGGCCCGGTTCATGCCGCCGGAGTAGCCGTCGTTGCGATCGCTCCAGACGATCGTCGCGCCGTGCTCGTCGCGCAGCCTCTCGAGCCAGGGCCGGTCGCTCGCGCGCAGCGGCGAGTCGTTGTCGACGACGACGAGCTCCACGTCGAGGGGCGCTCCGTCGATGCGCTGCGCCCAGAGGGAGCAGGCCGCCCGGAACATGTACTCGCCCGTGTTGTAGTTGACGAAGAGCGCCGCGACGCGCGGACCGACGCCCCGCTCGAATCCGCGACGCCTCTCCGCCCCCACCGCCGTCCTCAAGCGCTCGCCCCCGCCGGTCGCGCGATCCCCGCCGGCTGTCCCGGAGGCATGCGGCCCTCCTCGATGATCCATTCGTGGTCCTGGAGGACGAGGCCGATGTCCTTGGTGCGATTGCGGACGTTCAGGTTCGCGGGCGCCGCCACCGTGTCGAAGCGGTGCACGCCGGGCTCGTCGAGGCAGACGGCGAAGACCGTGAAGGAGCCCGACAGCAGGATCAGGCGAGGCACGCGGTAGGTGACGCAGCCGCTCGCGCCGGGCACCTCGAGCTTGCGGAAGTCGGTCGTGTCGGCCGTCACGAGCGTCGCGTCGCTGCGTTGGAATCCGACGCCGACGTGGATCTTCGTGCGTTCCGGATCGGGGTTGCGATACCAGACGCGCACGTCGAGCGCATCGCCCGGCTGCACGTCGTAGTGCTCCTCCTCCGTCCCCATGCGGTAGACGCGCACGCCCTCGATGCTCGGCATCTCCTCGCGCTTCGGCGCGTGGGCGTACCAGTCGCCGGGGCTCGCCTGCTCCCGGTCGAGCGACTTGGAGAACGTCGCGTACTCGTTCGTGACCGTCACCGAGTCGGCGACGAGCCGCACGCGCCCCTTGTCGAGCCAGACCGCTTCGTCGCAGAGCTGGCGCACGTCGTAGAGCGAGTGGGAGCAGAACAGGATGGTCTTCCCGCGCCGCCGGAAGTCGTAGACCTTGTCGGCGCACTTCTTCGCGAAGTGCATGTCCCCCACGGCGAAGACCTCGTCGATGATGAGCACCTCGGGGTCGAGGTGCACGGCGACGCTGAACCCGAGGCGCATCGCCATGCCGCTCGAGTAGGTGCGGATCGGCCGGTCGATGAACTCGCCCAGCTCCGAGAACTCGAGCATCTCCTGGAAGAGGCGATCGAGCTGTCGGCGCGTGTAGCCGAGGAGCGCGCCGTTCAAGTAGATGTTCTCGCGCCCCGAGAACTCCGGATGGAAGCCGGCGCCCAGCTCCAGGAGCGACGCCACGTGGCCCGCGATCCGGAAGCGTCCCGCCGTCGGCTCCGTCGTGCCCGCGAGGATCTTCAGCAGCGTCGACTTGCCGGCGCCGTTCTGTCCGACGAGCCCGAAGGCCGTTCCCTTGCGCACACGGATGGAGACGTCCTGCAGCGCGTGGTAGTCGCGGTGGAGCTTCATGCTCCCGAAGGTGAGCGCCTCCGCGACGCGGCCGATCGGATTGCCGTAGAGGCGGTAGGCCTTCCCGAGCGCTTCCGTCTCGATCGCGTAGGTGGGGTCGCCGAAGGTCATCGGGTGCGCCCGCTCAGAGCTCGTCGGCGAACTTCGGCTTCGAGAGGAGGAAGACCGCGGTCCCGATCACGAAGAGGCCGAGGCCCGAGAGCACCACCACGAGGGAGTCCGCGAAGGGCCATTCGTACTGCGGGAAGCCCGCCGCGGCGTCGCGCTCGATGTACTCCGGCGCGCCCGGATTCACGAGGACCTTCCGGTACGCCTCGAGCAGGTAGTACATCGGATTCCAGGTCATCACCCAGAGGTACTTCTCCATCCCGGGGATCAGGTCTCTCTGCCAGAAGACCGGCGTCAGGAACTGCCAGAAGGTCATCGCGATGCCGAGGATCTGGCCCGTGTCGCGGAGGAAGACGTTCGCCGCCGCGAAGAAGAGGCCGAGACCGAGGGAGAAGACCACCTGCGCCGCGAAGACGGCAGGTAGGGCGAGGAGCCGCCAGCCGATCGGGTTCCATCCGAGGAACGGCACGAGGACGACGTAGGCCACGAGCGCGACGGCCTGGATCGTCACGGACGCCAGCACGATGTTCAGCGGGAGGATCTCGCTCGGGAACGAGATCTTCTTGATGAGATTGCTGTTCTCGAGGATGACGTTCGAGCAGCGGATCACCGACTCGGCGAAGCCGCTCCAAGCGATCACGCCGACGAACAGGTAGACGGTGAAGAACTTCTTCTGCTGCTCGTTGTCGAGGCCGGAGCGGGCGAACTTGGCGCCCAGCAGCTCGGCGAAGACGAAGTAGTAGACGAGGAAGAGGACGAGCGGCAGGACGAAGGGCCACGCGAATCCGAGCACGGTGCCGCGGAAGCGCGCGCGCAACTCGCGGCCGAAGAAGTTCCCGAGGATCTCGTGGTTCCGCCACACGGTCCGCGGATAGAGGACGATCCCCGCGAGGACGCGGCCCGCCAGCACGCCCGCGCTCGGGTTCGCCTCGCGGACCAGATCCCCGGACGGAGCGAGCGCCGGCTTCTCGGATTCCCGTGCGGTCGCCGTCACGGGCTCTTCGGCTCCTGCGTCGCTGGCTCGAGCCCGTGGCGGCGGTAGAAGTCGTCCGAGGGCCTGAAGTCGGAGCCCACCTGCGCCTGCACCGTGAACGCGATGCGCTGCGCCGCCGCCACGTCGTCGGGCGCCGGCTCCCAGACGGCCTTCGCCGACTCCGAGGGCGAGGCCACCTCGTCGTTGCGCTCCTGCTCGACGCGGACGCGGACCACGCGTGCGTGCCGGCCATCGGGAGTTCGCGCCCCCTCGGGCGCCGGCTCGATCTCGACGAAGGCGCGCTGCCGGAACCCCCCGGCCACGCCCGGCCGCCGGAAGGTGAAGAGATCCTCCCGCCACCGGCTCTCGACGCGCCCCTTCGCGATGTCGCTGTGGGTGATCTGGAAGTCCGAGAGCACGACGGCGCGATTGCACGCCTCCTGGAGGTTCTCCAGGTCCGCGGCGCTCACCCGCACCTCGACCCAGCGGGGCTCGGGCGCGCTCGAGCACGCGGCGGCGGCGAGCGAGACGAGGAGGAGGAGCGCGGAACGCAGGCGGAGGGACGTCGTCACCGGGAACCTCTTCGTCTTCCGGTCGAGGCGGGCTTGGGTCGGAGGAACTGCTTGCGCCCAACCTGGCTCTCCTCGGGCGGGAGCTCGACTCGCTGCCGCTTGCGGAACCGGATGAGCAGTGGGATCTCGCGGCACTCGAAGGACTCGCGGAAACGATTCGCGAGGTACCGGACGTAGTTCTCGCCGAAGAGCTTCGGCTCGTTCACGAACATCACGAAGGTGGGCGGATGGGTCGCCACCTGCGTCCCGTAGAAGAGCTTCGCGAGGAGCCCCTTCGCCGGGAACCTCCGGTCCACGGCCGCTTCCAGCACGCGGTTGAACTCCGCCGTCGGAACACGCACACCCGCCTGACGGTGCAGCTCGCGGGCGAGATCGAGCGCGTCGAAGACGCGAGCGCGGTCGCGGGCCGACGTCGCGACGACGGGGCAGAAGGCGCTCCCGGGGAGCTTCTCGGCGAGGTAGCGGCGGTAGTCGGCGAGCGTGAGCCCCTTTGCCTCCGCGAGGTCCCACTTGTTGGCGACGACGACCGTCGGCTTGCACTCCTCGACGCAGAGGCGCGCCAGATCCTTGTCGACGGTGGAGAGCTCCTCGGAGCAATCGAAGAGGAGCAGCACGACGTCGGCGCGCCGGATCGCCGCCTCGGATCGCTTCATGGAGTAGAACTCGATGCCGCTCTGGAGCGACTTCTTGCGGCGCAGGCCGGCCGTGTCGATGGCGAGGAATCGGCGCCCGCCGTGCTCGAACACGACGTCGACGGCATCGCGCGTCGTGCCCGCCACCTCGCTGACGATCACCCGCTCCTCGCGCGCGAGCGCGTTCACGAAGGTGCTCTTCCCGGCGTTGCGCTTGCCGACGATGGCGATCTTCAGCTCGGGATCGTTCTCGCGCTCGACGATCGGGAGACCGTGCGCGATCTCGTCGAGAAGACCGGGGATCCCCTGCCCCTGGAGCGCCGAGACCGGGATCGGATCGCCGAAGCCGAGCTTGTAGTAGTCGGCGAGCACGAGCCGCCGCGATGCGTTCTCGCACTTGTTCGCGACCAGCACGATCGGACGCCCCGAGCGACGCAGTCGCTTCGCCACCTCGAGGTCGGCGGGGTGGAGCCCCTCGCTCGTGTCGACGACGAAGCAGATCTTCGCCGAGCGCTCGATGGCGAGCGCGATCTGCTCCTCGACGTGCATCGCGAGGTCGCTCTCGTCGATGATGCCGATGCCAGCCGTGTCGACGGCCTCGAAGGCGCGCTTGCCCACGCGAATGGGAACGCCGACGCGGTCGCGCGTGGTCCCCGCCGTGGGATCCACGATGGCGACCCGCTCGCCCGCGAGCGCGTTCAGGAGTGTCGACTTGCCGACGTTCGGTCGGCCGACGATGGCGATTTCGGGAAGAGGCACGAGGGGACCAGGATAGGGCCCGCGCGGCGGATCGGAGGCGCCGCGCTGGAGGAGGGGTGGAATCGAGAGAGGAGCGAGAGCGGCGGCTCGGACGCGCCGTCGGTGCGCTCGCGCCCGATCGAACTTCAGGGGCGCCCGAGGAGGCGATGGACCTGCGGCACGAGGCGCACGCGACGAAGGTGGCGGCGCACCGCGAGAAGGAGCGCGTCGAGACGCGCGGCGTCGACGGACACGGGTTCGAGCCGCATCGGCGTCACGGGCTGCAGGAGGAACAGGAGATCGGAATCGATCGACGCGACGAGGCGCGCGGCGACGTCGATCTCCTCGTCGGAGACGGAGGGCGTCACCACGCACTTCACCGCCGTGTCGACTCCCGCCGCGACGCAGGCGGAGAGGAAGCGACCGTGGGCCTCCTGGAACGCGCCCGTCTCGAGAGTGCTCGTGAGCTTCCAGTCCGCGCTCACGTGATCCAGATGGGGGAGCAGCGGGACGAGCGCCGCGACGTGGACGCCCGCCGTCTCCAGGTGCACGCGCCGTCCGCGCGCGCGGAGACGCGGAGCGAGCGTCTCCAGGAACGCGCCGTGGACGAGGGGCTCGCCGCCCGTCAGGGAGACCGTCCTCGGAGGCTCGCTCCCCTCCACGAGTCGGAGCGCCTCCTCGACGTCGTCGACGGTCGCCGGGTTCCTGTGCCGGCGCGCGCCCGCCGGCTCGTGGCTCGTCCACTCGGCCGTCTCGTGCCACGTCGACTCGCTGTCGCAGTAGCGGCACCGGAGCGGACAGACGGCGAGCCGCACGAAGGACTGGGGCTCCCCGACGAACGCGCCTTCGCCTTGGATCGAAGAGAAGACCTCGACCAGGGGAGCGCTGTGCACGGGTGGATTCCGCTGCCTCGGCCCCCGCGGCTCTCCCGGTGCAGGAGAAGACCGCGGCGGGGAGCCGGCGAGGTGGATCGAGAGGGTGCGAACGGGGAACCCGGCGCGCGACGCGGCGGAGGCTTCCGCCGAGGACGGGGCCGTGTGCCCGTCGCGGATGCCTACTTCTTGCCCTTCTTGTCCGCTCCGGCCTTCGCCGCCGGAGCCGCTGCTGCGCCCTTCGGGCCAGCGGCGCCCTTCGCCGCGTCCGCTGCCGGCGCGCCCGGAGCCGCCGCGCCCGGAGCCGCCGCGGCGCCCTCGGCCGCCGCCGCTTTCTTCACCTTCTTCTTCACGGCGATGACGGCGACGCGAACCTTCGGGAGATGGAACACGGACGAGGTCGACTCGTCCCAGCGCTCCTTCTGCTTCAGCGTCTCGCACCGCTCCTGGCGGGTGAGGACGTTGCGCGCGCGAGAGAGCGCGCTGCGGGCGGCGAGGCTTCGATGGATCGACATGGGTTCGCGGTCGGATTGCGGAGTGGCTGCGCTCCGCGGCGAAACGGCCGGGGCGCCCCCCGAGGAGCCGGGGGCCCGAGAATTCGGGGCGGCGAGATTACCGTCCGGATGCCCGGGACGACAGCGGGTCTCCCTCGGGCTGTCGCGCGAGGTACGCGCCGGCGAAGGGAGGCTTCTTCTCGCCGGGGTTGATGGGCGGCACGGCCTCCAGACGCTCCCGGAGCGCCACCAGCGCCGGATCGCCGTTGGAGGATCCCAGCCCCACGATCACGACCACGTCGAATCGCTTCGGGTCTCGCGACTGGGCGATGCGCACGGCCCGGGCATCGGGGAATCCGCGGGCCTGCAGCTCCTGCGCCGTCGACGTGGCGCGGGCCATGCCTTCGGCATCGTCGCGGTACGAGATCGCCCGGATCACCCAGTGGGCGGCACCGGGTTCGCCCAGGGCCGGGCTCCCGCCCGCGAGCGTCGGCGGGAGCGGCGCGACGTCGCCCCACCCCGGATCGCGCGGGCCGGCATCCCGCGGACCGACGCCCTCGAGGCCGCCGTTGCCGGCCGGAGGTTCCGCGATCCGCGAGCCGGGCTCCTGTGCCGCGATCCTCCCGCCGAGCCGCTGCCAGGCGAACCAGCAGACACCGACCAAGGCGACGCCCAGGATCGAGTAGACGAGTGCGCGCGGGAACGGCGGCTGCGCGCCGCCGACGCCCGCTCGCTCGCGACTCGGATCGGGGAAGAGCGGAGGACGCTTCCCCTGGGGGCTCTGCGGAGGCGGCGGCTGCCGGACGATCTCCTCGACTCCGACCACGGCTCCCGCCGGCAGCTCGACGCGCACACGCTCGCTCTCCTTCGGCTCGATCCGGGTCGCGTCCTCCCGGGCCTCGCGTCGAGACGCCGCCGCCGCGCGCGCCGCCGCATCCGGCCGCGAGCGCTCGGGCGAGGCGGCCGCCGGAGGGTCGACGCCGACGACGGGCCGCGGCGGACCGACGCTCGCGGGTGCCTTCCCTTCGGCGGCCGACGCTCCGGTTGCGTTCGAAGGCAACGCCGCGCTCGAAGGCATCGCCGCGGCCGACGGCGACGCCGCGGCCGACGGAGGCGCCGACTCCGCGTCGGTCTTCTCGCTTCCTCGGTCGTCGCCGCGCCCCGCCTCCTGGCGGAGGAGCAGAGAGAGGAAATCCGGCTTCGGCTGCCCCATGGGTGTGTGCGTCGGTGTCGGCGCGGAAGGTAGCAGGCACGCGGTCGAATTCCTCGCCGATCCACCGGGGGGACGCGCGCGCGGTCTCCGCGCGGACGGAGCGGACCCCGTCCGTAGAATCGGCTCGATGCGCCGCGTCCTCGTCGTCCTCGCGCTGGCCGTGGTCGCGGGCTGCAATCGCCCGGCCGCCGGTTCCGCGATCCGATTCTCCGACGGGACGGCGTCGAAGGGGCTCGCCTTCGTGGCGCGCTGCGGCACACCGGAGAAGCGCGACATCGTCGAGGCGAACGGAACGGGCGTCGCGGTCCTCGACGCGGACGGCGATGGAGACCTCGATCTCCTCTTCGCCCAGGGCTCGACGTTGGAGGAGGTCGCCGCGGGGCGCGGCGCGCGTCCTTCGCTCTGGCGATCCGACGGTGGCCGTTTCGCCGAGGCGGAGATGGGCTCGGCGCCCGAGGGCTGGTGGACGGGCGTCGCCGCCGCCGACGCGGACGGAGACGGCGACGTGGACGTCCTCCTCTGCGGCTATCGGCGGACGGCGTTCCTGCGCAACGACTCCGAGGGAGGCACGATCCGCTTCTCCGACGCCACGGAGCCGTCGGGGCTCGCGGACGAGGGATGGAGCACCGGCGCCTGCTGGTTCGACGCGGACGGCGACGGCGACCTCGACCTCTACCTCGTGCGGTACCTCGAGCTCGATCCCCGGCATCCGCCCCGCGGCGCCGTCGGATCGCTGCGCCTGCCCTGCGAGTGGCGGGGTCTCGCCGTGTACTGCGGGCCGAAGGGCCTCGTCCCGACGCCCGACCGCTTCTTCCGCAACACCGGCGCCGGACGCTTCGAGGAAGCGACTCTCGAGGCCGGCTTCGCCGAGGCTCCGGCCTCCTACGGCCTCGGCGTCTGTCCCGTCGACTTCGACCGGGACGGGGACACCGACCTCTACGTCGCGAACGACAGCAAGGCGAACTTCCTCTGGCGCAACGACGGCGGGCGCTTCGTCGAGTGCGCCTACCCGGTGAACGTCGGCCTCGCCGACGACGGCAGCACCTACGCCGGCATGGGCGTCGCGGCCGACGACCTCGACGGCACGGGCTACCCGGAGATCGTCGTCACGAATTTCTCCGAGGAGCCCGTGAGCGTGTACCGCGCGCGGCCGCCCGCCGAGGGCGGGTCCGTCCTCTACGACGTCGCGACGTGGACCAGCGGCGTCGGCGCCGCGACCCTGGCGACGCTCCAGTGGGGCGTCGACCTCGCCGACCTCGACCTCGACGGCGACCTCGACCTCTTCGTCGCGAACGGACACGTCTATCCCCAGGCCGACTCCCCCGGCACGGGCACGAGCTACCGGCAGCGGAACCAGGTCTTCGTGAACGACGGACACGGACGGCTCGCCGAGCTCGCCCCCGGGCCCGACTCGCCGCTCCGGGAGCGTCGGTCGCATCGCGCGCTCGCGACGCTCGACCTCGACGACGACGGCGACACGGACGTGCTGCTGGTGCCCGTCGACGGCGCCGCAGTCCTCCTGCGCAACGAGGCGCCCGGCCCGGCGGCGGGAGGTCCGGCGCGCGTGCGCATCGAGCTGCGCGATCCCGGCCCGAATCGCGAAGGGCTCGGCGCCGTCGTCACGGTGTCCGCCGGCGGCACGCGCTTCGTGCGCGAGGTCCGGCGCGGCGGCTCCTATGCCGTGTCGCGCGATCCCCGACTCTGCGTCGGCCTCGGCGCGGCGCGCGCGATCGACGAGATCGTGGTCCGCTGGCCCGGCGGCGAGAGCGAGCGGATCCCCGGCGCCGGTCTCGCGAACCGCGCGATCGTGATCGAGCGGACGCGCGGCGTCGTTCGGAGCGAGGCGCTCGCGGTGCCGGCGAGGGCGGGGTCGTGACGGACGCCGTCCTCCCGCGCGTGCGTCTGAAGACGGCCGCCACGGGCCTGCGTCCGTGGCTCTACCGGAAGATGGTCGCGAAGGCCCCCGGCGTCGAGGACGGCTCCTTCGTCGCCGTGGAGGGCCGCGACGGCGACCTCGTCGGATACGGCTTCTACAACCCACGCTCCCAGATCGCGCTCCGCGTGCTCCGCTGGGGCGCCGGCGAGATCGACGAGTCGTTCCTGAAGCGGCGCATCCGCGACGCCGTCTACGTGCGGCGGCGCGTGCTCGCGCTCGACGAGATCACCGACGGCTACCGCGTGGTGAACAGCGAGGGCGACGAGCTCTCGGGGCTCATCGTCGACCGCTACGGCGACGTCGCGAGCATCGAGGTGCATGCCTTCGCCTGGTACCGGCGGCTCGACCTCGTGGAGGAGGCGCTTCGCGCCGAGCTGCCGATCCAGCGCGTCGTGGTGCGCGTCGATCCGAAGGTGGAGCGCGCCGAGGGGTTCCACGCCGGCGTCCGCGAGGCCGACGCTCGCGTGCGGTGCGAGTTCCGCGAGCGCGACCTCCGCTTCGGCGTCGACTTCTCGACGGGGCACAAGACGGGTGCGTTCCTCGACCAGCGCGATCAGCGCCACCGCATCGCGCAATTCGTCGCCGACCGCGACGTCCTCGATCTCTGCTGCTACCAGGGCGGCTTCGCGATCGCCGCATCCGTTCTCGGCCGCGCAGGCCGCGTGGTCGGCGTCGACCTCGACGAGAAGGCGCTCGCCGTGGCGGAGGAGAACGCGCGGCGCAACGGCGCGAAACGGATCTCCTTCGAGCACGCCGACGCCTTCGACTACCTCCGCACGCTCGCCGAGTCGCGCCGGCGCTACGACGTGGTGGTGCTCGATCCGCCGAAGCTCGCTCCCTCCGTCGCCGAGCTGCCGCGAGCGACGTCGAAGTACGTCGATCTGAACGAGCTCGCCATGAAGGCCGTGAAGAACCACGGGCTGCTCCTCACCTGCAGCTGCTCCGGCCTCGTGTCGGAGGAGATGTTCCTCGGCCTGCTGCGGAAGGCCGCCGCCCGCGCGGGCCGGCGGCTGCGGATCCACGGCATCGACGGAGCGGGACCCGACCACCCGGTGGCGCCCCACTTCCCCGAGGGCCGCTACCTGAAGGCCGTGTGGCTCACGGTGGAGGAGCTCTGATGGATCCCCGCGGCGCGATCCCGCGCCTCGCGCCCCTCCACCTGGCGCTCCCCGCGCTCCTGGCGGCGGCGTGCGGAGGGAGCGCGCCCGATTCCGGGCCGGCGCCCTCCGGCGCCCTCGCTCCCCTCGCGGCGCGGATGCTGCGCGGCGACTACGCGGAAGCGGCCGCGCGCCTCGCCGACCTCGTGGAGAAGCACCCGACCGATCCGCGCCCGCGGGAGCTCCTCGCGCTCTGCCAGCTGGAGCTCCACCGCCCCGAGGACGCGGAGCGATCCTTCCGCGCCCTGCGGGAGATCCGGAGCGGCGACCTGCGCGACGACCTCGGCCTCTCGCGCGCACTGGAGCTCCAGGGCCGTCTCCCGGAGGCATGGGACGCGGCGCAGGCGGCCCTCACCCGCGCGCCGCGCAGCGCCGACGTGCTCTTCGCCGTGGGCCAGCTCGCCGTCCGCCGCAACGACGACGCCGCCGCGAAGGAGCGACTCGAGAAAGCCCTTCGGATGGAGCCCTGGAGCGACGCCTCGGCGGCCGCGCACCACGCGCTCGCCGGCATCGCCCAGCGCGCGGGCGACGGGACGACGGCCGCCGCACGGCGCGCGCTCTACGAGAAGACGTTCGAGTGGACGTCGCGGCGGACGTCCCTCGAGCGGGTGCTCGCCGCCGACGAGCGCAACGACAAGGCGCGCCGCGCCCTCGCGTCGCTGCATCGCGAGGCCGGACTCGGGAAGCAGGCGGCGGCCCTCCTCGCGCCGCTCGTCGCCGCGGCGCCGAAGGACGTGGTGCTCCGCCTCGAGTACGCCGAGGCCCTCGACCTCGCCGGCGAGATCGATCGCTCGCGCGCGCTCCTCGCGCCGCTCCTGGAGGGACCGTCGCGAGAGCCCGCCGCGTTCCGAATCGTCGCCGCCCGGGAGTGCCGCGCGGGACGTCTCGCCGACGCCCTCGCCGCGCTCCGCGCGGGGCTCGACGCCGACCCCACCGCGTCGAGGGAGCCGGCCCTCGTCGACGTGGCCCGGGAGATCGAGACGTCGGCGCGCGCGGCTGGCGCGCAGGAGTTCGAGCGCGAGGCGAGGGCGATCCTCGCGAGGCTCGGCCGATGAGCGGGAGCGAGCCGAGCGCCGCCGGACCCGATCGAGAGGAGCGCCGGAAGGAATCGATCCAGCGCAACAAGGAGGTCTTCTCCGACTCTCCCTACTTCGCCGACGCGGAGCGCGGGATGGCGTGGCAATGGGAGCACATCATCTGGCCGCGCATCCGGGCCGGCGACTTCCGCTGCGTCCTCGAGCTCGCTCCCGGACACGGCCGGAACTCCGAGCGTCTCGCGGCGCATGCCGAGGAGCTCCACCTCGTCGACTTGAACGCCCCGTGCATCGACGCCTGCAGGCGCCGTTTCGCCCGCTACGAGGGTCCGTGCCGGATCCGCTACCACGTGAACGACGGCGAGTCCCTCGACGCGATCGCCGACGGATCCGTGACGCTCGTCTACTCCTGGGACGCGGTCGTGCACATGGACCGCACCGTCGTCGCCGCCTACCTGCGGGAGTTCGCGCGCGTCCTCGTGCCCGGGGGACATGGATTCGTCCACCACTCGCACTGGGGCTCTCGGGAGCCCGCGAGCCGCTTCCAGGAGAACCCCTCCTGGCGGAGCAACGGCAGCCGCGAGTCCTTCGCGGAGGACGCAGCGGCCGCCGGGCTCCTCATCGTGTCGCAGGAGCTCCTCGACTGGGACGGCGTCCCCGAGCTCGACTGCATCTCGATCTTCCAGCGGCCCGGATCTCCCTCGGAGTCCACGCAGCCTCGGGTCTGAGCGGGCGCCCTCGATGCCGAGGGGGCCTCGGGAGACGGAAGGACGGGCGCGGCCGCGGAGCCGTGCTCCGCGGCCGCCCGATCCTCGCCGCGTTCGCGTCGCGGCCCGCGGTGCGCGATCAGCCGTTCTTCACGGCGATGCGCTGCGGCTTCGCCTCGGCGCGCTTCCCGACGGTCACTTCGAGGACGCCGTTCGTCATGCGCGCCTCGACCCGCCCGGCGTCGGCCGACGTCGGCAGGCGGAAGGCCCGCTGCCAGCGGCCGAAGCGCCGCTCCGAGAAGTGCACCTGCGCGTCCTTCCTCTGGTCCTCCTCCCTCTTCTCTCCCGAGATCGAAAGGAGGTCTCCGGTGACCTGGATGTCCAGGTCCTTGGAATCCATCCCGGGCAGCTCCGCCCGCAGGACGAAGGCGTCGGGCGTCTCCGCGAGATCGACGGCCGGGGCCGCGATCCAGCCGTTGCCGCGGCTGCCAGCGTCGTCGTCGAGGAAGTCTCGGAAGAGCTCGTTCATCTCGCTCTGGAGCACCTGGAAGGGGCGAACGTGGGTGGCAAGGGAAACTCCACGGGGAACGAGTCGATTCATGGTGGTCACTCCCGGCGGGTCGTCAGCATCGCGCTCGGGCGCACCATGCGCCCCGCGGTCCCCGCCGCGCGACTTCGGGAGAATTCAACCTCCGTGCCAACCGCCACGCCGTCGAACCGTCCGAGCGTGCGGGAGTTGCGAAGACGCGGGCCGGGCGACGGCTGCAAGAATGACGGAGCACGCGCGCCACGATGGCAGACGCTCGCCGCTCGCATGCTCGACGGACCGGGGCGCTCGAAGCCGGGTCAGAGGTCGTGAGAAAATCGGCGCCGGGCTTCCGCCGGCTGCGAGCGGCTGCGGCTTCGTTGCTCCTCCTCCGCAACTCTCCATGAGT
>CAZJHD010000084.1:0-16374 GCA_964545855.1 uncultured Planctomycetales bacterium
GCCCGCACCGCTCCGGGGCCGCGCCGTCGACGACCGCGGCGCTCCCCTTCCGGCCGTCGTCCTCCAGCGCGTCGCGCCGGCGTCGCCGCTGCGGCGCGCCACCGCCGCGCCGGAGGCCGCCCTCGGGAGCCCCGCCCTCGCGACGGATGCGGAGGGCCGGTTCGAGGTGGCGCCGCTCCCCGGCTCCTTCGACGTCGTCGCCGGGGCCGGCTGGGTCACGCTGTTCGCCGCGCCCGTCCCTCCACGCGGCGATGCCGCCGAGCTGCTGCTCGTGGCGGCGCCGGCGATCGAGCTCGCCGGACGGGTCGTCGGCGCGCGCGAGGATCCCGTCGCGGGAGCGCGCATCGCCTTCGACGCCTGGCACCTCCCGGAACTCGCCCGCGACCTCTCCACGACGGCGGCGCTCGCGCTCCCGGAGGCGACGACCGACGACGAGGGACGCTTCCGGATCGAGCGCGCTCCCGCCGCCGCGCACGTCCGGATGCGCGTGCATGCGCCGGGATTCCGAACGCGCTCGCTCCCCTGCCCCGAGACGGCGAACGCCGCTCTGGTGATCGCCCTCGATCCCAACGCGGCCGACTCCTCGGGTCTTCTCGTGCGCGTGTCCGGCGACGACGGCGCGCCGATCGAGGACGCGCAGGTGGGTTTCGGCGACGCGACGGTGCGCACCGACGCCGGCGGGCTCGCGCTGCTCCCGTGGCCCGAGCACGAAGACTCGGAGACGAAGCTCGCCGCCGCGCGTCGGGGCCTTGCGCCGCTCGCCGCGCGCCCCTACGGCCTCGATGCATGGAAGAGCGAGGGCATGCCGAGCCCCCTCGAGATCCGCCTCGGCGGGTCGTCGCTCGCGCTCGCGGGAACGGTGTCGCTCGAGGACGGCCGGCCCGCCGCCGGCTGGCGGATCGCGCTCCTCGGCGCGACGCCGCTCGGGGACGGGCGCCTCGCCGAAGGGGTCGCCGCGGGGATCGACGACGCGAAGGCCGGCTCCTTCGCGACGACCGATGGAGCCGGCCGCTTCCGGCTGGAGGGCCTCGCCGGACGCCCCTACGCGCTCCGCGTCTACGACCCGTCGACGCTCGCCTCCCATCGGATCGAGCCGATCGCCGCCGGGACCGAGGGCGTCGAGATCCGCGTCCCCGCCGGCGCGCTCCGCGAGCGCCTGCGTCTCCGCATCGTCGACCGCGCCGGCGCGCCCATCGGCGGAGTCACGGCGCGGTTCCTCCTCCTCGCGGCCGACGGCGCGAAGGACCGGGTGGAGCGCGCCGATGGCCCGCCCGTCTCCGGCGCGTCGGGATGGATCGAGCTGCTGCAGGTCCCGCGGCGCGACGCCATCGTGGTCCTCGAGGGCGCGTCGATCGTGACGACCTTCCTCGACGTGGCGGATCTCGGGACGCGAGCCGACGCGGAAGTCGTGGCGCCGCGCCGCTGCGCGCTGCGTCTCGTCCCGCCGCCGGACGCGACGGAGGGCGAGGTGGTGCTGATCGACGAGCACGGGGAGACGGTCGCGATGCAGCAGCTCACGGAGGGCCGCTTCCGGCTCATCGCCTCCTGGAGCCTGCGGCTCGGACCCTCGCCGGTGCTCCTCGCGCCCGACACCACCTGCGCGATCCGCTACGTCGGCGGCCGCGACGACGGGAAGGAGGACCCGCTCCACCTGACACCCGGCGAGGTGCGCGAGCTCCGCACGCGATGACGACGCTCCCGCCGCCGGCCGCTCCCCGATCCGCGCGCGCGCGCCGACTTCCTCGTTCTCCCATTCCCCTTCCTTCTCCTGCTCCTTCTTCTCCTGCTCCTCCCTCGAGGCTCCCTTCCATGCAGTCCGCTCCGATCCGCGTCCTCTCGATCTCCCTCCCGCTCGCGGCCGCGGCCGCCCTCGCCGTCGGCTCCCTCGGGCTGCCGTCGCGCGCGTCGCGCGTCGCGCCGGCCGCCTACGACGTCCTCGTGTTCCCGGTGCTCGCGGGGCAGGACTCGGGGTTCCCGAAGGCGATGAGCCGCGACGCCGTGATCGTCGGGCACTTCGGCTCCGACCCCTGGGATCCGTTCGCGCTCCCGGCGATCGCGTCGACGAAGCGCGTTGGCCTGCTCCCGAAGATCACCGACTCCCTGAACTTCGCCCTCGGGATCGGCGGCCAGGGTCTCGTCGTCGGATCGACCAGCAACAACCCCGCGGCGTGGCAGAGCGGCGTCCCGGTGGCGCTCGCGTCGATGCTCCCGGGCTTCGGCCCGGGCGGCACGGCCCACGGAGTGAACGAGAGCGGCTCCATCTGCGGCGTCCTCTTCCACGACTTCACCGGCCAGCAGATCCCGGTGCATTGGCCGAGCGGCAGCTTCTCCGTCGCCGCGCTCCCGACGGGGCCCGCCACCGGCGGCGCCGCGTTCGCGATCAACGACCAGGGAGCCATCGCCGGTGCGCTGCAGGGCGGCGGCGTCGCGAACTTCCAGGCGGCGCGGTGGGACGGCCCGAACCAGACGCCCGTGCTCCTCGGAGTCCTTCCCGGCGCGATGAACAGCGAGATGGTCGCGATCAACGCCGAGGGAGACACGGCGGGGCGGTCGAGCTTCCCCGACTTCAGCACCGAGGCGGTCCTCCACGTGAAGCGGACGAACACGCTCGTCGGGCTCGGGCACCTCGGCGGCAACTACAGCTTCGCGAACGCCGTGAACCGGACCCGCCGCGTCGTCGGCACGTCCTCGGAGCCGGGAGGCACCGTGCACGCCTTCCTCTGGGAGAACGGGACGATGCACGACCTGAACAACCTCATCCAGTCGACGAGCGAGCCGATCCTCTATCTGTCGAGCGCCGTCGGCATCGACGACAAGGGCCGCATCGCCGCCGAGGCGGTGGTCGCGACTCCGACCGGCGTCGCCACGCGGATCGCGCTGCTGACGCCCGCTCCGTGAGGCGCGAGGTTCACCCCCTGCCCACGCGTTCGACGTGGCAGGGGGTGAGCTTGTATTCGGGGCAGTCGCTCTTGCGATCGAGCACGTCGGTCGTGACGCGGTTCGTCCCTGTCTCGGGGAAGTGGAACGTGAGGAAGAGCGTTCCCGGCGCCACGCGGTCGGTCACGCGCGCCGACGCGCGCGCCTCGCCGAAGCGGCTGCGCACCGACACGGCGTCGCCGGTGCGGATCCCCCGCCTCTCCGCGTCCGCCGGATGGATCTCCAGCTCGTCGCCGCGGCGGAGCGCGAGCGTCGCGCTGCGCCGCGTCATGGTGCCGCTGTTGTAGTGCTCGAGCGCACGGCCCGTGACGAGCAGGAGCGCGTCGCCCGCACCGGCGAGCGACGGAGACGGGATCCACTCGATCGGCACGAAGCGGCCGCGGCCGCGCGGGAACGATTCGCGATGCAGCACGGCCGTGCCCGGATGCCGGTCCGTCGGCACGGGCCACTGGAGACCCTCGTCTCCGAGCCGCGCGTGGGTCACTCCCGCGAACTGCGGCGCCAGGCGCGCGATCTCGTCGAAGACCTGGGCCGGCTCCTCGAAGGGCTGCGGCAGCCCCGTGGCCGCCATCAGGTCGCAGAGGATGCGCCAGTCGGCGCGCGCCTCGCCGGGCGGCGCGAGCGCCCGCCGGATCCGCTGGATGCGCCGCTCGCCGTTCGTGAACGTCCCCTCCTTCTCGAGGAAGCTCGCGCCCGGCAGCACGACGTGCGCGAAGCGCGCCGTCTCCGAGAGGAAGAGCTCCTGCACCACGAGGAGATCGAGCGCGCGCAGCGCTTCGGCGACCCGCGTCGAGTCGGGATCGGTCTGCGCCACGTCCTCGCCGAGGATGAACATGCCGCGCAGCTCTCCCGCGCGCGCCGCTTCCCACATGCGGGGAATCGTCCGGCCGGCGGCGACGGGGAGCGGGCGTCCCCAGACGGCCTCGAAGCGCGCGCGCACGGACGGATCGCGCGGATCGCCGTAGCCCGTGAGCAGATCGGGCTGGCAGCCCATGTCGGCCGCTCCCTGCACGTTGTTCTGCCCGCGCAGGGGATTCACGCCGGTGCCCTCGCGGCCGACGGCGCCCGCGGCGAGCGCGAGGTTCGCGAGCGCCATGACCGCCTCGCTGCCCTGGAAGTGCTCCGTCATGCCGAGGCCATGGGCCTGCATCGGACGCTCCGCCTCGCCGTAGATCCGGGCCGCGCGCCGCACGTCGGCGGCGGGCACTCCCGTCACGGGCTCCATCTCCTCGGGACGGAACGATGCGACGGACTGGGCCCACGCCTCGAAGCCTTCCGTGCGGGCCTCGAGGAAGGCTCCGTCGGCGAGACCCGCCTCCAGCAGCGCGCAGGCGAGCGAGTTGAGGAGCGGCACGTTCGTGCCGGGCCGGAGCTGCAGGTGCACGTCGGCCAGCGCGGCGAGCTCGGTCCTGCGCGGATCGATCACGACGAGCCGCGCGCCGCGAAGCACGCGCTGGCGGATGCGCGCCCCAGTGACTGGATGGCTCTCGAGCGTGTTGGAGCCGGCCACGAGGAACGCGTCGGCGATCTCGATGTCGGCGAGCGAGTTCGTCGCCGCACCCGTGCCGAAGGACTCCCGCAGGCCCGTCGCGCTCGGCGCGTGGCAGACGCGCGCGCAGCAGTCGACGTCGTGGGTCCCGAGCCCGGCGCGGAACCACTTCTGCAGCAGGTAATTCTCCTCGTTGGTGCAGCGCGAGGAGGCGAGGCCGGCAACCTTGCCCCGCAGCCTCCCGAAGCCGTCGGCCACGAAGGCGATCGCCTCCTCCCACGACACCGGAACGAGCTCACCGCCGCGGCGCAACAGCGGACTCGTGAGCCGGTCGGGATGCCGCGCGACGCCGTGGGCGTAGCGGCCCTTCACGCAGAGATGGCCTCGATTCACGGGGGACGGCGCGCCCTCCACCCGTGCGACCCGGTCACCGGCGACGTGCACGTCGAGCTGGCATCCGACGCCGCAGTAGGAGCAGGTCGTGCGCACGACGCGCTCGGGGAGGCCGGGATCCGGCGTCGCGGCCTCCCGATCGGCGTCGGAGATCGCGCCCGTCGGGCAGGCCGACGCGCAGGCGCCGCAGGCGACGCAGTCGGTCTCGGCGAAGGACCCGCCCCCCCAGGCGATCCTCGTCGAGGCGCCGCGTCCCTCCACGGCGAAGACGAACTGCCCCTGCACCTCGTCGCAGGCACGGGTGCAGAGCCGGCAGAGGATGCAGGCGCCGAGGTCGAGACGCAGCAGCGGATGGCTCGCGTCGCGCGTGGCCGCCGCCGCGGGGGCTCGCCCGTAGCGCTCCCCCGTCCCGCCCATGGCGCGCAGCGTCTCGGCGGCCCGCCCGCCCGGCCTCGACTCCGAGAGCACGAGCTCGGCGAGGTCGCGCCGGTAATGCACGAGCCGCTCCGTGTCGGTGCGCACGACGGCTCCCTCGCGCGCCGGCGTCGTGCAGGCGGCGACGCAGCGGCCGTCCACCTCCACGATGCACGCTCGGCAGTGGCCGCCGTCGCCGACGCGGCCGTCGTGGCAGAGATCCGGGACGTCGGCCGATGCCGCGCGGCAGGCGTCGAGGATCGTGCCCGCCGAGGGCGCGGCGCGGCCGTCGACGGTCAGCACGGGAACATCTCCCGCGGAAGCACCTCGGAAGAGAAGTGCGCCAGCAGGTCGCGGATCGGCCGCGGCACGCCGAGACCGAATCCGCAGAGGCTCCCGATCTCGAGCGTCGCGAGCAGCCGCTCCAGGTCCATGCGCGAGCGCGCGCCGGCGAGACGCGCGCAGCCGATGCGGCAGGGCGCGCAGGTGCCGCAGGATTCCGATGCCGCGAACTCGAAGAGATGCTCCGCGAGCCGCCGGGCGGACACGCGCGCGTCGAGCACGACGATGCCGCCGTGCCCGAGGCCCGGCAGCGCCTCGTAGGAGAGCGCCTGGTCGAAGGCGCTCTCCGGGAGCACGCGCCCCATGGGCCCGCCGACGAGCGCCATCTTCCAGGGACGGTCCGGGGGCGGGCCGCCGCACGCGGCGTGGAGGAGCTGGCGCAGCGTCGTGCCGAAGCGGATCTCGACGGCGCCGGGCCGCGCGACGGCGCCCGAGACCGACACCACCTTCGTGTCGCTTCGACGACGGTGGCGCACGACCCACGGCACGACGGCGAGCGTCTCGACGTTCTGCACGATCGTGGGCAGGCCGAAGAGACCGCGCTCCGCCGGATAGGGCGGCTTCGGCGACGGCTCGGCGCGCAGCCCTTCGATCGCCCGGAGCAGCGCCGTCTCCTCTCCCGCCACGTAGGAGCCGGCGCCGCGCAGGACCGTCACGTCGAAGCCGGGCCCGAGGAATCCCTCGGCGCGCGCCTCGGCCGCCGCCGCCTCCACGCACCCGTGCGCTCGCTCGTACTCGCCCCGCAGGAACAGGATGCCGCGGCGCGCGCCGATGGCGCGGGCGCAGGCGAGCATCCCCGTCAGCACCGCGTGGGGATCCTCCTCCAGGAGCAGTCGGTCGGAATAGGCGCCGGGATCTCCTTCGTCGCCGTTCGCGACGACGAACCGGTCGGTCGCGGGAGTCTCGCGCGCGACGCGCCACTTGGCGCCCGTCGGGTAGGCGGCGCCGCCGCGGCCTCGCAAGCCCGACGACTCCACCGCTTCGAGGATCGCGTCGCCGCCAGGCAGCGACGCGTAGCCGTCGTCGCGCACGAGACCCGTTCCCGGGAGCAGATGGCGAAGGACGACGGGAGGATCGACGAGGCTCGACCGCGGGATCGGCGGCGCGTCCTCGTCGCTCCGGGCGGGCGGCGCGTAGCAGCGGCCGAGGCAGCGCACCGAGGGAGAGCCCGACTGCGCCGACTCGGCGAAGGTGCAGGCCGTGCCCGAGCAGGATCGCGGTCCCGGGTCGCCGTGGAGCGCGTCGTAGAAGGTGCGGACTCCGTCGATCGTCGCGCGGGGCAGGCCGTGGATCCGCGCGAGCGTCTCCGTCGTGGCCACGCCGCGCAGGTCGTCGAGCAGGCGCGTCGGCGCGCCCCCGCCGGAGAGCCTCCGGGCGCGCTCGAGGATGGGTCGGGAGGAGACGATGCGGCGGCCCATGCCCGCCGTTCATGCAAGGAGCACGCCGCTCCGGCGGCGCCGTCCGCCTCAGGCCGGGAGGATCTCGTCGTCCTGGGACGAGTGGATCAGCAGGAGACACCCGCCGCGCGTGCTCTGCACCGGGTGGACGCTCCCCGACTCGGCGCGCTGGAAGTCGCCCGCGGTCATCCGGAGGCCGTCGCCCACGTGGAGGTCTCCCTCGAGCACGTAGCACTCCTCGCGTCCTCCGTGCCGGTGCGTCGGATAGCTCGTGCCGGCGGCCATCCGCACGAGCATCGTCACGCGCCCCGTCGCTCCGTCGACGGCGAGCCTCCGAACGGAGATGCCCGGGACGCCCACGTTCTCCCAGCCCGCCTCCTCCTTGCGCACGACCGTCAGGCCCGG
Source organism: uncultured Planctomycetales bacterium (assembly GCA_964545855.1). Classification (GTDB taxonomy): domain Bacteria; phylum Planctomycetota; class UBA1135; order UBA1135; family JACQFD01; genus CAZJHD01. Next base: position 7,378 of record CAZJHD010000084.1, read on the forward strand.
GCCGACGTCGTCGCTCGCCGACGTCTCGATCCACCGCTTCCAGGTCTGTCGGATCGCCCCGCCGGCCGATGCGTCCTGCGCGACGGGGGAGCCCGTCTCCGCGCGAGCGCGCTCGAGGAGCCGCTCCTTCGCGCCCGGCGGCGGCGGCACCGGATCGACGCTCGCGCCGAGGGCGGCCGCGAGCACCCGCGCCTCGCGCAGAGCCTCCGATGCTCCGGATCGGGGGTCGGCGAGCAGCGACTCGAAGGCGGCGCGCTCGTCACCGGCGAGGCCCCCGGTCGCATGGAGGAGCGCCCGATCGCGCAGGTCGTCGGAGTCGTTCGGCTCGATGGTTCGTCGGGTTTCGGTCATGGCGCGCGCGATGTCTCGGTCGGCCGAGCGGCGAGACGAGCGGCCGGACTCCGATCGGAGCCCGCTCGGGCTCGGATGCAGGAGAGCGCCGGTCGGGCTGGCGACGCTCCCATCCTAGCGCCCTTGGAGGAAGTGCTCCGCAGGCTGCCGAGGGACGTGCCCTTGGCGCTCCGGAATTCGATTCCTATCATCCCTCCCCCGATCTTCCGGCCGGGACGCGCGGCTCGCGGGGCCCCGTCCGGGCGATCGGTTTTCGGGGACGTAGCTCAGCTGGTAGAGCGCCTGGTTCGCAATCAGGAGGTTGAGGGTTCGACTCCCTTCGTCTCCACCAGCCCGAGAGCACGCCCGCGCGGCGTCCGCCTGGGAGCTTCGCGGCCCCCGGCGCGACGGAGATCCGTCCCCCTCGTCGGCCTCAGGGTCCGCCGCGCGAGTTCCCGTCGACGGGGCGGTCGTCGAGCGCCTCGCGCACGATCGCGAGCAGCTCCTCGCCGTAGCGCTCGATCTGCCAGGGCGCGATCCCCGGCACGGCCGCCAGATCCTCGGCGCTCGATGGCTTTTGCCGCACGATCGCGTCGAGGGTGTGCCGATTGAGGACGGCGGAGGAGTCGAGCCCCACCTCTTCCGACTTCCGCGTGCGCCAGCGGCGCAGCCGATCCTGCAGATCGAGGTCCTCGTCGCTGAAGGCCGGCTCGCGCGGAGGCGGCGTCCAGGGACCCTTCGCCCGGGCGCGCGCGAGGGCCGCGAGCGCCGCTTCGCCGAAGACCGTGCGCGTGCGTCCCGGAAGCGCGCGGATCCGATGGAGCTCGCCGGGGCTGCGCGGCAGCATCCGGGCGAGGATCGCGAGGTGATCGTTCCCGGCGACGCGGAAGGCCGCCTCGTCGCGAGCCCGCGCGATGCGGTCGCGCTCGATGGCGAGCTCGCGCAACGCCGAGAGCTGCGTGGGAGAGAGCTCTCGCGCGCCTCGGATCGAGACGCAGTCGTCGGGATCGAAGACGCGCTCCTTCTGCTCGACTGCCTCCGTGCGCGCGCATTCGAACTGGAAGATCTCCACGAGCCGGCGCGCTTCGATCTCCGCCGCCACTTCGCGCGCGAGACGGATGAGGTGGCGCGTGTCGTGCCGCGCGTACTCGAGCTGCTCCTCCGAGAGCGGCCGGCGCCGCCAGTCGGACCGCTGCATCGACTTGTCGAGCTCGATCCCGAAGCGTTCGCGAAGGACGTTCGAGAGGCCCGGCGTCTTCGACCCCAGCAGGGCCACCCCGAGCCGCGTGTCGAAGATGCCGCCGATCTCGCGCAGGCCGGCGCGCTTCAGCAGCGCCACGTCGTACTCGGCGTCGTGGAAGACCTTCCGGATCTCCCGCGCGGCGAAGATCTCGCCCAGCACCGAGAGATCGAGCGGAGCCAGCGGGTCGACGATCCAGTCGTCGTCCTCCGTCGAGATCTGGATGAGGCACACCTTCTCGCGGTACGCGAAGAAGGAGTCCGCCTCCGTGTCGACTCCGATCTCGCGCCGCTTCGAGAGGTCTTCGGTGAGGCCCCGAAGCCCTTCCGGCGTGTCGACGAGCCGAGGAGGCGGCAGAGACGCTGGCATGACGGGGCCATCGTGCCAGCCGAAGGGGTCGATCGGAACCTTTCCCTCGGGCATCCCCCTGGCTCCCTTCGCGCCGAACGGCGGCCCCGGTAGAACGGAGCCGATGCACGAAGACGATCCGATCGGCGCTCGCCGGCCGCCGGGGGACGACCCGGCGGACGTGGCGTCGCTCCTGGAGCGGCACCTCCCCGTGCTGCAGGCCTTCGTGCGCATGCGCGCCGGGAAGCGCCTCCTGCAGCACGAGTCGAGCGCCGACCTCGCGCAGTCGATCTGCCGCGAGCTCCTCGTGCACAGCGACCGTTTCCGGCACCGCGGCGAGAGCGAATTCCGCCGGTGGCTCTACACGACGGCCTCTCGGAAGATCGCCAACCGTCACCGCTTCTACCGCCAGCAGCGCCGCGACGTGGCGCGGGCCGTCGCGCCAGCCGCCGCCTCGGACGTGGAGAGCGCCGATCCCCGGTTCCTCGAGGCGTACCGCAAGGTCTCCTCTCCGAGCGGGAAGATGATCGCCGCCGAGGAGATGGCCCGGCTCGAGAACGCGCTCTCGACGCTGTCGGAGGACCGCCGCGAGGTCATCCTCCTCTCGCGCATGGCGGGGCTCTCCCACCGGGAGATCGCGCGCCACATGGAGCGCTCCGAGGTGGCGTGCCGGCTGCTGCTGCACCGCGCGCTCGCCGAGCTCTCGGAGCTCCTCGAGGAAACCGAGGATTCCGAGGACGACGCGCGCTGAGCCATGCCCGAGTCGACCCCGAGCGAGGACGCGGAGGCGATCCGCGACGTGATGGCGCGGGCCGTGGCCGCCGCCGAGGAAGGAGACGAGGACACCGTCGAGGCGATCCTCGCCGAGCATCCGGGCTTCGCGCCGAAGCTCCGGCGGAGGCTCGCTTCGCTGCGCGAGGCCGGTCTCCTCGGGCGCCCCGTCGCGGAGAGCGACCTGGAGGAGGGAGGCGAGCTCGGCGACTTCCGGCTCCTGCGAAAGCTCGGCGAGGGCGGCATGGGCATCGTCTTCCTCGCCGAGCAGATCTCCCTGCGGCGCCGGGTGGCGCTGAAGCTCGTCCGCCCGGGCCACCTCCTCTTCGACGGAGCCCGGGAGAGGTTCCGCCGCGAGGTGGAGGCGATCGCGCGCCTCCAGCATCCGGGGATCGTGCCGATCCACCTCGTGGGCGAGGAGCGCGGCGTGCCCTTCTTCGCCATGGAGAACATCGAGGGGGCCTCCGTCGGCGCGCTGCTATCCGACCTCGCGGGACGCGCGCCGCGCGATCTCGCGGGCCGCTCCCTCGCCGAGGCGCTCGCGGAGCGCCTGCCCGGCGCGAACGCCCTCTATCCGCACGCGGCGTCGGGCTGGCTCTTCGAAGGGAGCTGGACCGACACGTGCCTGCGCATCGCGCAGCAGGCGGCGGAGGCCCTCGACCACGCGCACCACCGCGGCGTGCTCCACCGCGACGTGAAGCCGTCGAACCTGATGGTCACGCCGGCGGGACGCGTGCTGCTCCTCGACTTCGGCCTCGCCGTGACGCAGGGCTCCGACCGGCTCACGCGCACGGGCGCCCAGCTCGGCTCGCTCCCCTACCTCTCCCCGGAGCAGGTGCGCGGAGACCTGGGGGCCATCGACGCGCGCACCGACGTCTACGAGCTCGGCGTGACGCTCTACGAGATGCTGACGCTGCGCACGCCCCACGAGGGATCGACGGCCGACGCGACGATCGCGCGGATCCTCCAGGGCCGGCCGGCGCCGATCCGCACGGCGAACCCGCAGGTCTCGTGGGACGCGGAGACCGTGTGCATCACGGCGATGGATCCCGATCCGCGCCGCCGCTACGCGACGGCCGCCGACTTCGCGCGCGACCTCGGCAACGTCCTGCAGCGCCGGCCCATCGAGGCGCGCCGGCCCGGTCTCGCTCGGCGCGTGCGGAGATGGGTGCAGCGCCACCCCGCCTGGAGCGTCGCGATCGTGCTGGGAGGCCTCGTCGTGACCGTCGGCCCCACGGTCTTCGCCGTGCACGAGCGCGGAACGCGCATCGCGATCGAGGCGTCGGCGCGCCGCGCCACGGCGCTGCGCCTCACGGCCGCATCGGGCAACGCGCTCCCGAGCGATCCCGGCCTCTCGCTGCTGCTCGCCATCGAGGGAGCACGGCTCCTCCCGGGATCGCTCGCGAACCGCGCGCTCCTCGCCGCCCTCGACGCCTGCAGGGAGATCCGCACGCTCGAGGGACACGGCGGGCCGAACGGCCTCGCGCGCTTCTCGCCCGATGGGAGCCTGCTCGCGACGGCCGGCGACGACTGCCTCGTGCGTCTCCACGACGGGATCACGGGCGCCGAGCGCGGCCTCCTGCGGGGCCACGAGCTGCGCGTCCACTCGGTCTCGTTCTCCGCCGACGGCGCACGGATCCTCACGGCCTCCCAGGACCGCTCGGCGCGCCTGTGGGACGCGGCGACGCGCGCCTGCGTCGCCACGCTGCGGGGCCACGACGGCGAGGTCCGCGGCGCCGAGTTCCTCCGCGGCGGGTCGGAGATCGTCACGGCGTCGACGGACGGATCGCTCCTCCTCTGGGACGCGGCCACGGGCGGTCGCCTCGGCCCGCTCGCCGAGACCGGGTCGCCCCAGGAGCAGCTCGCCGTCGCCGAGGGCGGCCGCTTCGTCGCGAGCGCCGGCGCCGATGGCACGGTGCGCCTCTTCGACGCCGCCGGCCGCCGCGAGACGGCGGCGTTGCGGCACGGGGGCTCGGTCCGTTCCCTGCGCTTCGACGCGACGGGACGGCGGATCGTGACGGCCTCCGTCGACGGCTCGGCGCGCGTCTTCTCCGTGCCCGACGGTGAGCCCCTCGGCGTCCACCGCGCTCCGCCGCGCATCCTCGTGAACATGGCCGCCTTCGATCCGACGGGCACGCGCGTCGCTTCGGGGTCGAGCGACCGCACCGTGCGTCTCTGGGACGCCGAGACGGGCGAGGAGCTGGCGGCGCCGATCGAGCACGACCGCACCGTGCGCTGCATCACCTGGAGCCGCGACGGCCGGCAGCTCGCGACGGGCGGCGACGATCAACTCCTCCGCCTCTTCCGCGGCGACGATCTGCGGCCGATCGCCGTCCTCGGCGGACACGGCGGGCGCGTCGCGTGGGCCGAGTTCAGCTCCGACGGAGCGCGGATCGCCTCGGCCGGCGACGGTGCGCGGCTCTGGCGCGCGGCGCGTCCCGTGGAGATCGCCGATCCTCCGTCCGCGAGCGCGCCGGCGATCCGAGTCGCGCTCTCCCCCGACGGCGCGCGCACGGCCGACGCCGCCCAGGACGGCGCCTGCGTCGTGCGGTCGGCCGAGGACGGATCCGTGATCGCGACCCTCGCGCCGCATGCGGCCCCCGCCTGGGGCGCGCGCTTCTCGGAGGACGGACGGCGCGTCGCCACCTGCTCCGACGATCGCCTCGTGCGCGTCCACGACGCCGAGAGCGGAGCCACGCTCGCGACGCTGGAGCATCCCCGCGCGTCGAACGCCGCCGCCTTCGGGCTCGACGGCACGCGGCTCTTCACGGCCTGCGCCGACCGCGTCGTGCGGCGATTCGAGTGGCGCTCCGGCCGGCTCGAGGCCTCGTCGGCGCCGCTCGCCGAGGCGCTCACGTGCATCGACGCGTCCCCCGACGGCGCCCACGTCGCCGCGGGCTTCCGCGATGGCAGCGTCCGGATCCTCGACGCGGAGACCCTCGCGGAGCGCGCCGTGCTCACGGGGCATTCCTCGTCCGTCCTCGACGTGCGCTTCTCCGCCGATTCGGCGCGGCTCGTGACCGGCGGCTACGACCGCACGGCGAGGGTCTGGAGCGTTCCCGCCGGCCTGCCGCTCGCCCTGCTCCCCGGCAGCCGCGATGCGATCTTCGGCGTCGCCTTCTCGCCCGACGGCCGGCTCGTCGCGACGGCCTCCGGCGACCGCAGCGTCCGGCTCTTCGACGCGCGGGCGGGCCTCGAGGTCTCCCTCGACGCGGGATTCGCGGGGATCGTCTACGCCGTCGTCTTCGACGCCGAAGGGCGCCGCGCGATCGGCGCTTCGCCGCTGGGCGCCGCGCGATCGTTCCCCGTCGATGCCCTCGCCGAGGCGCTCGCGCGCAGGCCGCGCGACCTCACGGTGGCGGAGCACATCGAGCACGAGGTGGGCGACCCCGAGGCATGGCGCGCCGCCGAGGCGGCCCTCGACGAGGCGCGCGCGCGCTGCGCGCTCGCCGAGGACGTGGCGGCGGATCTGCGCACGGCGTCCTTCCCGTCGCGCGAGGCACGCACGATCGCCCTCGAGCTCGCCTCGAAGCTCCGCGACCATCCGCAGACGCTCGCCTACGGCGCCTGGGCCGTCGTGCGCGCCCCGGGGCGCACGCGCGCGGAGTACGAGCACGCGCTCCGCCGCGCGGCGGCCGCCGCCGAGGCGATCCCGGAGAGCGGCGACTTCCAGCGCGGTCTCGGCGTGGCGCTCTTCCGAGTCGGACGCTTCGCCGAGGCCGCGGAGTGGCTCGCGAAGCCCGAGTCCGCGAGCGATCACGAGACTCCCGACGACCAGGCGCTCACGCAGGGATTCCTGGTGCGCGCCTACGAGGAGATCGGGCGCGCGGAGGAGGCCCGCGCGGCGCGAGCGCGCCTCGAGGCGATCGTGCGAGCGACGCCGCGCGCCGACGCACGGCTCCACGCCTCCCTGCCGGAGCTCGCGGCGTCCCGGTAGGGGCCCGCGTGCTGGGCTGCCCGTGGCAGCTCAGCTCTCGTCCGTCGCGATCTGGTCCCGGCAGAAGTCGACGGCGCGGCGGTTGCCCTCCTCGTGCGGATGGAGAGCAAGCGCCCGGTGGAAGGCGGCGAGCGCTTCGTGCGAGCGATCGAGGCGCAGCAGCGAGAGACCGAGTCCGTGCCAGGCCGCGTAGTGGAGGGGATTCCGCTGGACCGTCTCCCGGCAGTCGCGGATGGCGTCGTCGAAGCGCCCCGCGAGGTAGTGCGCCGTCGCGCGCTTGTTCCACGCCTCGGCGAAGTCGGGATAGCGCTCGACCATCCCGTCGAGGATCTCGACGGCGCGGTCCGGGTCCTTCTCCTCGAGAGCGGCGATGGCGGCGGTGAGCTCCGTCTCCGCCTCGCGCCCCGCCGCGCGGTACCAGAGGACCCAGAGCGCGGACGCCGCACGCTCGCGCACCTCGGCTTCCCCGGAGCGGAGCAGGCGCGCGACGCGATCCTCGCCGCCGAGCTCGTGCAGCCGGTCGAGGACGGAGACGGGGATCCGCCCCCGCGCCTCCTCGAGGCACCGCACCCAGTGAGCCACCTCCACGTCGCAATCGTCGAAGCCGAGCCTCATGGTGGATTCCTCGGTCGCTTCCAGCGCGTCTCGATGGAGTCTGCCCCATGAATGGGTCTTCGTCGAACGCGCGCGTCGGAGTGTGAATCCCATGGGGAAGGCGCCCCGGATTCAAGAGCAACGAACCCGGAGATCGCGCTCCCCCGTTCGAGCGATGCGCTTCCTCAGGCGCGCGGATGCCAACGGCGCGAGCGCGCCGAGAGCTGCACGGCGGAAGGCTTGCCGGCGAGGACGTCGACGGCGCCGTGCTTCACGGCCCGCGTGAACCACTCGACGCTCGGCTCGTCGAGCACGACGACGGGCACCGCGCCGGCCTTCGAGGCGCTCTGGAGGATCCCCTCGGCGCCGTCGCCCGGCAGCTCCACGACGACGACCGTCCCCGGCAGAGCCGCGGCGGCTCCCGCGGCGTCGACGCGCGTGACGACGATGCCGGCGGCGCTCGCGGCTTCCTCGAGCGCGGTCACGAGATCGTCGCTGCCGGCCACGAGCCACGTGGTCGGCTCGGCGCCCTTCGCTCCTTCCTCGGTCACGGTGGACCCCTCCTCTCCGGGATCGTCATCGGAAGAACGGCCCTCCGGACTCCAGCGGGCGGACCCCGCCACGGAGCCGGGTCTCCGGGAATGACAGTTCCATGACACGGAGCCCCATGGGCCCCTCCATCCTTCGCGCCATGCGCCGCGCCGCGCCCCGACTCCGCCCCGCCGACGCCGAGAGATCGGGCATCGCGTACGCCGACGTCGCGCTCGTGGCCGCGACCCATCGCGACTGCGAGATCCGCGACCTCGCGCGCTTCGCGCCCGAGCGGGCGGGCCGGGCTCGGCTCGCCAACGCACTGCGCGCGCGCGGATTCCGGGAGGTCCTCGTCCTCGCGACCTGCAACCGCGTGGAGGTGCTCGTCGCCGGCGGCCCCGCCGAGAGCGCCCTCGAGGCCGTCCGCGCCGAGCTCGGCGAGGGCGCCGCCGGCGTCGCGGGGATCCGCGCGCACCTCGGGCTCGACGCCGTCGCCCACCTCCTCGCCGTCGCGAGCTCCCTCGATTCCCTCGTCGTCGGCGAGACGCAGATCCTGCGCCAGCTGCGCAGCGCCCTCGCCGAGTCGGAGCACGACGGCTTCCTCGGTCCGCGCCTGCGCGGAGTCCTCGCGGAGTCCTTCCGCGTCGCCCGCCGCGTGCGCCGCGAGACGCGACTCGCGCGGGGAGCGAGCGTCGTGTCGCTCGTGGCGGAACGGCTCCGCCGCGTGGCGCGCCGCGAGAGCGCGCTCCCGATCGCGCTCCTCGGCGCCGGCGAGATGACCGAGCAGGCGGCCGTCGTGCTCTCGAAGCGCGGCGGCGCGCGGCTGCTGTTCGTGAATCGCACGGCCTCGCGCGCCGAGGCACTGGCCCGCCGCTTCGGAGGAGAGAGCCTCGCCCTCGACGCGTTCCTCGTGGCGCCGCCCGCCGTCGACGCCGTCCTCTCGGCCACCTCGGCTCCCGGGACGCTCCTCGGCGCCCACGAGGTGGCGGCGCTCCTCGATGCGCGCGGGCCGCGGGAGCCGCTCCTCCTCGTCGACCTCGCCGTTCCCTTCGACGTCGACCCCGCCGCCGCCGCGCGCCCGGAGGTCGAGCTCGTGACGATGGAGTCGCTGCGCACCGAGGCGCGCGCCCGCGACGCGGCCCAGCGCGAGCACGTGCTCGCCGCGTCGGAGCTCCTGCGCGACCGCCTCGATCGGCTCCGCCTGCGCGAGTCGCGTCGCGACGCGGCCCGCGCCCTCGGAGCGGCG
>CAZJHD010000085.1:0-15828 GCA_964545855.1 uncultured Planctomycetales bacterium
GGAGCTGTCGATCGAGTGAGGGCGCGTGTCCCGGGAATGGGGTCAGACCCCTTTCCCGGCAGTCAGCCTCGCGCGCCGACCTCCTTCCGGTAGCGCTCGAAGGACTCCCGCAGGATGCGCAGCGCCACGTCGGGGCCCTGCAGCTCCTCCACCACCACCTGCTTGTTCTCGAGGATCTTGTAGTCCTGGAAGAAGCGGCGGATCTGCGCCAGCACGTGGGGCGGCAGCTCGCGGTAGCTCCGGTAGTGGGCGAAGGCCGGATCGTGGAGGCTCACGGCCACGAGCTTGTCGTCGAGCCCCGCCTCGTCGCGCATCGCGAAGGCGCCGATGGGCCGCGCCTCGAGCAGCGTGAGCGGCACCACGGGCTCCTGGCTCAGCACGAGGATGTCGAGCGCGTCGCCGTCCTCCGAGAGCGTGCGCGGCACGAAGCCGTAGTCGGCCGGATAGTGCACGGCGCTGTGGAGCACGCGGTCGAGCCGGAGCATCCCGGTCTTCTTGTCGATCTCGTACTTGTTCTTGCTGCCGCGGGGGATCTCGATGACGGCGGGAACGCACTCGGCGATCGCCGCTTCGTCACACTCGATGTCGTGCCAGGCGTGCATGGCGGGTAGGGATGGGGGAGGCGATGATTCTCCGCGATGACCGCTCCGTCTCCGCGCGCGCCCTTGCGCCGCCTGCTCTCCCTCGCCGTCCCTCTCGTCGCGACCGCCTGCGCCGCGGGCGCCCCGGCGCCCGATCGCGCGCCCGCCTCGCGGCCCGCCGGCGACGGGGCTCTCACGGCCGGCTTCCTCCTCCTCGACGGCGTCTACGGCTCGGAGCTCGTCGCGCCCCACGACGTCCTCCAGCACACGGTCTTCCACGTGCAGCCCGGCATGCGCGTGCTCACGGTCGGCCGCACGCGCGAGGCCGTGACGAGCTTCGAGGGGCTGCGCATCGTGCCCGACCACGATCTCGACTCGGCCCCGCCCCTCGACGTGCTCGTCGTGCCGAGCGCCGAGCACAACATGGACTCCGACCTCGACGACGCGCGCCTCGTCGCCTGGATCGCCGAGCGCGGACGCGCCGCGCGGCACGTGGTGTCCCTCTGCGACGGCGCCTTCCTGCTCGCGCAGGCGGGGCTCCTCGACGGCCGGCGCTGCACCACCTTCCCCGGCGACGTCGCGGCCTTCCGGAAGCGCTTCCCGCGGCTCGACGTCGTGGAGGGCGTGAGCTTCGTCGCCGATGGTCCGGCGATCACCGGCGCCGGCGGCGCGCGCTCCTACGACCCGGCGATGTATCTCGTGGAGTCGCTCTGGGGGAAGGGCGCCGCCGAGGGGATCGGCCGCGGCCTCGTGATCGACTGGCAGCTCGAGCGCGTCGCGCACGAGATCGTCGCGGGGCCCGTCGCCGCGACGGCGCGTCCTGCCTGCTGGCTCCCCGGCGACCGCATCGACGGCGGCGTCGTCGTGGAGGACGGCGCCGGGCGCGCCGTGACGCTGCGCGAGGCGGCTTCGGGCGACGGCGTGCGCGCCGTCGTGCTCGTCGTGATCGCGGGCGCCGAGGGCATCGACGCGAAGCAGCGTGGCGGCCTCTGGTGCGAGGACTCCTACAGCGAGCTGCCGCTGCTGCGGCATCTGATCCTCGACTACGCGCCGCGCGGCGTGCGCTTCGTCGCCGTGGCCTGCCCGCCCGTCTATCACGAGGCGCAGTTCGGCTACGCCGAGGGCGCGTTCCTCCAGCGCGCCGCGGGCGACGACGTCTACGAGTCGAGCCGCCGGCGCTTCGTCGACCGGACCCTCGCGCTCCGCGCACGCGACGCGCTTCCGCCCTTCGACGCGATCCTCTTCGATCCGCGCCTCCGTCTGCTCTCGAACCCCGCGCGCGGCGAGGCATCGCCGGCGACGGGGCCGCGCCCGCCCTGGCAGGGTCGCTTCAAGTGGCACGCCGACACGCAGACCTACGGCACGCCGACGATCTGGGTGCTCGGGCCGGACCTCGAGGTCGTGGGCGATCCCTTCTTCATGAACGTCTGGGAGTCCGAGGGCCGCGCGATCCGCTTCACGCCGCGCGACGTGCGCGCGCGACTGGACCGGCTGCTCCCGGTGCGGTGAACGTCACGGCTGGATCACGAGCTCGAGGCCGCGGGAGATGCTGAGGCCGAAGACGCTCGGCGCGCACGGGCCCGAGGGCCAGGCCCAGAGCGCCTGGACGAAGTAGTGCTTGCCGGCGAGCGCGGGCGTGGCCGGGATCGGTGCGGGCGCCCAGGCGTTCCCCCAGGCGTCGCTCAGGAAGTCGAGGGCGAGCACCTCGCTCGCCCCGAAGAGGTCGACCCAAAGCGGCACGCCGATGCCGAAGGGGTCGCTGCCGGTCGCCGAGGCGACGTCGCTCACGAGGGCGAGGCCGAGGGAGGAGGGCGGCGCTTTCGAGCAGACGAGACGGAAACCCGCATCGCCGACACGCGGCGAGCCGTTCGCGCCGAGCCAGTGGGGGCCGGAGCAGCCGTCGAGGCCGGTGCCGTAGGTGGAGAGGCCGACGGGCTGGTCGGGAAGGGAGAGCTTCGCAAGGAAGACCGTCGGGCTCGTGGCGACCGGCGGCGGCACATAGGTCGGCTGAAATGAGCCGGGAGTGGTGGGGAAGTCGGGGGAGTGGGTCCATCCCGCGACGACGGCGTTCCCCACCGAGTCCAGCGCAAGTGCTGTGATCTCGTCCCAACCGGCGATCGTCGTCCCGCTTCCGTTCCCTCCGAGATAGGTCGAGTAGATGATCCCACTGCCCGTGGGATTCACCCTCGTCACGACTGCATCGATGAGGCCGTGGAAGACCGAATCGAACGCATCCAGAGTAGTTGGAAAGCTGCCTGAAGTTGTCCCGCCTTCGAGAGTGATCGCGCCATCCACTGTGATCGCCAGCTTGCCCAATCCATCGCTCCCCGATGAGCCCAAGTAGGTCGACCATACGAGGGTTCCTCGAGGATCGAGACACAGGACGAATCCGTCCGCAAAGTCTCCGAACGGCCCGCCGACACCGAAGGGGATCGGGCCGAGGACATTGGGAGTCGTCGGGAGGTCGGACGAGAAGGTGCTACCAGCGACATGGATGAGGCCCAAGGGACCAACCGCAACGCCGTAGGCGGTGTCGCCCGCCTGTCCCCCGAAGTACGTCGAGAAGACGGCGCTCTTCCCATCGGGGCGAAGCTTCGTGATGAAGACGTCCGACGCACCTCCCGTAATTTGACCTCCGTACGTCGGATCGAGAGCCCCCGGAGTGACGGGAAAGTTGATCGAACTCGTCCTGCCGACCGCCAGCGCGTTTCCCGCGGCATCGACGGCAATCGAGAAGCCTGCCTCGTAGGAGTCGCTCCCGCCGAGCATCGCCGAGTAGACGAGCGCATCACCTCCGGGCGTGAGCCTCACAACGAACGCGTTCGCCGGAGGAGCGGTACCCCCGAAGGCGCCTGGAGTGATCGGGAAGTCGAGCGACCACGTTTGCCCCGTGAAGTACGCCGAGCCAACGCCGTCGATCGCGAGGTCGAAGCAGCGCTCGACGTCGTTCGCGCCCCCGACGACCGCTGACCAGAGGAGCGCGCTCCCTGTAGCGTTCAACTTCGCGACGAAGCAGTCGCCGGAGCCGTTGGGGGCTCCCGCATAGGATCCCCAGGTCGTCGGAAAGCCAGTGGTGGCGAGCCCCCCGGCGTAGACGCAGCCCGACGCGTCGACCTGCCCCGTGTAGGCCTCGTCATCGCCGGGGCCTCCGAGAAAAGTGGCGAACTGCAGTGCGCTCCCGTCGGGGACGAAGGACGCGACGAGGCCGTCGAGCGTGCCGTTGAAGGTCGTGTCGAAGGCGCCGGGCGTCGGCTGCAGCGGCGCGATCCCGACGTAGGCGAAGAGGTAGGAGGCATTCCCCGGCCCCGAGGCGACGCCGTCTCCGAATCCGATCCCCGCGAAGGTGGAGAAGACGAGGCCGGGGTCGACGAGGAGCGCCTCATCGAGAGCGCGGGCGGGCGCCTCGAAGCCGAAGCGGTCGCCCCCCAGGAGGCGGAAGCGGCTCGCGACGGGACGGCGCGCGCCGCCCTCGGCGACGACCCAGGAGCGCGGCGGCTCCTGGCGGATCGGGCCGAGGCCGGTCTCCGCGACGAGCGCCCCCGAAGGATCGATCGAGAGGCGCTCGGCCCCTTCGGCGCGGACGACGACCGACGAGAGCGCGCTGCCCGCCGCGAGCCAGAGGTCGTAGGCGAGGCGGCCGCCGTCCTGACGGAGGACGAGGTCGACGCCGGGCAGGATCTCGCGCGCACGGAGGCGGCTCGCCGTCCCCACCTCGCTGTGCCATGTCGAGGGCTTCGGGCCCTGGAGGAAGTGGAACCGCGTCGCCCGCGCCGACTCCGTCTCGAAGCGCGCCTGCGGATCGGCTCCTTCGAAGCGGAACGACACCGCCGCGTGGGAGGTCTGCTCGCCGAAGAGGCCGTCCGCGGACAGCACGACCGTGAGGCCGTCGTCGCGAACGAGCGTCCAAGCGCCGTTTCCCGGCACGGCGAAACGCACCTCCGGAGGCCATTGGCCCGCGTTCTCGACGAAGGGGACGCCCCGTCCCGTTGCGCTCGTCTGCGCAGCCGAGGGGACGGCGAGGAGGACCGCAACGAGGAGGGACCGCATCGGCGGGACTCGAAGAGGGAACGTCCTCATTGCGCCGACCGGACGACAGTCGCCGCGCCCGCTCCCAGGACTCCCTGCGATTGGCCCACGACCCACACCGGCTTCCCGCTCGCCGTGATCACCAGGTCCCGCTTCTCGGCGACTCCCGGGGTCGTGTAGTTGCCGAAGGCGAACCATCGCCCGAAGTACTCGTTCGCCTCGGGGCCCGGCGCCGGCGCTCCGGGAATGCTGCTGAAGTCGATCAGAGGACTCGAGTCGATGATCGTTCCGTGGGGCGGGAGCGCGTAGGGCGTGTACTGAGGAATCGTGAAGAGCTCGCTCTGGAAGAAGAGATGCACCTTCCCCGCATGCGGCACCTGGTGGCCGCCCGCCACCGTGTCGGGCTCGCCGATGCCAATCGTGTTCTCGAAGACGGCCGGATCGACATCGCGCTTCCACCTCCCCACCTCCAGCCACTTTCCGTAGCGCGCTTCGAAGACCGGCGCGTCGGAGAAGAGCCACCAGGTCGGACGGCGCTGCGCGTCGGAATCGAACTGGATCGCCGTGGTCGGCGGCGCGACGAGATTGCGATAGACGTTGAGCGATCCGGTTTGCGTCTGGGCCGGCGGCACGCCGCCGGGACCGCCTTGGAAGTCCCTCAGCTCCGAGTGGACTGCGACGTCGAGCTTGCCATCGCCGTCGAAGTCGAGGATCCAGAGGTAGAAGCCGAAGGACTCTTCCTTCTCCGGGTCGTTGCCTGGAACGTTGCCGTCCGGCGGCGGCACGAACGTCTGCGCCGGAGTAGGCGCGATCGCGAGGGGCGTGAAGACTCCAGGCGCGGGCCTCGGGATCTGGTCTCCCCCGTAGACGTGGACTCGGCCGACGCGCGTCGGGCCGCCGTAGGGATTGCACCCGGGAGGGAGGCCTGGACTGCGCTGCGGATAGTTCGTCTCCGCGATCACGAGGTCGGCCTTGCCGTCGCCGTTCACGTCGTCGGCGTCGAACCAGGAGCCGAAGGCGCCGAAGGGCTCGTGGCAGGGAAGGAGCTGGAGCCCGGCGAACACCGCGTCGATGCCCGGAGGATCGATGGCAGTGACCACGTGCTGTGCCCCGGGCGTCGCGTCGAGACCGAAGGGTCGCGCCGGATCTCCCCAGAAGATCCAGACGCGCCCCTTCTTCCCGTTGTACTCGTGGGCGCTCACGATCAGCTCGTTCGTGCCGTCGCCGTCGATGTCGGCCAGCACGATGCGGTGCCCGAAGTTCTGGTAGGGCATCGGTGCCGACGTGCCGGCCTCGTTCGGCGCGAAGATCGCGAGCACCGGTAGGTCCGGTGTGGATCCCGCGAGCGGCCCCGCTACCTGCCAGCCGTAGACGACTCCCACGTTAGGAAGGGAGCCGCCTCCCGCGATTGGGAAGTCGCGCAACATCGCTCCCGACCAGACGAGGTTGTGCGTCGCGTTCGGGATCGAAGCTGTCGAGACGAGCCGGCCGATCTCGAGGCTCCGGTAGCCGAGCCACTGCTGCTGCTCGGCGACCGCGGGACGCAAGCGGAGCCCGCTCGAAGAGAGCGGCGGCGACCCGGTGCTTCCTGCGAAGACGTAGAGGTATCCGCTCTGCTGCTCGGTCCCCGCGCCGGGTCCGTAGATCGCGCGCTCCTGGAAGGCCGTCGAGACGACGTCGTCGAGGACCGTGCCCGCCGCCGCGTCGGCATTCCCGTAGACCCGCCCTGCGGCGACGACGAAGCCGAAGGCGCCGTTCGGCAGCGGCTGTTGGGTGGCGCCGCTCTGGGACACGAGTTGGTCGAGCTTCGCGGGAGCCTTGGCCGTCACTTGCGCGCCCGCGCGCGGAGCCACCAGCACTGCGGCCGCGAGGGCGGCCGCGACGAGCGGCGCACGGAGGAGCGCTTCTCGGGAGCTACGGCCTTCTCGGCGTTCTCTCTCTCTCTCTCTCTCTCTCTCTCTAGGATTCCGCCACCCATCGCAGACCTCCGGCGGCGCGGTGGCCGCCCAGCGTTGCAGGTCGTGAGATTGGACTCCCGGCCCGCCGAGCCGTCAACGGGGCCGAACCGCTCTGGAACGAGACCGAATTCCTCGCGGAAGCTCTCCCGCCCGAAGAGCCGATTCTCTGGGAAAGACCCGACGCCGTTCCCCGTCCGCACGGCCCATGCTCCAGCCGATCCTCGGAATCCTGATGACCGCCCTCGCGGCGGCGCCTGCGCCTGGCGGGCACGACGATCCGTCGGCGATCCGCGCCGACGCGATCCGGCGCTTCCGCGGCAGGACGCCCGCCGTCCAGAAGTCGCTCCTCGAGGCGGCGCGCGCGGCGGCCGCCGGCGTCGAGGATCCGTTCCTCGCGAGCGTGCGCGCCGCCGCCGAGCGCGCGCGCACGGCGAAGCCGTCGGGCCCGGCTCCGAAGTTCGCGATCCAGAACAAGCTCGCGCCGGAGGGCTCCTTCCCGCTCGGCGAGGAGATCGCGTTCCCGCTCCGCTCCGAGTACGTCTTCGGTCTGCGGCAGATCCGGCCCGTCGACCAGAAGAAGGCGGCGCCGGGCGCCTTCGGGCCGAACGACCCCGTCCCCGGGACCACGTCCGAGGAGTTCGCCGCACTGCTGGACGGCATGCCGCCAGACCTCGACCTCGCCCTCGCGCAGTGCATGCGCGAGCTCGACACGGACCACGGCGGCAACGCTCTCGGTCTCTTCCTCGAGTCGTGGCGCAACGGCGCCGAGTCGTTCTATCGCGCGCTCGATCGCACGGCGGGCACTCCCGAGGAGGTCTTCTACTACGACGCGATGCTGGGCGAGTTCGCGCGGCGGTTCGCCATCGGACCCTCCGTCGCGTCGATGCAGGCGAAGAAGGGCCTGCAGCAGGCGCACGACGCGCTCCACGACGGCTTCCTCGCCTACCGGCAGTACCGCGCCATGCGCGAGGCCGTCGCGCTGTCGTTGCTGCTGCCGCCCGACGCGCCGTTGCCGAAGTCGCTCCGCCGCTACGGCGAGGCGCCCGCGGGGCAGCTCTCGCTGCGCGACGAGGTGGAGATGGTCGCCGGCGCGACGCACGAGTCCTTCGCCGCCGTCGTCGATCTCGTGCGCGGCTCGGCGAAGCCGCTGCCGTCACCGATGTGGGCCGAGCCCTACGAGGCGCTCGTCCCGTTCCACGCGGCCTTCGGCAAGCGCTCCTCGGAGTGGCTCACGGAGGGACTCACGGCCGAACAGGTGATCGCGCGGCGACGCGACGCGCGGCGCGAGGCGCCGAGGAAGATCGCGGCCGCCGTGCGCGCGGCGCTGGCCGAGCACCACTTCCCGATCGCGGAGCCGAAGAACGGGCGCTGAGGCGACCCGTGCGGTCCTCAGAAGTCGTCGCCCTCGGGATCGAGCAGCACGAGACCCCCGAGGAAGTCGGCGATCGCCAGGAGGTCGATCGCGGCGTGCGCGCCGACGATGAGCAGGTGCAGCTCGAGACGCACGTCGGCCGTGCTCCGGTGCCACCGCGGCCCCAGGTGCGCGCCGATGCCGACGGGGCCGACGCCGACCCACGACTCGGCGGACGCCATCACCGGCAAGTGCCGCAGACCCTGGTAGCCGAGACCCGCGCTCGTGCGCGACACGGCGGCGGCGCGCGCGAGACGCGTCACCTCGGCGTCGATGCCGAAGCCGGGGCCAACGTTCACACCGAGGCGCGCGACCTCCAGGAGATCGAAGAGGCGGTTCGGCAGGTAGAGCAGCAGCTCCGTCCCGACGCCGCGGCCGGAATCCTCCTCGTCGTCGTCCTCGTCCTCCTCGTCGTTGCCCTCGCGGCGCGGACGAGGCTCGTCCTGGCTCTCCGTCTCGAAGCGCGACGTGCGCACCGACGTCGGCCCGGCGGCGCAGGCGGCGACCTGGAGACACGCGACGGCGGCGACGAGAGCTGCGCGGCGCACGGCGCGGAGACTACCGCGGGCCCGGCACGCCTCGATGGCTCTCCCGATCCCTCCGCGCTCCTACAATCGACCCATGGATCCCTCGGCCCCGCGCGAGGGCGCGTCGCGCTCCCCGTCGCTCCAGCTCGTCCGGCGGATCCGGGCGGGGGACGCGGACGCGTGGACCGACCTCTACGCGCGGTACCGCGATCCGCTGCTGCTGGCGATCCGGCTGCGGCTCGGCTCGGGGCTCCGGCGCCGCCTCGATTCCGAGGACGTGCTGCAGAGCGTGATGAAGGACGCCGTCGCCGGCATCGGCGGCTTCGAGCCGCGCGGCGCGGGCTCGCTCCTCCGCTGGCTCCGCGTGCGTGCGACGAACAAGATCCGCCGGCGCGCCGCGTGGCACGGCGCGCGGAAGCGTTCCGGAGACGTGCCCCTCGACGCCGCCTTCGCCGGCGGCGATCCGGCGGGCGACCCGCGCGCGATCGCCTACCGCGACGCCGAGCGCTACGAGAAGCTCGAGCGCGCGATGCGCGACCTGCCGGAGGAGATGCGGGAGGTGGTGCTGCTGCGGCAGGTGGAGGGTCTCTCCAACGAAGAGGCGGCGGCGGTGCTCCGCAAGACGCCCGAGGCGGCGAGCAAGTCGCACGCGCGCGCGATGGCCCGGCTCGCGCTGCGGCTCGGCGCGCAGGACGGTCCGCCGTGAGCGGCGGCGACGAGCTCGAGGACCGCGTCGCGGAGTTCCTGGAGCTCCGCGAGACGACGCCCGGCCTCGCGGCGGAGGAGTTCGCCGCGCGCCACCCCGCGATGCGCGACGCGCTGCTCGCGGCCATCGGCCGCGCCGTCGACGCCGGCGCAGCCCTCTCGGCGGGAGCGCCGGCGGTGCCGCCGTCGCTCGGGCCCTGGCGCGTCCTGCGCGCCATCGGGCGCGGCGGCATGGGCGTGGTGCTCGCGGCGGAGCACTCCGAGACCGGAGAGCGCGCCGCCGTGAAGTGCATTCCCTGGGCGGGGATCGCGAGCGCGCGCTCGCGCGAGCGCTTCCGCCGCGAGGCGCAGGCCGTGGCGCGCCTGCGGCATCCCGGCATCGTCTCCGTGCGCGACTCCGGCGAGCAGGAGGGCGTTCCCTGGCTCGCTCTCGAGCTCGTCGACGGAGAGCCCCTGTCGGCCCTCGCGGGGCGCGTCGACGCGCGCGCGACGGCGCGTCTCGGCATGTCCATCGCCGACGCGCTCGCCGCGGCCCACGCCGCGGGCGTCGTGCACCGGGACCTCAAGCCCGACAACGTGCTGGTGCGCACCGATGGCGAGCCCGTGATCCTCGACTTCGGTCTCGCGGCGCTCGCCGAGGACGGCACGCTCACGTCGAGCGGGGAGCTGCTGGGGACGCCGCGCTGGATGTCTCCCGAGCAGGCCCTCGGCCACGCGGCCGACGCGCGCGCGGACGTGCACGCGTTGGGCTCGATCCTCTTCGAGCTCCTCGCGGGGAGCCCACTCCGCGACGAGGCGACGCGGAGCCAGCTCCTGGCCGCCGTCGCGCGCGGAGCGACGCCGCGCGTCGCGCGCGCGATCCCGGGCGTCGACCGCGGTCTCGCCGCGATCGTGGAGTCGGCCCTCGCCTGGCGGCCGGCGCGCCGCACGCCGACGGCCGAGGCCGTGCGCGACGACCTCGATCGCTGGCTCGCCGGGAAGCCCGTCCACGCGCGGCCGCTCGGCGCGCTCGACCGCGGGATCGAGTTCGTCGTGCGGCGTCCCGTGGCGGCGTCGACGGCAGGTGCCTCGTTCGTCGCCATCGTGGCACTCGTGGCGGCGGCGCCCACATGGCTCGAGCAGCGGGCGGCGCGGGAGGCCGCGCGCGCGGCGCTCGCCGCCGACCGCGCCGCCTTCGCGTGGGCGCGCGATGCGGAAGCACCGCAGCCGGAGGCGGCCGAGGGGTCGCCGGCGGCGGAGATCCTCGCGGCGCGGGCGCGCGAGCGGGAGAAGGACGTCGAGGGCGCGATCCGTCTGCTCACGGCGGCGTCGCAGCGGCTTCCCTCGAGCCTCGCCGTCGCCGACGAGCGCGCGCGGCTGCTGGTGGCGGCGCGGCGCAACGCCGAGGCGATCGACGAGTGCGAGCGGGCGCTCGCCCTCGCTCCCGAGGACGCGGAACTCTGGCACCGGCTCTCGCGGTCGCTCCTCCGCGAGACGCGGAACGAGGAGGCCGAGGCGGCGGCGCGCAAGGCCGACGCCTTCGCGACACCTCCCGATCCGACGATCCGCAACACGCTCGCGGCGACGCTCGACGCGCTCGGCCGCGGCGACGAGGCGCGCGAGGTGCTGCGCGGCGTCGTCGAGACCTGGCCCGACCGGCCCGCGGCCCACTACAACCTCGCCTTCTCCCTCGACCGCGCGATGCGTCCCGCCGAGGCGCTGCCTCACTACCGCCGCTGCATCGAGCTCGACCCGCGGAACGTCCCGGCGGCGATCGCCGTGGCCTGGATGCAGTCGACGTCGGACGACCCGAGCCTGCGCGACGTGGAGGCCGGGGAGACGCTCCTCCTCGAGACGCTGCGCCGCGACGGCGGCCGCACGACGGCGCTCGTGAAGACCGCGGCGGAGATCGCGCGTCGCACGGGCCGTCCCGAGGCGATCGGCGCGCTGCTCGACGAGCTGTCGGAGGCGCCCGGACTCGACCCGCGCGTCCTCGGCGAGCTCGTGGCGGCGCGGCGGTCGATCGAGCGGAGCGGCGGGGCGGACCGCTGACGCACCGAGGCGATAGCATCGCCAGCACCCCGCCGCGTGCCGCCATGTCCGACCTCGCCTCGAAGAAGTGCATCCCGTGCCGCGGAGGCGTGCCGCCGTTGAAGGGCGCCGACCTCGCGGAGATCCACGCCGCCCTCGGCGGAGGCTGGCGCGTCGAGCGCGAGCATCACCTCGCGAAGGAGTTCCGCTTCCCCGACTTCGTGGAGGCTCTCGCCTTCGTGAACGCGATCGGCGCTCTCGCCGAGGAAGAAGCGCACCACCCGGACCTGCTCCTCGCCTGGGGCAAGGTGGGCGTGACGCTCTGGACCCACAAGATCGACGGCCTCACGGAGAGCGACTTCATCCTCGCCGCGAAGATCGACCGGCTGCCGGGCGCGTCGAGCGCTGCTGGGTAGGGGCCCGGGAATGGGGTCAGACCCCTTTCTCTCTCCTCTCCCTCGCGCGCCGCGCGCGGCGCGCGAGGGAGAGGAGGGAGAAATGAGTCTGACCCCATTCCCGGGTGCGCACGGCTCGGTCGCCGGAGAACGAAAACGGCGGTCCCCGTTGGGCAACGGGGACCGCCTCTCTCCCTTCACCTCATCGCTCCGACGCGAGCCGGGAGAGTGGCGCGGCGCGGGTTCCTTCGCGGACTCTCAAGGCAGCACGACGAACCCGAGCCCTGCCGAGGTGCTCGTGTCGAAGGGACCCGGCCCGCAGGGGGTGAGGTCGAGCCAGAAGGCCTGCGAGCCCCAGATCGTGTCGGCGAGGGCCGGATTGCTCGGCACCGACACGGGCACGGTCACGGTGCCGCCGGGGCCGGCCTGGTTCACGTTCACCCAAGAGAGCTCCGGGTCCAGAAGATCGACGAGGAGGATCGTCCCGATGCCGAAGGGATCGCTCCCCGCGAGCTGGATCGCCTGGGAGAAGAGGATCACGCCCGTGGGGTTGTCCGGCGCGTTCGTGCAGGTGAACTCGAGCGTGCTCGATCCGACGCGCGGCGTCTCGTTCGCGTCGAGGAGGTGCGCGCCGGTGCAGCCGGGCGTTCCGCTGCCCCAGCGGAAGGTCGCCGGCGGGTCGAAGGCGATCTCGAAGGGGTCGATCCGGACGGTGCCCATCGAGGTCTGCGTGACGATCTGTCCCATCGCCCGCGTCCCGGGGATCGTGCCGGGAGGCACCGCATAGGGGATCTGAACCTCGAAGCGTCCGAAGGCCGGGACGGGCTGACCCACCGGCGTGGTCGAGACCCAGCCGAGGTCGTCGCTCGCGGTGAACGAAACGAAGCCGAGGTCGCCGTTCGTCTCGACGCCCCCGCGCACCGTGAGGTAGAGCGCATGCTCGATGTCCTCGTAGTGCGTCCGAAGCTGCGGCAGGCCGACGGGCCGGGTCTCCACTCCGTCGACGATCGCCCCGGGGAGCACGATGGGCGGCGGCATGAAGAGATCGGAGATCGTGACACCGGGATCCAGCAGGATCGTGTCGCAGCGGATGAGGGTCGGCATCCCCGTCACGACGATCGGGCCCGCGGCGGCCGAGTGGTCCGTGAGATCGAGCGCCATGCCCGGCGGCACCGTGATCTCCATCTCGTCGAGGGCTCCCGATGCGAGGTCGATCCCCGGCGACGCCGACGAGAGCTTCGCGGTCCCTGCGCCCGGCGCGAAGCGCGCCTTCACCTTCTTCTGCGTCGACGTGCGTTCGATGGTGCGGGAGCTGATCCAGCCGTAGATGCCGGGACCCGGCGGATTCGGGTCGGGGATCCACGTGGTGCTCTTCCAGAACTTCTCCGCCGACGTGTATCCGTCGGAGCAGGTGATCGCCCGGCTGCTCTGCGTGAACTCGAAGTTGGAGCCGTCGTAGAAGATGATGAAGATCTCGATGGAGACGGTGGTCTCGACGCAGAGGACGTTGCCCTCCTTCCAGGATCGGAATCCGGTGCGCTTCTTGACGCTGATCGTCTCGGCGCCGGCGGGCGCGAAGATCCCGAGGGGCGCCGGGAAGGGCGGCCCTCCCGAGTGCGAGTACTCGTCGTAGGGCGCCGAGGTGATCAGCCCCTGGAGCTTCCAGTCGAAGACCGGCGGATCCTTCTCGAGGTCCTGCTTCGACAGGAAGTCGTCGGCGTAGGACGGCGGCGGCGGCGGGGTGTGGTCGAGGGCGGGTCCGGCGGCGAGGACGGCAGCCGCCGACAGAGCCACGACGAGGAGGGCAGAGGTGAAGGGCAGGAAGCGCATGGGTCGTTCTCGGTTCTCGAGGGGCGATGGAGGTCGGGTTCACCCCCTCCAGGCGCGTCCGCCGCCGGCCCAGGACACGAAAATCCGGACGCCTGGCCGTGGCCCGCACCCCGCGTTGATGGAGGCCCTTCCGGGGCTGCGTTCTGTCAGCGGGTCGACGCTCTCAACGCCCTCTCCGGCACGCCCGACCCCGAACCCCCCATGCGCCTCCCCGTCCGCCTCCTGATCCTCCCGCTCCTCCTCCACCCGCTCGCCATCTCTGCCGCCGCCCAGGACTTCCAAGGCGGCACCTACATTCCCTTCGACGAGATGGTGGTGGTGGAGGCCCTCGGCGCCCAGATCGTGTTGAACGGGAACATCGCCGTGGCGGCGCCGACTCCCTCGTTCTTGGCGACGGTCGACCCGAACGGAGTTCCGGACAGCTTCACGAGCGACATCGAGCTCCGAGCGGCCGTCACGGCGGAGATCTCGGCCGACGTGTCGGGAGACTTCGAGGAGACGATCTCTGGACCGCTCCTCCCGCTCCCGCCGTTCCAAGTGGGGGCGAACATCATCGTCGTCCCCCACGCGTACGCGAACGTGACGTTCCGCGGCACGGCCGAGGCGGGGATGCGGATCGCGATGGTCCAGGAGATCTCGACGCTCGTGTCGATCTCGATCGCGAGCACCTCCAGCGCCGGCACCGACGGACCTCCGAAGTTCCACGCCGACTTCACGCCGCCCGAGGTCACGGGCGCCTCGGGTTTCGACGTGGAGATGGAGGTGCACGCCGGCGTCCTGTTCCTGGTCACGGTCCAGGGCATTCCCATCGGAGGACCCATCGTGGAAGCGTCCTTCGGCCTCGAGTTCGGCGTGAATCCGGTGCTGAATCCGTGGTGGGAGCTGGACGGCCTCGTCGCCGTGACGATCGGCTGGGCCGCCCCCGACTTCGACCTGGCTCTCGACGTGCCGGTCGCCGACGTGACGCTCTACCGGAAGAAGTCGAACGTCGCGCAGGCGCGGAGCGGGTTTCCCGTCCTCGCGGTCCCCTCGTTCCGCTGGTCGCGCGTCTTCGACCTCGCCGCCGACGAAGGCGCAACGGCTCTCGTGCCGCTGAAGTCCGGCTACGTCGTCCTCGGGAACGGCGCGGGGATCTTCAATCGCGCCTGGATCGCCGGACTCGCCCTCGACGGATCCGCGAGCTGGGAGAAGCTCGGCACTTCGGCGGTGACGGGAACCATGCGCCCGACGGACGCCTGCGCCACGACCGACGGCGGCCTCGCCGCCTGCGGCTGGGTCACCACCGCGAGCGGCGCGCGGATCGACCGCTACGCCGACACCCAAGGGACGCCTCTCTGGAGCCGCACGCTCGTGGAACCGACCGGCGGCCTCATCAGCCTGAACGCCATCGCGCCGGCGCCGAACGGAGCGGTGATCGTGGCCGGGCGTGTCTCCCGCGCGACGCTCCTCTGGACGCGGGCGTACCTGGCGGAGATCGACGCCGCCGGCTTGGTGACCTGGGCGAAGGAGCTCGACCTCGGGCCCGACGTGAAGCACGTCCGCTTCGAGGATCTGACGCGTACGGAGGCGGGGCGGATCGTCGCCGTGGGGAACGTCGAGTACGCGAACGCGACCGTTGGCGCGACCATCGCGAACCAGAACGCGCTCGTCGTCGCGATCGATGCGAACGGAGTTCCCGAGTTCGCGAAGGCGATCGGCGGCGTCGGTACCGACGACGCCTTCTCGGTCGCCGTCGTGCCCGACGGCACGATCCTGCTCGGTGGCCTCGTCGCGCTCGAGGACCACGCCGCCTGGCTCGCGTGCCTCGAGTCCGACGGCGCGCTGCGTTGGTCGGCCACCTACGCCGGTGAGACGGTCTCGGGGAGTTCCGGAGACACGGGCTTCGACCGCATCGAGGGCGTCGCTCCGCTCTCCCACGGCGGTTTCCTCGTGACGGGGACGACCGGGAACTCGGCCGACAAGGACGCATGGCTCTTCCGTGTCGACGACGGCGGCATGCCCGTCTGGCTCAAGAGTCTGCGCGGCGCCGACGAGGACGTCCTCCTCGGCATCGAGCCGGTGAAGTGGGGACTCATCGCCTGGGGTCGAACGAAGTCGATCAACACGGTCTCGCCCGTCAAGCAGACCGATCTCTGGGTCGGGCGCACGGCCGTCGATGGGATGCTCCGCTTCGATCCATCGAACGGCTTCGACGCGCGCAACGACGAGGCGCAGTGGAAGCGGACCGACGACGTCGTGATCGAGAGCCTCGTGCCCGTGCTGGTGGACATGCCGCCCACGACGACGACCCCGTCGTTCCTCCACTCGGTGAGCGTCGCCGTGATGACGCTCCTCACGCTCTGACGGCGAACCCAGGCTCGGATCGGGGCGGCCGTCACCCGGGAA
>CAZJHD010000086.1:0-15563 GCA_964545855.1 uncultured Planctomycetales bacterium
GGAGGAGCAACGACGCCGCAGCCGCTCGCAGCCGGCCGAAGCCCGGCGCCGATTTTTTCACGACCTCCCTGACCCTTTTCTCTCGCTCTCCATCTCGCGCGCACGCGCGCGAGATGGAGAGCGAGAGAAAAGGGTCTGACCCCATTCCCTCACGCCAGGTCGAAGAGCAGCACCGAGCCTCCGCCCGCGCCGCCCTCGATCTCGATGGCGACGCCGCCCTGCAGCCCCGCGGCGTCGCCATCGGAGAGCTCGTCGCGGCCGACGCGAACGCGGCCCGTCGCGACGTGGAGCCACGCGCCGCGGCCCTCGGCGACGACGTGTCTCAGGCGCGCTCCCTCGGAGAGCGCGGCGACCCGGAGGTCGGCGTCCTGATCGATCAAGAGCGCGCCATCGTTCCCGGCGTCGCCACCGACCACGCGGTGCCAGCGGTCGCGCTCCTCGCGCCAGGGAAACGCCTTCTGCTCCCACCGCGGCGTGGCGCCACGACGGCGCGGGACGAGCCACACCTGCAGGAGCCTCGTGGGCTCGGTCTGCGACGGATTGCGCTCGCTGTGGCGGATGCCGCGGCCCGCGGACATCACCTGCACCTCCCCGGGCCGGAGCACGGCTCCGTGATCGAGGCTGTCGCGATGCTCGAGAGACCCGCCGAGGACGACCGACACGATCTCCATGTCGCGGTGTCCGTGCGTGCCGAACCCGGTGCCGGGTGCGATGACATCGTCGTTCAGGACGCGCAGCGACCGGAACGACTGCCATGCGGGATCGAAGAACTCTCCGAAGGAGAACGTGTGTCGGCTGTCGAGCCAGTCGAGACGCGTGCGGCCGCGCTCGGCGGCCCGCCGGAGGATCGTCATGGCCGCCATGGTGCCTGCGGCGAAGGACGCGCGTCAGCGTCCGCGCCAGCCGATGCGAGGGAGGAACGGGAGCTTCAGCGCCGGAGGGAACAGGGACACGCCGAGGACGAGCTGGATCACATGCAGCTCCACTCCTTCCCGCAGCCCGACCTGCAGCCCCAGGATCGGCGTCTCGAGCTCCAGGCCCGACTTCGTCGTCGTGCCTCCGGCGCGGAGCCATCCGTCGAAGTCCTTCCCCACGGCGTTGTGATCGAGCTCGAAGGCGAGCCCCGGCACCTGGCGGCCGATCCAGTCGGCGAAGCTGTTGCTGTTGGGGCCGGGCCACACGCCGTAGTCCTCCGGCTCGCTCCATCGGTAGCGCCGCGCCGCGGCGAGCACCGCGCGCGCGGCCTCCTCCGCCTCGGGGCCCGCGAGCACGCCCGCCACGACGATCGTCCGGTCCCAGCGTTCGTCGCGGCGCGCGACCGGCGCCGGGATCGAGTCCACGTCGACGCCCGAGAACTCCGACGCGATCTCGACGCGCACCCATCGGTCCTCCGCGCCCTGCTTCACGTCGATCCAGGAGTGGTGCGCGAAGCGCGACGCCCAGGGACGCGTGTCCGGAAGACGTGCCGACTTCACGACGACCATCCACGCCTCGTCCACGGGAAGCTCCGAGGGACGGGGCGCGCTGCAGGCCGCGAGAGCGAGCACGCAGGCGGCGATCGGCGGGAGGCGCGCGGTCATCGGGCGCCGAGCCTGCCATGTCACCGGAGCCGCGCCGAGGACGCGCACCCGCGCCCTCGCGCGCGGCGGCGGGATCGGTCGGGGGCTCCACAAGCGGTTCGCGGCGGCGTATTCCTGGACCCATGCGCTGGACCTCCCTCTCGATCCTCACGCTCGCACTCGCCGCCTCCCTCGGCATCGCCGCCCTGAGCCCCCGGTTGCTCCGCGTCGCCTCCTCCCGCGCCGGCGACACGCCGTCGCGCGCCGTCGAGACCCGCGGTCCGCTCACTCCCGACGAGACGGAGACGATCGCGCTCTTCCGGCGCGCGTCGCCGTCGGTCGTGCACATCACGCGACTCGCCGTGCGCCGCGACTGGTTCCGCCAGACGGCCGTGGAGGTGCCCCAGGGCACGGGGTCGGGCTTCGTGTGGGACGACGCGGGACACGTCGTCACCAACTTCCACGTCGTCGAGAACGGCCCCGCGAGGGTGACGCTCTCCGACCAGTCGACGTGGGCGGCCAAGATCGTCGGCGTGGCGCCCCACAAGGACATCGCGGTGCTGAAGATCGACGCGCCGAAGGATCGGCTCCGCCCCATCGCGCTCGGCACCTCGAAGGATCTGCAGGTCGGCCAGAAGGTGCTCGCCATCGGAACTCCCTTCGGTCTCGATCAGACGCTCACCACCGGGATCATCAGCGCGCTGGGGCGGGAGATCCGCTCGCTCACGGGCCGCGTGATCGAGGACGTGATCCAGACGGACGCGGCGATCAATCCGGGCAACTCCGGCGGCCCGCTCCTCGACAGCGCGGGACGCCTCATCGGGATGAACACGGCGATCTACAGCCCCTCGGGCGCCTACGCGGGGATCGGCTTCGCCGTCCCCGCCGACAACGTGAACGACGTGGTGGGACAGCTCCTTTTGCACGGCCGCGTGATGCGCCCCGTCCTCGGCGTCTCCGTCGCCTCCGACCAGGCGGCCCGCATGATCGGCATCGCCAAGGGAGTGGTCTTCGGCCGCGTCGACCCCGGCAGCGGCGCCGACGAGGCGGGGCTCCAGCCCACGACCATCGACAACGGAGGGTTCCTCCGCATCGGCGACGTGATCGTCGGCATCGATCAGCGGGAGATCGCGACCACCGACGACCTCTACCGCGTGCTCGACCGCTATCGGCCCGGCGACGAGGTCTCCGTGGTGCTCCTGCGCGGCCGCGAGCGGCTCGAGAAGAAGGTGACGCTCGCGAGCGCGAACGACTGACGCGCCGGCGCGCGCCGTGCCCGGCTCCGGGAAGCGCCAGTCCGGGGAAGTCTCGGCGGCGGACGGTCCGACCGAGGCCGCGCCCGGCGCATAGGAATTCCGGGACACGCTCCTCTCCGCCGCTCCTCGGCGTGACCGGCGTGAGGCGGACGGGGGCCCGCAAACCCCTGGCGAGATCGGGTCGCGCGCGGTCCGCCGGGAGACTCGGGTGGTCGCGCAGTCTTCGCATGGCCGTCCCGCGCGCCCGCGACGGTCGCGCCGGGCCGGGCGCCGATCCCTCGCGTCGCTCCCGGGCGCGCTGCTGCCGGCCCGGACTGCAGTGCCCTGCCTACGCGCGGGCCGGGCTCGCGTCTCGGGCACGTCGGTTGCCAAGACGGGCCGCTGATCCTGCGCGTCGCGCAGGAATTCCGACACCCGCGCTTCGACGTCGAGACCCTTCGGGCCGACGAAGTCACCCTCGCTCCCTCAACTTATGCGGATCCGAACCTCCCTCGGCCTCGCCACCCTGCATCTCGGGCTGCTCCCGCTGAGCCACTTCGAGAATCCGAAGAAGCTCACCGCAGAAGCGATCACGGTGACCGTCACCCCGGAGGAGCCGAAGGGCTACCCGGGAAATCCGTCGACGCTGGCGACGCCGCTGCGCCAGGACATCGAGAAGATCCGGTTCGAGAAGAACGACGACGGGACGTACTCGCTCCTCTTTCCGACGGCTGCCTCGGGCCGGGAGATCGCGCCGGTCGACCGGGTCGACCTTCGCGCCTTCGTCCCGCGGATCCCCAAGATCGCGACGGGCGATTCGACGTGGGCTCTCTACGCGCTGATCCAGCGAGAGTTCAATCGCCACGAGACGAAGTACGAGCGCGAGCGGTCCACCGTCCGGCTGGCGAACAACTGCCTCGTGCAGGGAATGTGGGAGATCCTGGTCGATCGCGTCGAGCCGACCGGCTCGAAGTGCGAGTTCCATGGGTGGTTCTCGTTCCCCAAGGACGAGTACACGCGGCTCTTCGAGGAGCAGAACTCCCTCCGCTACTCCGACTATCGGAAGTCGCTCGAGGAGTATCCCCATCTCGACGGCATGGCTGCGCCGCTCGAGAAGCTGCGCACGGTCGTCGAGGAGAGTCCGAGCTTCGTGCCCACCGTCGACCGCGACGGCGCGCCGCTCCTCCTGCCGGAGCAGAAGAGGAAGGCGAACCTGGTCCTCTCGCCGCGCGTCGCGGCCTACCGCGACTTCCACGACCCGAAGAACCAGCCCGTGAAGACCGCGATCTTCAGCGAGCCGGGCTACTACAACATCAACGCCTCCGTCTCCTTCGACCTCGGCTTCCTCGCCGCACCGCGCGCGGCGATCCTCCGATCCGTTCGAACGACCGTCGGCGGAGTCGCCCTCGACGAGATCGAGATCGCGTTCGAGAACGGATACCGGCTCCTCGTCGCCGACGAGGATCTCCGCCGGTTGCCGAGCCGGACGGGGCCGCCTGCGGCGGACAAGGACGTCCTGCGGGTGACCTTCGGAGTCTCGACACCGGAGATCTACGCGACGTCGCCGGATCGGGTCACCGAGTTCAAGGCTCCTCGCGAGAGCTACGGGTTCATCCTCGGTCCCGACGGGAAGCACGTCGACAACCACCGCGCGGGACTGGATCGAGTGTTCTTCTGGCGCGAAGCCGAGGTGCTGCACGTCCTCGTGATCGGCTACGAGAGAATCGCTGCCATTGCGCACTACACGGTGCCGTTCCAGGGTGGCTCGGTCCGATGAGCAGCAGCCGCGGGAGACTCTCGGGAAGCGCGGCGCCGCTTCGCCCGATCCTGGCGGCGGCCCTGGCGGCCCTCGCCGCCGCCGGCACGGCTCCTTCCGTGCGCGCCCACGGCGCCAAGGACGACGAGAGGAAGCCGTCCGTCGAGGTACGGCTGCTGCGGATCCTGAAGGACCGGGGAGTCCTGAGCGCGAGCGAGTACGAGGAGCTCATCGGGCTCGGCGATCAGATGCGCCGGGAGGAGCTCCTGACGTCCGCATCGTTCGAGCGAGAGCTCGCAGCGCTCTCGGAGAGGCTCGAACACCGGAGCGCGGCGCAATCGCAGCCGGCCGAGGTCCGGCTGTCCTACAAGCATGGCGACGGCGTCACCGTGGCGTCCGGCGACCGATTCGCGTTCACGATCGGCGGCCGCGAGCAGATCCGGTTCACCTACCTGGCGCCGGACGGCAAGACCTCCGCGGGCCAGGACGATCGCGCTAGCTTCGACATCCGCCGCGCGAAGATTTACCTGAAGGGCTTCGCGGTGGCGAAAGAGCTGACCTATCAGCTCACCGTGGATCCCACCTCGGTGACGGGGAACACGGTTCGCGATGCCTACTTGGACTTCCAGATCGATCCGGCTCTCCATCTCCGCGGCGGGCTTCAGAAGCGGCCGTTCTCTCGCCAGAACTGGACGTCCTCGGGAGACCTGCAGTTCGTCGATCGCGTCTCCGTGGTCGAGCGCTTCCGTGGGCTCGGAATCGGCGACCGTGACGTGGGCGCGATGGCGTGGGGAACGCTGGGGGCGAACAGCCTCCTGGAGTGGTATGCGGGGCTGTTCAACGGAGACGGCATGAACAACGGCGCGCCGGCTGCTGTGGGGATCGGACCCAATGCGGGCGGACTGAACGTCTCCAACTCGAGCAACAACGATTCGAGCGGACTGGAGGCGATCGGGCGCGTCGTGCTCAACGTGAATGGCGCTCCCGGATACAGCGAGTCGGATGTCGCCATGTCACAGGACCCGAGAGCCGCGATCGCGCTCCAGTACTCCTTCAATCCCGAGCGCCGGGGCAATCCCTTGGGCATCATGGGAATTCCGACGGGCGTCCTCCCGACGTACGACATTCACACTTTCGGTGCGGATGTGGCCTTCAAGTACGAAGGGCTGTTCTTCACCTCCGAGGCGTACTACCGCGAGATCCGGCCCTCGGGCCGCCTCGATGACGCCCTCGTCTTCAACACGGCGACCGAGACGGGTTGGTTCGTCCAGGGCGGCAAGTTCTTCGCCGTGGACCGGGAGAAGGGCCCCGAGGTCGCGATCCGCTACGGGCAGATCGACTTCGACCAGAACATCGCGCCCGCGGCGCCCATCGGCGGCACGACGAAGATCGACGACCTCTCGGCGGCGTTCTCCTACTACTTCGCTGGCCACGCTCTGAAGCTCCAGCTCGCGTACACGTACCGCGTGGAACGCCTGCATGGCTTGGGTCAGCACAACGAGCATCAGATCCTGCAGGTGCAGGCGCAGCTGAAGTTCTGAGGCTGCTCCTCCGGCGGGAGCCGCGATCCGCCGCCGTGGCGATCGCTCGTCCTGGAGCCGGCGAAGCGACTCCGCCCGATGGGATTCTCCGAAGGCTCCGCGAGGCTCTCGCCGAGACCCGCCGCCGCACCTTCGCGGCCGTGCTCTCGAGAGCAGCGGCGGACGATGCGGCGGCGTGTTCCGCGGCAGATTTCCGGATCGGCTTTCGATCCGGAGCGTTGCCGATCAGTGGCCGTTCTTCTTCGTGAAGCGGACCCTCGAGAGGATGATTCCCGCGATCCGCTTGCCCTGCTCGTAGCCCTCGTCGTTGCCGAACCGGTAGTGGATCCCCCCGTAGAGCCGGGAGTCCTTCGCCTCGACGGCGGCCTCATCCAGGGACGCGAACGTGCGCGGGCTCATGGCCGGCACGAGTCCATGATCCGTGTGCGTCGTGTCGGTGAAGCGATAGTTGTGGCCGAGCATGTCGGCGAGGATCGCCGAGGAAGCGCCAGACTGCGTCGAGTGTCCCGAAGTGAACTCGGGGAACGGAGGTGTTCCGATGTAGGCGTTCCAGAGCGGGTCGATGTTGGCTCGGATGTAGGTGATCGGCCGCAGCAGGTTGTGCGTGTACTTCGTGTTCCAGCAGGCGATGAAGGCGTCGGCCACGGAGATCCCGACGCGAGCGAACGCCTCCGCGGAATCACCGAGGTTGAGCGGCTTGTTGAGGCTGATCTGCCGGACGATGTCGATCCAGTGTCCGGGCGGAGTTCCCGTCTGCACCGGACCATCGGCCCAGTAGACCGCGATGGTCGCCTGCTCGGGAGTGAGCGAGTTCACGGTGCTGTAGACCTCGAACGCGTAGGCGTAGAACTCGGAGCTCGTGCTCGTCGAATAGGCAGGATGTCCCGCCGGTGCGCCCTCCGAGCCATCGGCCAGGGCGAAGGGCCGCAGGAGCCCCCAGCAGGGCTGGAGAGGGTTCGCCACGAAGGCGGGCGGCGTCGGCACCCAGAGCCCCGGACCCGCCGGAGGCACGAACGCACAGTTGTTGTAGATCGCGTAGCCGTCCGTGCTGAGCCAGGCAGCGATGCTGTCCGCGACGGCCTGGCCATGGCTGACGGAGTTGCCCAGGGTCGTGGCCGACACGGTCGAAGCGAAGGATGCGGCGATCTGCTGCTCGAGCGCATCGAAGGCAGCGATCGAGCTCGGCTTGCCCGCGAAAAGGGTCTCGAGCAGCCGGCCGAGCGTCGCGTTGGCGACGGAGGGCCAATGGTACTTCCGATTCTTCAGCGCATTCGGAACGTTGACGAGCTGATTCAGCTGCCCGTCGAGCGATCGATGCTTCGGCATTCCATCGATCATCGACTCGTAGAGGCAGACTCCCGCAGCGCCGTAGATGCGCGACGCCACAGGCGGCGAGAAGCCCTCGGCCTTGACACGATCGTAGAGGAGATGGAACCACGCGGCGGAAACGTCGGAGTTGTGGTGGTACGCGTTCTTTTCCGTCGGCGCCTTCATGGGAAGGACCGCCGCGCCGAGGGTGAGGAGGACGGTGGTGAGCATCGGAGTGAATGCGACTTCTCGTGTGGAAGAGCTGCGGGGTTGGGAATCGCCGGACGTCGAGACGAGCGGATTCCGCTCGTCTGCGTCGATCGACGAACGAAGTGATCATATCGACTCTTCGAGAACGGGTTTTTCCTGCGCGAAGATTGCGTTCGATGCCGCGCAATCATGGTCAACCGGCGCTCTCCGAACCCGTCGATCGCGGGCGAGGAACGACTCTCGTCCCTCCGAGCCGACCCGGAGCTCGATCGACGAGAGGAACTGCGCCCGTCGCCTATAACCATCTTCGCGACCACTGGTTATACCGCCGCTGGCCGCGACTTCGCTGCGAGGCCGCCGCCTCCTCCACCCCGCCGACGATCGAATCGGTTCCGTCGATATCTCCTTCGAGTGCTCTCGGAAGCCGGCCGGCGGAGGAATCCTCGCGACCCGCCTCATGCGCGCCGATCGACGTGCGAACCCATCCCTCGAAGGAGACGCGCATCCGCCCGTGCTCCCTCCGATGCGCGGTCGATCGAGAACGTCGACGCGTCGGCTTGCAGGACGTCGAGTTTGGTTTCGAACGCGAGTGCGAGAAACCGTCGTCGAGGTCGAAGAGCGACGACGAGATCGGCGACGAGGCTCGCGCGCAGCCCGAGTGCCTTCCTCAGCGCCCCGCTACGGCCGCCGCTCCACTCCGTTCAGCAGGAGCGACCCGGCGAGCCCCTTCACGGGCTGGTCGAAGCGGAGCACGAGCTTCGCTCCGGACCCGAGCGGGATCCCCGGATCGAGCGTCTTCAAGTCCCAGGGCTGCCCCCAGGGGACGGTGAGCGGCCGCACGGTCTGCGCGTCGATCTGGAGCCCGAGGCCCCGCGGCTCGATCGGATCGTTGCTCCCGGCGGCCACGGGCACGCCGTGGGGCAGAAGGAACGAGCGGAGCACGAAGCTGCTCCCCTCGGGCACCTCGTGGAGGAGCACGTTCTCCGTCGCCGAGGGGATCGGCAAGCTCGGCTGCGTAGCCGTCCGGTACTCGACGGCGATCAGCAGGGGCCGCTCGTCGACGTCGGGCGCGCCGGCGCTCTGGACGAACCGGATGCCGAGGCCGCCGGCGGCGAGCATCGCGAGGGAGAGGGACGCGAATCGGAGGGTCGGGGTCATGGAGCGTTCCTCGAAGGAGCGGCTTCGGTGCGAGGGGCGTGGGACGCGCGCACCGAGCGCCACGTTCCCGCGGGTGTCACGGCGCGGCGTCACGCCACAGATCCTCGACGTCGGCCCAGAACGCGCGCCAGTCGTGCCGGTCGAACTCGGGGAGGAACGCGAGCGCTTCTTCTCCGCGCACGAGATCGAGGCCGTGGTCCTGCAGCATCGAGCCGAGGAGATCCCGGGCGATGGCGCGACGGGCCGGGTCCTTGCGCCACGCGCCCTCCGTCACGGCGGCGATGTCGGTGCGGAGCCACGCGAGCGCCTGCGCTCGCCAGCGCGCGCGCCGTCCCTCCCCCGGCGGGAGCTGGTCGTAGCCGATCCCGCAGCCCGCCTCGAGCGCGGCGCTGGCCGCGCGACGCCGGCGGCCCGCCGCGAGGTCCTCGCCGAGGGACGGGTCCTGCTCGAAGGCCGAGATGAAGAGCTCGGCGGCGGCACCGAGGAGTCCGCGCCGCTTCGCGAGGACCGCGATCTCGAACTTGTCCCTCGCCGAGCGCAGGAGATCCTCCCCGCGGAACACCGACTCGAATCGATCGGCGTAGGGAAGGAGCCGCTCGGCCTCGCGCACTTCGAGATCGATCCTCGGGTCGGGCCGGGCGTTCGCGAGCTCGGCGCAGAACAGGAGCTCGCGGAGGCTCACCAGGTAGTCGCCCGTCTCCCGGAGCGAGAGCGCGAGACCGAAGCGAACGCGCTCGCTCGTCGGCTTCAGCCCGAGGGCCTCCCGGAACTGGCTCACGGCCTCGCGATGCCGGCCCGCCACCGCCAGCGCGTCGCCGAGATTCGCGTGGGTCTCGAAGGATCGAGGATCGATTACGAGACCCTCGTGGTGCGCGTCGATCGCGCCGGCCACTTCACCGCGTCGCAGCAGCACGACGCCGAGCCGCGTCCAGCCGTCGGCGCGGTCCGGGTCGAGACGCACGGACGTGCGATGCGCCGCCTCGGCGCCGGCGAGGTCGCCCGCGAGACGGCGTGCGTCGCCCAGCCCCTCCCAGGCCTCCGTGCTCGTGGGCGCGAGCGCCACGGCGCGCTCGTACGCCGCGAGGGAGGCCTCCCTCTCTCCCTGCTCCCAGAGCACGCGGCCGCGCATCGTGTGGAGGAGCGCCTCCTCCGGCGAACGGCGGAGCGCCTCCTCGACGATGGCACGCGCCCGCTCGAGGGAGCCGCGGCCGAGCTCGAGGGCCGCGAGCCGGCGCGGCGCGACGGCGTCGGCGGGATCCAGCGCGATCGCGCGCTCGAAGGCGGCCGCCGCCTCGTCGAGCCGCTCCGTCGCGGCGAGGGCGGTGCCCCGATGCCAATGGACGTGCGCGCGGTCCGGCTCGATCCGCAGCGCCTCGTCGAAGGCGGCGAGCGCGTCGCCCGGGTCGCCGGCCCGCTCGAGCACGAGGCCGAAACGATGCGCGGCGCCGGCGCTCGACGGGCGGAGGGCCCGCGCCGTGCCGTAGGCGCGGATCGCCTGCTCGCGCGTCTGCGCGCCGCCCCGCTCGTGCTCGACGGCGTCGAGCACCACGAGACGGAAATCGCCGGGGTGGCGGCGGACGGCGTCCATCCGCACCGCGTCGGCGCTCCCGACCTCTCCCGCGAGCTGCAGGGACGCGATCCAGAGCGCGGCCGTCGGCGCCGGCGCGTCCTTCGATCCGGCGGAGCCCATCGCCGCGGCGACGGACGGCGCGTCGATCGCCTCGAGGCGCAGCACGCGCCGCAGGCGCGCGCGCGCGGCGTCGCCGTCGGCGGCGTCCGCGAGGGCGAGGAGCGGCTCCCACTGCGAACGGCTGCGGCCGAGACGCCGCCGCGCGAGGGCCCAGTCGTCGAGGGCCGCCACGAACGTGGGCGCGACGGCCGTCGCGCGCGCGGCACGCGCCGCGGTCTCCGCGTCGGCGGACTCCGGATCGAAGCCGAGGGCCGCGAAGTGCAGCGCGTACGCGCGGTCGCGGCGCGCGGCGTCGCGCTCGTCGAATCCGGGGGTCTCGACGCCGTCCTCGTCGGGGACCCACGCCTCCTCGACGCCGGCGACGAAGGCCGCCTCGCGTTGCGCCGCCGCGGGATCGATCGCCGCGGCGGCGCTGCGCTGAAGCGGCGGCTCGATCCTCGTGGAGGGCGCCGGACCGGCGAGATCCCCGCGGGGCCCGTCGTCCCGCCCCGAGAGCGACCACGCGGCGGCGACGGCCACGAGCGCCACCGTCGCCACGCCCGCGAGCGCCGTCGCGACCGTGCGCGCGCGACGGTCTCCCGCCGCGCCGGCACGCGCGTCGGAGGTGGCCGTCTCCGCGCCGCGCGCGCGCTCCTCCAGCGAGGCGCGCACGCGGGCCGCGGCGTCGGCCACCTCGGCGGCGTTGCGGAAACGGTCGCGCGGCTCCGGTTCGAGGCACCGGCGCGCGAGCGCCACGAGGTCGGGGCTCGCCTCGCAGCGCGCGAGCCGCGCCTTCGCGTCCGCGAGATCGGCCGCCACGGCCCGCGACATCACCTCCGAGGGTCCGCCCACGTAGGGCGGCGCTCCCGTCAGGATCTCGACGAGCAGCGCGCCCAGGCCGAAGACGTCGCTGCGCTCGTCGATCCGATCGGTCTCTCCGCGCGCCACCTCGGGCGACACGCAGGCGGCGATCTCCGGGGCAACTCCGGCGGAAGCGTGCGCCACCGCGGCGGAGCCCGCGGGCGCCGGACGGTCGGGCCGCGGCAGCACCCGCGCACGTCCCCAGCCGACGACGTGCACCTCGCCGAAGGCTCCCACGCTGACGTTCGCCGCCGCCACGCCGCCGTGGACGACGCCGCGCGCGTGCGCGTAGGCGATCGTCTGGCAGACGCTCTCGAAGACCGCGAAGTGGCGGCCCGCGTCGGCGCCAACGACCGCGCGCTCGCGCAGCAGCGCGGCGAGCGATCGCCCCTTCAGGAGCTTCGTCGCCACGTAGGGCCGCGCGCCGGCGGCGACGCCGATCTCGTAGACGGGCGCGATGCCCGGGTGCTGGAGCTGCCCCGTGAGCTGCGCCTCGGCGACGAAGCGCGCGAGAGTCTCGGCGTCGCGGGCCGCCTCGTCGCGCAGGACGCGCAGCGCCACGTCGCGACCGAGCTCGACGTCGTGCCCCTTCAGCACGACGCTCTCGCTGTCGTGGCCGATCTGGCCGACGACCTGGTAGGTGCCGCGTCCTTCGAGCAGGCGCTCCGACTCGTTCGCCGGACGCACCACCTGCGACACGGGGCCGCCCGGCGCAGCCGACTCCAGGCGCACGCGCCGCGCCGATGGCGCGCGTCCGGCCAGGAGATCGACGAGGGACGTGGACGGGTGAGGCTCGGGGCCCGGGGTGTCCGCTCCGGAGCCGCTGGGATGAGGGGACGAGGAAGCCGTGTCGGTCGGATCCGCCATGCGTCGGGTGTCGGTCGCGTCGAGGCGGGGTGCGCCGCGATCATCGCGCGGCGCGGCGGTCGACCGGCCCTCAAAAAGCGCGCGCGACGCGCCGCTTCGATGCCCGTCCTCGATGCGTTACGGTCGGCCCGGAACCCGGAGCCGCCCCATGACCCCGAGCGAACCGACTCCCACCCCGCCCTCCTTCGCGCGCCGCGTCGCGCTCGCGGCCGCGGCCTGCGCCGCGCTGCTCGCCGGTTCCGCCGCCGCGGCGCCCGCGCGGCAGGACCCGCCGCAGCCAGCGGCGGAGGCACAGGCGACGACGACCGTCGAGCGCGACTCGCCGCGCGCCTCCCTCGAGCGGTATCTCGAGTTCTGCCGCGCCGGAGACTTCGCGAGCGCGTCCCGCTACCTCGCGCTCCCGCGCGAGCTGCGCGCACGCGGCCCCGAGCTCGCGCGGCGGCTGAAGGCGGTGCTCGACCGCCACCTCTGGATCGACTTGAGCGCCGTGTCGGCGCGCAGCGAGGGCGACGCCGCCGACCGTCTGCCGGCGGGCACCGATCAAGTCGGCGAGGTGCCCGGTCCCTCGGGCCCGAAGGAGCCCGTGCGTCTCGTGCGCGTCGAGGACCCCGAGGACGCGCGCTGGGCCTTCTCGACGGGCACCGTCCAGCGCGTCGACGTCTGGTACGACGGTCTCGAGAACCGCTGGGCCCTCGAGTTCCTCCCGGAGCCACTGCTGAAGCCGGGGCCCCAGGAACTCCTCTGGTGGCAGTGGCTCGCGCTGCCGATCCTCGCCATCTTCGCCTGGCTCTTCGGCGGGATCCTCGGACGCATCACGCGCGGGATCCTCACGCGCCTGTCGAAGCGCACGACGGTCACCTGGGACGATCAGGTGCTCGAGCGTCTCGGCGCGCCGCTCACCCTCGCCTGGACCTTCGCGGGGTTCTGGGTGTGCCTCCCGCTCCTCGGCCTCTACGAGCCGGCGCAGGACTTCCTGCGGCGGCTGATGAGCAGCGGCCTCTACGTGTCGTTCTTCTGGGGCTTGCTCCGCACCGTCGACGTGATCGGGCTCATCGCGTCGAAGTCGGCCTGGGCGACCTCGCACCCCGCCTCGCGGTCCCTCGTGCCGCTGAGCGTGCGGTGCCTGAAGGTCATCATCGTCGTGATCGCGGTGATCGCCGTGCTCGCCGACCTCGGCTACCCCGTCGCGAGCCTCGTCGCCGGCCTCGGCATCGGCGGACTCGCCTTCGCGCTCGCCGCGCAGAAGACCGTCGAGAACCTCTTCGGCGCCTTCGCGATCGGAGTCGATCAGCCGATCCGCGAGGGCGACTTCGTGAAGATCGACGACTTCGTCGGCACCGTCGAGGCGATCGGACTGCGCTCGACGCGCATCCGCACCCTCGATCGCACAATCGTGAGCCTGCCGAACGGGCGTCTCTCCGACATGCGGCTCGAGTCGTTCACCGTCCGCGACCGGTTCCGCCTCGCGACGACCATCGGCGTCGTCTACGGCACCACCGCCGACCAGATGCGGCAGATCCTCGAGGGCTTCGAGCGGGTGCTGCGCGGTCACCCGAAGAACTGGCCCGACGCCGTCGTCGTGCGATTCAAGGAGTTCGGCGCCTCGTCCCTCGACATCGAGATCATGGCCTGGTTCGAGACGGGCGATTGGGGAGGCTTCCAGCTCGCGCGCCAGGAAGTGCTGATCGGCTTCATGGACGTCGTCGAGAAGGCGGGCTCCTCCTTCGCGTTCCCGACGCGCACGGTGCATCTGGTGCAGGAGAAGGCGGCGAGCTGACGCTCGGGCCGAGCCCGCCCTACGCTCGTCGCGCGCAGCCCGAGGAGCCCCATCCCTTCCTCCGCGGTTTCCTCCCCAGTGGCGCGTCCGATGGTCGCGTCCACTCTCGCGCTCGTCGCTGCTCTCCTGCAGGACTCGAAGCCGGCAGCGGCGCCCGCGCCGCCGCCGCTTCCGACCGAAATCCGTCTCGGAGACTCGCTCACGATCCCGCACGAGGGGATCGGCGAGCAGGGTCACGTGCTGTGCCTCGACCTCGCCGTCGCCGAGCCGATCACGATCCTCGCCGAGAGCTTCGACGCGGACGTGGCCGTCGCGATCGAGGACGAGACGGGAGCGGTCCTCGCGTCCGACGACGACGGAGGGAACGAGACGAACGCGCACCTGAGCTGGACGCCGCGCGAGCCCGGAGCCTTCTCCGTCCGTCTGACGTCGCCGTCCCCGCGCGCGGGAACCGTGAGACTGCTCGTCCTGCGCGGGTCCCTCGACCCCGCGCCCGAAGAGCCGACGCTCGCCGCGCGCGGATACTGGGAGCTCGCCCGCTCCGACCCGGCACGCGCGGACCTCGCCCTGCGGCGCTCCACGGCGCTCCGGGGCGCGGACGGGCTCGAACCGGACCGCGGCGCCCTCGACGGGAACGACTCGGCGCTCGCCGAGGCCGCCGCCCTGGAGCGCGAAGCCGAGAGCGCCAGGGCCTCGGGCGACGCCGAGACGGCGCGCTCGCGGCTCCGCGCCGCCCTCGAGCGGCTCGAGACGATTCCCGGCGCCGAGGAGAGCGCGCGGTTGGCGGAGCGCGCTTGGAGCCTCGGCTACCGCGCCTACGCGGCCGGCGATCTCGACTCCACCGCTGCGGCGTGGGGCCGCGCGCTCCGGTTCCGCGAGCGCGCTCTGCCCGAGGACCACCCCGACGTTCTCGTCGCGCGGCAGCATTTCGCGGCGACGGTGCAGGCGCAGGGCGATCTCCCACGCGCCCGCGCGCTCGAGGAGAGCGTGCTCGCGGCCCGCGAGCGGACGCTCCCCCAGGACCACCCCGATCTCCTCGACGCGCGCGGAAACCTCGCCGTGACGGTGGCGAAGCAGGGCGATCTCCCCCGCGCCCGCGCGCTCGAGGAGAGCGTGCTGGCAGCCCGCGAGCGGACGCTCCCCGAGGGCCACCCCCATCTCCTCGACGCGCGGCTGAACCTCGCGGTGATAGTGAAGACGCAGGGCGATCTCCCCCGCGCCCGCGCGCTCGAGGAGAGCGTGCTGGCGACCCGCGAGCGGACGCTCCCCGAGGACCACCCCGATCTCCTCTGGGCGCGCGTGAACCTGGCTTGGACGCTCGCCGAGCTCGAGGCCACGGACGACATGGCCTCGGTGCTGGCGCGCCTCTCGAGCGGCGCGCTCGCGTCGCTGCGCGGCGCGGCGGCGCTCGCCGCCCGCGAGGCGATCGCCGCCGCGCGAGCGCAGCAGAGAGCCCTCGACGTGGCGCTCTCCCTCGCGAGCCTCGTCCCCGACGCCGCCGGCCTCGCCGTCGCGCTCCTCCAGTGGAGCGAGACGCGGCGCGCGCGCGGGGCGATGGAGGGCGTCGCGCGGCAGGTCGCCGAGGATCCTGCGATCGACGCGCTGCGCCGCGCCGCCCGCGA
>CAZJHD010000087.1:0-15551 GCA_964545855.1 uncultured Planctomycetales bacterium
ATGACGACGCCGCTCGGCGACCGCACCGTGCGGACCGACGCCGGCGGTCGCGCGCGCGTCGCCGACGCGCCGCCGGGGCTCGGCGGAGCGCGCATCGCGTCGCGCGCCCAGCTCGCGGAGGCCCTCGCGGCGCGGGCGTCGAAGCCGCGGCGCACGGCGCCGCTCCCCAGCACGGGTCCCCTCCACGTCCGTCTCGCGAGCCGTCCCGAGAAGGCGATCGACCTGCCCTCGAACGATCCCCAGACGATCGTGCTCCTCGCGAGACTCGACCTCCTGCACGCCGGGCACGGTTCCCGGTGGCGCGGCCGCGCGATCGTCGAGGGCGGCGACGTCGCGAGCCTGACGGAGGACTCGACGGCGGTCCTCGCGATGCATTCCGACGGGCGCGGGCGCAGGGTCGCCGTCGACGGGCCGGCTCCGCCGCTCCCGAGCTTCCCGTTCCCGCTGCCGGCGCTCGCGACGCCGAGCACGCTCCCTTGGATCGCGCCGAACCTCTACGTGATCCGCTTCGGCGACTACCTGGTGAAGCTCGCGAAGCAGTGGCTCGGCGACGGCGCGCGGTGGCCCGAGATCTGGGCGCTCAACAAGAATCGCTTCCCCGGCCGCTCTCCGGACGTGATGTTCCCGGGCGACGTGTACGTGATGCCCGCCGAAGCCGTGCCGCCCTGGATCGCGTTCGCGTCCGTGCCGCCGCCGGGGCCCGACGAGGCGCAGCCGGCGCCTCCCGCCGATCCGCGCTGGGCCGGGCTCGACGTGGACGCCCTCGCCGGAGACCTCTTCGACGGCAGCCTCGGCTCCGTGCTCGATCTCCTCCGGGGCATTCCGCTCGATCCGCCCGAGGAGGAGATCGTCTTCGCGCCGGCCTGGGTGGAGGGGATGCTCTACGCCGAGGCGATGGCGGAGCTCGCGGCGCAGGGTCACGTCGATCTGCCATTGCCGGTGGACGTTCCCTTGTGACCTTCGTCTTCGAGGTCTCCTGGGGATCGGCGGCCCATCCGCTCTTCGGCGGCGCCCAAGTCCGCGTCACGGCCGACGGGACGCTCCTCACGAACGCCGTCGTCGGGCGTCAGGGCGACCGGGAGATCCACCGCTTCTCGATGCCCCAGCCGCCGCAGAAGCTCGCGCTCGACGCGCGCTTCGTCCCGACGCTGAAGGGGATCCCGCACATGGTGCTGCAGGCGAACCAGAGCTGGTCGATCTTCGACGGAGGGTTCGGCGTCGGCGTGGACATCGTCCCCGGCTTCCGCGGCGCACACCCCCTCGTCGACACGAAGGCGACGCAGATGCCGCCGAACCTCGTGATCACGGCGCAGATCCGGACCGACTTCGTCGACGTGACGAACCTCTGGATGGACCTCGCGGACCAGTCCTGGGTGCAGGACTACGTCGACGAGCACCATCCCGACGTGCAGCTCGTCGTGCTCGGAGCGACCCGCTCGACGCCGCCGCTCTGGTTCGCGCTCGTGCCGAAGCAGTGCCGTGCGCCCGCGAGCCCGTCCATCGGTGCCCTCGTCTTCTACCGGCCCGCCTCCTACGTCTACACGAGCCTCGTCGACGCGCAGGCGCCGGGCGGCGTGCACTCGATGCAGGCGATGAACCGCTACTTCCTCGCGCCGGTCCCCGGCACGGCGGCCTTCTACAAGAAGGACACGATGGAGCCGGACGGCCAGGGGGGCGACTACCTCTACGTGCGCGTCGGCTTCGAGGACGCCCTCGTGAAGAGCGGGAAGAACGTGGTGCTCTTCCATCCGCTGCCGTCGGGGAACTCCTTCGGCGACTCGCGCGGCGTGCGCCTGCCGACGCTCCTCTCCCAGGCGATGGCGCTTCTCTGGTCGAATCAGGCCGTCGGCGTGGACACCGGGAACGTGCAGGTCGGCCGCCTCGGCGTCGCCGGCTACAGCGCAGGCGGCCAGGGTCTCTGGGACGCCTTCCGGAACAACAAGGCGCTCGTGAAGGAGATCTACGCCTTCGATCCGATCGGCACCGTGGCGCACGGCGACCAGGCGATCCAGTGGGCCTGCACGACCGCCGACGCGCGGCTGCGCATGGTGGGCGCCGCCCAGCAGAACGCCGTGCTCGGCATCGCTGCGGGGATCGAGAAGCGGAAGGCCCGTCTTCCCTCCGTCGGGCCGGCGGGCGTGACCGTCTCGCCGACCAAGGCGGGGCCGAGCTTCTGGGATCCCTCGCCCGTCGGCAGCGCCTGGTGGAACCACGCGATCCAGAAGTTCACGCACCGTCGCCGCGACCTGAACTTGAGCCACCAGTTCGCGGTCTTCGGCGGCTCCGGCGCGAAGGGCGTCTCCTACCTGGAGGAGTTCCTGAAGGGCTCGGGCTATTGACGCGAGCTACTGACGCGCGTCGAGCTTCGCGAGGAACGCCTCGGCCTTCTGCGGGTCGAGCTTCGGCAGCGCGGCGCGCAGGATCTTCGCGAGGGCGCGCGGCGGCGCCTTCGGGTCCTGGCCGGCGCGGGACGACGCGTCGACGTCGTAGGCGGCGAGGAGGAGACGCTCGCCGGGGAATCCGATCACGTCGTCGGCGGCCGCCTTCTCCTCGAGGCGACCCAGGGCGGCCACGACGGCGCCCGCCATCTCGCAGGCCCGCTCCCAATCGGAGTAGTGGATGCGCGTTCCCTCCGTGAGCTTCGAGCGGAACCACTCCTCCACGTCGCGGAGCGCCTGGCGCAGCGGCGCCGCGGCCTTGCGATCGCCGATCGCGCCGAGGGACTCGGCGCAGGCGACGACGAGGGTCGGGAGCCCCGCGCGCAGGCCCTTCGCGAGCGGCTGCAGCGCCTCGGGCCGTGCGATGCCGCCGAGGGCCTTCGCCGCGAAGGTGCGCACGTCGAGGGCCTCGCGCTCGTCGGCGACGAGCGCCCCGAGGGGCGCCACGCTGCGGCGATCGGCGAGCTCCGCGAGCTTCGCCGCGGCCGCCTCGGCGCTGCCGCCGCCCTTGCGCAGATCGGCGAGGAGCGCCGCGACGGAGCCCTCGTCCTTCGGCGGCTTCGTCGGGTCGCCCAGGTACTCGGCCTCGTCCCGGGAGACCTTCCGCTCGAAGGAGGAGAGCGGCCCCTTGGTGACGGCGAAGGGGCCCCGGCTCCCGCGGTCGCGCGCGGCGTGGAGGCGGTGCGCGTCGAAGAAGTCGAAGCACTCGGCGACGACCTCCGAGGGGAGCCCGTGCCCGGCGCCCGGGAGCTCGACGTAGACGAGATCCATGGCGTCCTTGCGCATCGTCTCGGCGCCGCGCCGCGCGTCGCTGACGTGGACCACCGGGTCGTCCTCGCCGTGATAGAGGAAGACTCCGGTGCCGGTCTCGCGGAGGCGGCCGAATCCGTTGCTCCCAGCGCCCGCCATGGGCGCGATGGCCGCGAAGAGGTGTGCGTTCGGCGGACCGAAGTGCCACGTGCCGAAGCCGCCCATGGAGTGGCCCGTGAGCCACACGCGGTTCTCGTCGACGTTGTAGAGGAGGATCACCTCCTCCAGCACGGAGAGGAGGAACGGCGTGTTCGCGGGCCGCTGCCAGGGCGCCTCGACGGCCGTCGGGCAGACGACGAGCCAGCCGCGCTTCTCCGCCTCCGACTGGTAGAAGCCGAGAGCCGACGTGCCGCTGCCGACCACCTCGTCGCGGTCCTTGCCGCCGGCGCCGCCGC
Source organism: uncultured Planctomycetales bacterium (assembly GCA_964545855.1). Taxonomy (GTDB): domain Bacteria; phylum Planctomycetota; class UBA1135; order UBA1135; family JACQFD01; genus CAZJHD01. The sequence goes on from CAZJHD010000087.1 coordinate 3,644, forward strand.
CGTGGAGCGCGAGCACGAGCGGCGCCGGCACCAGCGGGTCGTAGGACCGCGGCACGAGGAGCGTGTAGACGCCCCGGATCTCCCGCGAGTGGAGCGAGAGGACGCGGTCGTCCTGCCGGCCCTTCGGCTGCTCCTTCGAGCGGCGCACGCGCTCCAGGTGCGCGTGCGAGAGCGGGAAGGAGTGATCGCGGGCGAGCGCGCCGTGGAGCTTGCGACGCTCCGCGGCGCTCGGCTCCGCGAGCCACGCGTCGAGCGCCGACCGGAGCGCCGGGTTCAGGCGCGGATCGCTCCTCTGCAGCTTGCGCCACGAGGCGTCGCCGAGGAGCTTCCTCGGCTCCGGCGACTCGGGATCGGCGAGGGCCGCGAGGACGAGCTGCTCCGTCCCGAGCCCGTCGAGCTTCGCGTCGAGGTAGAGCTTTCCGATCGCGAGCCGCTCGGCGAAGTCCTCGCCCCGAAGCGCCCGGAGCCGCTCCGCCGCCTCCGCCAGGGGGTCGGTGCGCCGCTCGATCGCGCGAACGTCGGCCGCGGCGACGCGCTCGACGCCGAGCGTCATGCGCGGGTTGCGCGACGAGAACGTGTTCACGACGACGGGGTCGGCGCCCTCGGCGGAGACGACGCGGCCCGCGACGGCGCCTCCCGACTTCAGCCGCACGACGTGGGGCGCGAAGCTCGGCTCGTCGCCGGCGGCGCCGGGCGCGGGCGAGAGCCCGAGGGCGAGGACCGGCGCGGCGGCGAGGAAGAGGCTGCGCATGCGCCGGCCAGCATGCGCGAGGCGGATTCCTCGGTCAGCGCAAATCCCCCGGCGGGGAGACTGGCTCCGAATCATTCACGCGCCTGCGGATCGCGTGTGGCGTTTCTCCTGCGTGTGAAGGAATCGGTGCCAGTCTCCCTCAGGTCTCCGCGACGAGCCCCGGCTTCGTCTTCGGGAAGCGGAGATTCACCCGCGCCGTGAAGTCGCCGGTCGTGCCGGCGGCGCCGCCGACGCGGAGCACGTTGTCGCCGGTCGCGGGGATCGCGATGCCCTTCCCCGGGATCGTCGCGGAAGTCTTCCCCTGCTTCACGGCTCCCGCGAGATCGAGCACCGCTCCCACGGGCGACTCGATCGCGTCGATCGACGGCACGACGGTCTTCGGCTTCGCCCAGACGCGGACCGAGGCGGTCGAGCCCGCCTGCGCGAGGAAGGGGATCTCGACCACGGCGCCGGGCGTCGCGATCGTGCCGACGACCTGCACCTTGCGCAGGGTCGGCGGCGCCAGGAGCCGGAGCTTCACGGAGTAGGGGCCCGAGCCCCCGGAGGAGAAGCAGCGAAGGCGGTAGACGCCGGTCTCCGGGAGCGAAAGCTTCGTCACGCGCGTCGCGGTCTTCGCGAGCTTCATCGAGCCCGAGAGGGCGACGGGGGCGTCGCTCGGGGCGAGGAGCTCGAACAGAGGCGGGACGCCGCCCTTGCCGCGGCGCCCGAGGAGCAGGAGCTGCATCCCGGCGACGGCCTCGAACTCGATGGCGTCGACCTCCGACGCGAGATCGAAGGCGCCGGAGAAGGTCTGGTTCGACGCGAGGAGCGTCGGCGTCGCGTCGCCGCCGCCCACGGGGAGCACGAGGTCCACCACGAGGTCTTGGGTCGCCGCAAGACCCGTCGCCGCCGCCGGAGCGTAGGGCGAGCCGGGCGGAGGAATCGCCGCGACCGTCACCGTCGCGATCGGCGCGACGATGCGGTAGGAGCCGTTCGCGGCCGTCACGTCGTCGAGGAGCGGAGCCGACTGCGCCGTCGACTCCACGAGGACGTCGAGGTCGGCGCCTTCGACCGGGAGGCCGCCCGTCGTGCGGACGGTGCCCGAGATCCAGACTCCCGCTTCGACGCCGATCGTGCCGAGGGCCGTGTTCGTCGTGAGGGAGGCCGGGGCGAGCCGCTTGCTGACGAGCTTCGACGCGACGGGCGGCTGAACCTGCACGATCCAGGTCCCCTTCGCGGCGACGAAGGAGAAGTTCCCCTGGGCGTCGGAGTCGTCCTTCGGCGTGAAGGCCTTCACGCCGGTCGAGGAGTCGATCAGGTCGAGATCGGCGCCGGCGACTCCCGCGCCTCCCGGCCCCGTGACGCGCCCCGAGAGGACGATGCCGGGTCCGAGCGCGACGTCGCCGAGATCGGTCGCGCCGGAGACCACCACGTCGAGGACCTGCGCCGGCGCGAAGAGCGTGCTCGTCACCTCCGAGGGATCGAAGGCGATGCGGTAGACGCCGCTCGGCACGTTCACCGAGAAGGAGCCCCCGACGCCCGTGTCGTCGTTCGGCGTGACGAGCTTCTTGCCGGTCTTCGCGTCGAAGACGTCGATGTCGACGCCCTGGATGCCGGCGCCGTTGCCGTCGCGCACGTGGCCCGACACCGTGCCGGCGGCGGCGGCGCCCGCGAGGAGGGAGGGAAGGAGGAAGGCCGTGGCCAGCAGAGTGATCGATCGGTTCATCAGGATTCGAAGTGGAAGACGCAGGGTGTGGGGAGGGCCTCGCCGTTCGCGCCGCGGAGGGACGCGCCGACGAGGAGCGTGACGGGGCCCGAGGGCGGGCTCGCCGCGGTGACCGTGAGGAGCGCGCCGTCGGTGACGACGGCCGCCGCGAGCGTCTCGCCGCGCGCGTCCAGGAGCCGGACCGCCGGAGCCGCCGTCGCGGGATCGAGCGCGCGGTCGAAGGCGAGCACCCAGGGCCCGTCCGTCGGACCGAGGGGCACCGGGCGCACCGTGCGGAGGCCGAGCGGCGGCGGCGAGAGCGCGAGCGGCGACGACAGGCCGCCCGTCGCGCCGCGGTCGGCGGGCGAGCCGTCGGCGTCGAAGGTGCCGGGGAGGCCTGCGTCGGCGGCGCCGGATCCGGGAAGCGGCGTCGCGTCCTCGGCGGGGCCGAGCCCGCCGTCCCAGCGGAAGACCATCGCTTCCAGCGTGAGCGGGAAGTCGGCGAGCGGAGGCGCGAAGGTCGCAGCGGCGCCGGCGAGGGAGAGGACCGTGCGGAGGATCCCGTCGTCGCCGATCTCGATCGCGTCGCCGGGGACGAGCGGCGGTGGAGACGGAAACGTCGCCGTGTCTCCGACGACCGCATTCGCGCGCAGGACGGCGCCGGGGAGGGCCGCGAGGGAAGGCGCGCCCACGGGAACGTGCGAACTCGCGACGGACGGCGCCGCGGGCGGGCTCGCGCCGATCGTGATGGCGTTCGCGAGCGTCGCTCCCGGCACGCTCGCGACGAGCGTGCCCGCGGCGTCGAGCGCGAACGTCGACTGGAGGATCGATGCCACGACCGGTCCCTCGGCGACGGAGAGACCCGAAGCTCCGTTGCCGGCGGTGAAGGCCTCCACGATCGCCGCGCTGGCGGCGGCCTCGGAGCCCGTGACCTCGATGCCGTCCCCGAGGTTCGCCGTCGCGCGCACGCGCCGCACGGTGGCCACGGCGACGGCGTCGAGATCGAGGCGCAGCCCCGCGAGGGCGTTCGCGCGGAAGGTGCATCGGTCGACGAGGAGGCGCGTCTCGATGCCGTTCCCGTCGACGAAGTCGAGATCGAGCTTGGCGCCGTGGAGCCGGTTGGCGGCGAAGACGCAATCCTCGAGGAGCACGTCGATGCGCGCGCCGAGCGAGGAGAGCGGATCGAGGAGAACGACGGGCGCGATCTTCACGTCGAGACCGTCGTTGCCGTTGCGCCGGAAGACGGAGCGCCGCACGACGATGCGGGCCTTCTTCCCGGCCGGCGCCGAGAGGTCGAAGGCCTCGAGCCCCTCGTTGAAGTTCGCGGCCACCTCGCAGTCGGTCACCTGCAGATCGAAGGTGCCGGCCACCTCGATCCCCTCGCCGAAGTGCTCGCGCACCGACGAGCGGTGGATCGAGACGACCCGCGCGCCGAGGTCGCCCACGGCCGAGAGCCGGATCCCCTGGGCGACGCAGCGGCGGACCGTGACGTTCGCGAGGCTCGCGTCGGCGCCCGAGAGCACGACGCCGAGCGACGCGGCCTCGACGCCGTCGAGCGTGAGGCCGTCGAGGACGGCGTTCGAGGCGCCGGGGGCCGTCCTCGCGAGAGCGTTCGGGCCCGCGGTTCCGTCGACGACCGTCGGATGCGCCGCGGGATCGCGGGCGGCGAGATCGAAGGTGGGATCGAAGCCTCCATGCACGGCGACGCCGCCCTGCAGGAGGAGCGTCTCCGGGTAGAGCCCGCCCGCCACGTGCACGCTCCCGCCGCCGGCGGCCGCCACGGCGGCGATCGCATCGGCGATGCGCGCGAAGGCCGTGGCCGGCGTCGCGCCGTCGGCGGCGGCGCCCGCCATCGACGCGGCGTCGACGAGGCGCACGGCGCCGGGGATCGCGGTGACCCATGCGGCGTTCCCGTCCTCGAGACCGTCCGTTCCCACGGCGCGGACGGCGACCGAGACGGGCACTCCCGCGGCGAAGCCGGCGAGCGCCGCTCCGGCGTCCCCTGCGCCGGAGACCTCGATCACCGGCGGGCCCGAGGGTGGCCCGAAGCCGGTGCTCGCGAAGACGCGGTAGACGATCGCGGGGTCGGGAGCTCCGCCCGCGAGCAGGGCCGTCCATCGCAGCGAGACGACGCCGGCCGCGCCGACGGCGGAGTCGACGCCGCCGAAGCCCGACGTCAGGGGCACGGCGCCGGAGCCGCCGCCGGCCGGAGGTGCGGCCGGATCGCCGCCGCCGCCCGAAGGAGCGAAGCGCGCGCAGCCAACACCCGCGGCGAGCAGCGCGAAGGACGCGAGGCGACCCAGTCGCGGAAGGAACGGGCGCGAACGTCGCAGGAGCATGGGCAAGCACCTGTCGAACGGCGTGCCGCCGTCCGGGGACACGGAAGTCTCTTCCTGGCATGGGCATGGAGCCCGCCCGATGGCGTTTCGTCCGCCATCCGGATGCCGGCTGTTCGGATCCCGGACGAACGCCAGGCGCGGAGCGCGGCACGGCTCGCGAGAGTGCGACACAAGGAGTGTTCGTGCCGTTGGTTATCGCGAGCGTGGACTCCCGCGCGGCAGGCGGCACATGCCTTGAGTTCAGGGTCCGAACGATCGCCATGAAGCGCACGCGCAACGGACTCGGACCTCGGGTCCTCCTCTACAGCCACGACACGTATGGCCTCGGCCACTTCCGCCGGTCGCTCTCGATCGCGACGGCGCTGGCGGAGCACGCGCCGTCGGTGTCCGTGCTGTGCGCGACGGGCTCGCCCCGCAGCCACTCGTTCCCGCTGCCGCCGAACTTCGACGTGGTGAAGCTGCCGTCGGCGACGAAGGACGGGCTCGGGGAGTACGCGGCGCGGTCCCTCGACCTCTCCTTCGATCGGCTCGTCGAGATGCGGAGCCGGCTGCTCCTGGAGACGGTCCGCACGTTCCGGCCGAACCTCGTGCTCGTCGATCACAGCCCGGCGGGCATGGCGGGCGAACTCCTGCCGGCGATCGACGCGATCCACCGCGATCTCCCGGCGACGCGCCTCTGGCTCGGTCTCCGTGACGTGATCGACGATCCCGCGCGCGTGGACGAGGAGTGGCGCCGAGGCCGGCTCATGGGGCTCGTCGACGCGCGCTACGACCGCGTCTTCGTCTACGGATCGCGGGACGTGTTCGATCTCCCGCGCGAGTACGCGTGGCCGGAGTCGGTGGCGCGTCGCGCGACGTTCACCGGCTACGTCCGCAACGGCGGCCCGAAGATCTCGCGAGCCGACGTGCGCCGCGCCTACGACGCGAAGCGGAGACCCCTCGTCGTCGTCACCGTCGGTGGCGGCGGCGACGGCGACCGGCTCTTGCGCTCCTACGCCGACGCCCTGCGTCACGGCGGGCGCGCGCGCTTCGCGAGTCTCGTGCTCACGGGGCCGCTCCTGAGCGAGCGCAAGCGGGGGCGCATCGGCTCTCGGCTCCAGCGCACGCCGCGCACGCACGTGCTCGAGTTCCACGCCGACGTGCCGGCCTGTCTGCGCGCGGCGAACGCGGTCGTCTCCATGGGGGGCTACAACTCGGTGGTCGAGCTGATGGCCTCCGGCACGCCGGGCCTCGTGGCGCCGCGCGTCGCGCCTCGGCGCGAGCAGCGGGTGCGCGCCGAGCGCCTCGCCTCCCGCGGCTGCTTCGAGGCCTTCGAGGACGACGCGCCGGAGCCCGCGATGCTCCGCGAGCGGATCGAAGCGTGCCTCGCGGGCGAGGTCGACGTCGCGCCGCCGCCGTCGCTCGACGGCTCCGAGGCCATGGCGGGGCACCTGGCGCGTGCGCTCCTCCCCGAGTCCGAGGTCCCAGCATCCGCGGGAGAGACCGCGGGAGTCGTCTCGTGAGCGATCCGCTCCGCATCGGCTACGTCGCCAAGAAGTTCCCGCGCTTCTCCGAGACGTTCATCGTGAACGAGATCCTGGCCCTCGAGGAGCGCGGCCTCGAGATCACGACGCTCTCGCGCCGGCTCCCCGACGAGGGGAGGTTCCATCCCTCCGTGGCGCGCCTCGGGCGGCCCGTCCGGTACCTGTCGGAGGGCCGCTCCGACGCGCTCGGATCGGTGCTCGCACGCGAGGGCGAGGTCCTCGACGACTGCCTCGACCGGCTCCCCGACGCGATCCGGTGGCTCCGGCGCTTCGGGCTGCCGTCGCCGCTCGGTCTCCTCGCCGAGGCGCTCGCGGCGGTGGCCATCGCGCGCCGCGAGGGGCTCGCGCACCTGCACGCGCACTTCGCGACGGACGCGACGACCGTGGCGCTCCTGGCGCACCGGCTCGGGGGGATTCCCTATTCCTTCACGGCGCACGCGAAGGACCTCTATCGCGACGCCGTCGACCCCGCGCTCTTCGCCGAGAAGGTGGACGGCGCCCGCTTCGTGGTCACGGTCTGCGACGCGAACTTGGCGCACATCCGCGGGCGGCTCGCGCCGCGGTCGCGGACTCCGGTCCTCCGCCTCTACAACGGCATCGACCTGTCGTTCTTCGCCCCGGCGGAGCGCAACGGCGCGCGACCGCGCGCCATCGTGGCCGTCGGACGGCTCGTGCCGAAGAAGGGCTTCGAGGTGCTCGTCGATGCGGCAACGCAGCTCGCGGCGCGCGGCGTCGACTTCGAGGTGGAGATCATCGGCGACGGCGAGTGCGCCCCGGCGCTGCGCGAGCGCATCGAGCGCGCCGGCCTCGCAGGGCACGTGCGTCTCCTCGGCGCGCTGCCACAGCCGGAGGTGCGCGATCGCCTGCGCACGGCCGCCGTGGGGTGCCTTCCGTGCGTCGTCGACGACGACGGCAACCGGGACGCGCTCCCCACGTCGCTCCTCGAGTCGATGGCCGTGGGCCTGCCCATCGTCTCCACGCCCGTCGGCGGCGTCGCCGAGATCGTGGCGGACGGGGAGACCGGATGGCTCGTGCCGCCGGGGGAGCCCGAGGCGCTCGCCACGGCGCTCGCCGAGGCGCTCGCCGAGCCCGAGCGGTCGCGGGCACGCGGGGCGCTGGGTCGCCGGAGAGCCGAAGCGCTCTTCGACGTGCGCGCGAACACGGCGCGCCTCCACGATCTCTTCCGTCGCTCGGCGGCGGGCGAGCCCATCGAGGAATGCCGATGACGGCCCGACGCATCGCCGTCGTCTGCGCCGATCCGGGCATCGCCTGGGGCGGCACGAAGGGCGCGGCGCTCCATCTCTCCGCCGTCGTCGGAGCGCTCCGCGGCATGGGTGTCGACGTCTCCGTGGTGGCGGCGCGTGCCGAGCAGGACGCCTCGCCGCGCGCCGTCGCGCGGGCCGCGCGCCTCTTCGAGGAGCTGGCGTCCATCGCACGCGAGGACGGCGACGACGGAACGGCGCTCGCGCCGGAGCTCCTCGCGCTCTCGGCGAACGAGGAGGCGGAGCGCGCCCTCGACCGGATCCACGCGGAAGGGCCCCTCGACGCCGTCTACGAGCGGTCGTCGCTCTTCGGGATCGCCGGACGACGGTTCGCGCGGCGCGCCTCGGTCCCCCATCTGCTGGAGGTGAACGCGCCGCTCGTCGACGAGCAGGCCCGCTATCGCACGCTCTCCCTCGCTCCGCTCGCGCGCGGCATCGAGCGCGCGCTGCAGCGGGACGCCGACGCGGTGCTCGCCGTGTCGTCGCCCCTCGCGGAGCGCGCCGTGGCGCTCGGGGCTCGTCCCGAGAGGGTGCACGTCGTCGCGAACGGCGCCGACCGCGCGCTCTTCCATCCGGGAGTCGACGGCTCGGCGGCGCGACGGCAGGCCGGATTCTCCGGAATGGACGTCGTCGTCGGATTCGTCGGCGGGCTCCGTCCGTGGCACGGGATCGACACGCTGCTCTCGGCCGTCGAGCGCGCCCGCGCGGAGGACCCGCGCGTCCGGCTGCTCGTGGCGGGGGACGGCCCGCTCGCCGATCTCGTGCGCGCGCGCGCGGCGACGCCGGCCCTCGCGGGCAGCGTCCATCTCGCGGGCGCCGTGGCGCACGCGGACGCGCCGCGGTGGATCGCGGCCTGCGACATCGCGGCCGCGCCCTACGACGCCGAGGCGGGCGTCTACTTCTGTCCGCTCAAGGTCCCGGAGGCGCTCGCCGTCGGACGACCGGTCGTCGCGACCGATCTGCCGGCGCTGCGCGACGCCGTGCAGGAGGGGCGGACGGGACTTCTGGTGCCCGCCGGCGACGTCGCGTCCCTCGCGGCCGCGATCCTCCTCCTCGCGCGCGACCCCGAGCGGCGCGCCGAGCTGGGACGGGCCGCGGCGCGGGACGCCGAGCGGAGGCTCGGCTGGGACGCCGTGGCGCGGCGCATCCTCGAGATCCGCGATCGCTGCGACGCCCGCGAGTCGCCGGTGGCCCGATGACCTCGCTGCTCGCGCGCTCCCTGCGCGGCATCGTTCCGGCGATGCGCGTGTTCCCGCAGTTCCTGCCGTACATGAAGGGCGAGGGACGGCGTCTCGGCCTCGCGACCCTCACGATGGTCGGCGCGAGCCTCGCCACGCTGGCCATGCCGATCCCGATCGCGCTGGTCTTCGACGGCGTCCTGTTCCGCAAGCGCGCGACCGGCCTCTCGGAGTGGGTGAAGGGGATCGACCACGACCAGGGAACGGGCACGGCGCTCGCCATGCTGGCGGCGGCTTTCCTCGTGATCGTCGGCATCGCGGCGGCGCTCGACTTCGCCCGCGTGATGCTCTCGGCGGACGTGGCGCAGCGCGTCGTCTACCGCGTGCGCCGCGCCGCCTTCGCGAACCTGATGCGGCAGCCGCCGGCCTTCTACAAGCGCCAGCGCAGCGGCGACCTGCTCATGCGCCTCTCGGGCGACGTCGCGATGCTCCGCGACATGCTCGTGCCGGCGGTGCTCGACGGCGCGCAGCAGACGATCGTCCTCGTCGGCATGGTGGTCGTGATCGTCGCGATCTCGCCGAAGCTCGCGCTCGTGGCCCTCGGAGTGATCCCGCTCCTCGGGATCACCTTCGTCCTCGGCGGACGGCGTCTCACGGAGGTCTCGCGCGAGCAGCGCAAGCGCGAGGGGCGCCTCGCCGCCTGGGCCGCGGAGGCGTTCCACGCCATGTCCGTGGTGCAGGCCTTCGGACGCGAGAAGGACGTCGAGGAGCGCTTCGGCGCGAGCAACCGCAAGAGCCTCAAGGCGGGTCTCAAGGCGCGCCGCATCGAGGCCGGCATCGGCCGCACCGTCGACGTCCTCACGGGCATCGGCACCTGCGGCGTCCTCGTCTGGGGAGCCTTCGAGGTGCGCGCCCTCACCCTCTCGGCGGGCGAGCTACTCGTCGTGATGGCCTACCTGCGGCAGGTGTACCGGCCGCTGCGCACCTTCGGGAAGATCTCGGCGCGCACGGCGAAGGCGGCGGCCTGCGGCGAGCGCGTGCTCGAGTGCCTCTCGCTGCGCGCCTCCATCGCCGACGCCCCCGACGCGCAGACGCTCCCGGCGATCGTGGGCGAGATCGAGCTCGAGGACGTGACCGTCGAGCCGGAGCCGGGAATCCGCGCCCTCGACCGCGTCTCGCTCCGCATCCGTCCGCGGGAGCGCGTTGCCCTCGTGGGCCCCTCCGGGTCCGGGAAGTCGACGCTCCTGTCCCTGATCCCGCGTCTCGTCGACCCCTCCGCCGGCATCGTGCGCATCGACGGTCACGATCTGCGGAGCGTCCGGCTCGTCGACCTGCGGCGAGGGATCGCCGTCGCCTTCCAGGAGCCGGGGCTCCTCGGCGACACGCTCCGGGACAACGTGGCCTTCGGCGCCGAGGGCGCGAACGAGGAGGAGATCGAGCGCGCCGCGCGGCGCGCCGGCGTCGACCTCGTGGCCCGGACGCGCGAGCTCGGTCTCGACGCGCCCGTGGCGGAGCGCGGCGCGGCCCTCTCGGGCGGCGAGCGGCAGCGTGTCTCGCTGGCGCGCATGGCGCTCCGCGATGCTCCGATCGTCCTCCTGGACGAGCCCTTCTCCTCCCTCGACGCGGAGCGGCGAGCGTCCCTCGAGGAGACGCTCGAGCCGCTGCTCGTCGGACGCACGGCGATCGTCGCGACGCACCATCTCGACCGGCTGGCGGCCTTCGACCGGGTCGTGGTCCTCGACCGGGGGCGCGTCGTCGGCGACGGGCCGCCGGCGCAGGTGGTGGAGCGTTGCGAGACGCTGCGCACGCTGATGCGGTCGGCGGCCGCTCCCGCCGTGCCGGCCGCGGCGCGGAGGGTGCCCGCATGAGGAAGGCCGCCCCGGGTCTCGCGCGCGGCATCGTCGATCCGATCGTCGGTCCGCTCGACGAGCTGCTCGATCCGGCCGGAGCGCCGGAGCGGCTCGGCGAACTGCTGCGCCCCGGTCACGTCCTGCGCGCCGGTTTCGTCGAGTCGGTGCGCTGGAAGCCGAGGGCGGCGCTCTGGGTCGTGTGGCGCCTCCTGCTCGACGGCGGTCGCACGGAGCGCGTCGTGGCGAAGACCTTCGCGACGCGCGAACGGGGCGACGCGGCCGGAGCGAAGGCGCGGTCGCGCTCGCTCGTGGAGACGGAGGCGCTCACCGCCGTCGCCCGGGCCGACGGGGGGAGGACGGTCCTCCTGGCGTTCCCGAACGACCGGGCGCTCCCGGGCCTCCCTCGGCTCGCCGATCCGGGCCGGGCGAAGCACGTCCTGGCGCAGGCCGTCGACACGCTGCGCGAGCGCGGGCTCCGCGTGCGCGGGCGCTCCACGCGCGTCGAGGTCGTCCGCTACAAGCCCGAACGACGGTGCGTCCTGCGCTTCGACGCGGCCGTCGCCGACGACCGCACGGGGGCGCGGGGCCGCGTCTCGATCTTCGGGCGCGTCCTTCCCCGGGGAGAGGCCGAGGCGCGCAGCGCCGCCGACCGAGCGCGCACGGCGCGGGCCGCCGATCTGCCGATCCCGCGGCCGCTCGGCTTCGACGCCGAGACCGGCGCGCTGTTCGAGGAGTGCGTTCCGGGCGCGCCGCTCGACGCCCTCTCCTTCGACGCGCGTCTCCACGCGCGCGCGGGCGCCGCCGCGGCGCGTCTCCACGCGGTCGCGCCGCTCGACGGCGGACGCGGCGTCGCGCTGCGCGCGCGCGCGCTCGCCGCGGTGGAGGAGGCGCGGGGTCTCCTGTCGGGCGCGGCTCCCGAGCGGGTCGCGGAGACGGTCTCCCTGCTGGAGGCGCTCGCAGCGCGGGACGGCGGGCGTCCGGCGCGCGCGCTGATCCACGGCGACCTGCACCCGGGCCAATGCATCGTGTCCGGCGACGCGGTCTCGCTCGTCGATCTCGACCTGCTGGCCTCTGGCTCGCCCGAGCAGGACGCGGGGCACTACCTGGCGGCTCTCGAGGCGCGCGCGGAGACGTCGCTCCTCGCGCGCGCGCATGCGGACGAGGCGCGCCGGGCGTTCCTCGCGGCCCTCGGCCCCGTGGACGCGGACGAGCTCGCGCGGGAGGAGGCGCTCGCGCTGGTGCAGCACGCGCTCTCGCCCCTTCGGCGGCTCGAGGCGCGCGCGGCCGATCTCGCGGGGCGGCTGCTCGCGCGCGCGGCGGA
>CAZJHD010000088.1:0-15158 GCA_964545855.1 uncultured Planctomycetales bacterium
CTTCTCCCCCGACGGGAAGCAGGTGGATCTCGTCTACGGAAACCTCGTCCTTCCGTCCGGCCTCGGCTTCGGCCTCACGGCCTCCGTCTCCGACAAGACGGGCGCGCGCGCCTGGGATTGGCACCTCACCCCGCAGTGAGCCTCGGAGCGAGCGCCGACACCCGCGGCGCGCGCCTCGCGCTCGCTCTGCGGAGCACATCTCCCACGGGCTGTTGACGGCTCGAGGGGGTAGACGTCGAATGCCGCCGTTCCGCCAAGCGCGCTTCGCGTCTCCGGGAGCGCCTTCGAGCATCCAAGGTCATCCTCCGTCGAGCCACGAACCCAGGAAGAATCCGCGAAGTGAGGCTCCTCGAACGAACGGTGTGCGTTCCCATCGACGGCTCGGTCGCCCGTGCGCGCCGCACGACGAGTCCTCGCTCGGATCCGCTCGAACGAGAGGCGCAGGCCCGAATGCCGATTCGACGAGCCGATGCCTGAGATCTCCCGATTCCTGGGCATCGTGATCGCGATCTACTACAACGACCACGCTCCGCCTCACTTCCACGCGCGATACGGTGCATTCGAGATCACCGTTCGAATCGCCGACGGCGTCGTGGAGGGCCGCTTCCCTCGACGCGCATTGAACCTCGTGTTGGAGTGGTACGGACTGCATCAGGCGGACCTCCTCGAGGACTGGAACCTCGCCCGTGACCGCAAGCCGCTTCGCGCCATCTCGCCCCTGGAGTGATTCCCATGATCCCGCAGCTCGTCTCGGCGGAATACGTCAAGGAGCACACGATTCACGTTCGGTTCGCCGACGGAGCCGAGGGCGACGTCGACTTCAGCTCCGAGCTGTGGGGCGAGGTGTTCGAGCCCCTGAAGGACCCCCTGGTGTTTCGGGAGTTCCGGCTCGAGAGGGAGCTGAACACTCTCTGCTGGCCGTCCGGGGCCGACGTCGCCCCCGAGTTCCTCTACGCGAAGGTCGCGCATCGAGCCGCTGCGGCTCGTCCGGCTCCGAAGCGCCGATGATCGACGGCTCGATCGTCTCCTCATTGCACCTCGCTCTCGGGTTTCGGACCGGGCGGAAGACTGCGCCGCGCGCTCCCGCACGATGTGCCCCGCGAGCGCCGACACCCGCGGCGCCTCGTAGGTCGCGTCGGGATCGACGGGCTTCGCGTAGGGGCTCTCCCAGAGGTCGAGGAAGAAGCGCTCGACGCGCGCGCCGGCGGCGGCGCCCTCCAGGAGGAGCCCCACGTTGCGGCTCCCGAAGAAGTAGCTCGCCTCCAGGTTGCTGGTCCCGATCCACGCGCGCGCGCCGTCGGCGACGAGGCACTTCGCGTGCGCGACGCGCGCGAAGGGAAGGAACCCGCCGGACCAGGGCGGGATCGTGACGATCCGCACCTCGATGCCGGGGACGCGCTGCAGCTCCTGCAGCCCCTCGATGGTCCCGCGCCGCTGGCTCCAATCGGCGACGAGCAGGCGCACGTCGACGCCGCGGGCCGCGGCGCGGCGGAGCGCCCCGTCGATCGCGTCGAATCGCGACCCGTCGCGCTCGCTCGCGCGGTAGGTGAGGCACTGCGCGAAGAGCCGCTCCCGCGCGGCCTCGATGCGCGCCACGATCTCCGGCAGGTCCCAGGTGACGCCCTCGGGGAGCGCGTCGCGTGGGCTCGCTACGAGCGCCACCTCGGTTTCGCCGCCGGGCATCGCGACGCTCTCGAAGCGCGGCGTCGCGTCGTGCGCGCCGGGCGGCACGGCCTCGCCTCCCGCCGCGGCCCAGTCACGCTCGAAGACCGCCGCCAGCGCCGCCGCCACGCCCGGGGCGCGCACGCGCACGCCCAGCTCGACGATGTGCTCGAGGGAGCGCCAGTCGAAGTTCTGGCTGCCGACGAAGGCCTCCTCGCCGTCCACGAGGAAGGACTTCGCGTGGAGGATCCCGCCGCCGAGGACCTTCGCGCCGTCGAAATGCCGCACCTCGATGCCGGCCCGCGACGCGAGCCGCGCCAGCGTGTCCGGGTAGGTCGCGACGAACTTCGTCTCCGCGAGGAACCGCACGCGCACGCCGCGCGCCGCCGCCGCCTCGAGGGCCTCGACGAGCGGCCCGAGGCGGCTCCCGGGCTCGTCGCTCGCGTAGAAGTGCGCGAGGTCGATCGTGCGCCGCGCGCCCGCGAAGCACTCGGCCCACACGTCGTGCGTGTCGCGGAGGTCGTCGCGCCCGAGCGTCGTCTCGACGGGCGCCGTCTCGACGAGCTCGACGAAGGTCGTCTCCGTTCGCGCGCCCGCCGGCGCGCCGCAGGCGGCGAGCAACGGGAGGGCGAAGACGATCCCGGCCAGGAGTGCGCCGCGCGGAGTGGGCATGCGGCGAGGGTGCACCGCGCCCCGGCTCCGGAGAAGCGTGCGAGACGGCCTCCCTTGACGGATCGAAGGGTCCGTCGTCGAATTCCCGCGCCTCGTCGAGCGCGCCTCGCGCTCCCGAGAGCCTCTCCCCCGGAGAGGAGGCCACGATGACTCGCAGCCCGCGCGTCGAGAGAGAGAGAGAGAGAGAGAGAGAGAGAGAGGCAACTGCCGCACCGGCCGTAGGAGGGGCCGGCCCGCCTTCGAGGCGCTGATCGTGGGACTGGGCGTTCTGCTCGGCGGCGCGGCGGACTCGCCGTCGCAGGCGCAGACCTACGTGCCCCCCGTCGCACCTGCCGCCGAGCGCGTCGACACGCTCCATTCGTCGACGACGGTGAACGGCCAGGTGGTGCCGAAGCAGCAGGAGTTCGGGACCTTCGGCTGCGCCGCGGGAGCCTTCAAGACGGGGAGCTACCAGGGCGCGCTCACGGACGCCGTGATCGCGGCGACCAGCGAGACGGGGACGGATGCTCAGAGCACGGACTACAGCGCGAATGGGAACGCCTACCGCTTCGAGGCGAAACCCCTCGAGCTCCTCTCGCAGAACCCGCTCCTCCTCGTGCCGGGGAAGTACGAGGCGGGCCAGAGAGTGGGGAATCTCGGCCTGGCGTCCGGACGAATGCTCTCGGCGCACGAGTACGAGACGCTCTACGTGAGCGCCTACCTCCGCGACGTCGCCGGCGGGGCAACCCAGGTCGGCGCCGTCGACGGGTATCGCATCCAGGGATCGCTGACTCCCGACGTGCCGATCTTCGGCGCGAACGCCTTCGTCCCTCGCCCGCTCCCGCCGGCGACGCAGATCGAGGGCTCCCAGTCCTTCGGCGCCTCGATCGCCGTCGCCGACCTCGACGGCGATGGCGCGAAGGACCTGATCGTCGGCGCTCCCTCCATCGGCCGCGTCTACGTCTTCTGGGGCGACCCGTCGCTCCCCGACGGTGTGCATCCGACGGGCTCGGGCGTCACGATCCTCACGGCACCAAACCCGCTCTCGTGGGACGGCACGAGCGGCGCTTTCGGCAACCACCTGGCGGTTGGGAAAGTCGACCCCAATCCCTCGACGCACCTGCACCTCCTCGTCGGCCAGCCGAAGTGGGGCGCGAGCGCGAGTGTCCCCTTCAGCGGCCGCGCCTTCCTCTACAGCGGCGCGGTGCTCGCGCTCTCGAAGCCGCAGCCGGGAGCGACGGCCGTCTACTCGGGGCTCTTCAACGATCCGATCGCGTTCGTGCCTCCGGCGCCGCTCTCCGGCGACACGAGCGACTACAACTTCGGCTGGTACCTCTGGATGATGGACCTGAACGGCGACGGTCTCGACGACCTCGTGATCCATCCCGAGACCTCCGTCTGGCCCGGGACGAGCAACGGCGGCCTCGCGCTCGGGACCTCGGCGCGGGCGACGCCGATCGCCGCCGTCGGCTCCCTCTACTTCTGGCTCCGTCAGCCCGCGCCGGCCTTCCCTCCCTTCACGACGGCGCCGCAGCACCACCTCTTCTCCTCGGCGCCGAGCCAGGGCCTGCGCTTCGGGAAGAACGTCGTGCTCACCATGTGGTGGAACTCCGACGTGGGTGCCCTGCGGCTCGCCCTCGTCGTCTCGGAGCCGGAGCGCGACTATCCGGTGCCGGGCTCGAATCCGCCGCGAACGACCGACCAGGCGGGGATCGTCGCGCTCTACTTCGTCTCGGAGATCCTGGCGCTCGGCGCGACGCCGACCTCGATGGCTCCCTCCTGGGAGACCTTCAACGTCGGCTTCATGGACTTCCCGTCCCTCTCGCAGACCGGGCCGAGCACGGAGGATCTCTTCGGCCGCTGGATGGCGGCGGGGAGCTTCGGTGGAGGTGCGGGCTCGAAGCCGCAGATCCTCGTGACGGCGAGCGGGCACTCGGTCCCGGACCCCCAGAATCCGACGCAGCCGTTCTTCGAGGCGGGCGCGGCGGCCCATCTCCAGCAACGCACACCTTGAGGAGGAGCCGCCATGACGACGCACACGCACCACGCGGCTCGGTGGGCCGACGGCGCTCTCGGCAGCCTGGGGCTGCTCGCGGCCCTCGGAGCCGGCGCCGCTCCGGCCGCCGCGCAGGTCCTCGACCAAGTCCTCGTCCGGACGCTCGATCCTTCGACGCCCAACTGGGATCCCTACCTCCTCCGGTTCGATCGGAAGCTGTCAATGCTGGGGGCGACGCCGACGAAGCCGTTCGGCGCCGTCGGCTGGGACAAGACCGACACGGTCGCCGTGACACCGCGCGGAGATCTCTGGGTGAACGTCCCCTGCCTCTTTCCTTGCAAGAAGGCCTTGAAGCTGAACCGCACGGGACAGCCGCTCTTCACCGTCGATCTCCCCGCGACACCCATCACGCTCGCCTGCGACCGGCTGGGGCAGGTCTACGTCGAGACCGTCGACCTCACCGTGGGCGGCGTGATGGGGCCCGTGGTGAAGCTCTCCCCTTCGGGTCAGATCCTCTGGTCGAACCCGGCGAGCTCGGCGGGTCTCATCTGGCAGACACCGACCTGGATCGTCGTCGGCGCAGATCAGACGCCTTGGATCGGAGGAAGGCACTACACGGGCGTCGCAGCGCTCCACACCTCCTTGCTGCACAAGCTGAGCCCCACCGACGGATCGATCGTCGCGAGCTACGAGGAAACGCTCTCCGACCCTGGATTCAACACCAACTTCTTCCGCATCCAGGCGGATCCGAACGGCCTCGTCTGGCTCGTCTGCGGCGCGTGGCTGGCTTCCCAAGGAGGAGGAGGCTGGGCGTTCCGAAGAACGGATGGAATCACGCCCTTGGACCTGGTCTTCCAATTGGGATTCGGTGCAGGCGAGAACGCGCGCGTCGACTCGAAGGGACACCCTGGCATGGTGTTCTCCGGCTTCCCGGAGCTGGGCACGTCCTCCTTCGTCCGGTTCGACCCCGAGACCGGCGTCATGGCGGAGTTCTGGCCACTCGGCTTCGGCGTGAAACCCGTCGCCTACGGCCCGACGGGCGAGGAGCTCTTCTACTGCCGCACGCTGAATCTCCCAGGCTTTCCGCGCCAGCTCGTGAAGCTCTCCCTCGTGACGGGGCAGATGTCCTGGATCGACCTCGATCCGACCTGGTTCCAGTCGGACCTCATCGAGGGCGATCCGACGGGCTTCGTCCTCGCGAACGTCGTCGACCAGCAGGGCGACAACGACCAGGACGGCTTCACGAACCGCGAGGAGGTTCTGCAGGGCTACAACCCCTACGACCCATCACACCGGCCCGGAGGCCCCAAGGTCTACCTCTCCTTCGACGACGCGCCGGGGAACCCGCTGCGGATCCGCTACGTCGACCCCGACGGAGTCCTCGATCCCATCGGCGGCCTCGACCTCGCGAGCTTCTCGGTCGTGGCCGAGCATCCGCTCTACGGGAGCGGAGAGATCTTCTGGGACCTCGCCGCCTACCTCACGGCCATCGGCTTCTCGCGCGACGGCACCTTCGTCGAGCTGATCTATGGCGACCTCGTCCTTCCCAAGGGCCTCGGCTTCGGCCTCACGGCGTCCATCTCGGACCTCGGCGGCGCATCCGCCTGGGACTGGCACTTTACGCCGCAGTAGCGCGCGGCGCGCTCTCCCGCATGCGACTCGTCTCCCGCAACCCATCCCGCAGGAGTTCCCATGCTTCCCCCGCTCCTCGCACTCGGTCTCGTCCTCGGCCCTCAGGGCACTGACTTCGCTCCCGCGCCCGCCGCGCCCGCGATCCTCTTCCAGGCGTCGGGCGACCTCGCCTACGACAACTTCGGCTCGTCGCTCGCGCTCCTTCCCGATCTCGACGGCGACGGACTTCCGGAGCTGCTGGCCGGCGCGCCCAACCGCGATCCGGGCCACGCCAACGCGGGCCGCGCGAAGGTCCTCTCCGGCCGCCGCGGGATCGTGCTGCGCACGCACGTCGGCATCAGCTACTCGGACCGCTTCGGCCACGCGGTCGCCGCCCTCGGCGACGTCGACGGCGACGGCGTCGGCGACTACGGCGCCGGCGCCATCTGGTCCGTCGGCGCGGTCGCGGGCGCGCAGCACGGCGCCGTGAGCCCGGGACGCGCGACGCTCTACTCCGGCGCGACGGGCGCCGAGATCCTCTCGCTCCCGGGCAACGGGAAGTACGAGTGCTTCGGCGCATCCCTCGCGCCGCTCGGCGATCTCGACGGCGACGGCCGGGACGACCTCGCCATCGGGGCGCGCTTCGGCGGCGCGATCGACGGCGATCCGCACTCGGCGCCGGGGCACGTGCGCTGGATCGACGGCGCGACGGGGCGCGTCGAGCTCGAGGTGCAGGGCGCCCTCCCCGGCGACTACCTCGGCGAGACGATGGTCGCCATCGGCGACCAGGACCTCGACGGCGTGCCCGACCTCGTCGCAGGCGCCTGGGCGTTCCCGTCCCTCGAGAAGCGCGGCGCGATCCACGTGCTGTCGGGGGCAACGGGCGCGCTCCTCGCCACGATGGAGGGCGCGGTCTCCGGCGAGCGCTTCGGCTGGGCCCTTGCTCCGATCCCCGACCACGACGGAGACGGCGTCGGCGATCTCGCCGTCGGCGCGCCGGGCGGGGTCGGTTCGGCGGGCCGCGTCGTCCTGGTCTCGCCGGTGAAGGGAACGACCCTCGCCTCGCTGAGCGGACCCTACCCGGGGGATCGCTTCGGGAGCTCCCTCGCGCACCTGCAGGCCGGCCCCGCGAATCCGCAGGGTCGGCTCGCGGTCGGCGCGCCGGGCGCCGGCGCCGGAAGCGGCCGCGTGCTCGTCCTGACTCTCGGCACCGAGACGCCGCTGCTCTGGGTGCCGTCGACCGATCCGGGCGAGGCCTTCGGGACGGCGGTTTCCAGCGCCGGCGACCTCGACGGCGACGGCGACGACGAGCTCGCCGCCGGCGCGACGCTCGTGACGACGGCCGCCGGGACGAATGCCGGCCGTGTGACGGTGTTCCGGATGCCCTGAAGGAGCCGCGCACGGGGATGCTTGCGTCTGCGAGCCGTCCGGGCGAGAACACCTCGCATGGGCGAGATTCGCATCGGCGACGCCGCTGCTCTCCTGGGCGTGAGCCCCGACACGGTCCGGCGCTTCGCCGACTCCGGGAGGCTCCGATCCAAGCGCACGAAGGGCGGGCAGCGGCTCCTCCACGGCGGGGACCTCGCCAAGCTCGCCGTCGAGATCGCCGCCGGCCAGACCCCTGCCGCGCGCGCGGGCCTCCCGCCCCAGTCGGCGCGGAACCGCTTCCCGGGGATCGTGACGCGCGTCGTGAAGGACCGCGTCGCCGCGAAGGTGGAGATCCAGGCGGGCCCCCACCGCATCGTCTCCCTCATGACCCGCGAGGCCGCCGACGAGCTGCGGCTCGCGCCGGGCGTCCGCGCCGTGGCGAGCGTGAAGGCGACGCAGGTCGTCGTCGAGAGGCCATGAGGGGCGCCGCCTGCGCGCTCCTGCTCGCGGGCCTCGCCGCCTGCGCGCCCGCTCCGCGCGCGGCGCGCCTCACGGTCTTCGCCGCGGCGTCCCTCGACGAGGCCCTCGGCGAAGCGCTCCGCGCGTGGTCCGCGGCCGGCACGGGGCTCGACGTCGACCTGCACCTCGCCGGCACGGCGACCCTCGTCGCGCAGATCGAGCAGGGCGCCCCCGCCGACGTGATCGCGAGCGCCGACGAAGAGAGCCTGCGCCGCCTCGCCGAGGGCGGCCACCTCGACGGCGCGGCCGTGCCCTTCGCGCGGAACCGCCTCGCCCTCGCCGTGCAGCCCGGCAATCCGCGCGGCCTGCGCTCCCTCGCCGACCTCGCGCGCGACGACCTGCGGACCGGCCTCTGCGCCGTCGACGTGCCGGCGGGCCGCACCGCCCGCGCGGCCCTCGCGCGCGCCGGGGTCGAGGCGCGCCCCGCCACCCTCGAGCCGAGCGTGCGCGCGCTCACGGCGAAGCTCGAGCTCGGCGAGCTCGACGCCGCGATCGTCTACGCGACCGACGTGCGCGCCCGCGCGCCGCGCCTGGAGGAGATCGCCGTGGCGGCCCTCGCCGACGCCACGACCCTCTACCCGGCCGCCGTCGTCCGCGGATCGCGGCGCCGCGACGCGGCGCACGCCTTCGTCGCCTGGCTCGCCTCGCGGGACGCCGCGGCCGTCCTCGCGCGGCACGGATTCGCGCCGCCATGAGGGGCGCTCCGGCGCGCCGCCTCGCCGAGCCGCCGCGGGCCGCGTGGGTGCCGGCGGCGATCGGCGTCGCCTTCCTCGCGGTCCCCCTGGCGGCCCTCGTCGCGCGGGCGCCCTGGAGCACGCTCGCCGCCGACCTCGCGTCCGACGAGGCGCGCGCCGCGATCGGCCTCTCGCTCCTCTGCTCCGCCTGCGCCACGCTCCTCGCCGTCGCCATCGGCCTGCCGCTCGCGTGGATCCTCGCGCGGAGCGCGGCGCCGGGGCTCTCGGTGCTCCGCGCGCTCGTCGTCCTCCCGGCCGTGCTGCCGCCCGTCGTCGGCGGCCTCGCGCTCCTCATGGCCTTCGGGCGGCGCGGCCTGCTCGGCCCCTGGCTCGAGGAGACCTTCGGCGTCGTGCTCCCCTTCACGACGACGGCCGCCGTCCTCGCCGAGGCATGGGTCGCGACCCCCTTCTTCGTCCTCGCCGCCGAAGCGGGCTTCCGCTCGGCGGACGCATCGCTCGAGGAGGCGGCGGCGACCCTCGGCGCCGGCCCGACGCGGCGCTTCCTCCTGGTGACGCTGCCCCTCGCCACGCCGGCCCTCGGCGCCGGCGTCGCCCTCGCCTGGGCGCGCGCGCTCGGCGAGTTCGGCGCGACGATCACCTTCGCGGGGAGCTTCCCGGGCCGCACGCGCACGCTGCCCCTCGCGATCCTGCAGGCTCTCGAGTCGCGCCCCGAGACGGCGATCGCGCTCGGCGTCCTGCTCCTCGCGCTCTCCCTCGCGGTGCTCCTCGCGCTCCGCCGGCGATGGATGCCGAGCCGCTGATGCTCCGCGCCGCGCTCCACGCCCGTGCCGGCGACTTCGTCCTCGACGCGACGCTCGCCTGCGACGCCGCCGCGCCCCTCGCGCTCTTCGGGCGCAACGGCTCCGGCAAGACGACGGCGCTCCGCGCGATCGCGGGGCTGCTGCCGCTCGACGGCGGCTCCGTGCGTCTCGGCGACGAGCTGCTGGAGGACGCCGCGTCGGGCGTTCGGCTCGCGCCGCAGGCCCGGCGCATCGGCCTCGTCTTCCAGGAGCCGCGCCTCTTCCCGCACCGGTCGCTGCGCGCGAACGTCGCCTTCGGTCCCCGCGCGCACGGACGGAGCGTCGCCGACGCGCGGCGCGCCGCCGACCTCTGGCTCGATCGCGTCGGCCTCTCGGCGCTCGGGAGCCGCCGTCCCGCCGGACTCTCCGGCGGCGAGGCGCGCCGGGTCGCCTGGGCGCGCGCCCTCGCCTCGGAGCCACGGCTCCTGCTGCTCGACGAGCCTTTCGCGGGAATCGACGCGCCGGGCCGCGCCGAGCTCCGGCGTCTTCTCCGGGAGACGCTCGCGGGCTTCGCGGGCCCCGTCGTCCTCGTGACGCACGATCCCCTCGACGCGCGCGCCCTCGGAGCGCGCGCCGCCGTGCTGGAGGCGGGACGCGTCGCGCAGGAGGGATCGATCGAAGACCTCGCGCGCCGCCCGCGCACGCGCTTCGTCGCCGACCTCGTCGGCACGAACTTGCTCCGAGGCCGCGCGAGCGGCCATCGGCTCCTCATTCCGGGCGGCGCCGAGATCGTGTGCGCCGACGAGGCGTCGGGCGACGCCCTCGCCGTCGTGCCGCCGCGCGCCGTGGCGCTGCACCGCGCGGCTCCCGAGGGCTCGCCGCGCAACGTCTGGCGCGTCCAGGTGGAGTCGGTGGAGCCCCTCGGCGACCGCGTCCGCGTGGCACTCCGCGGCGCGATCGAGCTGGCCGCCGAGGTGACGCCCGAGGCGGTCGCCGACCTCGCCCTCGCTCCGGGCCTCGAGGTGTGGGCGTCGGTGAAGGCGACCGAGGTGGAGGTCGCGCCGGCCTGACGCGGGCGACGAAGGAATGCCGTTACCGCGCGCGCGCCGTCCCCTACGAGACGGGCCGCGGATCCCGTCGCCCGCGGCGCGACCGACGACTGGAGCCACCCGTGCGCGCGATCCCCACCCTCGCCCTTCCCGCCGCTCTCTTCCTCTCTCTCGCCGCCAGCCCGATCGTCTCGGCGCAGATCCAGATGCCGCTCGGCGAGTACCCCGGGCGGCTCCCCGGCAAGCTCGCCGCGCCGCTGCCGGACGGATCGACGCCGGCCTTCGCGTTCCAGGGCGTCGTCACCCTCGAGTCGCAGGAGGGCGCGGCCTTCACGGGGACGGGACGGTTCGAGCAGGAGAAGCAGGGCGTCGTCTACTCGCTCGACCTCGCGCTCTCCGGCAGCGTCGACGACGCCGGGATGCTGCAGGGCACCTACTCGCAGGAGATCGCCGGCGCTCTCGCCGCGAGCGGCGAAGGCGTCGTCGCGACCGCGGGGAGCGGGACCTTCACGGGACGCTTCCGGCCTCTTGGACCGCTCACGCTCGCCCTCGCGCCCGGCGCCGTCGCGGGGACGGAGAACGCTCCTCCGTCGACTCCGATCGCCGGCAAGTTCCTCGGCAAGGGTCCCCTCGGCCCCTTCGCCGCCGACGCGGCGCGCGTGCGCGAGGCGGCGAAGCTGATGACCGGGATCCTCCGCAAGCACGCCGCCTTCGTGCAGAACCCGGCCCAGGACGAGAACGGCAAGAAGCGCGAGCTCGGGATCGCGGATCTCATCGTGAAGTTCGAGCAGGCCTATGTCGCCATCGCCGAGAAGGCCGAGACCAAGGGCGCCACCGCGAGCGCCGACGAGTATCCCGGCGTCGTCTCGAACACGCTCCTCTTCGCGTCCGTCGACCTCGACGACGCGATCGACTTCGGCATCGACGGGAACGACAAGCACGACCGCCGCCTCCGCGCGACGCTGCAGCGCGTCTCCGCGGTCTTCCTCGCGCGCGTGCTCGGCGCCGAGTCGCGTCACGTCGTGCGCCCGAATCCGGCGGCCGTGGAGAAGGTGCGCGCGGCCGCGACGGCGCAGCTCCTGAAGCGCGCCGAGCAGGCCGTCGCGCGCGCGGCGAAGAAGGGCGTCGTCTACGACGGCGTTCCGATCCCGGAGCTCGCCGAGCAGGTGGCCGCGGCGGCCGATCTCGGCGTCGAGCAGATGACGACGCCGAAGCAGAACTGACGGTCGCCGCTACGATCGCGGCGATGGCGCGCCGGCGATCGACCCGCTCCCTCCTCCCGGCGGCGCTCCTCGCGGTCGCGTCCGCGTGCAGCGCCGGCGCCGCCGCCGCGCCGCGTTCGGCGAAGCCGCCTTCGATCGTCTTCGTCCTCGTCGACGACCTCGGCTGGTCCGACACGTCGGTCGCCTTCGGCGCGGCGCCCTCCGACGTGAACCTCCGCGTGCGCACGCCGCACGTGGAGCGGCTCGCCCGCGAGGGAGCACGCTTCGCGCGCGCCTACGCCGCGGCCCCCGTCTGCACGCCGACGCGCGCGAGCCTGATGACGGGTCTCGCGCCGCACCACACGGGGATCACCTACTGGACGCTCTGGGCCGATCGCCGCACCGACGGCGCGGCCGGGCCCCTGCGCGCGCCGGAGTGGAGCTGGGCGGCCCTCAGCCCCGTGGCCGGCGTGCCGCACGCGTTCCACGCGGAGAGCACTCTCGCCTCGCGGCTCCGCGACGGCGGCTACCGGACGATCCACGCGGGCAAGTGGCACCTGGGCGGCAAGGGCTCTCCCGGCGAGGACCCGCGCGCCCTCGGCTTCGACGTGAACATCGCCGGTCATGCGGCAGGGAGCCCCGGCAGCCACCTCGGCGTCGACGACTCCGGGCCCAAGCGCGCGCAGGATCGCGTCTGGGACGTGCCCGGCCTCGAGAGGTACCACGGCAGCGACGTCTTCCTCACCGACGCGATCACGCGCGAGGCGATCGCCGAGGTGGAGCGCGCCGCCGCCGACGGCGTGCCCTTCTTCCTGCACCTCGCGCACTACGCGATCCACGTCCCCCACGATCGCGACGCGCGCTTCTACGCCGCCGCCCGCGCGCGCGGGCAGAGCGACGCCCGGGCCCGCTACACGGCGCTCGTGGAAGGCGTCGACGCGAGCCTCGGCGCCGTGCTCGCGTGCCTCGATCGGCTGCGGCTCCTCGACGAGACGATCGTCGTCTTCACGTCCGACAACGGCGGCCTCTCGGCGCGCGGAGAGAACGCGCCCGCCTACGATCAGAACGCGCCGCTCCGCAGCGGGAAGGGCTCCGCCTACGAGGGCGGCCTCCGCGTGCCGGCGATCGTGCGCTGGCCCGGCGTCGCGGAGCCGGGGTCGTCCTGCGACGTGCCGGTCGTGACGCAGGACTGGTTCCCGACGCTGCTGGCGGCGGCGGGCGTCGCGGACGTTCCCGCGAGCGACGGCGCCGATCTGCGCCCGCTCCTCGACGGGCGCGGCGCGTTCCCGCGCGAGCGCCCGATCGTCTGGCACTTCCCTCACGTCTGGGGGCCGAAGGGTCCCGGCCTCGAGCCCTTCAGCGCGCTCGTCCTGGGTGACTGGAAGCTCCTCTGGTTCCACGAAGGCGAGCGCGCCGAGCTCTACGACGTGGCGCGCGATCCCGGCGAGACGCACGACCTCGCGGCCGAGCGCCCCGCGGAGACGGCGCGCCTGCGGGCCGCGCTGCGGAGGGCACTCGCGACGAGCCGCGTCGGCATGCCGGTGCGTCGCGACACGGGCGAGGCCGTGGCGCTGCCGTGAATCGCGGAGACTTCTTGCGCACGCTCGCCGCCGCCGCCCTCGGCGCGCTGGTCGCCACGTGCGGCGCGCCGGAGGAGCGCGCCGCGGCGGCCGTCGCCGGCGAGCGGCCGAACGTCCTCTTCGTGATGTCCGACGACCACGCGGCCCACGCGCTCTCGGCCTACGGTTCGCGCGTGAACGAGACGCCGGGGCTCGACCGGATCGCGCGCGAGGGCACGCGCTTCGCGAACGCCTTCGTCGTGAACTCCA
Source organism: uncultured Planctomycetales bacterium (assembly GCA_964545855.1). GTDB lineage: Bacteria > Planctomycetota > UBA1135 > UBA1135 > JACQFD01 > CAZJHD01. The sequence continues at coordinate 13,362 of CAZJHD010000088.1, forward strand.
TCTGCACGCCGAGCCGCGCGACGATCCTCACGGGCCAGTATTCGCACCGGAACGGCGTCCCGGTGTTCAACTCACTCGACCCGGCGCGGCAGACCGTCGCGAAGCTCCTCCAGGCGGCCGGCTACCACACGGGCATGGTCGGTAAGTGGCACCTCGGCAGCGACCCCGCGGGCTTCGACCGCTGGATCGTGCTGCCGGGCCAGGGCGTCTACGAGGAGCCCGACTTCCTCGTGCCGGGCGGGCGCCTGCGCGTCGAGGGCCACGTCACCGAGGTCGTGACCGACCTCGGCATCGAGTGGCTCGAGACGCGGCCGAAGGACCGCCCCTTCTTCCTCATGCTCCACCACAAGGCGCCCCATCGCCCGTGGGTGCCCGACGCGGCGAACCGCGCCCTCTTCGCCGGACGCACGATCCCCGAGCCGGCGACGCTCTTCGACGATTGGGCGACGCGGCCGGCGGCGCTCCCGGAGAACCGGCAGACGATCGCGCGCGATCTCACGCGGCGCGACCTGAAGCTCGCACCGCCGGAGGGTCTCTCGGCCCGCGAGCGCGGCGCGTGGCTCTCGGTGGCGCCCGAGACCGTCGACGTCGTCCGCGCCGACGGCACGCTGGAGACGCTCACGGGCGAGGCGCTCGTCCACTGGAAGTACCAGCGCTACCTGCAGGACTACCTCGCTTGCGTGCAGGGGATCGACGACCAGATGGCGCGCCTGCTCGCGTACCTCGACGGGAGCGGGCTCTCGGGGAACACGCTCGTCGTCTACGCCTCCGACAACGGCTTCTTCCTGGGAGACCTCGGGCTCTACGACAAGCGGTTCATGTACGAGCCGAGCCTCCGCGTGCCGCTGCTCGTGCGCGGCCCCGGCGTGCGCGCCGGCGCCGTCGCCGAGGGGTTCGCGCTGAACGTCGACTTCGCGCCGACCTTCCTCGACCTCGCGGGCCTCCCGGTGCCCGCCGACATGCAGGGCCGCTCGCTCGCGCCGCTGCTCCGCGGCGAGGCGCCCGCCGGCTGGCGCACGTCGATGTACTACCGCTACGACCACGATCCGGGTCACCACGACACGCGCGCCCACGTGGGTGTCCGCACCGCGACGCGGAAGCTCGTGCACTACTGGAAGAAGGACGCCTTCGAGCTCTTCGACCTCGTGGCCGATCCCGACGAGCAGCGGAACCTCGCCGACGATCCCGAGCACGCCGCCGACCTCGCCGCGATGCGCGCCGAGCTCGCGCGCGCCAAGGCCGAGGCCGGCGACGACGACCGCTTCGCGCGCGGTCTGCCGAAGGACGACGTCGACGGCCCGTTCCCCGGGAAGGCCCCGCTCGGCACGAAGACCGTCGCCGCGGCGATCGGGCTCTCGACGCCGGAGTAGGATGCGCCCTCCTCGCGCCGCGATGGGGCGGCCGAGCTTCTCGCGAAGGAGCGTTCCATGTCCGACGAGGATCTCGCCCAGTCTCTCCGCAGCGCGCTCACGGCGATCGAGGGTCTGCAGCAGCGCCTGAATGGCCTCGAGGCCAGGACCGACCTGCTCAGCCCGAGCTTCCTGCGACGCTCCTTCGCGGTCCTCGGCCACTACCTCGTGGCCTCCCTGATCATCGTCGTGCCGATCTACGCCGTGATCCTGGTGATGGTCGTCGTGATCTCCCTGGCGGTCGCAGGCCGGTAGGAGGCGTCGCCCCGGGAATGGGGTCAGACCTCTTTCTCTCGATCTGCTTCTCGCGCGCGTGCGCGCGAGAAGCAGACCGAGAGAAAGGGGTCTGAGTCTGTGAAGAAATCTCGCAACGTTTCGGTGGGGTGTC
>CAZJHD010000089.1:0-14668 GCA_964545855.1 uncultured Planctomycetales bacterium
TCGAGGCGCGCCGACGCGGGCGTGGCTCGCGCCGCGGCGTCGCGCGCCGCGGCGGCGGCGGCGACGGGCCCCGGATCGACGGCGGCGGCCGAGGCCGGGCGCTCGTCGCGCGGCGCGGCGCAGCCCGCGAGGAGGAGCGCGAGGACCGGAAGGAGACGAGCGTCAGAAGCGGATGTCGACACCGATGATGAAGTTGAGACCGGGCTCGTTCAGCCCGCTGCCGTGGATGCGGTAGTTCTCGTTCGCCACGTTCTCCAGCGCCGCCGTGAGGCGAACGTTGTCGGTGACGAGCAGGCCGCCCCGGAGATCGACGGCGACCCAGCCCGGCGTTCCGCCGGGCGGGATCCGCTGCGTGTCGGTGCGGTCCTTGAACGAGAGTTTGTCCTGCCGCGTCGCGCCGCGCACGACGAGTTCCGCGAACCAGTCGTAGTGGGGGTCGCGGTACCGGAGCCCCGCCATCGCCGACAGCGGCATCGCGCGCGAGACGGGCGCGCGCGTCTCGAAGGGCGTGCCGCCGGCCGGGAACGCGATCTGGTCGATGCTCCCCTCCTGCCACGAGACCCAGCCGAAGGAGGTGAGCCCGTCGAGGAGCTCCAGCGACCCCTGCGCGTTCGCGCCGTGGATCGAGCCGTCGCCGACGTTCGACTTCACGACGATCGGCGTCGCTCCGGAGAAGGCGCCGTTCGGGCTCGGCACGATCGCGCCAGAGATCTGCGTCTCCCAGTAGGAGGTCTCGAAGGTCCAGCCGTCGCCTCGCGCCTTCACGCCGATCTCCTCCTGGAGGAACCGCTCGGGCCGCAGCCCCGGCGAGGGGAACTCGGCGGCGCTCGTCTCGTCGAAGCTCGTCAGGTCCGAGAGCGACGGCGCGCGGAAGGCCTGGGAGACGCCCGCGAACACGTTCCAGTCGGGCGTGACGTGCCAGAGCGCCCGCAGGCTCCCCGTCGGCTCGACCCACGAGTCGGAGATCCCGATCACGTTGCCGGGGATGCCCACACCGGCGCCGGGGACGGCGGGGTTGTCGACCTGACCGGCCGACGCATGCGCCCAGGTGCCGCGCACGCCGGGCACGATCTCGAAGTCGCCGACCGGGATCTGCGCCTGGAGGTAGAGGCCCGCGAGGTCGTAGCCCGCGTTGTCGCCGAGGGGACCCTGGACCTCGGTCGTGGCCGTGCCGCCCGCGATGCTGACCCGCTCGCTCTCGACGAAGTCGTGCGTGTACTCGAAGCCGCCCGTCAGGATCCCGAAGCAGGTCTCGCGCGTGACCTGCGCCTGGATGCCCGGGGTGTCGACCTCGAAGGACTGGAAGTCGCGCCGGCCGCCGGTGCGGATGCGGTCGCGGCTCTCCGACTGGCGGTGCCACGAGAGCGTGAACAGCTCGCGGTCGATCGCGTCCGGCGCGTCGGCGCGCTCGAACCTCCCGTAGAGGAGGCTGCGGCTCTGGTCGTGGTCGCGCTGCAGCTCCGTGCCGACGGCGGTGCCCTGGAACGACTCGGCGAAGATCGTCGTGTGCGTGCGCGGCACGTCCATCTGCCGCACGAACTGGAAGGCTCCCGTGAACTTCCACTGGTCGTTCAGTTTCAGGTCGAGCCGCGCGTCGGCGTCGCGCTCGTCGTAGCCGGTCTCGTGCTGCGTCCCCGTGCCGCCGCCGGCGCGGAGGTCTCCGAAGTCCTTCGTGCTGTACCCGGCGAAGAGGCCGACCCGGTCGCCGACGTTCGCGCTCCCCTCGGCGCGCCCGAGGAAGGACGACTCCGCCTGCGACCAGCGGAAGAAGAGGCGCCCGTCGGCGTGGACGCCCGGCTCGTAGCTCCGGCGCCGGTTCGTGAGCGCGTTCACGACGCCGCCCACGGCGTCGCTGCCGTAGAGGACCGACCCGGGCCCGAGCACCACCTCGAGCTTCTCGTAGCTGAAGGGGTCGACCGTTGCCCAGTACTGGTTGGGTCCGCTGCGGAAGGCGGAGTTGTTGAGGCGGATGCCGTCGATGAGGAAGAGCGTCTGGTAGCCCGTGAAGCCGCGCAGGAACGGCGAGCCCTGGCCGAAGGCGGTCTTCTGCCCCATCACCTGCGGGATCTCCGTGACCGCGTCGGGCGTCGACCGCCGCATCTCCTCCACCTGCAGGCGCTCCGAATCGAGCACGGCCGCCGTGTAGGGCACGTCGAATACCTCTTGGTCGAGGCGCGTCGCCGTGACGATCGTCGCCGGGAGGCGCTCGGGCTTCGGCGCGGGCGGCTCGTCGCGCGGCGGCGGAGAGACCGGACCTTGGGTCTGGGCGCGCGCCAACGGCGCGGAGCCGAGCGCGAGCACGAGCGAGGAGAGGAGCGCGAGCGTCGGTCGCGCGCGGGGAGACGTCGGCGGCATCCCCGCTCGGAACGGAGGACGCGGCCATTCGGTTCATGTCCCGGGAAAGGGGTCTGACCCCATTCCCGGGTGACCGCACGCGGGTGACCGCACGCGGACGGCCGCCGCGGTTCCTGGCAGGGCGCCGAGAAACTCATTCGGGCTGCGCGCGGGCCTCGTCGCCGATCTCGTCGTCGCGCCGTCCTCGACGTATCTCCCGGGATACGGCTCCGGCGTCGCTCCTCGACCTCGACGACGATTCCTCGCGCTCGCCGTCGAAGCAGTTTCTCAGCACCCTGCTACCCGAAGACCTCCGGCACGAGCTTCCCTTCCTTGTCGACGAGCGTGATCGGACGCGGGCCGGCGAAGTTCGTCTGCGCCGCGTCGATGCCGAAGGCCGACGCGAGCGTGCAGAAGAGGTCGGGCACCGTCACCGGGCGGTCCTTCACCTCCATGCCGTCGTCGGTGGTCGCGCCGATCACCTGACCGCCCTTCACGCCTCCGCCGGCCAGCAGCGCCGACCAGGTGCGCGGATAGTGGTCGCGGCCCGCGTTCCCGTTGATGCGCGGCGTGCGGCCGAACTCGCCGACGCAGAGGACGAGGGTGTCCTGCAGCAGACCGCGCGAGCGCAGGTCGCGCAGCAGCGCGGAGAGCGCGAGGTCGAGCTGCCCCGAGAGCTTCTCCACCTGCGGGAAGTTGTTCTGGTGCGTGTCCCAGCCGCCGAGGGACACCTCGACGCAGGTGACGCCCGCCTCGAGGAGCCTCCGCGCCATGAGCACACCCTGGCCGAAGTCCTCGGTGCCGTAGGCGGCGCGCGCCTTCTCGTCCTCCTTCATCACGTCGAAGGCCGAGAGCAGCGGGCTCTTCATGAGCCGCTCGGCGCGGTCATAGATCTGCGCGTGCGGCTCGACGGCCGTGCTGCCGGTCTGCTTCTGGAACCGCGTGTCGAGGTCGGCGAGGAGCTTCCGGCGCGCGTCGAAGCGCGGGCGCGGCACCGTGATCGCCACGTCTTCCAGCGGCTGGGCCGCGCGCCGGATCCCGAAGGGCGAGTGGCGCGTGCCGAAGTAGCCACCCGACTGCGCCGAGTTCCCCACGGCGACGAAGGAGGGCAGGTCGTGCTCGTCGTCGCCGATCTCGTGGGAGAGGATCGACCCGAGTCCCGGATGCTGCACCGTCGGCTGCGGCGCGTAGCCCGTGTGGACGAGGTATCGCCCGCGGTCGTGGTTCCCCTCGCGCGACGTCATGGAGCGCACGAGCGCCACGTCCTTCATCTCCTTCGCGAGCTGCGGGAAGTGCTCCGAGAGCCGGATCCCGGAGACGGCCGTCTCGATCGCCTGGAACTCGCCGCCGTTCGCGTGGCCCGGCTTCGGGTCGAAGGTGTCGAGGTGGCTGGGGCCGCCGGCGAGGTAGACGAGCACGCAGCGCTTCGCCTTGCCGGAGATGCCGGCGCGCTTCGCTCCGGCGATCCAGGCCGGGATGCCGCCCTGGGCACGGGAGACGAGCGTCGCGGAGAGCCCGCCGAGGGCCGCCATGCGCAGGAGCGTGCGGCGTCCGACGAGCTGCGAGGGCTCGGAGAGGATCTCGAGGAACGGGTTGCGCTGCATCGGTCGGCTCCTCGCTCTAGTGGACCACGGAGAATTCGGCGGAGTTGAGGAGCACCCAGAGGATGTCCTCGCACGCTTCGCGCTCCCCCTTCGCCTTCTGGAAGTGGGAGAGCGCCTTCATGCGCTCGTCGGTCGTCGGCTTCCGCGACAGGACCGCCATGTAGAGCCAGTCGAGGCGGTCGTTGCCGGATCCCTTCTCGAGGACGCGCGCGAGCGTGAACCCCTTCTGGATCCCGTCCGTCACGACGCGGCCGTTCATCATCAGCAGCGCCTGGGGGATGGTCCCCTCCATGTCCATCGCCTCCGCCTGCTCGTCGTCGTCGAAGGCGCTCAGGAACTTGCGGAGCATCGCCTCGCGGAGCTTCGAGTAGCCCTCGGCCATCTTCTCCGCCCGCTCCGCGCCCTTCTTGCCGAGCCCCTTCGCGTTCTTCGCGCGCTTCTCCGCCGCCTCGTCGAGGCCGGTCGCGCGCACGAGGGAGTCGAAGAGCTGGTCGGCCGTCATGGGCCGCGCCGGGAAGCGGGCGAAGACCTTCTCCCGCTCCTTCATCGATTCGACCGGCTCGACGCGGCCCGCCGACGAGGAGAGCGAGAAGGCGCGCGTGCTCGCGAGGAGCTTCACCATCGCGCGGTAGTCGTAGGCGCTGCGCTCCAGCTCCAGGGCGAGCGCGTCGAGGAGACCGGGCACCAGCACGACGGAGTCGGAGACGAAGTCGTCGATCGGGTTCACGAGCCCGTAGCCGAAGAGCTCCGAGAAGATCCGGTTCGCCGTGGCGCGCGCGAAGTAGGGGTTGCCCGGGGTGGTCATCCAGGCGGCGAGCTGCTGCCGGCGCGTCAGCTCCTCGCCGTCGTTCGTGAAGCGCTGCGGCGCGAGGACCTCGCCGGCGGTCGGCTCCAGCGGCGAGGCGAGGGGCCCTTCCTCCAGTGGGCGCAGCGGGCGCGGCGTCGCCATGGCGATGTCCGCCGCTTCGAGGATCGCCTGCGCGTTCTCCTTGCCCTTCATGCGCTGCTCGAGGCGCTTCTTGTTCCGCTCCTTCACCTTCGAGGAGATCTCGCGCTCGGGCTTGTCGAAGACCTCCGTGTCGGTTCGCTCGTCGCCGCGGCGGCGCACGTCCGTCAGGCCGAAGTAGGCGGCGAAGTCGTTGAACTCCTCCTGCTTCCACTGCTCGTACTTGTGGTCGTGGCAGCGCGCGCACTGGACCTGGAGGCCGAGGAAGGTCTTCGCCGTGTGCCCCGCGAGGTCCTTCACGCCCTCGGCGCCCCGCTGGTTCGTCCGCCAGCGCTCGACGAAGCCGACGGCCGGATTGTCCTCGTGGCTCCCGCTCGCGCCGATCACGTCGCGCACGAGCGTGTCGAAGGGCCGGTTCTCGGCGAACTGCTGCTCGACCCAATCCTCGAAGACGCCGCGATCGAAGCGCTGCCCCTGCGCCCGGCGGCCCACCATGAGCCGGATCCAGATCCCGCCGAAGTGCCGCGCGTACTCGGGGCGCGCGAGGAGGTCGTCGATCACGCGCGCGCGCTTGTCGGGGGACGGATTCCGCAGGAAGGCATCCACCTCGTCGGCGGTGGGCGTGACGCCGTTCAGCGTGAGGTACGCGCGTCGAATCCACTCCCCGTCGCTCGCCGTCTCCGCCGGCTCCACCCCTGCCGCGGTCCAGGCCCTCTCGAAGAACCGGTCCACGGCCGCCGCATCGAGCCGCGCCGCCGTGCCGTCGCGCCGGGCGGGCGCTCCGTCGTCTTGCGCCGCGACCCACACGGCAGGAACCAGGGCGCCGAACGCCATGACGAGGAGCGAACCGAGCGGAGTGAGAACGAGCTTCATCGAGTGGACCCTCTTGGGGCGAAGGCGCGCGGAGAACCGACCGGGTCGGATCCCGTCGCGGCGAAATTCTCGCCGCTGGCGGGGCCCCGGCCCAGTCTTTCTTCGGCCGGACGGCGGCCGCCGCTTACGGGAGCGTGTGCCGGTGGTGCCCGGGAAGACGCGGTTCGGGCGTCGGCTCCGTCGAGATCCTTCGGAATGACCCCGCGCGGCGCGCGTCGGACGCCGCTCCCATGAACCCCGAGAGCCGCCGAGACTTCCTCGCCCGCGCCGCCCGCCTCGGAGTCGTGATCGCGCTCCCGGGAGCGCTGCTCCGCGCGCAGGACGCAGCGGAGTCTCGCCCCGAGAGCAGACCTGCGAGCCGGCCCGCGGCCCGAAACGACGGTCTCGATGCGCTTCTGAAGCGCGCGCGCGCGGAGAACAAGGCCGCGATCGTCTTCGCGTTCCCCGAGGACGAAACGCGGCAGGAGGAGCTCGTCTCGCTGCTGAGCTTCGCACTCGACATGATCGGGGGCAGCCTGGCGATCGATTCGCGCGAGCTCTTCCTCTGCGTGCTCCTCGGCTGCTACCAACGGAAGGAGGTGCTCCACCACGTGACCGGCGCGAGAGACAGCGAGGACGTCTTCCTCCTCGACGGAGAGGGGCGGCGGGAGGATGGCTGCCGTCTCACTCGCGAGGAGCTCAAGTATTCGGCGGATCTGGTCCTGCGCCTCCGCAGACTCGCGTTCGGAGAGAATCTCGAAAGACTCCGGGCGCGGGCCGCCACGACGAGGAGCGGACTCTCCTCGGAAGAGCTGGCGACCTACGAGAGCCTCCTCGAAGAGGAGCCCCGCAATCGCCGACGCGTAGCGGATGCGACGGCGCTCCTTCCCCTCGTCGCCCTCGACCGCGCCGTGGGGCCTGCCGATTCGAAGAGGTCTCTCGACGCGCTCGTCTTCTTCACTGCAGCGAAGCTCGGCGAGACGGAGCACGGGCCCTTCCTCCCCTACGGCCTCGATCTCGTCGCGAGGAGCTCCAACGGCTGCGGTTCGCTCCATCCGAAGGACGAACCCGTCTTCGTGTGCGGCATGGCTTCCCTCAGGCCCGCCTCCCGCCGTTTCGTGGGGATGATCTGCAGCGAGTCCCACTGACGCCCCGGCGCTTCGCTCCCGTTCCCGGCGAACCGGCGCCACTCGATCGGCGTCCTGGGGACGAGCCATGGACGCCCTCCGCCGCGAGTTCCTCCACGACGCCGCGCGCGCATCGCTCCTCCTGCTCAGCGCTCCCTGGGCGCTCCGTTGTCAGGGGGACACGAAGCGCCCGGCGCTCCTCGCCGCAGCCGCCGTGCGCCTGCGCGCCGAGGGCAAGCCGGGTCTCGTGCTGCGTCTTCTCGAGGACGAGGGCGATCGGGACCTGGCCGTGGCGACGCTCTCGAGCCTCCTCGACGAGACACCGGACGTTTCCACGCTGGAGCTTCTCGCGGAGGCACTCCTCCTCTGCATGACCTCGGCGGAGATCGAGCGCTGGATCGTCGGCTCACGGAAGGACGAGACCGCCGTCCTCGTGGATTCCGACCTGCGCCGTGTCGAGGGCCGATCGGTCTCGAGCGCCGCCTGGGCTCGCCCCCCGCTCCTCGTCGCGCTCTTGCGCGATCTCGTGGACGGCTCGAACGGCGATCGGCTCGCGGCTCGGGCCGCGGACGCCCGCCTCCACGCGACCCAGGACGCGCTGCAGTCGATGGAAGCCTGCGCGCAGGGAACGATCGCCCCGGACGAGTTCGCGCATGCCCACCTTCCGGCGCTCACGGCCGTCGTGATCCGGGAGCGCGCTCTCCGCGCGAGCGACGGTCCGAGCTCGGAACGGCTCGCGGAGGCCCTCGCATGCTCCTTCGCCTCGAACCTCGAGTCGCAGCCCGGGCCGAGGCTCCCCTACGGATTGCGCGTCGTCGAGCCGAGCCGGGTCGGATCCTGCGCCGACATCGGTTTCGACTGCGGCCTGGCCTCGTTCCGCTTCCCGGCCACGCGGCGCTTCGTCGGAATGCTCGGAAGCGAACCGTGACGGAACGCCGGGCTCCCCGCCCACGGAGATGCCCGGGCCGGTAGTCTCGGCGGAAGCGCGCGGTCGTGCCGCGTGCGGTTCGGCGCCCGTTCCCCATGCCGCCCCTGCCCCAACGTCTCGGCATCGGCTTCTCGCTCCACAGCGAGATCGAGTTCCTCGAACTCACGCGCACGATCGTCGAGGAGGAGGCCGACTTCTTCGAGGTGGCGCCGGAGACGATGTGGCGCGCGGAGAACGGGAAGCTCGTCGACAACGACTATCGGAGCCTCTTCCTCGAGATCCGGCGCCGGTCGGGGAAGCCCTTCGTCGCCCACGGCCTCGCCTTCTCGCCGGGCACCGCGATCGACGCGGACCGCTCGCGCACGGAGGCATGGCTCGCGCGGCTGCGCCGCGACCAGGCCGACTTCCAGTTCCCCTGGATCAGCGAGCACCTGGGCTGGACCACGGTGGACGGCCTGCAGGGCGTGCTTCCCCTGCCGCTCCCCTTCGACGAGGAGGCCGTGGAGACGGTGGCGGCGCGCATGCGGCTCCTCCAGGGCGTGGCGCCCCTCGCCGGCTTCGAGAACAACGTCACCTACTTCCACCTCGGCGACCCGGAGCGCGAGCCCGACTTCTGGAACGCGATCGGCGCGCGCGCCGGCTGCGGGATGCTGCTCGACCTCCACAACGCCTGGACCCAATGCCGCAACGCCGGCATCGATCCGGGTCCGTGGGTCGACCGCATCGATCTCTCGCGCGTCTTCGAGATCCACCTGAGCGGCGGCAGCGAGAGCGATCCCGACTGGGTGCCGTCGAAGCGCGTCTTCCGCATCGACACGCACGACGGCGCGGTGCCCGAGGGAGTCTGGGAGCTGCTGGACCGCGTGCTGCCGCGCTGCACGTCGCTCCGCGGCATCGTCGTCGAGCGCCTGAACGGGACGCTCGACGAAGCGGACGTGCCCGCGCTCCGCGAGGAGCTGCGCCGCGCGCGGAGAGCATGGCCGGCCTGACGGACCTCCAGCGCGCGCTGCTGCGGGCCCTCCAGGACGAGGAGCCCCTCGCGGCGCTCGCGCGCGAGGCGAAGGACCTCCCGCCGCGCGAGCGCGCGCTCGCCGAGGCGATCGACGCCGACGGCTTCGTGCTGTCGAGCCTGCTCGTGAAGAAGCTCCGCTTCGAGAGGATCTGCCGCGGCGACGCGGAGATGGAGCGCTGGTTCGAGGAGCGCCCGTCGGAGTTCGTCGCCGCCTTCCGCCGCTACCACCGCGAGGTGGAGGCGCGCGACTACTTCCCGCGCCCGGAGGCGGCGCGCTTCCGCGCCTTCGTGGAGGCGCACGACCTCGGCCCGAGGGACGCGCCGTGAAGAGCGCCCGTCTCCTCGTTCTCGGCCTCGCCGGCGCCACGGCGATCGCGTCGGCGAACGATCCTCGGTCGAGCACGGCGGTGCAGGAGACCGCTCGAATCGCGAGAGGCCCGGAACGCTCCGACGACTGCACGGTCACGGGACTCGTGACGGACGAGAGCGGCCGACCGGTCGCGAGCGCGGCGGTTCGCGGAGCGGCCTTCCGGGATCGTCACGCGCCGGGCTCGCACGTCGGCGCGGATGCCCGCACCGACGAAGCGGGACGCTTCCGGTTCTCCGTGCCCGCGCGCTCCGGGAACGTCCTCCCCCAAGCGGAGCAGGAAGGCTTCGCGCGCGCGCACGCCGATCGATGGCTCTCGACGGAGAGTGCCGGGGAGCGCGACGCGGGAACCATCGTGCTGCGGCCGGAGGCGCTGCTTCGGCTTCGATTCGTCGACGCAGATGGCGGCCCGGTCACCGGCGTCCGAGTCACGATCCTCGGAGCAGCCTGCCCTTCGACCGCCTGCCGTGGACTCGCCGAGCTCGACGACTCCGTCTGGCACGACGTCTCGGCGACCTCTGACGCGACGGGGTCGGCCGCGATCCACGGTCTCTCGGAGGGTCGAGCAGCCGTTCGATGGGATCCGTCGGACCGTAGCCGGGCCGCCGGCGAGCGAAGGGTCGAGCTTCGCGCCGACACCCCGGCATCGATCACGATCGAGGTTCCGCGGGCCGCGCGCGTTTCCGGTGTCGTGCACGACGAGCAGGGTCGGCCGATGGCCCGTTCCGCTGCGCGAGTTCGACTCATCGAGCCGGGAGGCCGAGAGCTCCGATCCGAACTGCAGCAGCACGGCCGTTTCGCCTTCGATCGACTTGCTGTCGGCGCGAGCGTACGCGTCGTGCTCGACGTTCGAGCCGACGTCGAGAGCCGATGGAATGCCTCCATCGCGAACGGAACGCTCCTCCGCGGCCTCATTCGGGAGACGAAGTCCCGCGACGAGACGCGCGTCGATCCCGAGATCGACGCCGATCCTGCACCTTGGCTCGTCGCCGACGAGCGCGCCGGCGTGCCGACGGGAACGGACTCCCTCGAGCTGCACGTCGACCCGGGCCGACTCGGTGCGGAGGTGGTGATTCGGGCCTTCGATGCCGTGACGGGTGCGGCGATCGAGCCTCGGAATCCTCTGCTGCGCGCTCACGACGAGGACGGAAGGCCTCGGCGTCCGCCGATGAGCATCGCGCGCACGAGGCAGTCCCCCGCCGGAGGTCGTTCCTTCCGTCTCGGTCGCCTTCCGCCAGACCGCTACTCGGTCGTCGCAGCCGCTCCCGGCTACGCACCGGCCGCGAGCGCGCTCTTCGCGAACGACGGCTCCGCGAGGAGCTTCGACGTCGACCTGAGCTTCGAGCCGGGCGCCCGCATCGAGGGGCACGTCGACGTGCCGAGCGGCGCGCGGCTCTCCCGAGCACGAGTCCTCGCCATCCCGGCCATCCGAGATCCGCTCGACCGCGGCCCCTCCGTGCGCACGGTCTACCTCGGGAGTGGATCCCGCTTCCGCTTCGACGACTTGGAGGCAGGCACCTGGACGCTCCGCGTCGAGTCGAATCTCGCCATGCGGATCGAGACGACCGTCTCGCTCGCGCGCGGCGAGCAGCGCACGGACGTCACGATCCCGGTCGAGGCCCGGGACCGCTGACACACGGAAACGATGCCTCGCACGACTCCGCTCGCATGAGAAGCATTTGCCTCGCGATCCTCGGCCTCGCCGGTGCGGCTGCGATCGCGGCGGCGTGGATGCTCGTCGACGGGCCTTCGTCGGCGGCGCGCGACCGACATCGAGAGGCCGCACGCGCCGACAGCGCCGGAGTCGCACCTCACCTTCCCGCGACGATCGCTGCTCCGGCCGGCGAAGACCGCATCGAGCCCGCCCCGCCGGACGAGCCCGATCCGGAGTCGATCGCGAACGAGAAGCTGTTCCGGCTCACCGGCCACGTGACCGACGATCGCGATCGGCCCCTCTCCGGCGCCCTCGTGAGCTGGGATGCGGCGCTCCAGTCGGCGCTCACCGAGGAAATGACGGACGAAGAAGGGCGATTCCGGCTCTTCGTCCCTCCGAGCCTCGACTCGGTGCTGCCGGCTGCCGAGCATCCGGGCTTCGCGCGAACGCACGCGGCAGAAGCCGTGCTGCCCCGAAGCCGGGAAGCGCAGGACTTGGGGACGATCGCGCTTCCGCCGGAATCGCCGCTCCGGGTCCGCTTCGTCGATTCTCGAGGGGATCCGGTCTCCGGACTTCCGGCTCGCGTGAGCGGCTCTCCTTGCGCGTCGCCCGCCTGCGGCCGCGTCGCGCCGCAGAGGTTCGCCGGCGCGCACTCGGTGGAGGAGACGAGCGACGGCGAGGGAGAACTCGACGTGCGCGGACTCCACGCGGGGCGCGCGGTGATCCGCTGGGGCAACGGCTCCGAGGAGTGGGTCGAGGGATCGCGCGAGGTCGTCGTCGACCCTGGCGCGCGAACCGAGCTCACGATCGAGGTGGAACGCGCGGCTTTCGTCGCAGGCTTGGCTCTTCAGAGCGACGGCGCGCCGCTCCCGGGGCCGGCCCGCATCCGGGTCCTCGGCGCGGACCGGCGGGAGCGACAAGCGGAACCACGGGAGGACGGCACGTTCCGCGTCGGCGGCCTCCGCGCCGGAACGAGCGTGCGGCTCATGCTCGAGACGCCGCCGGACCTCGAAGTCGGGAGCGACGAGGAGATCGAGAAGTTGCAACGACTGCTCGAGAGTCGGCCGGACATCGCGAGGGGCGGCCGCTCCTCGCTGACGGTTCTCCCCCCATGGATCTCCGCTGCGGTGATCGAGGACGTGCCGGCGGGCACGGAGGGCATCGTTCTGCGCGTCGACCCGCGGCGGCTCGGCACCGAAGTGATCCTTCGCTGCGTGGACGCGGAGACGGGAGGCTCCGTGAAGCCTGCGTGGCTCGCGGTCCGTCGGGACGGAGAAGGCGTCGGAAGCGTGCAGAAGTTCGAGGTGCTTCGGAGGCGGATCAGCCCGCTCGGAGAGATCTCGTTCCACCTCGCGCCGCTCGGGCCGGGGCGCTATCGGCTCGAGGCGCGCGCCCCGAGCTACGCGCCCGGGTCGAGCGTCCCCTTCACGGCCGATCCCGAGGGCTCGGCGGTCGTCGTCGAGATCCGTTTCCGGGCGAGCGCCCTCCTCGAAGGCCGCGTCGTCCTCCCCGTGGCGGCGTCGGAGAAGCGGACCACGGTCCGTGTGACCGTCCTCTCCGCCGCCGCGGGACGGGCTCGCTCGGTGTCCAGTACGTCGAGTTCCGCGGTGAGCTCGTTCCCCTTCTCCTTCGATGACCTCGGACCCGGAACGTGGCGGCTCCGCGCGGAAGCGGACGGCGCCGAGCCCTACGAGACCACGATCGACCTCGCGCCCGGAGAGCGTCGCGAGGGTCTCGTCATCCCCCTGCTCGCCCGCCCGCGGTAGGTCTCCGGGAAACGGGCCCGGGAAAGGGGTCAGACCCCATTTCTCGCTCTCGCGCCGCGCGTGCGCGGCGCGAGAGCGAGGAATGGGGTCTGACCCCTATCCCGGGACGTCAGCGTCCGCGGTGGGTCGGCGCGCGGAGGAAGCGTGCCATCTCCGGGTGCGGGCCCGCGATCACGACCTCGCGCGCGAGGTGACCGCGCTCCGCGGCGGCGGCGGCGCCGGCGGCGATCGCCGCGCGCACGTCGCCGACGGCGCCGACGAAGGTGACGAAGGCCTTTCCGCCGAGCGCGTTCGCGAGGCGGAGCTCCACGGGAGCGACGAGCGCCGTCTTCGCGGCGACGTCGGCGGCGACGACGAGCGTCGCGACCGTGTCGGTCTCGATGACGCCGATGGCGTCGAGCGCCACCGTCCCGAACTTCCCGCACAGCGCGTCGAGGATCTGCGGCTCGAGGTTCGGGATCACGAGGTGGTCGGTGAGGTCGCCCCCCGCCACCTCGGCGCCGCGGCGCACGGAGGACTGCACCTCCTCGACGGCCCCGGTGAAGAGCGAGACGAACTTCCCCGGGCTCACGGGCTCGCAGAAGAGCATCTCCACGGCCGACTGCCAGAGGATCGCGTCGGCCGCCTGGAGCCCCGTCGCGATGGAGCAGGTCTCGATGGCGCCCACGCAGGGGCGCGGCGTGACGTCGTCGCGCGGTGCGGGAGACGGGGCGCGCGCCATGTCGGGGGAGACGGTCGGCCGAGCGGACGGCCGCTCAGCTCTTCCCGTCGTTGGGCTTGCCGTCGATCCCGTCGAGGGCGTGCTGCACGGCGTCGGCGGCGGCGCGGATGTGCGCCTCGGTGCCGCAGAGGTAGACGCGTCCCACGGCGCCGAAGGGCGTCATGTCGACGAGGTTGATGGGCGACGCCTTCTCCGCCTCGTTCGCCGCGATCACCGCGTAGCCGGCCGGATGCACCTCCAGCACGAAGAGCGTCTGCCCCGCCAGGATCATCTGCCCATACCGGTTCCGGTTGATGAGCATCGACTGGTAGGCCTCGACGTTCGTGATGATCTCCTTCGTGAGGACCTTCGGCTGGAGCCGGTCGCTCTCCTTGCGCTCCAGGTGGGCCAGGATCTGCCGGCCCGCCTCGCGCACCTCGCTCTGCGACTCGGAATGGACCTCCAGCAGACCGAAGCTGCGCTCGACGACCTGCATCGCGGGGGCCACGTCGGTGGTCTTCAGCGCGATGTCGGTGATGCGGTTGATGGCGATGCCGGGCTGCACCTCGACGAAGAGCGCCGCCTGCCCCGCGACCGGCAGGTACCCGCGCGCGCCCGTCGCGACGAACGACGCGAACTGCGGCTGCATCGAGTCGAGGAAGACATAGGTGCGGAGCTGGACGTTGGACGTCATCGACTCGCGCTCACGACATCGCCGCGCCGTCGTCCGGCGTGGCGGTCCGCGGCAGGATCTGCTCCACCTCGGCGTGCGGGCGCGGAATGACGTGGACGGACACCAGCTCGCCGACGCGGCGCGCGGCCGCGGCCCCGGCATCCGTCGCCGCCTTCACGGCGCCGACCTCGCCCCGGACCATCACGGTGACGTAGCCCCCGCCCACCTTCTCCTTGCCGATGAGGACGACTTTCGCGGCCTTGACCATGGCGTCGGCGGCTTCGACGGCGCCGACGAGGCCCTTCGTCTCGATCATTCCGAGGGCGATGTTGCTCATCTGAGAACGTGTTTCCGTTGCGGGGGGAAAGGAGTGTCGGGGAGCGAGTCTGGGAGCGGGGAGGAACCGGCGAGCCGATCAGTATGCGCCGGCCGCTCAGTATGCGGACGTGCTGGGCTTTCCGAGCAGCGCCGAAAGGACGGCCGGAGACACCGCCGGAATCACCGTGGAGGAGACGGGTCCCTTCGGCGCGGAAGGCTCCGCGGGCGCCGGCGCGTGGGCGTGGCCCTGGCCCGCTCCGGAGCCGCTCGCGCCAGAACCGCACTGCGCGCAGACGTGCGGCGCACCGGCGCCCGCGCCGGCCGTCGGAGCGCCCATCGGCGCGGCCGTCGGGGCGGGACTCGGCGGCGTCGCACGACCCGCGGCAC
>CAZJHD010000090.1:0-14106 GCA_964545855.1 uncultured Planctomycetales bacterium
GCGGCGCGCAGGAGAGAGACGAGAGAGAAAGGGGTCTGACCCCATTCCCGGGACCCGCGCAGCTCCGGGGTGGCGCGCTCGACCGAGACCTTCGACACTGAGTCGGCTGCCGTGCGCCGCGCCGCGTCGATCCTCGCTCGCGTCGCCGCCCTCGCGACGGTCTCGTGCGCGGGTCTCTCCCGGAGCGACCCGCCGGAGAGCGTCCTCGTCCGCGGGCAGCTCGTCCTCGTCGGCGGCGGCGTGCCGCGCAACGGCGTCGTCTCGCTCCGCACGGGAGACCGCGCCGTCGACTTCGCGGATCTCTGGCGCGCCCTCGGCGGCGTTGAGGCCGTGGACGCGATGCATCCGCTCGCGCTCGAGCGGCGCATCGAGGAGCTGGGCGGATGGCACCGCGCGTACACCGCGCGCGCCGACGAGGAAGGCCGCTTCGCACTCCCGGTTCCGCGCGGGACGGATACGTTCGAGCTCGACGCGGAGGCCGATGGCGCAGTGAAGCTCGCGCGGAGGAGGTACACGCTGGAGTCCATGGAGGTCGCCGACGGTCTCGTCCTCCCGCTCGAACTCGCGGCGACTCTCGAGGGTGTCGTCCGCGATCCCGAAGGACGGCCGATCGCGGGAGCACGTGTGTTCCTCGGCGCCACCATTCTCTTCATGTCACCGGGTGACGAGACGCGCTCGACGAAGACGGACGACCGGGGGCGCTATCGATTCGAGAACGTTCGCCCCTTCTCGGGATTCTGGAGCACCCACAAGGCACGACTCTGCGCCTACGCCGACGGCTACGGCCCGGCGTCGTGGGGGCCCGAGTCTCTCGCGCAGGGCGAGACGCAGGAGCGCGATCTGCGGCTCCCTCTGAGGTCGTGAAGAAATCGGCGCCGGGCTTCGGCCGGCTGCGAGCGGCTGCGGCTTCGTTGCTCCTCCTCCGCAACTCTCCATGAGTTGCGTCGTCGTCGCGCCTCGCCTCGCTCGCTCTCGCTCGGCCTCGGGCCAGCGGCGGCGATATCCTCACAACCTCTCTCGCCTGCTCGATGGAAGCGCTCGTCGTGGATGCGCGGGGACGGCCCGCCGCGGGAGTCGAGGCCGTGCTCGCGCCGCAGGGACCGGTCTCCTACTTCGGCGCCGGCTATGGACTCACGCGAGCCGACGATGCGGGCCGCCTTCGGTGGAGCCAGCTGGCTCCGGGCGAGCACACGGTCTGTGAACCGCGCAGACACCCGTGGGGGCGTGCCCAGGCCCGCTTCGGTCCCGAGTCGATCGTCGTGTCCGCCGAGCCGGCGCTTCAGCCGGCCCGGTGGACGATCGACGAGCCCTTCCCCTACGCACACTCCCTCACCGGCGTCGTCGTCGACGCCGACGCCTTGCCCGTCGAGGGCGCCCGCGTCGAGATCCTCGACGCGAACGGTGCGCTGCTCGGAACGTGCATCGCAACGGCGCAGGACGGCCGCTTCCGCGTGGACGGGCTCTCGAAGGGGCCCTACCGGGTCGTCGCCGAGCTCGAACCGGGAGGCCGCGTGGAGATCGGCCCCGTCGACGCGTCGGCGCATTCGGTCTCGATCGCACTCCCGCGGAGCGCAGAGATCGACGTCGTCGTGAGGGACGCGCGCACCGGCCACCCGATCCCTCGATTCTCGATCGGCGGGCGAGGCCAACGCGAGCGAGGCGCGCGATGGCGATGGCCGCCCCTGATCGAGAGCCGCCCCATCCGCTCCGCCACGGGAAGCGCGCGCATCGCGCCGGTGGAGCCCGGGACGTACTGGATCACGTGCGGGTCCCCCGGGTACTCGGGCGCGAGCATTCGAGACCTTTCGGTGAAGGCGGGCGAGACGACTCCGGCGGTGTTCGAGCTCGAGCGGTCGGCGACGATTCGAGGGCGTGTCGTCGACGGAGTGACGGGAGAGCCCCGGGGAGGCGTGTGGGTCACGAGCGCTTGGAGCGACGAGTCCACCTGGAGCCAGGCAACGGGCTCGGACGGACGGTTCGTCCTGCGAGGGCACGGAGCGAATCGCTACGAAGTCGTCACGATCTGCGCCGGTCGCGCGACGGCGCGCTCGGGAATCGTGGAGCTGTCGGCGGGCGAGACCCTCGAGCTCCCCGACCTCGTGCTCCTTCCCGGCGGCACGATCGAGGGACGCGTTGGTCCGGCGGCGACCGAAGGGCAGTCGGCGAACGAAGCGCGCGCGACCCTCGAGATCGGCCCGATCCGCGAGGCGTGGCCCCGGGGCGGGACGCTCTCCGTCGCATCCATCGGTGCGGACGGCGCTTTTCGCCTCGACGACCTGGAGCCGGGGCGGTGGACGCTCCGCATCCACTCGCGGAAGGGCAACTCCCTCGGAAACCGCAGCCCCGTTCTCTTCGAGCGAACGGTCGAGATCCACCGCGGCGAAACGACGCGCGTCGTGATCGACTGACACGCACGCGCATCGCATCCGCCACCGTGGAGAAGGCGCAGCGGCCCGCACTCCGATCGGGGACGCCCGCAACACGGAGCACGCGGCTCCCCCTTCGACCCGATGACGGACGAGAGTTGGGCTTTCGATCTCCCGGGCCATCCGACGGTCTTCCTCTGGGGTCCGCGCCAGAAGGGAATGAGCACGTTGCTCCACGCTCGATTCCCCAAGGCTCCCCACTACCACCTGCTTCTCGCGCCGAAACGCCGACGCCTCCTCCGGGAGCCGGGCATCCTGCGCCAGGAGGTCGAGGCGATGCGTCGCGATCGCGGCCCCGCGAAGGAGCCCGTCGTCATCGACGAGATCCTGAGGCTGCCGGAGCTGCTCGATCTGGTGCATTGGCTCATCGTCCACCGCAAAGTGCGCTTCGTCCTGAGCGGCTCGAGCGCGCGCACGCTCCGACGCGGAGGAGGCAACCTGCTGGACGGGCGCGCCGCGCGGCTCGAGTTCTTCTCGCTGACCAGCGCCGAGATCTCCGACGTCTCGCTCGAGCGCACCCTGAATCACGGCTGCCTTCCGAGCCACTACCTCTCCGACGATCCCGAGGCACGGTTCGACCCTGAGCCGGCTGCCGTGCGCCGCGCCGCGCCGCGCCGCGCCGCGCCGCGCCGATCCTCGCTCTCGTCACCGCGCTCGCGACCACGTCGGGCGATGCCTTCGCGCGGAGCCGCGCGTCCGGGACCATCTTCGTGCGGACCAGGGACACGGACTCCTTCTTCGTCGATGCGGAGGCCAGCGGCGCGGTGCTGCTCGCGCGGCGGTCGTTCAGCGTGGTTTCGGCGAAAGCCACCGAGAGACTCGTCGACCCGCTCGACCGAGCGGCGACCCTCGAAGGAATCGTCCGCACTCCCGGAGCCGTTCGGACTCGACGGAGGCGGGCTCGGCACTCCCCGGAGCGGCCCCGACGCCGCGCCCGTCCGCGTAGCGGCATTAGGATGAGATTCCATGCCGCATGGATCGGACCCCTCGCCTCCTCCCCGGCCGACCGAGCCTGCGGCTGCGATGGAGACGCTCCTCGAGCGAAACCTCCCGGGGCTGCAGGCCTTCGTGCGCCTGCGCGCAGGACCTTCCCTCTTGAGCCACGAGTCGAGCTCCGACTTGGCCCAGTCCGTGTGCCGCGAGCTGCTCGAGAATCGAGATCGCTACCGGCACCAAGGCGAAGAGGAGTTCAGGCGCTGGCTCTACACGACGGCGTCCCGGAAGATCGCCAATCGCCACGCGTTTCACCGCGCCCACATCCGCAACGCGGACCGGCATGCAGCCGTCGACGCGGCGGGAGACGACCCCGCGCTCCTCGACGCCTGCCGGCGAGTCTCGACGCCGAGCGGCCGGCTCGTGAGCGCCGAAGAGGTGGCGCGCATCGAGGCCGTGCTCGGCTCGCTGTCCGAGGAGCGCCGGGAGGTGATCCTGCTCTCGCGCGTCGCGGAGCTCTCCCACAGGGAGATCGCCGAGCACCAGGGGCGGTCCGAGGCGGCATGCCGAGTCCTCCTCCATCGCGCGCTCGCGGATCTCGCGGAGCGTCTCTTCCGGATCGACGGCAAGGACGGCGCGCCCGCCACGTGACCCGCTCGAGCTCAGCCGACGACGCGAGCGGCGAGGAGCTGCACGACCTCCTCACCGAGTGCATCGCCCGGGCCGAACGGGAAGGCGACGCCGGGGTCGAGGCGTTCCTGGCGGAGCACCCGCGGCACGCCGAAGCGTTGCGCCCTCGGCTCGCGGCGCTCCGCTGCTCGGGGCTGTTCCACCCACCTCGCAGGAATCTCTGCGCGGACGAGGGGCGGACCCTCGGCGACTTCCTCCTGCTTCGAAAGCTGGGCGAAGGAGGGATGGGCGTCGTCTATCTCGCCGAGCAGCGCTCGCTCCGCCGGCGCGTCGCCCTGAAGGTCGTCCGCCCGGGGCAGCTCCTCTTCGAGGGTGCGCGCGTGCGCTTTCAGCGCGAGGTCGAGGCCGTGGCGCGCCTCCAGCACCCCGGCATCGTGCCGGTCCACGTCGTTGGCGAGGCCGATGGCGTCCCCTACTTCGCGATGGAGCACGTGCCCGGCTGCACCCTCGCCTGCGCGCTCCGCGCGCTGCGCGGCCGCGAGCCGCGGACGCTTCGCGGCCGCGATCTTGCCGAAGCGATCGCGCGCTGCGCGCCCGAAGCCGCAGGTGCGAGCCCCCACGCCGCCTCCGGCTTCGCCTTCGAAGGGAGCTGGACCGATGCGTGCTTCCGGGTCGTCGAGCAGGCGGCCGACGCCCTCGATCACGCACATCGCCGCGGCGTACTCCATCGCGACGTCAAGCCATCGAACCTGATGATCACGCCGGCCGGACGCGTGATGCTCCTCGACTTCGGGCTCGCCGCGACGGGCGGCGACCGCATCACGGGCACGGGCGCGCAGCTCGGCTCGCTCCCCTATCTCTCGCCGGAGCAGGTGCGCGGCGACTCCTCCGCTCTCGACGCGCGCACGGACGTCTATGGCCTCGGAGTCACGCTCTACGAGTGCCTCACGCTGGCGCTCCCCTACGCGGAGGAGACCCTCGCCGCGACGATGCAGAGGATCCTCGAGGGAAAGACGCGCTCGGCTCGCGCCATGAACTCGACCGTTCCCTGGGACGCGGAGACCGTCTGCCTCACGGCAATGGAGCGCGATCCGGCGCGGCGCTACGCGTCCGCGGCCGACCTCGCGCGCGACGCCCGCAACGTCCTCGAGCAGCGACCGATCGACGCGCGGCGGCCGAGCCTCGCCTATCGCCTTCTCCGCGGAGCGCAGCGCCATCCGGCCCGCGCGCTCGCGATCGCGCTCGGGGCTCTCGTCGTCGTCGGAGGACCGGTCGGCTTCGGTCTCGTGGAGCACGAGGCCCGCGTGGACCTGAAGGCCGCCTTTCTCCGTTCGGAGGGGATGCGGCTCGCGGCCGTGGCCGAGCGCTTGCTCGCGACTGACGGGACGCTCGCGCTCCTCCTGGCCATCGAGGGCGCCGAACGCCATCCGGGAGCCGAGGCGAACAACGCGCTCCTGGCGGCGCTTCACGGCTGCCGCGAGATCCGGGCGATCGACGCCCATGTCGGCGGCGTGCATCGGGTCCGGTTCTCGCCCGACGGATCGCTCGTCGCGACGGCCGGCGGCGACTGCGACATCCGGCTCTGGGACGGAGCGACCGGCGAAGCGCGCGGCGAGCTGATCGGCCACGAGCTCGAGGTGACCTCGATCGAGTTCTCTCCTGACGGCCGGCGCCTCGTGAGCGCGTCGGAGGACTCGACCGCGCGCATCTGGGACGTGGCGGGAGCTCGGACGCTGGCCGTCCTCCGGGGACACCGCGGAGCGCTCGCGAGCGCGCGCCTCGACGCAAGGGGCGACCTCGTCGTGACGGCTTCGGCCGACGGCACCGCGCGTCTCTGGAACGCGTCGACGGGCTCGCTCGTGCGCGCGCTCGTCGGTCACGAGAAGGGCGTGACGGACGCCCGATTCGACCCGACCGGGGGCCGCGTCGCGACGGCGAGCGCCGACGGCACGGTTCGGATCTGGGACACCGCGTCGGGCGTGGAGATCGGCCGACAGACGCACGGGGATGCAATTCTCTCGATCCGGTTCGACGCACGCGGGGAGCGTCTCCTCACGGCGTCGAGGGACGGCGAAGCGCGGCTCGTGGCCGTGGCGACCGGAGAGCGGCTGCTCGACCTCCCGGGGAACGGGGAGCCGCTCGTCGCCGCCGAGCTCGATCCGCGGGGCGAGCACGTCATCGCCGCGGCGCAGGATCTCCGGACCCGCCAGTGGGATGCCTCCACGGGGGCGCTCCTCGCGGAGCGGCGGGACCACGACCGCGCCGTGAACGGAGTCGCCTGGAGCCCCGATGGCCGGCAGGTCCTCACATGGAGCGCCGACGACACGGCTCGGATCGTCGATCGCGACTTCCGATCCCAGATCGCGATGCTTGCGTGCGGGATTCGTCCGGTCGCCGGAGCCGCCTTTCGGCCCGACGGCGCGGTCCTCGCGACGGTTGGCGATCGGCTCCGTCTCTGGCGCGCCGCCAGCGCCTCCGAACTCGCGCGGACGGATCTCTTCGGTGTGCGCGGCAGGCAAGTCACGTCGTCTTCCGACGGGAGGCGGATCGGACTCGCGGGGCCCGACGGCGTCGCGAGGGTGTGGAACGCCGAGACCGGGGTCGTGGAGCTCGAAGTCCCGTCGCCGACGAGACCGATCTACTACGTGGCCTTCAGCGCCGACTCGGAATGGATCGCCGTCTGCCGGAAAGACGGCACCGTCCACGTCTGGAGCCGCTCGGGCGCTGAGCCCGTGGCGGTGCTCCGCGGCCACGAGGGAGTCGTCCGGTGGGCTTGCTTCACGCCGGATGCGTCTCGGCTCGTCACGTGCGGCGACGACCGGACGGCCCGAGTCTGGGACTGGCGCACCGGCACATGCGTCGCCACGCTCGAGGGCGCGAAGGACCGGCTCTCGCGGATCGACGTCTCGCGGGACGGCCGGCGCGCCGCGGCAGCGGGCGCCGATCACGTGGCGCACGTCTGGAGTCTCGAAACGGGAGCTCGGATCGGAGGATTCGCCGGGCACGAGGGTCGGCTCGCATCGATCCACTTCGCCGAGGACGGCCACGTGGTGACGAGCTCCTACGACGACTCCGCGCGAGTGTGGGACGCAGAGACCGGCGCGCAGCTCTTCGTGCTCTCGCAGCCAGGGGTCGACATCCTGGACGCGTGCCTCTCCTCCGACGGACGCATCCTCGTCACCGCCGCGGCCGACCGAACGGTGCGCCTCTGGGACGCCCGGACGGGAGCCGAGCTGGCGCGCGACGTCGGCTACGCCGACATCGTGACGTCGGTGGCCTTCGACACGGAGGGCCGGTGGATCACGGCGGCGTCGTCCGATGGCAGGGTTCGGCGAATCCCGGTCGACCCCCTTGCCGAGGCGCGCCGCCGGAAGCCGCGGAGACTCACGGTGGAGGAGAGAGTCGCCCACGAGGTGGGGGACGCCGAGGAGCTCGCGGAGCTCCGCGAGGCGAAGCAGGCCTTCGACGCGGCTCGCAAGGACGCCCTGTGGAGCGTCGAGGTGAAGGAGCGCCTGCTCGCGGACCGGTCGTTGTCGGAGGGCGCACGCCGTCGAGCGCTCGACCTCGCAGGCGAGCTGAAGGACGCCCCGCTTCTTCTCTCGCGAGCCGCGTGGAGCATCGTTCGCACGCCCGAGCTCGGCGAGGCAGAGTACCTCCGCGCACTCGGGCCGGCGCAGGAGGCAGCACGTGCGCGGCCCGACTCCGGCGACTTCCGGCGCTGCCTCGGGTTCGCCTATCTGCGCCTTCGCAGGTACGACGATGCGATCGAGTGGCTCGAGAGGTCGCAAGCGTCGGGCCCCGACGAGCCGCCGGCCGGCCGGTCCGCGAGCTTGATCCTCCTCGCTCTCGCCCATCGCGGCGCGGGTCACGCGCCCGACGCCGTAGCGGCCAGGGCGGACGCGGAGACGCTCATTGCGAGAGATTCCGCAGCCAGCGATCCCTTCGTTCGCTCCTTGCTGGCCGAGCTCGTCGCAGTGGAAGGCGCTTCGGCTCGCTAGAGCGGCTTCGGCACGACGCGCGGGCGCGGTCCGCGGAATTCGTGGCTCGCCGTGGAGGAAGGGATCGAGCTCGTCGTCCACTCGCCCAGTAACGAACGCGGCCGGTCATTGGTGATGACTCCCGACGCGACGCCTCGAGTCGCGCGCACCACGGCCCTCGCAGATTCTCCGTCCTTCCGCCGACCTCCTCATCGTCCAGCCGTGCGCGGCGTCCGAGGAGCCGATGCTCCCGGGACGGGTGTGCTCTCGGAGCCCGAGCTTCCACCGCTTCGTCCTGTCTGGAGATCCCATGCCCCTTTTCCGCTCCGCCGCGCTCCTCGCAGCTTCGCTCCTGACACTTTCTCCTGGCGCCGCGGCCCAGGTCGCCGAAGCGGGGCAAGCCAAGCCGCTCGGCCCAGCCATCACCAACGGCTTCGGGGAGTCCGTCTCGTTCGACGGCACGCGACTCCTCCTGGGCGCGCGATCGGACGCTGGCGCAGGGACCGCCGCCGGCCGCGCCTACGTCATCGAGCGGCAGCCCGACGGGAGCTGGCTCCAGGTCCAGACGTTTCTCGGGGCCGATACGGACGTCAGCGATCTGCTCGGGCACGAGGTCGCGTTGCGCGGCGACCTCGCGCTCGTGGGCGCGCCGGGCAAGGAGCCACAGTCCAGCGGCTTTGGCAAGGGCGCGGCCTACTTCTTCGAGCGGCAGCCGAGCGGCACCTGGACCGAGGCGGCGAAGCTCGTTCCCGCTCAGGCTCTCGCCGGCGACTACTTCGGCTCGTCCGTCGCGCTCTCGCCGTCCGGGCTCCGCGCCGCGGTGGGAGCGATCTTGGACGACATCGACACACCCTTCCCCGCGATCCTGAACTGCGGCTCGGTCTACCTCTTCGAGAAGCAGGGAGGCAGCTGGGCGCAGGTCGCGAAGATCCAACTTCCCCTGGCCCAAGCGGTCGCGCAGGGGAAGCTCGGGTGGCGTGTGGCGCTCACGAACGATCGCGTCTTCGTCACGAGCCAGGTGGGCGCCCGCGTGTACGACTTCGGCGGCGCACTCCTCCAGGAACTCACCGCGACGGGAGGAACCGGCCTCGACGGATTCGGTCAAGACGTCCATGTCGACGGCAGCCGGCTCGTCGTCGGCGCGCACGGCTACTCCGGGTCGAAGGGAGCCGCCTACGTCTTCGAGGAGTCGGGGGGCACGTGGTCCCAAGTCGCGCAGCTCGTCGCGAGCGACGGACTCGCCAACGATCAATTCGGCAGCTCGGTCGCGATCGAAGGAGACCGCGTCGCCGTGGGATCGCCGCTCGCCGACGGCGTCTTCCCGAACACGAACCTCGGCCGCTCCTATCTCTTCCGCCGGCAGCCCTCGGGAGCCTGGTCCGAGACCGCGAAGTTCGATTGGCCGAACTCAACGGGCTCCGCGAACATCGGAGCGGCCGTCGCGCTCTCTGGCGAGCGGATCGTCGCCTGCGCAAGGAACGCGCATCAGGTGGACGGGCTGCTGACCGGGGGCGCGGCCTACGTCTGGCGCGACGTCGGCCCGGCGCAGTTCAGCTTCGGGACCGGCACGCCGGGATGCGCGGGCCCGCACGCCATGACTGCGGGCGCGGCGGAGATCGGCTCTGCGATCTTCGTGCTGCGGACCGACCTCGCCCCGGATTCGGCGCTCGGCCTCTGCGTCATCGGAGACGTCGCCGATCTGGTCGGCCACGATCCCTTCGGCATCGGAATCCTCCTCCACGTCGACCTCATGGCGTCGCCGAACCTGGTCGCGCTCGACATCGTGTCCAACTCCGCCGGCAGAGCCGCAGTCGTCGTGACGATCCCCGACCTCCCGAGTCTCGTGGGTTCGACGTTCAACGCTCAGGCCATCTGGTACTGGGGGGCGGCCGTCTGCCTCCCTCCCTACAACCTCAGCAGCTCGCCGGGGGTCGCGTTCCCGATCCTCGCGCCGTGAACGAGCGCGCAAAGCACGAGCACGGGATCTCTGCCTTGGAAGGGCCGCTCGCCCGAGGAATCGGCGGGTAGCCCAGAGCCTCGAAGGGCGCACCTCGCGGAACGCCGCTCGGAAGACTGCTCTCTCGCGCTCGTCGGCTCGAGGGGACTCGCGCTCGAGATCCGGCCTCGAGCCGCGTCGGGCGCCGGTGGTACCGCCGCGCGCGGCGGCGTCGCGGCACAAGAGGGGTTCATGACGCGCGGATCGGACCCATCGCCTCCTCTCCGGACGACCGAGCCCGCGGCCCGCGATGCCTACGTCGGCTCGTTGCGGGCCGAGCTCGACGCACTGAAGGCGCTTCGGCTCGGTAGTCCGAGTCGGGCATGGCAGGAGGGCGCGATCCGCGAACCCTGCGTCTCGTCGTGGGGCGTTGCGCTCGCGATTCACTCGCCCAGTAACGAACGCGGCCGGTCATTGGTGATGTCTCCAGACGTGACGGCTCGAGTCACGCTCACAAAGGCCCTCGCAGCTTCTCGGTCCTCCCGCCGGCCTCCTCATCGTCCCGCCGTGCACGGCGTCCGAGCCGCCGCCGCTCCCGGGTCCAGTGTTCCCTCGGAGCCCGAGCCTCCGCCTCTTCGTCCTGTCTGGAGATCCCATGCCCCATTTCCGCTCCGGCGCGCTTCTCGTCGCTTCGCTTCTCACGCTCGCTCCCGGCGCAGCGGTCCCGGTCGCCCAAGAGGCGCACACGAGGCCACTCGACCCGGCCTTGGGCGCGTCGTTGCACGGCGATCCGGGCTCCGAGGCCCCGAAGGCGCCGGCGCCGGCAACCGCCGACGCGGAGGGCGGCGTCCCCGAAGGCCTCGCCGCCTCCGAGTGGTCGAGCATCCGCGAGGCCTACGAAGCGGCACGGCACGCCGCCTTCGCCGTCGATGGCGGCCATCGCGCGCGCAATCCCGGCCAGCAGTGGGCGACGCACTTCGACGGCCGCGGCTTCACGACGACGCCCGACGCGGGCGCATGGACGTGGGGGCTCGAGCTGCAGCGATGTGGCTTCGCGGGTGGCGAGCGCACCGTGACGAAGCCGACCGCGGTGCGCGCCGAGGGGCAGCGAGTCTCCTACGACTGGGGCGATGGACTCACCGAGTGGTACGTGAACGACGGCCGTGGCCTCGAGCACGGCTACACCGTTCGCACGCGGCCCGGCGACGGTACGGGCCCCCTCACGCTCGACCTGGCGATCCGCGGCGGACTCGCGCCCGCCGTCTCCGAGGACGGGCGCGCCGTGCGCTTCATCGACATCGGCGGCGCATCGGTGCTCACGTACACGGGACTCACGGTCGTCGATGCGGACGATCAGTCCCTGCCTGCGCGATTCGACCGCGTCGCAGGCGGACTGCGTCTCCTCCTCGACGACGCCGGCGCGCGCTATCCGATCACCATCGACCCGATCGCGCAGCAGGCGTACCTGAAGGCCTCGAACACGGGTGCCGGTGATCGATTCGGATTCTCGGTGTCCGCGTCCGGGAACACCGTGGTGATCGGAGCCTCTTTCGAGGACAGCAACGCCACGGGAGTGAACGGCGACCAGCTCAACAACGGCAGCACCGATTCCGGCGCGGCGTACGTGTTCGTGCGAAGCGGCGGCGCGTGGAGTCAGCAAGCCTACTTGAAGGCCTCGAACACTCAGAGCACCGACGAGTTCGGCCGTTCGGTATCCGTTTCTGGCGACACCATCGTCATCGGCGCGCGCAACGAGGACAGCGACTCCACCGGAGTGAACGGCGACCAGAGCAACAACGCCACCCAGAACTCCGGCGCGGCCTATGTCTTCGTGCGCAGCGGAACGACGTGGAGCCAGCAAGCGTACTTGAAGGCATCGACGGTGGGACCCGGCTTCAACTTCGGCGATGCGGTAGCGGTCTCGGGCGACACCATCGTGGTCGGGTCGCACGGCGAGGACAGCAACGCCACCGGAGTCAACGGCGATCAGAGCGACCTGAGCGCGGGAGACAGCGGAGCAGCGTACGTCTTCGTGCGCAGCGGCTCGACCTGGACGCAGCAGGCCTACTTGAAGGCATCGAACACCGGAGCGCTCGACTGGTTCGGTCTCGCCGTGGCTGCGTCGGGCGACACCGTGGTGGTCTCCGCCTACCAGGAAGACAGCGACGGCTCCAGCGAGTTCCACAATGGCAACGTGAATGCGGGCGCCGCCTACGTGTTCGCGCGCAACGGCACCGCATGGAGCCAACAGGCGTACCTCAAGGGCATCGATACCAATCTGGCCAACGGGACGATGGGCGGCGATCTGTTCGGCTTCTCCGTGGCGGCGTCGGGCGACACCGTCGTGGTCGGCGCCTTTCTGGAGGACAGCTCTGCCACCGGAGTGAACGGCGACCAGGGCCTGGAGGGCGCCGCTGGATCGGGCGCGGCCTTCGTGTTCGTGCGCAGCGGAACGACGTGGAGCCAACAGGCCTACCTGAAGTCGGCGAGCAGCGAGGCGGGCGATACATTCGGCGCGTCGGTGGCGATCTCCGGAGATACGGTCGTGGTCGGGGGATACGGTGAGGACAGCAACGCCACCGGCGTCGACGGAAACCAGCTCGACAACAGCGCTGCCAACTCCGGCGCTGCCTACGTCTTCACGCGGATCGGGGCGATCTGGAGCCAAGTGGCCTACTTGAAGGCCTCGAACTCGGCCACGAACGACAACTTCGGAGGGTCGGTCGACTTCGCACCTACGTGCGTATCGGTGTCGGGAGACACGGTGGTGGTCGGCGCGAACTTGGAGGACAGCAACGCCACGGGCGTGAACGGCAACCAGGGCAACGACGGAGCGGCGAACGCCGGAGCGGCCTACGTCTTCGATCTCGGCACTGGCTGTGGAGTCTCGTCGTTCGGCACGGGCACCCCTGGCTGCTCTGGGTCGCAGAACGTGGGCGTGAGCACGTGCCCGCTTGCCGGCACTCCGTCCTTCGCGTTCACCTGCGACAACGCGCCGCCGAATTCTCTTGGCCTGTTGCTGGTCGGCGACGCCCAGGATCTGGCGGGAAGCGACCCATTCGGCATTGGCGTCCTCCTCCATGTGGATCTGCTGGCATCCATCGAGCTGATCTCCCTCGACCTCTTCAGCGATCCGAGCGGGCTCGCGACGACAGTGCCCTTCGCGATCCCCGCCGCAGTCGTCGGGAACACCTACTACGCCATGGCGCTCTGGGCGTGGGCGAGCTGCTCGCTACCTCCATACAACCTGAGCACGTCGCGCGGACTCTCGCTCACGATCCTCGTGCCATAGCGCAACTCGGCAGGCACGGTCCGTCTCGGAGGGCGCTCCCCGGATGCGCGCCCCGCATGGGGGCGTCCGGCAGCACAGGGAGCGCAGCGACGACGTTCTGATGCCGGGAGGTTCTGCAGCGAGCGCCTTGGCGCTGGCGGCCGAGCGGCTCGTCGCGTTCCGCCGAGCACGCCCTCGAACGTGCAGCTCGTCCGCTACGCGACGATCGCTCGGGAGGTCGGCGTCTCCGCCCCGACGGTGCGCGGGTACTTCGAGGTCCTTGTGGACACGCTGGTCGGCGCTTGGGTCCCCGCATTCAGAAGCGGATGAAGCGCCGCGCCATCGAGAGCCCGCGCTTCTACTTCTTCGACGTCGGCGTCGCGAACGAGTTCGCTCGCCGGTGCGAACTCCGGCCCGGATCGGCGGACTTCGGGGCCGCCTTCGAACATTTCCTCTGGATGGAATTCCGCGCGCACGCGAGCTACGGCCGGATCGACTACCCGATCGCCTACTGGCGGACGGACTCCAGCTTCGAGGTGGACTTCGTCCTTGGCGGTGGAGCGGTCGCCGTGGAAGCGAAGTCGACCGAGGGAGGCTCCCACGAGCGATCACCTGAGAGGGATGCGTGCGCTGCGCGAGGAGTTGAAGGTGAAGCGCGCGATCCTCGTCTGCCTCGCACCGCGCCGGCGCACGACGGAGGACGGAATCGAGGTCGTTCCGTGGAGCGCCTTCCTGAAGGACCTCTGGAGCGGCGCGCTCGACCGAGACCTTCGACACTGATTGGGCTGCCGTGCGTCTCGCCGCGTCGATCCTCGCTCTCGTCGCCGCCCTCGCAGCGGTCGCGTGCGCGGGCAGCTCGTCCTCGTCGGCGGCGGCGTGCCCCGCAACGGCGTCGCCACGCACGGCGACGGGGACCGCCGATGGTCCCGGGAA
>CAZJHD010000091.1:0-13604 GCA_964545855.1 uncultured Planctomycetales bacterium
CCTCTCTCTCGCGCCGCGCGAGCGCGGCGCGAGAGAGAGGAGAGAGAAAGGGGTCTGACCCCATTCCCGGGACAGCGATCCCGGGGCCTCGGCCTCCCGTCAGCGCGCGTAGGCGCGCCGGGCGAAGAGGAGCGTCAGGTACGGCAGCATCCGCGTCTTGTTCGGAATGAGCCGGAAGATCGCCCAGAGCCGCTTCGGCGAGAGGTAGAAGCGCCAGTAGGCGCTGCGGCGGAGCTTCCCGATCTCTTCCTCGGGCACGGCCGAGACGTTGATCTCCGAGTAGTAGGGCTCGTAGTGGCTCCAGTCCGTCGGGAGCACGTGCCCCGCCTCCTCCACCTGCCGGAAGAGCTCCGTGCCCTTGAATGGAATCACGCGATAGAAGGCCGCCGTGTGGAACGACGAGTCGCGCGCCCAGCGGATCGTCTCCTCCATCTCCTCCCGCGTCTCCGACGGGAAGCCGAGCATGAAGGCGCCGTGCGTCATCACGCCGCGCGAGGACATGTAGTCGACGATCTTCTTCGTCTGCGGGATGCGCAGGTTCTTCTTCATCACCTTCTGCACCCGCGGCACCGCGCTCTCGATGGCGATCATCGCGCGGTACATGCCGGCCTCCTTCATGAGGTCGACGAGCTCCTCGTCGAGGATGTCGCCGCGGAGTCCGTTGGGGAACGTGAGCTTCAGCCCGTAGTCGCGGTCGATGAGCCCGCGGCAGATCGCCTTCGCGCGGTCCGGCTTGAAGTTGAAGATGTCGTCGTAGAAGACGAGCTCGCGCACGCCGTAGGTCGACACGAGCATGTCGATCTCCTCGAGCACGTGGCGCGCGGAGCGCTCGCGGAACTTCTTGCCGTAGGAGTTGTGGCAGTAGGTGCACCGCCACGGGCACGCGCGCGACGAGAAGATCGTCGCGAACTCCTTGTGCGCGTAGATGATCCCGCCGCGCGGGACCGAGTGGTACTTGAGGACGTCGACGAGGTCCCAGGCGGGGAAGCCGAGCTCGTCGAGCGTGTCCGAGGGCGTGCGGTCGGGATTGAGGACGATCTCGCCGGCGGCTCCATCCGCCGACGTGCGGCGCCAGGCGACGCCGAGGACCTCCGAGAAGTCGGTGCAACCGTCGCGCAGGGCGGCGAGCAGCGCGGGGAACGTGAGCTCGCCCTCGCCGCGGACGCAGAAGTCGACGTTCGTGTCCTTCATCACGTCGTCGGCGGCGACGGAGGGATGGGGTCCGCCGGCCACGATCACGACCCCCGGCAGCCGGCGCTTCATCTCCGCGGCGAGCGCGTGGAGGCAGCCCGCCTCGTAGGTCATCGCCGAGAGGCCGATCACGTCGGGACGCAGCTTCTCGAGGCGGTCCGCCGCCTGCGGCACCCGCAGGTCGTCCACCTTCATGTCGAGGATCGTCAGGTCCTCGAAGCCCGCCCGGCGCGTGCCCGTCGCGACGTACATCAGCCCCAACGGATGCAGATGGGTCATCTGCGTGTAGGGGTGGTAGGTCTGAACGAGGGCGATCTTCGTCACGGTGTCGTCGGTGCTGTGGTGCGGCGTCGTGGTCGTTCGGCGGTGCGGCGGCGCTGCGGTGCTGCGGTGCGGCCGCGGAGGCTCCGATCCCTAAGATTCGGAGGCGACCGAAGTCTATCAGCCCTTCTCCGGACCGATTCGCCGCGTCGGCCGCTACCCTCCCATCCCCGCCGCGAAAGGATGCGGAGCGGGCTCGACGCGAAGACCCCCCGGAAGAAGCCTCCCGGAAAGAGACGCCATGACGATCCCGATCCTCCTCGCCGTCGTCCCGCTCCTCCAGGCCGCGGAGGCGCCCCCCGCGGCCGCGCCGCTCGCGACCACGATCCGGGAGGTCACCGTCTACCCCCGCGAGGCCCTCGTGAAGCGAACCGGCACGGTGACCGTGGCGCGCGGCGTCACGAGCATCGTGATCGCCGGTCTCCCCGACGGCCTGCGCGACGAGTCGGTGCAGGTGAAGACCGAGGGGGCCGCGACCGTCGTCGGCGTCGACGTGCGGCGGGACTCCGCGACCACCTCCCTCTCGCCGGCCGTGCAGGCGCTCCGGGATCGCAAGCGCGGGCTCGAGACGGAGGTCGCCGTGCGCCGCGGCAACCTGGAGGACCTGCAGAGCGCGCGCCAGTTCGTCGATTCGGTGCGCACGGAGGCGCCGAAGTTCTTCGCCCCGGGTGCCTTCTCCGCGCCCGAGCCGAGCCGGTGGAGCGCCGTGCTCGCGTTCCTGCAGCGCGCCTACGCGCGCAGCGCCGAGCGGCAGCGCGCGGAGATGCGCCAGATGGAGGAGCTCGACGCGCGCCTGCGCGAGGTGGACGCGCAGCTCCAGCGGCTCCAGGGAGACCTTCTCGTGCCGACGAAGCGCGTCGTCCTCGATCTCCTCGCGAACGCGGCGGGCGAGACGGCGGTGGAGGTGGCCTACCTCGTGGGCGGCGCCACCTGGGCCCCCGCCTACGACCTGCGCGCGAGCGCGAGCCTGCGCGACGCGACGCTGCAGGGATTCGCCGTCGTGCAGCAGCGGACGGGGGAGGACTGGAGCGGCGTGAGCCTCGTCCTCTCCACGGCGAAGCCGGAGCGCGGCGCGGAGCCGCCGGCGCTGGTGCCGATCGTGCTGATGGCGGAGCCGGAGGCGAGCGGCTACGACGTGGCGGCGCGACCCGCCCAGGAGGTCATGAAGGGATTCGCCGACGCGCGCGCGCCGTCGTCGCCGGGGCCCGAGGGGCCCACGCTGAAGGCCGACGCGGAGGTGCTGTCGAGCGGCCTCTCGACGCAGCTCCGGGTGCCGCGTCCGGAGCTTGTGCCGGCCGACGGTCTGCCGCATCGGGTGCGCGTGGGGGAGATCGCGCTCGCGCTCGCGCCGGTGCACGTCTCCGTGCCGAAGCTCGCGACGCGCGCCTTCGTGCGCGCGAACCCGAAGAACACGTCGTCGCTGCCGATCCTCGCGGGGATGGCGCAGGTGTTCGTGGGGAACGACTTCGTGGGCCGCGTGTCGGTTCCCGACACGTTGCCGGGGGAGGAGATGAAGCTCCACGTGGGAGCCGACCCGGGCGTGACCGTCGAGCGCAAGCAGGAGCGGGCCGACCGGGAGGCGCCGGGCTTCCTGCAATCGCGCGTCACCTGGACCTTCGCGTACCGGATCACGGCGAAGAACGTCTCGGCGGCGACGGGGGAGGCGACGGTGGAGATCTCCGAGTCGATCCCCGTGTCGCGCGACGACCGGATCCGCGTGGAGGTGACGAAGTCCGATCCGCCCTTCGTGCGCGGCGAGAAGGAGGACAAGGAGCGCACCAGCGACGGGACGCTCCTCTGGAAGCTCACGCTGAAGCCCGGCGAGGAGCGCGCGATCCAACTCGCCTACACCGTCACGGCGCCGGAGGACCTGACGGTCCAGGGGCTCGAGCTGCGATGAGAACCCTCCCCACGAACGCGTGCCGCCCCGGCATCCCCGCGAGCCATGCCATGAGAACGCTGCTCCTCCTCGCCGCCGTCGCCCTCGTGCCGATTCCCGTCCGCGCCCAGGAGGCAGCCGACGGGCCGCCGGCCGACGCGCCGGCGGTCATGGCGACGACGATCCGCGAGGTGACGGTCTACCCGTCCGAGGCCCTCGTCCGCCGCGCGGGCACCGTCGCGCTCACGCGGGGGGTCACCTCCGTCGAGATCCGCGACTTGCCGGAGGTCCTCCGCGACGACTCGGTGCAGGTGAAGACCCAGGGCGCCGGCACCGTCGTCGGCGTCGACGTGCGGCGCGTCACCTCCACGGCCGCCGTCTCGCCCGCGGTGCAGGCGCTCCGCGACCGCAAGCGAGGGCTCGACGAGCAGATCGCCGACTGCCGCGCCGCGCAGGACGGTCTCCGCACGAGCCGCCAGTTCCTCGACTCGCTGCGGGCGGAGGCGCCGAAGACCTCCACGACCGCGAGCGCCGCGCCGCCCGATCCCGCGAAGTGGGACGAGGTGCTCGTCTACCTCGAGGGCGCCTACGCGGCGAACAGCGAGGCGCAGCGCGCGGAGACGGCGAAGCTCGAGGACCTGACGGCGCGCCTCCGCGAGGTGGAGGCGCAGCTCCAGCAGCTCCAGCGCGACCTCCTCGTGCCGACGAAGCGGGTCGTGCTCGACCTCCTCGCCAACGGGGCCGGCGAGACGTCCGTCGAGATCGCGTACCTCGTGGGAGGCGCCTCCTGGGCCCCCGCCTACGACCTGCGCGCCGCGGCGAATCTCCGGCAGGCGACGCTCCTCACGAACGCCGTCGTCGCCCAGCGCACGGGCGAGGACTGGAGCGGCGTGACGCTCGTCCTCTCCACGGCGAAGCCCGAGCAGGGGGCCCAGCCGCCGTCGCTCCAGCCGATCGAGCTCTCGGCGCGCTCGTCGGCGCCCGCCCGCGGGCGGGTCGCGTCGCGCAAGATTGCCCTCGCCGAGGAGCGCAGGCAGGACGCGCCCTCCGAGTCGGCCGACGACGCGGCCGACGTTCTCTCCCTCGACGCGGAGGTGCTGTCGAGCGGCCTCTCGATGCAGCTCCGGGTGCCGCGTCCGGAGCTGGTGCCGGCCGACGGTCTGCCGCATCGGGTGCGCGTGGGGGAGATCGCGCTCGCGCTCGCGCCGGTGCACGTCTCCGTGCCGAAGCTCGCGACGCGCGCCTTCGTGCGCGCGAACCCGAAGAACACGTCGTCGCTGCCGATCCTCGCGGGGATGGCGCAGGTGTTCGTGGGGAACGACTTCGTGGGCCGCGTGTCGGTTCCCGACACGTTGCCGGGGGAGGAGATGAAGCTCCACGTGGGAGCCGACCCGGGCGTGACCGTCGAGCGCAAGCAGGAGCGGGCCGACCGGGAGGCGCCGGGCTTCCTGCAATCGCGCGTCACCTGGACCTTCGCGTACCGGATCACGGCGAAGAACGTCTCGGCGGCGACGGGGGAGGCGACGGTGGAGATCTCCGAGTCGATCCCCGTGTCGCGCGACGACCGGATCCGCGTGGAGGTGACGAAGTCCGATCCGCCCTTCGTGCGCGGCGAGAAGGAGGACAAGGCGCGCACCAGCGACGGGACCCACCTCTGGAAGCTCACGCTGAAGCCCGGCGAGGAGCGCGCGATCCAGCTCGTCTACTCGGTGTCCGCGCCGGAGGGCCTCCTCCTCCACGGTCTCGACCTGCGGTAGGGGCGCGCCGCCGCTGGCGCAACGGAGCGCGAGGCCCGATCATCGCGCGCCTCGCGCCGACCGGCGGACTCCGAGGCCCCACCGCCGGGCGCGAGCCTCCATGCTCGCGAACCGCCGTCTCGCGCCCGCCGCGGCAGCCCTCGCCCTCCTCGGCGCCGCCCTCGTCGCGACGGGCCTCGGGAACCGCCCCGACGACTCCGTCCGCATCGTCCTCCTGCACACGAACGACCTCCACGGCCAGCTCCTGCCGCGCATGGTGAAGGGCCGCGGCGGCGACGAGGCGGTGCCGATCGGAGGTTTCGCAGCCCTCGCGTCGGCCGTCGCGCGCGAGCGCGCCGCCGCCGAGCGCGCGGGGGCGCACGTGCTGCTCGTCGACTCGGGCGACTGGTTCCAGGGGACGCCCGAGGGGAACTTCGAGGAGGAGGGCGTGGCCGGCATCGTCGCCGTCGAAGGGATGAACCGCATCGGCTTCGACGCCGCGGTGATCGGGAACCACGAGTTCGACTTCGGCCTGTCGAATCTCCGGGCCCTCCTCGGCAAGGTCCGCTTCGCCGCCCTCGGCGCGAACATCGTCGCGCCCGTCGCCGTGGGCGCGTCGGCGCCGGCGGCGCCGAAGGGACGCGACGCGAAGGCGCCCATCGCGAGGCCCTACGAGGTCTTCGAGCGCGGCGGGATACGCATCGCGGTGGTGGGGCTCCTCACGGACGACACGCCGCGCATGGTGGCGGCGGGCCGCCTCGGCGACGTCACGATCCGCGACGAGCGGACGGAGGCGCGTCTGTGGGTCGACCGCGCGCGCAAGGAGGCCGACCTGGTCGTCCTCGCGACCCACTGCGGGAGCGACGTCGACTCGAAGCTCGCGGAGCGCGTGCCCGAGGTGCCGGTGATCCTCGGGGGGCACAACCACGTGCGCCTGAAGCAGCCGCGCTTCGTCGAGCACGAGGCGGCGGCGCTCGCGTGGAATCCCTGGAAGCCGGACGCGCCGCCGCGCACCTACGTCCTGCAGTCGGGCGCCAAGTGCGAGAACCTCGACCGCGTCGAGCTCTGGATCGACCCCGCCGACAAGAAGCTGCGGCGCGTGGAGACGAAGGTGTACACGCTCGACCCGAAGGAGGTGGGCAGCGACGCCGCCATGGAGCGCTGGCTCGCCGAGCGTACGGCGGGCGTGGCGAAGGCCATGGACGTCGTGGTGGCCCGCGTCGCGGCGCCCCCGTCGACGGCTGCCAAGGGCGAGCGCACCGATCCCACGGCCAACTTCCTCGCCGATGCGATGCTCGCGAGCGCGCGCGGCGTCGATCCGAGCGTCGTGGCGGCGCTCTCCAACCGAGGCGGCGTGCGCGCGAAGCTCTCGACGGGGGAGCTCACGATGCGGCAGATCTACGAGATCGTGCCCTTCGACAACACGCTCGTGCTGCTGACGCTCTCGGGGAGCGACCTCCTGGATCTCGTCCTCGACACGGCGCGCAATCCGCGCGGCTCGATCCCGCTCCCGGCGGGGCTCACGGGCCGCGTCGCGGAGCGCGCCGACGGGAGCTGGGACACGAGCGAGCTCCGGATCGGCGGTGCGGCCCTCGAGCCGGCCCGCGCCTACCGCGTCGCGACCAACTCCTTCATGGCGTCGGGGAAGGGGGGCTACCCCGGCTTCCTGAAGGGGGCCGACGTGCGCGACACGGGGATCCTCCTGCGCGACGCCATGGCGGAGCTGGCCCGCGAGCGGAAGACGCTCGTGCTCGACGACGTGCTCCGCCTGCGCGCCGACCGGCGCGGCAAGGCAGCGGAGACGCCCGAGGAGGCGCCCGCCGAGGAGCCGGCTCCCGCGGGCGCGGGCGGCGGGAAGCGGTAGGCTTCCTCCATGCGCATCACCGTCGCGCCCGCCATCGGATCCCTCGTCCTGCTGCTCGCGCCGGCCGCAGGCTCGGCGCCGGCGGCGTCCTCCCCGCAGAAGGACCCGGAGCTCGAGGCCCTCGAGGCGCGGCTGCGGTCGGGTGGCAACCGCGAGAAGATCGACGCGCTCTTCGACGCCGCGAAGAAGGTCGGCACGGTGGCGGCGCTCCGGCTGATCCCGCCCTACTTCGCGGTGAACGCGAACGCCTACCTCTCCGACCGCGCCATCGCGGCGTTCTCGGAGGCGAAGGACGCGGGCCCCTTCGCCGCCGTCGCGGCGGAGGCGCTGAAGGACCCCGAGGATCGCGTGCGCATCGGCGCGCTCGAGGCGGTGATCCGGCGGCGCGGCGACACGGACGCGTCCCTCGCGGTGCCGCTCCTCGCCGACAAGGATCCGGAGATCGTGCTCCTCGCCCTGGAGGCGGTGCTGATGCATCGGCCGGCCTCCCTCCCCCCTCAGATCCCGAAGCTCGCGTCCTCGAAGCAGAAGGACGCCACGGTCCGCGGAACGGCGCTCCTCGCCTGGGCGACCCTCGACGCCGCCGGCGCCGCGCGCGCCGTCGCCGAGGCGCGCGCCGACAAGAACCCGCGCCTGCGCATCGCGTCGCTCCTCGCGTCGCGCGCCGCCGGCGGCAACGCGGCGAACGAGGCGCTGGCGGCGCTCACGGACACCGACCGGCGCGTCCGCTTCGCGGCCCTCGACTGGATCGAGGCGGCGAGGCCCGCGGCGGCGATCGATGCGCTGATCGCGCTCGTCGAGGTGGATCAGGGCCGAGTCCGCGACTCAGCCGTGGCGGCGCTCCGCGCCATCTCGCAGCGCGATTTCGGCACCGATGCGAAGGCCTGGGCGCGCTGGCGCGAGCAGGTGGGCCCCGCCTTCGAGCCGCCGGCGGCCGGCGGCAATGGCCCGACGACGGGCGAGGCGTCGGCGCCGAAGCAGGAGGTCGGCACCCGCGTCGACGGCATCGCGCGCTACCACGAGCTCGTCGTCGCGAGCGATCGCGTCGCCTTCGTGATCGACGTCTCCGGCTCGATGCGGGAGACCTACGCGGCGAAGGGTGGCACGTCGGCCGGCGGCACCTCGGCGGGCGGCGGTGCGGTGACGAAGCACGCCGTCGCCGCCGACGCGCTCCGCGACGTGCTGCGGGCGATGCCCAAGGGGACGCACGTCACGCTGATCCTCTTCAACAGCGCGCCGCTGCGCTTCAAGGCCTCGGGCCGCAAGGCCTGGCTCGAGGTGGACGACCGGCTCCCCGACGAGGCGCACAAGTGGATGATGGGGATCGGCGCCTCCAACGCGACGAACGTGAGCGACTCCCTCGCCCTCGTCCTCGACGACCCCGAGGTCGACACCGTCTATCTGCTGACGGACGGCGAGCCGAGCGCCGGAGAGCGCAACCTCGGCTCGCGCATCGCCGACTGGGCCGAGCGCGTGACGCGCTTCTCGCGCACGCGGGTGCACACCATCGGCCTCGGCACCGACGACAAGGCCGAACGGTTCCTGCGCGACCTCGCCCGCTCGACCGGGGGCACCTACGTCGGGAGATGAGCGTCGGACGGCGCACGCGCGCCGCGGCGTAGGATCCCGCCGTGCGCTGCCAGCTCCTCCACCTCTCGGGAGAGCACCGCGGACGGACCGTCACGCATCCGGGCGCGACGGTGCGCTTGGGGACGGAGCCCGAGTGCGAAGAGCGGTACGAGGCGGGGGGCGCCGTCGCCGCGCGCCACGCGCGGATCGACTTCCGTCCGGAGGAGTGCGTCTTCTACATGGCGCGCGAGCAGGGGCGCGTCTTCGTGAACGGCCGCGAGGTGGAGGAGGTGATCCTCGAGCCGGAGGATCTCTTGGAGTTCGGCGTCGGCGGGCCGAAGGCGCGCTTCCGCGTCGTGTACGAGCCGGGCTCGGTCTGCAAGCCCGTCCGGCAGATGCTCGGCGACGCGCGGCAAGTGGGCGAGTCGAGCGGCGCCGCCGCGTCGTTGGAGGCCCTCGCGCGCGACCTGCTGACGCACGCCTCCTGGCAGCTCAAGGTGGGCGCGCCCCTCGGGGTGCTCGCCCTCGTGCTCGCGACGTCCTTCGCGGGCGGCTGGCTCGGCGGCCGCGGGCCGGCGAAGGATCTGAGCGAGCGCGCGCGGGAGAGCTTGGGCGTGATCGCCGACCTGGAGCAGCGGATCGAGGAGCTGGGCCGACGCAATGCCGTGCTGCCGTCGAAGCAGGACCTGGAGGCCGTGCGCGCCGAGTTCGCGAGCCGCGCCGCGGCCGTCGACCGCATCGTCGCGCGCAACGCCGCGCTTCGGCGCGTGCTCGACGAGTCGAGCCGGTCGGTGTGCGTCGTGCGCGGCGCCTTCGGGCTGCGGCTCCCGGCGGACGCAGGCGCCGCGGGGCTGCCCGCGTCGGGCGCGCACCTCGCCGACGCCGGCGGCGACCCTCTGCGGATCGAGTACGTGGGGTCCGGCTTCCTCGCGACCGCCACGGGGCGCGTGCTCACGAACCGCCACGTGGTGGAGCCCTGGTGGCAGGACGACACGGTGGCGTCCCTCGTGGCGCTCGGCTGCACGCCCGAGCGGTTCGAGCTCGCCGTCTGCTTCCCCGGGCGCGCGCCGGTCGCCGTCGATGCCTCGACGATCCGGCTGCGCGCCGACGACGTCGACGTCGCTTCCTTCGTCGCGACCGACGTGGAGGGCATCCCCGTGCCTCCGCTCTTCGCCGGCGATCCGATGTCGCTGCGCGGCGGGCCCGTCGTCGTGCTCGGCTATCCGGCGGGGCTCCAGGCGCTGCTCGCGCGCGCCGAGCCCGCCGTCGCCGAGGAGATCACCGCCATCGCCGCGGGGCCGGCGGCGATCCTCGCCGAGCTCGCGACGCGCGACCTCGTGCGGCCGCTCCCCACGCAGGGCGCGCTCAACGACGTGCGCGACCGCCGTCTCGTCTACGACGCCGAGACGACCTCGGGCGGCTCCGGCGGCCCCGTCTTCGGCGAGGACGG
This sequence comes from uncultured Planctomycetales bacterium, assembly GCA_964545855.1. Taxonomy (GTDB): domain Bacteria; phylum Planctomycetota; class UBA1135; order UBA1135; family JACQFD01; genus CAZJHD01. Next base: position 10,011 of record CAZJHD010000091.1, read on the forward strand.
CACCGTCATCGGCGTGAACTTCGCCGTCCTCCGCGGCTTCGGCGGCTCGAACTTCGGCGTCCCGATCGCGCTCGCGCGGGAGCTGCTGGAGTAGACGGCGGAGCGCACGGGGCTCGCCGCTCCCCGGCGAGGAGCGGCGAGCTGCATTCGATCGGGAGCGGCCGGATGCGCTCGGATTTGCCCTCTTGCGCGACAGGGGGGGGGACGGCGGAGGATGGTCGCTCGGGCGCCCCGCGCTGAGTCGTTTGGCACGTCGAGCGCGCTTCGGAGGGTTCGAGAGTGTTCTTCAGCAAGCACGCGGTGGTCGCGGCCGGACTGGCTTCGATCTTCATTGGGTCGCCGTTCGCGATGGCGCAGGTTCCCGGACCGGACATCAAGGGTCACTGGGGCCTCTCCCAGGATCTCTTCGCCGGCGACCCGCCGCTCGTCGTCAACTTCATGGGAGAGACCGTCACGGTCAAGGATCACGAGATCGGGCACGCCGTGCTCCTGCCGAACTCGAACAAGATCCTCGTCTGGAACCCGCAGACGGTCACGCTCACGGCCCCCGACCCGGACATCGTCAAGGGAGAGACGTTTCGCCTCTGGATCATCGATCCCATCGCGCAGACGAAGGAGACGATCGATCTCTGGAATCCCAGCACGAACAGTGGTCTCGGGGCCGATCTCTTCTGCGCGGGCCACACGCACCGCAAGGACGGGAAGATCCTCATCGGCGGCGGGAACGACGGCAACTCGAGCGTGCGCGCCTATCTCTTCGATCCCAACGGGTCGCCCAATCGTCTCGTCGAGCTCATGAATCAGCAGCAGGGACACGGAGTCCTCAGCGGCTCTCGCTACTACCCGACGGTGATCACGCTTCCGGATGGTTCGAGCATGGTGATCGGAGGGACGGACATCGGGACCGCGTCGAGCACAGACGCGCCCTCGGACGGCTGGGACATCTACACGGCTGCTGCCACCCCGCAGTGGATCGCGCAGCAGCTCAGTCGCCAGTGGGAGTGGTACCCCCGACTCTTCGTTCGCTCGAGCGGCACGATCTTCATGCCCTTCGACGACTTCCAAGGGAGCGGGCACTACACGAAGAAGATCGGGAGCTATTCGCTCACCTACTCGACCTCCCAGGGCGGACCGTCGAGCGTGATCGATCATTCACCTTGGTCGCTCGGCTGGAAGTGGAACCACTACCAGGGCAGTGCGGCGATGCTTCTGCAGCTCGAGCCGGAGACCTCGAACTACGTCGATCGGATCTTCGCGGGATTCGGCACGCCGCACCTGCCGACGGCGCACAACTTCGGATTCATCGACGGCTCGAATCCAGCGGTGCCCTACGTGCCCTCGGTCGCGCCCGTTGCACCGGACGCAAACAGAGACGTCAACGAATTCGCTTTCTCGGGGGCAAGCGTCACGATGGTGGAGAAACAGCAGCCGGCCGGTTCCATGCCTCTCCGCCCGAGGCAGTTCGCGAATCTCGTCATCCTTCCGACAGGGAAGCTCCTGGCCTTGGGAGGATGGGAGCAGGACTGGGATCAGTTTCAGTCTGGCAGCCATACACCGGCGCTGAAGCTGCCCGTCTATGCTCCGGAGATCATTGACCCAGGAGCGAATCAGTCTTCGCTGTTCACGCGGCATGAGATGAACCCACATTGCCATGCGCGGCTCTACCACGAAGTCGCGCTTCTCTTGCCGGACGGAAGGGTCCTCCTCATGGGAGGAGAGCTCCTGGAGTCGGGGCTCTCGGAGCCTGGGCCCTGCACTCCACCCGCGGGACACACCTCCGAGCGTACCTACGAGCTCTTCGAGCCCCCCTACATGCACCAAGGGCCTCGCCCGGCTATCCTTGGCGTGTCGAGCTCGCAACTCGGGTACGGTGCAGGGTTCTCCGTCGAGACGCGCAGCTCGAACATTGGCAAGGTCGTCCTCATGAGACCTGGGTCGGTGACGCACATGTTCGACTCGGACCAGCGCTACGTGGAGCTGCCTTTCACGGCGGGTGAACCGACGCCGCAGGGGATCAGCACCCTCAGCGTCACGACGCCGCCGAACGGAAACGTCGCGCCTCCCGGGTGGTACATGCTCTTCATCGTGACGAATCCGCCCGCGCCCGGCCCCACGACGCCGCCCGAGTACCAGGGCGTTCCATCCGTCGCGACCTGGATCCACCTGGAGTAGCGTCATGCTCGCTCCCCCCCGTGTGGTGCTGCTGCCTGCGTTCGGCGTCTTGATGCTCGTCGCCGGGAGGCTCGCCGCCCATCCCGAGGGGGACGGCGGAGGAGACGTCAGTCCGGCGCCTCCTCCGCCCGTGGCTCTCGATGCAGCGCGCGATGCGGGGAACGGTGCGGCGAACCTCGCGCCGAGCCCGCTCTCCTTCGGCTTCGTCGAGGTGTGCGATCCCGTCGATCGAGTGAGCCGCTTCTCGATCCGAGGATTGGGCTTCGCGGTCCTCGTCGAGCACTCGGGCTTCCGGATCGCGGCAGACGGCGCGAGCGGGGCCGGCTCGCCCGCGGATCTCCGGTTCGTCTTCGAGGGAGCGAGCCCCGGCGCGGAGCCCGAAGGTGCAGGCCCGCTCGGCGCCCGGACGACGGTCCTCCGGGGCCCGGATCCGGGCGCATGGCGCCCGCGGCTCGCCTCCTTCGAGTCGGTCGTGATCCCGCAGGTCCAGCCTGGGATCGACGCCGTCCTTCACACGGAGCGCGGCACGCTCGAGTACGACCTGCGCCTCGAGCCCGGTGCCTCGCTCACGAGCGTCGTCCTTCGCGTCGAGGGCGCGAGCCACCTCGCGCTCGATGCGGACGGGTCGATGCGGATCGAGACGCCTGTGGGAGTTCTGCGCCACCGGGCGCCGCAGACTTGGGAGGTCTCGCCCGAGGGTTCGCGCACGAGCGTCGCGAGCCGCTTCCGGCTCCTCGGTGCGGACCGATTCGGATTCGAGGTCGACCGGTCGGACCCGTCGTGTCCACTCGTCGTCGACCCGGGGCTCGAATTCTCGACTTTTGTCGCGGGCTTCTTCAGCGAGAACGCATGGGCCGTGCGCGCGGACTCGGTCGGCGCTGTGTATGCCTGTGGCAAGGCGTCATCTGGCTTCCCGATCACTCCCGGCGCTTTCGACTCCGTCTACAATGATGATGCATTCGTTCTGAAGCTTCGCGCTTCGGGCTCTTCCCTGGTCTTCGCGACCTACATCGGGACAAACGCCAATACCTCCGCAAGCACCTTCGATCTCGCGATCGACCCACTGACCGGAGCGGTCGGCGTGTGTGGAATCACTGGGCCGACGGGACTTCCTACCACACCGGGTGCGCCCCAGACCAGCGGACTCTCCAACGAGAATGGCTTCCTTTCCCAGCTCGACCCGACAGGCACCTCGCTTCTCTACTCGACCTATCTCTCCGGAGTAGTGAAGAGCTCGCTCAATGGACTTGCGACAGACCGATCGGGAGCTCTGTATGCCACAGGGATCGCGCAGTCAGGCTACCCTGTTACGCCGGGGGCGTACCAGACGGTCCACGCTGGCATCGGGGACGTCGTGATCACGAAGATCGACCCCAAGTCCTCGACGCTCGTCTACTCGACCTTCGTGGGCTCCGTTGGACA
>CAZJHD010000092.1:0-13341 GCA_964545855.1 uncultured Planctomycetales bacterium
CACGGCGCCCCCCGCGACGGGAGCGGTGCCGGGAATGGGGTCAGACCCATTTCTCGCGCTCTCCTCGTGCGGCGCGCACGCGCGCCGCGCGAGGAGAGCGAGAGAAATGGGTCTGACCCCATTCCCGGGAGGCCAGGCAGGCACTCGATCGCGGCGGCGGCGGCCGAGACGGAGAGACGGAGACTGGAAGGAGGAGCGCCGGCCCGCGGTACGTTCGTGCGCTCGGCCCAAGCGTGGCGCCGGCCGCTTCGGCCTGGCGCGTCCGCGGGCCGATGCAACCCCCGTGCGCGTCGCCGCCTTCCAGTTCAGCCCCGTCGCCGCCGACGCCGAGCGCAACGCCGACGCCGTGGAGCGAGGTCTGCGCGAGGCGGCCGCGTCCGGCGTGCGGCTCGTGGGCCTTCCCGAGCTGTGGCCGACGTCCTTCGCCTTCGGCGATCCGGCGCGAGCGATCGAGGCGACGGACCGCGCGCTGCAGCGCGTGCGCGCGCTCTCGCGCGAGCTCGGCCTCGTCGTCGTCGGCTCCGGCCTCGCCGCGTCAGGACGCGAGCGGCCGCTCAACCTCGGCCACGTCGTCGACCGCGGCGACGTCGTGGCGCGCTACGCGAAGGTCCATCTCTTCACGCCGACGCACGAGGATCGCGGCTTCGAGGCGGGCGACGCGCTGCCGCCCGTCGTCGAGACGTCGGCGGGATGCATCGCGATGGTCGTCTGCTACGACCTGCGCTTCCCCGAGCTCTGCCGGGCCGCGTTCCTCGGCGGCGCCGAGATCGTCGTCGTGCCGGCCCAGTGGGCCGCCGAGCGATTCGAGCAGTGGCGCGCGCTCCTGATCGGCCGCGCCGTCGAGAGCCAGTGCGTCTGGATCGGCGTCAATCGAACGGGCTCCGAGAACGCGCCCGCGGGCGCGGAGGTCGTGTTCCCGGGGCGCTCGCTCGTCGCCGACGGCCATGGCGTCGTCGCGGCGGAAGGCGGCGACGGAGAGGAGCTCGTGATCGCCGAGGTGGACCTCGCGCGGCATGCGGCGCTGCGCCGGCTCATTCCGTGCCGCAAGGACCGGCGCCCCGACGTCTACGGCGGCTGACGCGCCGCGGCCCTTCCCCCGCGCGCCGGGAGAGGCGAGAACGTCGGCATGGCGTACCTCCACGGAACGGGCGACGCGGAGCAGTCGCGGCTCGCGGCGATGAACGAGCTGATCAATGGCCCCTGCCTGCGCGAGCTCGGGCTCACGACGGGGTTGCGGGTGCTCGACGTCGGCGCGGGATCGGCGCAGATGGCCCGCGCCATGGCGCGCGCCGTCGGGCCCGGGGGGCACGTCCTCGCGATCGAGCGCGACGCGCGGCAGCGCGAGCTGGCGCTGCGCCTCGCGGCGGACGCGGGAGAGAACGGTCTCGTCGAGCTGCGCGAGGGAGACGCGACATCGCTCCCCCTGCGCGGCGACGAAGCCGGGAGCTTCGACGTGGCCGTTGCACGCTTCGTGCTGGAGCACGTCGCGGATCCGCTCGACGTCGTCTCGGAGATGGTGCGTGCCCTGCGTCCGGGAGGCCGCGTCGTGCTACTCGACGACTGCCATTCGATCCTCCGGCTCCATCCCCGCTGCGCGCCCTTCCGCTCGCTCTGGGACGCCTACGCGCGGAGCTACGCATTCCTCGGCTGCGACGCCGACGTGGGCGTACGGCTCCCGGAGCTGTTGGTGCGCGGTGGCGCGACGCCGTCGCGCATCACGTCGGTCTTCTATGGCGCCTGCGCGGGGCAGCCGGAGTTCGCCGCCATCGTGCGCAACGCGGCCGGCGTCGTGCGCTCCGTGCGCGACCGGATGCTCTCCGAAGGGCTCGTGACGCGGCACGCCTTCGACGAGGGCCTCGCCGCGCTCGAGGCCTGGAGCGCCGAGCCGGGCGCCGCCTTCTGGTACTCGATCCTCTGGGCGGAGGGCATCCGGCCCTGAGCTTCAGGCGCGCTTCGCCGCCTCCAGCTCGTTCAGCGACTGCTTCAGCACGGCGAACACGAGGTACCAGCCGAGGGCCGAGAGGATCCCGAGCTGCACGTACCAGAAGCGCGTGATCTGCATGTCCCAGATGCCGTGCAGCACGACGGCGGCGCACCAGCGGCGCAGCACGATCGGATGGAAGAGCAGGCCGGCCGTGAAGGGCCCGTCGCCGCGCGCCTTCCAGAGCGCCGAGCCGACGATGGCGGTCCAGATCACGTGGCCGCCGGGGGCGAGGAACGCGCGCAGGGCGATCAGGTCGAAGACCTCGCTCAGGGACGAGCCCGTCGCCAGCATGCGGAACGCGTAGCCCGCCGACTCGAAGCCCGCGAATCCGGCGCCGACGGCGGCGCCGAAGAGCGCGCCGTTGAACTGCCAGCGATAGCGCGTGCGCGAGACGATGAGCAGGAGCGCCGAGAGCTTCGCCGTCTCCTCGATGACGCCCGTCAGGAGCGACGGGATCACGGCGCCGGAGCCGCTGCCGGGGAGGAAGCCCGAGAGCAGCATCGTGCTCACGAGGCTGAGCGCGCCGCCGAGCAACGTCATCTTCCCGACCTGGTAGGCCGAGACGTTCCGCGGCGCGTTCATCTCGAAGAAGAAGACGACGACGGCGAGCGGCACCATGAAGGCGCCCACGACGATCATGCCGGGGACGAAGTGGACGTTGCCCCATTCGGTGACGCCGAGCCGCATGAGCACGTAGGTCGCGAAGGCGCCCGCGAGCACGCGCCAGAAGACGCGCGGATTCGGCCAGGTGGTCTGCACGTCGCGGAGTTCCGGCGTCGTGCGCGGCGTCCCCACGGCGAAGAGGTCCTCGGCCGGCTCGCCCTTGCCGAAGCTCGAGAGACCTCCCACGAGGATCTCGCGGACGGGGACGTCGGTGATCTCGGGGAGATCGGTGAGCCGGCTGATGCGCGTGCCGACGTTCCGGAGGAAGCCCGCGGTGTCGGCCGTCGACGGCGGCGCCGCGCTCGCCGCGACCGGAGCCTGCATCGCTGCGGGCGCCGCCTCCTCGCTGGCGCGCCAGACGCGCGCCGACGCGGGAATCGTTCCCGCGGCGCGCAGGTGCTCGAGCGCCGCCGCATCGACCGGGCCCTTCACGGCGCCCGCCTCTTCGTAGAACCAGTGCTCGGCCATGGATTCGGCGCCGGAAGTGGGGCGCGGCCGGGAGTGTCCGGTCCACGCGCCTCCGGCGCGAGCCCGAGCCGTGCGTTTGGCGCCGAACGGCCGCGGTTAGCATCCGCGCGTGCTCGACTCCGTCCCTTCCCTCACCCAGGCAGCGCTCGCGTGCGTCGGCGACGTCGATCGTCCGTCGGCCCATCGCTTCGCCGACGCGCTCGTCGGCGCGCGGCGCGTCTTCCTCCTCGGCGCGGGTCGCAGCGGCCTCGCCGCACGCTCCTTCGTGATCCGCCTTCGGCAGCTCGGGCGCGAGGCCTACTTCGTCGGGGAGTCGGCGACGCCGTGCCCCGCGAGCGACGACCTCGTGATCCTCTGCTCGGCATCGTCGCGGACGACGGGTCCCGTCGCGATCGCGCGAAAGATGCTGGAGCGGAAGATCCCGCTCGCCGTCGTGACCGCCGACGACCACGGCGCCTCCTGGCCGAAGGAGGCGACCGTGGTGACGATCCCCGTGGCGGGCCGCGCCGTGGCGGGCCCGCTGGGGACCGTGTTCGAGCTCGCGCTGCAGCTCTTGTTCGACGGCCTCGTGAACGACCTCATGGCGCGGCTGCGCGTCACCGAAGCCGCGATGCGCGTGAGCCACACGACGCTCGAGTGACGCGGAGCCGGCCTCAGCGTCCCGAGCCCGGCGCGCGGAAGGGCGCGAGGCTCGCATCGTCGACGATGCGTTCCGCGCGGGGCAGGGACGCGATCGGAGCCGCGACCAGTGTCGCCCCGTTCAGGAGCACCGTCACGTCGGCGGAGTCGAAGTTCGCGGTCGCGAGATCGACGCGCCCGTCGTGGTTCCAGTCGTCGGCGACCAGCGCGTAGGGGCGTCGGCCCGTCGCGAAGAGCGCTCCCGCGCCCAAGACGCCGCTCGCGAGCATCGGGTAGGTCGCGACGTTGCTCGAGGCGAATCCCCAATTGGCCGTCGCGAGATCGAGCCGGCCGTCGCCATCGAAGTCGGCGGCGACGACGCCCTCGGGCGCCGTCGGCGTCTGCACCGATGTGATGGGGGAGAGCCCGAAGCCGCCGACGCCGTTGCCAGCGTGGACGGACACGACGTAGATCCCCGCGTTCGCCGTCACGAGGTCTCTCTGCCCGGTGCTCGCGACGTCCTCGAGGAGCACCGAGTTGACGAAGCCGAAGGCGGGGACCGCGGCGGTCGAGGAGAAGCCTCCCCGTCCATCGCCGAGGGCGACCACGGTCCGGCTCGTCGTGGCGGTGGAGAGCCCGGTCGCCAGGTCGACGCGTCCGTCCTGGTTCACGTCGCCGAGGGCGATGCAGACGGTCGTGCGCGCGGGCATTCCCAGATCGACGGCCTCCGGCGCGAGGAGACCTCCGGCACCGTCGCCGCGGAGCAGGAACAGCCCTTCGCCGTAGCCCGCCACGATGGCGTCGACGAAGGAGTCGCCGTCGATGCGCCCGAGGACGACGAAGATCGGGCGTCCCGGAACGCCGACGTGCACCGGCGGCCGGAAGCCGCCCTGGGCCGTGCCGCGCAGGATCGAGACGTCCTTCGAGAGGAAGTTCGCCGTGACGAGGTCGAGCCGTCCGTCTCCGTCGAGGTCGGCCGCGGCGACCGTGTAGGGACCGGTGCCGGTCTCGAAGCTCTCCCCCGGCGCGAAGCCGCCGGTGCCGTCGCCACGGAGGATCGTCACGGAGTCGGAGCCGTAATTCGCCACGACGAGGTCGCGCTCGCCGTCGCCGTCGCAATCCACCGAGACGATGGAATTGGGGCGGGAGCCGGCGCCGTGGGCGCCCGCCGACTCGAAGTGGCCCGCTCCGTCGCCGCGCAGACGCGTCACCGTGGAGGCGAGCGTGTTCGTGACGCCGAGGTCGAGCTTCCCGTCGCCGTCGAGGTCGGCCGCCACGAGGAACCCGGCACCGGGCCCCGCGAGGGCGCGCGACGTCGCGATCGCGCCGCCGCTCCCGTCGCCGAGGATCACGGCCACATCGTCGGAGCCGCGGTTCGCCACGGCGAGGTCGAGGTTCGCGTCGCCGTCGAAGTCGCGCAGAACGACGTGGGAGGGGCCGCGCCCGACGACGGGAGTTCCGATCGTCGAGAACGCGCCGTGCCCGTCGCCCGCGAGGATCGAGAGGTCGCCCGTGTGGAAGTTCGTCGTGACGAGGTCGAGAGCGCCGTCGTGCGTGAGATCGCCGAGGGCGACGGACGTGGGTCCACGCCCGACGGCGACCGTCGACGACGAGGCGAATCCGCCAGCGCCGTCGCCTCGCAGGAGCGTCACCGCGCCGTCGTAGGTGGCGTTCGCGACGGCCACGTCGAGGAGGCCATCGCGGTTCACGTCTCCGGCGGCGACGAAGAAGACGACCGGTCCGGCCGCGAACGAGGAGGCGGCGCCGAAGCCGCCGGCACCGGTGCCGAGCCGCACGGTCACCGAGTCGCCGCCGTAGTTGCCGACGACGGCGTCCTGTCTTCCGTCGCCGTCGAGGTCCGCCAGAAGGAGCGAGATCGGCTGTGGCCCCGTGGAGAAGACCTGGGGCGCCCCGAAGGTGCCGTTCCCCACGCCGGCGCGCACGACCATCGAGTTGCCGTTGAAGTTCACCCAGACGAGGTCGGCCTCGGAGTCGCCCTGGAGGTCCTCGGCAGCGATCGCGATGGGCTGGCTGCCGCCGGGCGAGAGGAGACTCGGCACACCGAGCGCTCCGGGCGCTCCGGGTGAGGCGCCTGGGAGCTGGAGCGAAACGGAGACGTTCGAGGCGAAGAAGTTCGCCGTCGCGACGTCCGCGCGGCCGTCGCCGTCGAAGTCGGCGACGGCGATGCCGTGGGGCTGCGAGGGGCTGAAGGTCGCCGGCGTGTCGGTTCCGGCGCGGACCTGGCGACCCGGGAAGAGCGGCGCCGTCTGAGCCTGGAGAAGGGAGGGGAAGAACGCTGCGAGCGTGGCGATGGCCACCGGCCCGCGGAGGGTCGTTCGAGATCGCATGGAAACTCCGTCGAGAGCGGGACGAGCGGCCCCGTGCGATGGCGATGCGCGGACTCCGACGGCGAGACGAGGCTCGACGCACGCAGGGGGCCCCGGTGCGGAAGCGCGCCGTAGGCGGGGGTGCGACCCGCGTCACGGGCGCCGATCCTCCGCGGTTCGGGCTACCCCGGGAACAGCTCGCGGAACCGCTTCTCGAACTGGCCGTGGGCTTTCTCGGTCTCGGGAGTCGTCTCGCCGAAGGTCGAGAGCAGCACGGCCGGATAGCAGGGCGCGTCGGCGCCGTTGATCTCGAGGAAAAGGAGGCCGTTCCCCAGGTTCTCGACGGTGCCGCCGAAGCAGCGCGGCGGCTGCGAGACGAGCACCTTGCCCTCGAAGACCGCGCCGTCCTTCGCGCGGATCGCGTAGCGGTCGCCGGGTGTCAGACGCGCGAGCTGGGCGGCGGGGATCGGGAAGCCGTCCTTGCCCGTGAGGGTCTCCCACGCGAAGGACCGCGGCGCCGCCGCCGAGCCGCCGAACCACGAGGCACGCCGCTCCTTTCCGGGATGGACCTCGAGATAGTGCCGCAGCGCGCGCGCGAACCAGCCCCAGCCCTGGGTGAGGCTCTCGATCTCCCCGTCCCAACCGGAGCTCGTGCCGAAGCCCGAGGTGACGATGCGGAGCACGGTCTTCCCGCCCTTCGTCTCCAGGTGGCAGTCGACCGCGAGGCGCATGGGGCCCTGCTCCGTGTCGTCGGGCTTGGCCTGCTTCTCCTCGATCCAGCCGAGCCGCCGATTCGGCTCCCAGGCGACGATGGGCGCCTCGCCCTCGCAGCCGGGACCCCAGGAGATCCAGAGGGTACCGCCCTTCCCGGGCTTCACCCGCGCGTCCAGCGGGAACCACTTCTTCAGCTCGGCGGCCTCGGTCAGCGCCCTCCAGACGTCCTCGACGGGCGCGTCGATCTCGATCGTCTCCTCGATGGAGCGGCGGGCGGGGTGACGCGAGGCGCCGGAGGGATCGGACTTGGGCGGGTTCGTCAAGGGGCCCGAGAGACTCCGGGAGCAGGAGGAGCCGCGCAAGGCGCCGGAGACCGCCGAAGTTCGCGCGCATTCCTCGGGGCCTCGGCCCCTCCATGGATCCGGCGCGGGTGTCGGCGCATGCGCGCCTCCGGTATTCTCCCGGGTCCGATCGACTCGAGACCGACCCGCAGAGACTCATGCCCGAAGCCGTCCTCGTCAGCGCCTGCCGTACTCCCATCGCGAGGTTCCAAGGAGCCTTCGCCTCGCTCCGCGCGCCGGAGCTCGGGGCGATCGCCGTGAAGGAGGCGATCCTCCGCGCGGGGATCGATCCGAAGGACGTGGAGGAGGTGATCCTCGGAAACGTCCTCCAGGCGGGCGTCGGCCAGAACCCGGCGCGTCAGGCGGCGCGTGCCGCCGGCGTGCCCGACGCCGTGGGCTCCGTCACGATCAACAAGGTCTGCGGCTCCGGCTTGAAGGCCGTGATGCTCGCCGCGCAGGCGATCCGCGCCGGCGACGCCGAGTGCATCGTCGCCGGCGGCATGGAGTCGATGACGAACGCGCCCTACCTCGTGCCCTCGGCGCGCGCGGGCGCGCGGCTCGGCCACGCGCAGCTCGTCGACGCGATGGTCCACGACGGCCTCTGGGACGTCTCCAACGACTTCCACATGGGCGAGACGGGCGAGCTCGCGGCGGAGAAGCACGCCGTCTCGCGCGAGGACCAGGACCGCTTCGCCGCCGAGTCGCACCGGCGCGCCGTCGCCGCGATCGAGGCGAAGCACTTCGAGCGGGAGATCGTCCCGGTCTCGATCCCGCAGCGGAAGGGCGCCCCGATCGTCGTGACGCGCGACGAAGGACCGCGCGCCGAGACCACCTTCGAGAGCCTCACGAAGCTGCGGCCCGCCTTCCGCAAGGAAAAGGGCACCGTCACGGCGGGGAACGCCTCGTCGATCAACGACGGTGCCGCGGCGCTCGTCGTCATGAGCGAGGCGAAGGCGAAGGCGCTCGGCAAGAAGCCGCTGGCGCGCATCACCGGCTACGCGACCGGTGGCCTCGCTCCCGAGTGGGTGATGATGGCCCCGGAGATCGCCATCGGGAACCTGTGCAAGAAGACCGGGTGCTCGGTCGACTCCTTCGAGCTGATCGAGATCAACGAGGCCTTCTCCGCGGCGGCCGTCGCGCTGCGCAAGGTGCTGAGACTCGACCCGGAGCGCGTGAACGTGCGCGGCGGCGCCGTGGCTCTCGGCCACCCGATCGGAGCCTCCGGTGCGCGCATCCTCGTGACGCTCCTCCATGCGCTCCAGGACTCCGGGAAGAAGCGAGGCCTCGCGTCTCTCTGTCTCGGTGGCGGCAACGCCGTGGCGCTCTCCGTCGAGCGCTCCTGAGGCCGCGGCCCATGACGCTCCAGAGGATCGCCGTCGTGGGGGCCGGCCAGATGGGCGCCGGCATCGCCCAGGTCTTCGCCGCGAAGGGCCTCGCCGTCGCGATGATCGACGCCAAGGAAGAGTTCGTGGAGCGCGGCCACGGCGCGATCCGCTCGTCGCTCGCGCGCATCGTGAAGAAGGGCGCCCTCACGCAGGAGGACGCCGACGCAGCGCTCGGGCGCGTGCGCGGCACGACGAAGCTGGAGGGGGCGCGCGACGCGGAGCTCGTGATCGAGGCGATCACGGAGAACGAGGCCGTGAAGCGCGACGTCTTCGGCAAGCTCGATGCGATCGCGCCGAAGGAGGCGATCCTCGCGTCCAACACGTCGTCGATCTCGATCACGGTGCTGGGTGCGGCGACGAAGCGCGCCGATCGCGTGATCGGCATGCACTTCATGAACCCCGTGCCGGTCATGCAGCTCGTGGAGGTGATCCGCGGGCAGGAGACCAGCGACGCGACGACGGCGACGGTCGTGGCGGCGACGGAGCAGCTCGGAAAGACTCCCGTCGAGGCGCGCGACTACCCCGGATTCGTGAGCAACCGCGTGCTCATGCCGATGATCAACGAGGCGGTCTTCGCCCTGATGGAGGGCGTCGCCTCGCGCGATGGCATCGACGCGGTGATGAAGCTCGGCATGAACCACCCGCTCGGGCCCCTCGCCCTCGCCGACCTGATCGGCCTCGACACCTGCCTCGCGATCCTCGAGGTCCTGCACGAGGGATTCGGGGACCCGAAGTACCGCCCCTGTCCGCTGCTGAAGCGGATGGTCGCCGCCGGCCTTCTCGGCCGGAAGAGCGGCCGGGGCTTCTACGACTACGCCGCCAGCGCCCCTCGCTGACCCGCGCTCCCCGACGATGACGACGACACCCCAGACGCTGCCTTCCTTCGAGATCTCCGAGGAGCTCGCACTGCTGCGCGACTCCGTGCGCGAGCTGTGCGAGCGCGAGGTCGCCCCCACGGCGGCGAAGCGCGATGCCGAGCACGCATTCCCCGGCGAGGTGATGAAGGTTCTCGCGGAGAACGACCTCCTGGGGATGGTGATCCCCGAGGAGTACGGCGGGACCAACATCGGCAACGTGGCGCTCGCGATGGTCCTCGAGGAGGTGAACGCCGCCGACGCGTCCGTCGGGGTCACCCTCTCGGTGCACAACTCCCTCTGCGCCTCGCCCATCAAGCGATTCGGATCCGACGACTTGAAGAAGCGCTACCTGCCGCGCCTCGCCAAGGGCGAGCTCCTCGGCGCCTACGCCCTCACGGAGCCCGAGGCCGGGAGCGATTCGGCGAACCTCCGGCTCAAGGCGGAGAAGCGCGGCGACAAGTGGGTGCTGAACGGCACGAAGATCTGGATCACCACCGGCGACCACGCGGGCATCGTGATCGTCTTCGCGCGCACCGACGCCAAGCTGCCGAAGGCGAAGGGCATCACGGCCTTCGTCGTGGAGACGGGCTGGAAGGGATTCCGCGTCGGGAAGCGCGAGGAGAAGTGCGGGCTGCGCGGCTCGTCGACGGTGGAGATCCACCTGGACGACGTGGAAGTGCCCGACGCGAACCGGCTCGGCGATCTGAACCGCGGCTTCAAGGTCGCCATGGACACGCTCGACGGAGGCCGCATCGGGATCGCGGCGCAGGCCGTCGGGATCCACCGCGCGTGCCTCGAGGCCTCCGTCAAGTACGCCAAGGAGCGCGAGCAGTTCGACCGCCCCATCGCGGAGTTCCAGGCGGTGCAGTGGAAGATCGCCGACATGGCGACCGACCTGGAGGCATCGCGCCTCCTCACGCACCGCGCGGCTTGGCTCCGCGACCGCAGCGAGCCCTGCACCCGCGAGGCGGCGATGGCGAAGAGCTTCGCGTCGCGCGCCGCGAACCGCGCCGCCGACGAGGCCGTGCAGATCCACGGCGGCGCCGGCTACACGAAGGAGTTCCCCGTGGAGCGCTACTTCCGCGACGCACGCATCACGGAGATCTACGAGGGCGCGACGGACATCCAGCGTCTCGTGATCGCCCGCAGCTACCTGCGCTGACGCTCCCGGAGTCGGCGACGCCTGCGCGTGGAGACCGTCCATGCCCCGAGCCCGCTCGTCCCCCTACTCCCTCCACCCGGCCTACGCCTTGGAGGCGGCCGCGGTCCGCAACATCGCGGAGCGAACCGGGAAGCCGTTCGACGCCTGGGTGGCCCTCGTGAAGCGCGACGGGCCCAAGTCGGAGAACGACCGCCGCCGCTGGCTCATGGACACCCACAAGGTCTCGACGAACTACGCGTGGTGGATCGTCGAGCGAGCCGCGGGGCGCGGCGCCGCCGGGCAGTACGACCCGGTGGCCCTCGTCGAGGCGCAGTACGCGGGGCCACGCGGCGCGATGCGCCCCGTGTACGACAAGCTCCTCGAGCTCGGACTCGGGCTCGGCGCCGACGTGAAGGCGTGTCCGTGCCAGACGATGGTGCCGCTCTACCGGAAGCACGTCTTCGCCGAGATCCACCCGGCGACCAAGGATCGGATCGACCTGCGGCTCGTCCTCGGGGACGCGAAGGAGGAGATTCGGCTTCGGAGGCTGAAGGGTCGCCCCGTGGGGGACCGCGCGAGCCACGTGGTCTCGTTGCAGTCGCCGGCGGACGTGGACGACCGCGTCGCGGGGTGGCTGCGCGCCGCCTACGAGCACGGCGCCGTGAAGCAGTCGCGGGTGCCCAAGGGGCCCGTGAAGGTCCCCCCCGATCTGGCGAAGGCGCTCGCGGCCTCGGCCAAGGCGATGGCCACCTACTCGACGCTCACTCCGCGCATGCAGGCCGACTGGACGGAGTGGATCGTGCAGGCGGTGAAGCCCGAGACCCGCGCGAAGCGCGTCGGCCAGGCCGTCGAGAAGCTCGCGGCCGGCAAGAAGCGGATGTACTGAGGGAGCGGCGCCTCCGGGATCGGCCCGTGCGCCGCCCGGAACGGCGCGGCAAGCTGCCCGACGCATGCCCACCCTCCTCGACCGTTTCCTCGCCGGCGACCGCGGCGCGCTCGCGCGGCTGATCACGCGCGCCGAGGAGCGCGCCCCGGAGTTCGTGGACGCGATGGCCTCGCTCCACGCGCGCACGGGTCGCGCCCATCGGCTCGGCGTCACGGGTCCGCCGGGCGCCGGGAAGTCGACGCTCGTCGATGGGCTCGTCGCCGCCCTGCGCGCGAGGAAGGAGCGAGTCGCGGTGATCGCCGTGGATCCCACGAGCCCCTTCTCGGGCGGCGCGCTCCTCGGCGACCGCATCCGCATGCGCTCGACGGAGGAGGACGCCGACGTCTTCGTCCGTTCCATGGCGACGCGGGGATCGCTCGGCGGTCTCGCGCGCGCGTCCGTCGACGCCGCCGACCTGCTCGACGCCTTCGGCTATGGCCGCGTGCTGCTGGAGACGGTCGGTGTCGGCCAGGCCGAGTTCGACGTCGTGTCGGCGAGCGACACGGTGATCGTCGTGCTCTACCCGGGCGGCGGCGACGGCGTGCAGGCGATGAAGGCCGGGCTCATGGAGATCGCCGACGTCTTCGTCGCGAACAAGGCCGACCAGCCGGGCGTCGACCGACTCGTCGACGACGTGCAGCAGATGCTGGAGATCCGCGGTCCCCGCGACGGGTGGACGCCGCCGGTCGTGCAGGTGGTCGCGAGCGAGCGGCGCGGCATCGCGGAGCTCGTGGCGGCGGTCGAGTCGCACCGCGCGCACCGCGACGCGACGGGCGGCCTCGCCGCGCGCCGACGCGACCGCCGGCTCCAGCAGGTGCGCCACCTCGTGGAGGAAGACGTGCGGTCGGCTCTCTTCGGCGACGGAGCGTGGCGCCGATGGATCGATCGGGAGCTCGAGTCCGCGCGCTCCCCCCACGCGCTCGCAGGGGAGGTGATCGCGCGCCTGCGGGGGTCCCTCGGGGCGCCCGAGAGGGCAGAATCGCCGAACGGCCCCTCCGGCGCGCCGCCCACTCCATGACCGACGACACCGCTCGAAAGCTCTCGGAGGCGCGACGCGCCCACGACGCCCGCGTCGCGAAGGCGAAGTCTCGCGAGGACGCCCAGGAGTTCACGACGCTCTCGGGGGAGCCGCTCGACGTGCTCTACGACCCGACGTCGTCGCCGAGCTCCTCGTCGGAGCGCTACGCGGCGCAGCTCGGCTATCCCGGCGAGTTCCCCTACACGCGCGGCATCCACCCGAACCTGTATCGCGGGAAGCTCTGGACGATGCGGCAGTTCGCGGGCTTCGGCACCGCGAAGGACACGAACGAGCGCTACCACTTCCTCCTCGAGCACGGGCAGACGGGGCTCTCGGTCGCCTTCGATTTCCCGACGCTCATGGGCTACGACAGCGACCACGCGCGCTCGCGCGGTGAGGTGGGACGCTGCGGAGTCGCGATCTCCTCGCTCGCCGACATGGAGACGCTCTTCGAGGGGATCCCGCTCGACAAGGTCTCCACGTCGATGACGATCAACGGCCCGGCGGCGATCGTCTGGGCGTTCTACATCGCCGCCGCCGAGAAGCAGGGCGTGCCGGCCGACCGGCTCCGCGGAACGATCCAGAACGACATCCTGAAGGAGTTCCAGGCACAGCACGCCTGGCTCGTGCCGCTGGAGCACGGCATCCGCATCGTGGTCGACACGATGGAGTACGGCGCGAAGCACGTGCCCCACTGGAACACGGTCTCCGTCAGCGGCTACCACATCCGCGAGGCCGGCTCGACGGCGCTGCAGGAGCTCGCCTTCACGCTCGCCAACGGCTTCGAGTACGTGGAGCGCGGCATCGCGCGCGGCATGTCCGTCGACGAGTTCGCGCCGCGCCTCTCGTTCTTCTGGGACGTGCACAACGACTTCTTCGAGGAGATCGCGAAGTTCCGCG
>CAZJHD010000093.1:0-12784 GCA_964545855.1 uncultured Planctomycetales bacterium
GTCGCCGCCGAGGTCGACGCGGGGCGGGCGGTCGAGCGCCGTGCCGCGCGCGCGCGCGAATCGGGCGCGCGCCTCCGACGCATCGAGGAGCGCCGCGAGGCCGAGGCCCGCGGCGAGCGCGGCGATCGTGCCGAGGAGCCCCGAGCCGACGACGAGGGCCGGCGCGTCCCCCGGCGCGGCGGCGAAGAGGGCCGCGGCGCCGACGGCTTCGCGGCCGTCCCACTCGACGCGCACGGCCTCGCGCAGCGGGAGCGCGAGGAGGAGGCGCTCCAGCGCCTCGCGGTAGGGCGCGCCCGACTCCGCCTCCGCGACGAACGCCGCGAGCTCGGCCCGGTGGCGCTCGAGCGGCTGGGGCAGCGCGTCGCCGCCGAGACGCAGGTCGGCGATGCCGGCGCGGCGTTCGAAGGGCTGCGCGCAGACCGCGCAGGCGAGGTCCGCGAGACCGGCGCCGCAGCGCGGGCAGGCGAGGTCGTCGTCGGTCGTGGGCGCGGGAGAGTCGTCCAAGGCCCCGCATCCTAGGAGCCCGCGCCACGGGATCTCCGCGTCGCGCTCAGCGCGCCATCACGAGATCGCGCGAGGTTTCCTCGGCGGCGAGCGCCTCGGCCTCGAAGGCCGTCGCCATGGCGTCGGCCACGAGCGCCTCGAGCTCGCGCTCGAGGTCGGCGGCGACGGAGTCGGGCTCCGCGACGGCGGTCACGGGCGCGGCCGCGGGCGCGGCGAGACGGGCGAACGCGAGGAGCGCGCCGGTCGTGGAGCCGTGGGCGTCGCGCAGGAGCACGACGCTCCACTCGCCCGCGGTCACGCCCAGAGCGCCGCGGAGTCGCGGCGGCGCTTCCTCGATCGAGGTCCAGCCGCTCGCCGCATGCATGACGGCCGAGAGCCGCTCGCCCCGCAGTCCCGCGAGTCCCTGGGGATGCCGCGCGGCGAAGGACGCGAGCCCCTCGGCGGCGGCGGCGCTCGTCTCGACGATGCGCAGGTCGGGCGACACGAGGATCGCCGGGAAGGGGAGCGCCCCGAGGATGCCGAGCCGAGGCGCCTCGGGCTCCGCCACGGGCGCGGCGGCGTCGATCGCCCAGCCGAGCCACTCGCCGCGGGCGCCGTGCCAGGGGCCGACGCCGACATCGAGGACGAGGCCTCGGAATCGAACGCGCGTGCGCCGTCCGGGCTCGCGCGGTCCTCCGAGGAATCGACGGACGGCCGTCGCCTCGTCGGGCGCGAGCGCCGTCGTCTCGGCGCCGACGCCTCGGGAGAGGCGGAGCGGGCGTTCGAGCCTCTCCGCGTCGACGCGGGCGAGGAGCTCGCGGCCGCGGGCGTTCGCGTCGCGGATCTGGAGCTCGGGGCCGAGCCAGATCAGCGCCGTCGCGAGGGCGTCGTGCGCGCTCGCGGGAGCCAACGTGCGGGAGTCACGGGGCGGGCAGACCTTCTTCCTTCCTTCACGGTCCATCTCTTCGGCTCTCCGCCGCGGCGGGGACCTCCGCGGCCCTCCAGGGATCGGCATTTCGGGGTGCCGGGCCTGACTGCCCGCGGCGGGAGTCCTCCGGGCTCCGGGCGGGGACCGACGCACGGCGCGTCGTCGCGCGTCGTCACCGAGACCGCTTGCCACGCTGGCGGCGCGAGCCCGGCGCCGAGCGCCGCGGCCTCGCGCTCGCTCCGCGGAACACGTTCGCCATGGCCCGGCGAGTGGTCGCCCCCGTGCCCTTTCTCGGGCCGTCGGATAGCTTGCCCGAGGATCGAACGGCTCCCCGCCGGCGCCCCAGGACTCGCGCTCCTTCGCGTGGGATTCACGGGTTCCACACCCGGCCTTCGCTCCCTCGGTCCATCCTCTTCGCGCCGCTCGAAGGCCTCGGTCCCGGCCTCCGGTGCGGAACGTCTCGACCCCTTTCGACCCCCAACGTCCTCACTCCCCGGCGTCGCCGGGTCCCCTCCGGAGTTCCACCCCATGCAGATTCCCCTTCGTTGGTCCGTCGGGCTCTCGCTGCTCGTCGCACTGCCCTGCGCGCCCGTCGCGGCGCAAGACGTCTTCATCTGCGCGCAGACCGACATGGTTCTGACGCGCGCCACCGACCAGAACGGGAGCGGCCGCGCGAACGACCCCGGCGAGTACGGGAAGGTGGGATACGCGCCGACGCTGCTGCGCACCGGGCAGGAGGTGAAGGCGACGTCGATGTTCGGCGTGCCGAGCTTGCTCTGGTTCGACAACCACAGCTCGGTCCGCGGACTCGTGAAGCTCTCCGACACGAATGGCAACGGCACGTTCGAGCCCGCCGAGACGACGGCGCTGTTCACCTCCGTCCACACGACCCTCGGCATCACCGCCACGAACACGTTCCTCCTCGGCATGGTGCCCGGCACGGGCGACGAGGTCTTCTTCGCGAACAACGCCTTCAAGGCCGTGCCGCCCGCGACGAACGGTCTGTACCGCGCCGGGAGCCTCACGACGACCCCGGTCTTCTCGGCGACGATCCAGCAGAGCAACACGGTCACGATCTACGAGAACAGCACGACGCCGAGCGGCACGACGACCCAGGGCGGCGCCTGGGAGCGCATCGCGCGCATCGACTCGTCGAAGACGATCCTCGCCTACCACACCCTCGATGACGTGATCTACGCGCTCACGGATCTCGACATGGACGGGAAGTTCACGAGCGCCGGAGAGGTCGTGAACTGGCTCAACGCCGCCGGGCACAAGCTCGGGATCGCGGTGAACCCCGACTTCGCGGCGGGCCCGCTCGCCGGCTACGGGGCGAACTTCGCGTCCGTCACGCCCAACTCGACGCTCAACTACCTCACGTTCAACTACATCGAGGTCCATCAGGCCTCGAACACGGTCTACGTCGGGACGCGCACGCAGCCCAATGCGTTCCTCGAGCCGGTCTCCGGGAAGATCTTCCGGTGCAACGACCTGAACGGGAACGGCACCGTGAACGATCCGGGCGAGGTCGTGCTCTACGTGAACGACTTCCTCGCGGGGACCTTCGTCGACCAGGACACGCTCATCCAGTACTCGCCCTCGGCGAGCTCGCCCGGGTTCACGGGCCTCGCCGTCGACCAGTCGACGGGGAAGGTCTACGCGCTCTCGAACGCGGGTCCGGCGGACCCGGCCGGCACGTTCAGCGCCGACATGGTCTGGACCTTCGTCGACAACGACTTCGACACCGTGGCCCTCTCTCCCGGCGAGCAGCTCGTCCACCACATCCAGCTCCCGGCGGGCGGATTCTCGAACGAGCTCGAGGTGTCGCCTGCGGGCTTCTTCGCTCCGACGTTCGCGGCGTCCTCGCAGCACGAGGTCGCGGGCTTCCAGAGCCCGATCATCAACCCCGGCTGCACCGTGATCCCGAGCCTCGCTCTGAAGACGAGCACGCGCTTCTACAAGGGTCCGCCGTTCCTCGGGAACACCGACTGGCAGGTGTCGCTCGTCGGCACGACCGTGAGCCCGGGCAACACCTTCGCGCAGCTCTGGGTCTCCGAGGCCGACTGGGATCCGGTCACCGTGAAGAGCCTCTGGGACCTGCTGAACGGCCCTCCGTTCAACACGGGGCTCCCGTACCCGTCGAACCTGAGCACGCGGAACATCGACGAGTGGCTCCCGATCGGCTTCTGGATGTCGCCGTCGCCGATGTACCTCGACCTCTTCGACCTCGCCCTCACGGGCACGTTCTGGGTCGAGAACATCCCCGGCGGGATCATCAAGGGCGACGGCGGCGTGGCCGGCGCGGGCGCCTACGGCGATCCCATCATGGGCTCCTGCACGGCGGGCGCCGGGTCGATGAAGTACATCGGCCGGTTCGACGCCGACATCGCCGTGCCGAGCACGGTGTCGCTCGCCGGCAAGAAGTTCCGCCTGCAGTGGCACACGCAGGACAGCAGCGGCGGCGGCGGTCTCCCGCGCGTCGTGTCCGACGTGGGGATCATCCAGCTCCAGTAGAGTTCCAGCATCGTTCCCCGGGGGCGGCTCGCGACGCGGGCCGCCCCCGTTCTCGTTGCAGGGAGCGTCGACGGCGCCGAGGCGCCCGCCGCGAGCGGCACCCTCACCGACCCCCCGGTTCGCTGCACCGCCCGCGGCCGGGCACCCGGTGGAGCGCACGACGGCGGCGCATTTCCGCACCGAATCCGAGCCGTTCAGCGGAGCGCCTCCGCGCGCCGATCCATGGGGGGTCCTCGGAGCCCGGCTGTCCCGGCTCGCGGACGTGGGAGAGCAGGGAAGATGCGTCGAGGGATCCGGTGGTCCTGGGGGGCCGCCATCGCAGGCTCGTTGGCCGCCGCCGCGGCGTCGGCGACGACCGTGGAGCGGCTCACGCTCGGCGACCTCACGGAGCGCGCCCCGCGGATCGTCGAGGCGCGCGTCGTGGCGACGGCGCCGGCGCGCGACCTGCGCGGCCGGCCCGCCACGCGCGTCACGCTCCACCGTCTCGCGTCGCTGAAGGGCGACGCGCCCGCCGCGTTCGACGTGCTGCTGCCGGGCGGCACCCTCGACGGCGAGACCCTCGCGATCGCCGGCATCCCGCGCTTCCGCGAGGGCGAGGAGGTGCTCCTCTTCCTGTCGGCGCCGTCGACGGCGGGGCTCGTGCTCCCGATCGGCCTCGGACAGGGCACGTGGCGCGCGTCCGTCGATCCCGCGACCGGCGAGCGGCGCCTTGCGCCCGACCTGCTCGGCATCGAGCTCGTCGATCCGGCGACGGGCGCCCCCGCGGCGCCGGTCCTCGGGCCGATCGCGCGCGACGCGCTCCTCGGCGAAGTGCGTCGCCGGGTGGCCGCGAAGTGAGCCGGTGCGCTTCGCTCGCCGCCGGGATCGCCGTCCTCGGGATGGCGGTCGCCGTCGCCGTGCCCGTGCCGGCGCACGTGCCGATCACGGGCATCGGCGGCTCGCCGATCCGATGGCCCGGAGCCACGGTGAAGTTCCTGCTCCACCCGCTCGGCTCCGACGACGTGGCGGACGGCAGCGACCTGCTGGCGCTGCGGCTCGCCTTCGCGCGCTGGACCGATGCGCTCGCGGGCGGCCTCGCGCTCCAGGAGGCGACGGGTCCTTCGCCGTCGAGCCACGACGTCGACGACCTCGCGACGCACCGCGTCGTCTTCGACGAGAACGACGTGACGGGCTACTTCCCCGTGAAGACCGGCATCGTCGCGCTCACGCCGATCCGCTACGACGGGCAGAACCGCATCGTCGACGCCGACATCGTCTTCAACGGCCGCGACCACGCCTTCTCGACGAAGCTCGCGGCGGGGCGGATGGACGTGCAGGACGTGGCGGCCCACGAGATCGGCCACTTCATCGGCCTCGATCACTCGCCGAGCGCGGGGGCGACGCTCTTCCCCTGGGTGTCGGCGGCGCAGACGGTGCATCGCTCGCTCGCCGTCGACGACGCGCGCGGCGCGCAGGCGACCTACACCGGCGCCGGCGCGGCCTCCGGCGGGCTCTCGGGCGTCGTGCTGCGGAGCGCGCCGGGCGGCGGCGCCGGACCTCCGGCGCGGCGGGCCTGGGTCGCGGCGACGCGCGCGGACGGCACGAGCGCCGGCGGCGCGCTCACGAAGGACGACGGGAGCTTCGTGCTCCCCGCGCTGGGCCCTGGGCTCTACGCGCTCGGCGTGGCGCCCCTCGACGGGCCCATGACGGGAGCGAACCTCACGTCCGCCGGCGCCGTCGACACCGACTTCGGATGTCTCGTCGTCGGCACGAGTCCATCGTCGCCGACGCCCTGGCCCGTGGTCGCCGGCGCGACGACGAACGTCGGAGCGCTCGTCGTGCCGCCGAAGGCCGGCCCGGCCGTGACGCAGGTCTCGCCGTCGGCGCCGCTCTACCTCGCGCCCGGAGGATCGAACCTCGTGATCCTCTCGGGCAGCGGCCTCGTGACCGGCTGCGCCGTGCGCGTGCCCGGCGAGGGCGTGACGGTGGCGGCGGTACAGCCGACGGCCGGCTTCGGGACGCTGCTGGTCACCCTCGTGGCGTCGCCCGACGCGGTGCTCGGTCCGCGCGACCTGATCGTGGTCGATCCCGAGGGGCGCGTCGCGCTCGAGTCGGGTGCCCTCGAGGTGCGGAAGCCAGCGCCGCAGGTCTCGGCCGTGGCGCCGTCGCTCGGTCCGTCGGCGGGTGGCACCGAGATCACGATCACCGGGAGCGGCTTCGCGACCGGAGACCTCGCGACCCGCGTCGCCGTCGGCGGCGCGCTCGCGGCGGCGACCGTCCTGTCGGCGACGCAGGTGCAGGCCGTCGTGCCGCCGCTCGGCGCGGGGCAGGCGCCCGGGTCCTTCGACGTCGTCGTGATGAACTCCGACGCGCAGGAGGGACGCAAGGAGGACGGCTTCCGCTACGTGGGCGATCCGGCCGTCACGGCGCTCTTCCCGGCGCAGGGCTCCAAGGCCGGCGGCAAGTGGCTCCGTCTCGCGGGGAAGGACTTCGCGCCGGGGGCGCAGGTCGCCTTCGAGCCGGCGGGGGCCGGAGCCGGCGCGGCCGTGCAGGCCGCCGTCACCGCCTCCACGACGGCCCTCCTCGACGTGGCGTCGCCCGCGCTCGCGGCCGGCGTCTACGACGTGCGCGTGACCAACCTCGACGGGTCGTCCGCGCTGCGCGCCGGCGCCTACGAGTCCGTCGACGCGCCCGACCTGCAGGTGAGCCTCGTGGCGCCGGCGTCGGCGCCGGCGGGGGGTGGCGACGTCGTGTCGATGCAGGGGACGCACTTCCTCGCGGGCATGACCGTGCGCTTCGGCGTCGACCCCACGACGGGCGCTGGCGGCGCCGCGTCGGGCGGCGTGACGGTGCTCTCGACGGCCGAGGCCGAGGTCGTCGTGCCGGCGTCCTCCGGCGGCGCCGGCGCGGCGCTGCTGCTCGTCGAGGCGCCGGGCGCCGCGAGCGCCCTGGTGCCGGGCTTCGTCTACGCGGCCGGCGGCGGAGGCTCCGCCAACGGCGCGGGCGGTCCCTCGAAGCGCGGCGGGGGAGGCGGTGGCGGCGGCTGCGCCTCGACCTTCGCCGTGGGCGGTCCGCCGGCGACTCCCGGCGACACGTCGGGCGCGCTGCTGGGCCTCGCCTGGCTCGCGCTCGCGGCGGCCGCTCTGTGGCTGCGGGCGCGGCGGAGGTCCCGGCCCGTTGCGGCGGGAGAGGGCCTCCTCACTCCAGCGTGATCTCGAGACCCGGCGACGTGCTCAGCAGGTAGGGCGAGGGCACGCAGCTCGCGACCCACACCCAGAGCACCTGCGCGAAGAGCCGGGTTCCGAGCAGCGACGGCTGCGCCGGCAGGTCCTGCAGCATCGAGCCCTGGCCCGTGCGGTCGCTCGCGATGTCGAACTGGCGGCCTCGGAGGGGGCGTTCGACAGCCCGCGCTCGAGGACGTCGCGACGGCGGAATCCGAAGTCTGAGCAACGTACCGTTGGAGGTACACTTCGAAAGACTTCAACCGATACGCCCATGGCCAAGGTCCCCGCCCTCCTCCCGATCACCGATCTCCGCCAGGACGCCGCCGCGGCGCTCGCCAGGATTCGCGGCTCGAAGGAGCCCCTCTTCATCACCCAGCGAGGCCGGGCGGCGGCCGTCGTGCTCAGCATCGAGGCCTACGAGCGCTCGGAGGCGGAGCGAGAGATCCTTCGCGCCCTCGCACGCGGCGAGAAGGAGATCGCCGAGGGAAAGGGCTTCGACCTCGCGAGCGTGCTTCGGGACGCGGACGCGCTCCTGGACGAGACTCGTTGAAGATCCGCTTCACTCCGTCCGCGAGGAACCAGCTCCTCGCGGCGATCGCGTACGTCCGGCGGGACGACATCCGCGCCGCTCGGCAGCTCCGGAATCGCATCGAGAAGGCGCTGCGGAGGCTCGAGACCCATCCGGACTCCGGCCGGCGGCTCCCGGAGTTCCCGGACCTTCCCTACCGAGAGATCGTCGTCCCTCCCTATCGCGTGTTCTACCGAGTGGCCGTCCGGCTCGTGTGGGTCGTCGCGGTCTGGCACGGCGCGCAGATTCCGCGGCGGCCGGGGTGACTGCTCGAATCCGCCCTTCTCACTCCGGCGTGATCTCGAGACCCGGCGACGTGCTCAGCAGGTAGGGCGAGGGCACGCAGCTCGCGACCCACACCCAGAGCACCTGCGCGAAGAGCCGGGTTCCGAGCAGCGACGGCTGCGCCGGCAGGTCCTGCAGCATCGAGCCCTGCCCCGTGCGGTCGCTCACGATGTCGAAGAAGCCGAAGGAGGCGGTGCCGAGGAGGTCGACGTGCAGGAGCACTCCGAGGCCGAAGGGGTCGCTGCCGGGGAAGAGCTCCTTGTCCGAGACGAGCCCGAGACCGAGGGAGTCGGGAGGCCCGTGGGTGCAGACGATGCGGAAGCAGATGCTCCCAAGCACCGGCGCGGAGGTCGCGCGGATCCCGTGGAGGCCCCGGCAACCGGGAGTGCCCGTGCCGAAGGGAACGATGCCACCGGGCTTCGAGGTCGCGCTCCCGTGGATCGTGAGGCGGTCGGCGGCGAGCGCCGAGTTCGACTCGAGGCCGAAGCCGTCCAGGAGCCCGTCGCCATCGCCGTCGGCGAAAGCGACGACGTGGCTCGTCACGGGGGTCGACGTGCCCGGCGTGTCCTGGGTCACGGCCGCGGAGAAGCCGCCGCTCCCGTCGCCGCGGTGCACCGAGACCCGTCCCGTGGCGCCGAGCCCCGTGTCGCTCCCGTGGCCGACGAGGAGGTCGAGGTCGTCGTCGCCGTCGACGTCCCCGAGATCGATCGAGTCGGGTCGCAGCGCGGTTGCCACGTCGACGCGCGGCAGGAATCCGCCGAAGCCGTCGTTCCGGAAGACGGAGAGCAGCGCCGTCGACGGGCTCGCCACGACGAGATCGAGTCGTCCGTCGCCGTCGACGTCTCCGGCGTGGAGCGTCCTCAGGGTCTTGCCCCCCGTTCCGCCGAAGACCTTGGCGTTCCACGTTCCACCGCCGGCGCCGTCTCCGAGGAGGATCTGATTCCCCGGCAGGGCGTCGAAGTCTCCGTCGCCGTCCAGATCTCCCAGCTCGGTCCGGAGCGCGCCCGCGCCCACGGAGACCGTCGCGATGGAGGCGCCGTCGACGGCGAGCACGGGGGCGACGCAGAGGGCGAGCGCGACGGCCACCACGGAAAGCGAGCGCCAGGTCACCGTTTTCACGGGAAGCCTCCTGCCGGCCTCGACGGTCGGGCCGCGATCG
Source organism: uncultured Planctomycetales bacterium (assembly GCA_964545855.1). Classification (GTDB taxonomy): domain Bacteria; phylum Planctomycetota; class UBA1135; order UBA1135; family JACQFD01; genus CAZJHD01. Next base: position 9,141 of record CAZJHD010000093.1, read on the forward strand.
AGTCTCCTCCGGGCGCGTCGGGCGTCAAGCGTGCAGGGTGATGATCCGTCGCGCCCCGCTCCCGCATAGGATCGCGGGCCATGGCTCCCGAAGCTCCGATCGATCTGGCGTTCGACATCGAAGTGGCCGGCCTCGAGTGGGAGGAGGTCGACGAGGTGACGCGCGGCTACCTTCTGGGGCGCGCGCGCGACGAGGCGGAGCGCGTGGCGGTGCCGGAGCGCACGGCGCTCTTCCCGGGCCTCGGGAAGGTGATCGCGATCGGCATGTGGAACCTGGAGAAGGGGACGGGGGGCCTGCTCCTCGAGGGCGAGTCGACGGGGAAGTACGTCACCTACGAGCGGATCCCCGGCAGCTCGGTGCAGCGCGGGAGCGAGGAGGAGATCCTGCGCGCCTTCTGGCAGCTCGTGGCGCCCGGCGGCGCGCAGCGCAAGCGGCTCGTCTCCTACAACGGCCGCGGCTACGACCTCCCGGTCCTCGCGATCCGCTCGGCGATGCTCGGCATCCGGCCGTCGCGCGCGCTCGACGGGAAACCCTGGGAGATCCGCGACTGGCACGTCGACCTGATGGACGTGCTCTCCTTCGGCGGCTCCGTGCGCGAGCGCTACAAGCTCGACTACTGGTGCCGCCGCTTCGGCGTTGAGAGCCCGAAGACGAAGCTCGACGGCTCGCAGGTGGCGCGCGCCTACCGCGAGGGGCAGATCGAGGACATCGGCGAATACTGCCTGCGCGATACGCGCGCGACGGCGGAACTCTTCCGCCGGCTGAAGGGTCTGCTGATCGACCCGTGACGCGCGGGCCGCGCGCGGTGGAGCCTCATCTCTTCCGCGGGTCCTTGAGCGTGCCGACGAACTCCTTCCAGGCGGTCTCGAGCTCCGCGTAGTCGACCTTCTCGAAGGCCGCGTCGACGGCCGCCTTCTTCGCCGCCTGCTGCGCGGCGAACTTCTTCGGCTGCGGCGCGTCGTCGCCGAGCTTCGCGATCTCGTCGCGGTAGGTCGACGTGAGGACGTCGAAGTAGGTCGGGAGGATCTTGCTCCAGACCGCGTGGCGCTCCGCCGTCTTCGACTCGTTCAGGAAGTAGATGAGCGCCCAGCCCTGCGCGTAATAGAAGCCGCCCTTCGCGTAGTAGTCGGGCTGCTCGAAGCGGACGAGCTTCTCGAGGGGCGCGTAGTCGCCCTCGAGCACCATCTTCTGCACGGTGCCGACGCGCCACGGATTCACGCCGATGCGGTCGACCTTCCTCCCGCGCGCGCCGATCTGGCAGCCCGAGAAGTAGTCGCCGTAGCCCTCGTTGAACCACGAGTGCGGCGCGATCTCGCCGCACGAGTAGTAGATGTATTGGTGGAAGGCCTCGTGATAGAGCACGACGTAGCTGTCCTCGCGCTGCGCCTGGGACTTCGAGGGGTCGGAGGCGGCGTTGTAGAAGACCAGCTCCTTCGTGCCGACGTTCCAGAAGCCGGCGACGTTGCCCTGCACGCCGCTGAACTGGTGGAACTCCTCCTTCGTCTTGCAGACGCGCACCGTCGAGACGGCCTCGATCTCCTTCACGGGCGGGAAGAACTCGATGAACTTGGTGCGGACGACCTCGAGATCGTTCTTCAGCTTGGAGAGCAGGATCTTGTCGTTCGTGTCGTAGACGAGGATGAAGTTCTCCGTGTCCTCGGCCTTCCAGCCCTTCGCCAGGTTGCGGCGCACCTGCTTGCGGTACTCGACGTCGCGGAAGGGGTGGAGCTTGTAGTGGAGCTCCACGTCGCGATGGAGCGCGTCGTCGGCCTCGCCGAGGGCTAGCGACCGCGCGGATCGCGCGAACTTCGGCTCGAGATCCTCCAGGCGGGAGCGATGGGCGATGCCGACGAGGCAGGCGTACTCGGTGCCCTGGTCGCTCACCCAGGCGAGTCCCTTCAGCTCGGAGCCGGGGAGCCGCATCGAGTACTGCTCGAGGGTCTTGCCGCGGCCGCCGTCGACGTCGCGGTCCTTCTCGAACTTCCATTGCGGCATGCGGCGCGCGGCGAAGCTCGCGAAGTCCTCGATCTTCTTCGGCGCCTCCTTCTTGGGCTCGGGCTTCGCTCCCTCCTTCGGCTCCGGCGCCGGCTCGGGCTCCGGCTCGGGCTCCGCCGGCGCGGGCGCGGCGCCCGTCTCGACCGACCCCTTCTCGATGCGGAGGATCCAGATCTGCGCGAGGAACTTCGCGTCGGGAGCGGTCGCGCGCTTCTCCGTGAACTTCACCTGGATCCACTCCTCGCCCGGCGGCACGGGGAGCTCCTCGAACTGCATCGGGTAGATCGCCGTGATGCCCTTCGCCTTGCTCGCGAAGTTGCGGAAGCCCTCGGGGGCCGCCTGCGCGGCGGCGAGTCCGGAGACCACCGCGAGCGCGAGACCGGTGGAGAGGAGAGCGAGCAGGGTCTTCCGCGGGAGGTCTCGTTGCATGGTTCGCGACGGAGGGTCGGGTGGAGATTCTGCGCGCGCGACGCACGACGCGCGAGGGCGGCGCGAGCCTGGCCCGTCGATCCCTGCACGGATAGCGTGAGCGGCCTCCCTCCGACTCCACGCCCCGAGGACTCTCCATGCCGCGACCCGTCACGCTCTTCACCGGCCAGTGGGCCGACCTCTCGCTCGAGACGATCGCCGCGAAGGCGAGGTCGTGGGGCTACGACGGTCTCGAGCTCGCCTGCTGGGGAGACCACGTCGTGCCGGACGAGGCCGTGAAGGACCCGAAGTACGGCGCGAAGCAGCGCGCCCTCCTGGAGAAGCACGGCCTGAAGGTCTTCGCGATCTCGAATCACTTGGCGGGGCAGCTCGTCGGCGACCCGAACGACGCGCGCGCGCACGCCTTCTGTCCGAAGGAGCTGCACGGGAAACCCGAGGAGATCCGCGCCTGGGCCATCGAGCAGATGAAGCGGACGGCGCGCGCGGCGAAGGCGCTCGGCGTGACGCAGGTGAACGGATTCACGGGCTCGCCGATCTGGGACGGGTGGTATGGCTTCCCGCCCCTCGGCGAGGAGGCGATCGAGGAAGGCTTCCGGACGATCGCGCGCCTCTGGGCGCCGATCCTCGACGTCTTCCGCGAGTGCGGCGTTCGCTTCGGGCTGGAGGTGCACCCGACGGAGATCGCCTACGACGCCGTCACGGCCGCGCGCATCCTGGATCACCTCGGCGATCGCCCCGAGTTCGGCTTCAACTTCGATCCGAGCCACTTCCACTGGCAGGGCGTCGACCCGGCGGGTTTCGTCCGCGAGTTCGGGAAGAAGATCTTCCACGTGCACATGAAGGACGCCGTCGTGCGGCTGAACGGCCGCAACGGGATCCTCGCGTCTCACCTGCCCTTCGGCGACCCGCGCCGCGGGTGGGACTTCCGCTCGCCGGGGCGCGGCGACATCCGCTTCGAGGAGATCGTGCGCGCGCTGAACGACGTCGGCTACGAGGGGCCGCTCTCCGTCGAGTGGGAGGACGCCGGCATGGACCGCGAGCACGGCGCCGCCGAGGCGTGTCAGTTCGTCCGCAAGCTCGACTTCCGCGGGTCGGGCCGCCGCTTCGACGCGGCCTTCGAGGGGAAGTGACCGGCGCGCGGAGCGTGCACCCGGGAATGGGGTCAGAGGTCGTGAAGAAATCGGCGCCGGGCTTCGGCCGGCTGCGAGCGGCTGCGGCTT
>CAZJHD010000094.1:0-11706 GCA_964545855.1 uncultured Planctomycetales bacterium
CCCGCTGCGTCCTCGATCGCGCCGGCGTCGCCCGACGCGCCGCGGCCCTGGCCGCCGCGGGCCGCACTCGGCGCGGCGATCCTCCTGGCGCTCCTCGCCGGAGCCGCGTGGCTCGCATCGCCGGAACCCGACGCGCTCGAGCGTGCGGCGACTCGCCTCGGACTGCCGACGGCGTCCGGAGCGGCGATTCCTCCTTCGACGATCGCGGCCGAGACGGCTCTCGGTGCGATCGCCGTCGTCACGGCGCTCGGCGCGACGACGTTCCTCGCGCGACGCGCGGCGCGCGGCTGAGCCCTTCGCGATGAATCCGCGCGTCTCCCTCGCGCTCTGCGGATCGGCCCTGGCGGCGGCGGTCCTCGTCGGGACCCACCGCCCGGAGCGGCTCGTCCTGATCCTCGCCGTCGAGACGTCCGTCGCCTGCGTGCTCGCCGCGTCGCGGAAGCTCAGGACGGAGCGCCTCCTCCGCATCCTCGCCGCCGGCTGCGTCCCGGCCCTCGCCCTGGCACCGCTCGCCGCGCTCCGGCCCGGTCACCCGCTCCTCCAGCTCCCCTTCGGACTCACCGTCTCGAGCGAGGGCCTCGCGACCTCCATCGGCCTCCTCCTCGCGTCCCTCGGCGCCGCCCTCGCCGCCGGACTCGCCGCCGCGACGATGGAGGGACGCGACGCGCGGCGCGCCCTCGCGTCGTGGCGCGTTCCTGGAACGGTGGTCGCGACGCTGCACCTCGGACTGCATCAGGCCGTCGTGCTCGGAGACGAACTCGAGCGGAGCCGGAGGGCCGCGCTCGCCCGCGGCGCGCCGGTGCGGGGCCCGCTCGCCTTCCTCGCCGCGCGCGGCCGTCTCGCGGCGCTCCTCGGCAACGCCCTCGATCGCGGCGAACGCCTCGACCGTGCGCTCGCGGCGCGCGGGTTCCGCGGCGCGCTCCCGGAGACGCCGCTCCCACCCCTGCGCCGCTCCGAGACGCTGGGGGCGCTCGGCGCAGCGCTCGCCGCCGCCACCGCCGTGGTCGCGCCATGACGCGGGGCGGCCTCGCTCTCGAGCTCCGCGACGTCCAGGCGGAGCGGCACGACGGCACTCCGGTGCTGCGCGACGTGAGCTTCCAGGTCACACGCGGGGAGCGCGTCGCCCTCCTCGGCGCGAACGGCGCGGGGAAGAGCTCCCTCTTCCTCGCCGCCGGAGGCTTCCTCCCCTTCCTCGGCCGCATCGCGATCCTCGGCGTCGACCTCACGGCCGCATCGCTCCCGTCGATCCGCGCGCGGATGGGGTTCCTCTTCGAGAACGCCGACGATCAGCTCTTCCTCGACACCGTCGGAGACGACGTCGCCTTCGGTCCCCGCGCCGCCGGTCTCGGCGAGGCCGAAGTCGCGACCCGCGTGCACGATGCCCTCGAGGCCGTCGGGCTGCCGGGCCTCGAGCCGCGCTCCCCGAAGCGGCTCTCTCTCGGCGAGCGCCGGCTCGTCGCCCTCGCCACGGTCCTCGCGATGCGGCCCGAGGTGCTCCTCCTGGACGAACTCACGGCGAATCTCGACGCGCGCTCTCGGCGGCGCGTCCTCGGCGCCGTCGACCGGTACGGAGGAACCGTGCTGCTGCTGACGCACGACCTCGACGCCGCCGCGCGGTCGACCGACCGGTCGATCGTCCTCGCCGAAGGTCGCGTCGTCGCCGACCTGCCGACCCGCGACGTCGCTTCGGATCGACGCGTTCGTCTCGCCCTCGGGCTCGACGAGGGAGAGCGGCCGTCGAGGCACCACGCCCCGAGCGCTCCATGACGGCCGCTCCCCGGCGCGCCGGTCCACGGACGGCCCCATGCGCGCGGACCGGCGTCGCGAGGAAACGGAGCAGCGCGTCGATCCCCGTCGCGAGCCGGCCCACCGACGCGGGCTCGAACCAGCCCGGAAGGGTGGAGATCCCCCGAGGGACGGAGAGTCGCGATCGGAAGGGCGGCATGGGAGTGGGTCGCGGCGGCGCGGGCGGAAGCGTCCTGCATCTCCTCTCAGCGCGCAACGGGGCGCCGCGGATGCCCCGATTCCGATGACGCTCGCCCCGAGCGCCACGACCGGGTCCCCCCGGCCCTCCGCGCTCCGCGCGGCCCGCGGCGCCATGGTGGTGCAGACCCTCTTCGCCGCGGGCACCTTCCTCGTCACCAAGGACGCGCTGGGCTCTCCCGGTCACGAGGGCCCGGTCACGACGGGAGCCCTGTTCACGCTGCGGCTCGCCGCGACGGCGATCCTCCTCGGCGCGCTCCTCGCGCTCGCGCGCCGCCACGGGGCCCTGCCTCGGGTGCGCGTCCCCGCCATCGTCGGCCTCGGCCTGCTGGCCGTTCCCCTGAACGTCGGTCTCTTCTTCGAGGGCGCCTCGCGCGCCCCCGCGGCCCACGCCGCGCTCTTCTACGCCCTCACGCCGGTGCTCGTGTTCGGCCTGGAGCGGATCCGCGGGAACGCCGTCGCGACGCCCGCGCGGATCCTCGGCCTCCTCCTCGCCCTCTCGGGAGCGGTCGTGGTGCTCGCGCGACGCGGCGCCTTCGAGGGCCCCGAGCCCGTGGGCGACCTGATGCTGCTGGGGGCCGCCTTCTCCTGGGCGCTCTACACCTGCTACTCGCGCCCCCTCGTGGCGACGGTCGGCGCGTTCCCGACCATGGCCTGGACCCTCCTCGTCGGCTGCCTCGTGGGGCTGCCGCTCGGCTGGCTCCGCGCGCCGCTCCCCGACGTCGCCGCCCTGCCGCTTCGCGTCTGGGGCGCCGTGGCGTACCTCGCCGTCATCACCTCCGTCACGAGCTACTGGCTCTGGCTCTTCGCCCTGAAGCGCCTCGACGCGACGCAGGTGGCCGTCTTCACGAACCTGCAGCCCATCGCCACGGCCGTCCTCGCGTGGCTCCTCCTCGGCGAGCGCATCTCCCTCGCCCTGCTCACGGCGACGGTGCTCGTGCTCGCCGGCGTGTCGCTCGTGCAGCGGCCGGTCCCGCGATGAAGATCCCGCCGGCGCTCGCGCTCGCGCTCTTCGTCCTCGCGACCGGATGGGGATCGCCGCTCTTCCGGCTCGCCGATGCGCCTCCCTTTCTCGCGAGCGGCTGCCGCGTGGGGATCGCCACGCTCCTGCTGCTCCCCTTCGCGGGGCGCGCGGCCCTCCGCACGCTCGTCGCCGATCCATCGGTCGCCTGGCGGTCCCTCGCGGCCGGGGCGCTCCTCGCGGCGCACTTCGGCGCCTGGGTCCCGTCCCTCGACTACACCTCGGTCGCCGCGTCGACGCTCCTGGTCTCCACGTCGCCCCTCTTCGCAGCGGCCATCGAGGTGCTGGTGCTCCGCGCCGCCCTCTCGCGCCGGCTCGTCGCCGGAGTGGCGATCGCCTTCGCGGGGACGGCGCTCGTCCTCGTGGCCGAGGCCGATTCCGGCGCCGCGCGGATCGACGGCCGCGCGCTCCTCGGCGACGGTCTCGCGCTCCTCGGCGCGCTCTTCGGCGCGTCCTACTTCGCCGTGGGGCGGAGCCTCCGCGACCGCGTGCCGCTCGGCGCCTACCTCGTGCTCGTGAACGGCGCCGCCGCCCTCCTGCTCCTCGCCACGAGCCTCGCCGCCGGCGAGCCCTGGCGCGCGGTCCCCGGCTCCGACGGCCGAGGGCTCGGCCCCGAGACCCTCCTCTGGTTCGCGCTCCTCGCCCTCGTGCCACACCTGCTGGGACACGGCTCGGCGAACCTCGCGCTCCGCAGCTACCCCGCCACGGTCGTGAACTCCGCCGTGCTGGGAGAGCCGCTCGTCGCGTCGCTCCTCGCCCTCGCCCTCTTCGGCGAGCGGCCGAGCGCGATGCTGATCGTCGCGGCCCCCGTCGTGCTGGCGGGTCTCGCGCTGGTCCTCACGGCACGGCCGGCGGACGCCGTCGTCACGCGCCCAGCGATTCGTCCGTGACGCGCGCCACCTTGCCGCGGCGCTTCTCCCCGCGCCGGCCCTCCTTGCGCTTCGCCGGCGGCGTCTCCGGCGCGCGGCTCCGGGCGAGGGCGATCAGCTCGAACTGGGAGCGCACCCCGGGCGATCCCTCCGGAGGCCGCAGCCGCACCCACGTCCCGTCGGGCTGGAGGATGCGCGCCCGCTGATCGTCCTTCAGGGCGAGGCCGAGGATCTCGTCGACGATGCGCGCCCGGAGCGTCGGGTCGAGCACGGGGCAGACCGACTCGATCCGCCCGAAGAAGTTGCGGGGCATCCAGTCGGAGCTCCCGAACCACACTTCGCGATCGCCTCCGTTCTCGAAGACGAAGATCCGGCTGTGCTCGAGGAAGCGGTCGACGATGGAGCGCACGGAGACGTTCTCGCTGAGACCCGGGATCCCGGGCCGGAGGCAGCAGATGCCGCGCACGATCAGGTCGACGCGCACGCCGGCGCAGCTCGCCTCGTAGATCGCGTCGATCACCTTCGGGTCGACGAGCGCATTCATCTTCGCGACGATCCGCGCCGGCTTCCCGGCGCGCGCGTTCGTCGTCTCGCGACGGATCCGCTGCAGGATCCCCTCGTGGAGATCGAAGGGCGCGATCAGGAGCTTGCGCAGGGGGCCCGGCTGCGAGAACCCCGTGAGGAGGTTGAACAGGTCGGCCACGTCGCGGCCGATCTCCTCGTTCGCCGTGAGCAGGCCGAGGTCGGTGTAGAGCCGCGCCGTCGTCGAGTTGTAGTTGCCGGTGCCGATGTGCGCGTAGCGCCGCACCGACGTCTCCTCCTTGCGCACGACGAGCGCCACCTTGCAGTGCGTCTTCAGCCCCACGAGGCCGTAGACGACGTGGACGCCCACCTCCTCCAGTGCACGCGCCCAGCGGATGTTGTTCTCCTCGTCGAAACGGGCCTTCAGCTCCACGAGCACCGTGACCTGCTTGCCGGCCTCGGCCGCCTCCATGAGCGCGCGCACCACGGGCGAGTCGCCCGACGTGCGGTAGAGCGTCATCTTGATGGCGAGCACCGCCGGGTCCTCGGCGGCCGCCTGCAGGAAGTCGATCACCGGCTCGAAGGAGTCGTAGGGGTGGTGGAGGAGGAGGTCGCCCTGACGGAGCCGCGCGAAGACCTCGTCGCTCGACGACGTCTCGGGCGGGAGCGCCGGATGCATCGCGGGCCACCGCAGGTCGGGGCGGTCCTCCTGACCAAGAAGCTCCGAGAGGCGGCCCAGGTTGAGCGGCCCGTCCACCACGTCGAGCGATCCGCGCCCGAGGCCGAACTTCGCCAGCAGCCGCTCCACCACGTCGGGAGGCGCCTCGGAGGTCACCTCGAGCCGCACCGGCTCCGCCCTGCGCCGGCGCCGGAGCTTCGCCTCGATCGCCTGGAGAAGGTCCGAGGCCTCGTCCTCGGCGATCTCGACGTCCGCATTGCGCGTCACGCGGAACGGATAGCCGCCGAGCACCTGGAACCCCGGGAAGAGCCGGTCCAGGTGGGCGCGCACGAGCTCGCTCTGCAGCGCGTACTCGTGGGGCGTGTCGCTCGGCAGCCGCACGAGCCGCGGGAGGACGCGCGGCACCTGGACGATCGCGAACCGCGATGCGCTCCCCTTCTTCCCGGCGGCACGCAGCGTGACGGCGAGGTTCAGCGACTTCGAGAGGAGCTGCGGGAAGGGATGCGCCGTGTCGATCGCGAGCGGCGTCAGCACGGCGCCCGCGACGTCGTCGAAGTAGCGCGACACCCAGGCCCGCTGGCTCTCGCTCAAGTCGGCGTAGTAGAGGATGCGGATCCCCGCCACCTCCAGCGCCGGCCGGATCTTCTCGCGCCAGGCGTGGTACTGGCTGGCGACGAGGTCGCGGATGGGACCGGCGATCTCCTCCAGCGCGCGCCGGGGCGCCAGGCCGTCGGGAGAAGGCTCCTCGACGCCGGCCTCGACCTGACGGTTCAGACCCGCCACGCGCACCTCGAAGAACTCGTCGAGGTTCGACGAGACGATGGAGAGGAACTTCACGCGCTCGAGGAGCGGGTTCGACTCGTCGAGCGCCTCCTCCAGCACGCGACGGTTGAAGGCGAGCCACGCGAGCTCGCGGTTCAGATAGGTGGCGGGCCCGCTCAGCGCGGCTCCGTTCGCGCGCTCGGTGCTCATCGTCGCGCCCTCGCCCGCGGCTTCGTCCGGGCCTTCGCCCGCGGCTTCCCGCGCGGGCGCGCCTTCGGCGCCGCCTTCCGCGGACGCTTCGGCCGAGGCCGCGCGCCCTCGTCCAGGAGTCTCACTTCGAGACCGTACACCTCGCGGAACATGGCTCCCTTGTTCTCGACGGCCCAGCGCTCGAGCATGAGGTCGCCGCGCGCAGCCGTCGCGAGCTCGAGAGCGCCGCGTCGCAGGGTCGCGTTCAGCCCCACGACCTTCTGCCGGTGCTCCCGATCGAGGCTGTCGGCGAGGCGCAGGATCGCCGCGAGGCGCGAGACGCGCCGCCGGTCGTCGCGCGAGAGACGCCCGTACTCGTCGTGCCGATCGGACGGGAGCGCCCGGCGGTGGTATCGCACGACGACGGCCACGAGGCGCAGCTCCTCGGTCGAGAGGCCGCCCAGCTCGGCGTTCGAGACGAGGTAGTAGCCGTGCTTGTGGTGGTGCGCGTAGCCGACGAACTCGCCGATGTCGTGGAGCGTCGCCGCCACGCCGAGCAGGAGTCGGTCGCGCGCGCCGAGCCTGTGCTGCGGCCGCAGCGCGTCGAAGAGCGAGAGCGCGAGACGGCGCACCTGGGCCGCGTGCGCGGAGTCGAAGCGGTAGTGCTCCCCGAGGCGCTCCGCCTCCGCCAGCACGCCGCGCTCGGCCTGCTCCGGATCGGCACGACCCGCCACGCGATCGGCGAGCTCCGCGAGCACGCCGTCGCGGATGCCGATCCTCGAGACGAGGATCTCCGCGAGGTCGAGCCGGTCGACGAGGAACCGCAGCAGCGCCGCCGCCGGCACGATCGTGTCGACGCGGTCGGGGCGGAGGTCGAAACGGCGCGCTCGGCGCGCCGGGTCGAGCGCCGCCAGCTCCTCGGCGAGCCCCTCCAGGACGCCGCCGGGGACGATCTCGTCGTCCGTGTCGCCCTCGCGCGCCGCGATCCGCGCGAGCGCCTCCGCGTTGCCGCCCACGGCCACCAGGAGCTCGGGCCGGAGCTTGCGGATCGTCGCCACCGTCTCGGCGAGCATCCGGTCGAGGTACTCCTCCAGGAGCGCCGCCTTCTCCTCGGCGCTGCGGGGACCGTCGAGGAAGAGCTCCGCGAGCCGGACGGCGCCTAGCCGGTGACTCTGCGTGAAGACCGCGGCGCCGTCGCGCACGAGCGCGAGCTCGACGCTCCCTCCGCCGATGTCCACGAGCAGCGCGCACCGCCTCCCCAGGTCGACGTGGCGTGCGACACCCACCGTGAGGAGCCGTGCCTCCTCGGCGCCGGAGATCGGCTCCAGCTCGATGCGCGCGACGTTCGCCACGCGGTCGAGGAAGAGGTCGCGGTTCTGCGCCTCCCTCACGGCGCTCGTCGCGATGGCGCGGTAGTGGGCGACGCCGTGACGGTCCATCGTCGCGCGGAAGGCCGAGAGCACGGCCACGGCGCGCTCGATCTCGGACTCCTCCAGGACTCCCGTCAGGAACACGCGGTGTCCGAGCCGCACGGGCTCGCGGATCGACTCGCGCTCGAGCCAGCCCGACGGCGGCCGGAAGGAGACGATCTGGAGACGCATCGCATTGCTCCCCACGTCGACGGCCGCCAGCGCCGGACCCTCGGGAGAGCCCGATCGCGTGCGCCGGTGCGCGGGGGCGCCGTTGGAGCTGCCTCGAGCGCGAGCCATGACGAGACCGAGCGGCTCAGCCGCCCGACTTCTCCTCTTCGGGCTTCTCCGAGGGCTGCTCCGCGCGCTCCCCGCCGCGCGGGATCGGCGTCGCGTCGCGCAGACCGATCTTCTCGAGGGCCGCGTCGCGCGCCGCCGCCGCGAGAGCCCTCGAGACTCCCTCGGGAGCGAACGTCGCGACGAGGATCGGCCCCTCGCGCCGCGTCGAGACGTCGACGCCGGGCCGGCTCGCGAGCGCCGCTTGCATCTCCTCCGCGTCGAGATCCGAGTCCCACACCGATGCCCAGAGGAGGAGCTGCGCACCCTCCGGTCCCTGCCACAGCTCGTAGACGTCGCCATCCCAGCCACTCGAAGCCTTCGTCGTCTTCTGCTGGAAGAGCATCGCCTGCATGGCCTCCATTCCCTCGGCGGCGTCCTTCTTCGGAGGCGGCGCCGTGAGGATCGCGACACCGATCTCGCCGAGCACGTTCTTGCCGACGCGCTCCCAGCCGCCGCCGAGGACCGGCCCCAGGTCCGGCAGCGTCACGACACGCGGCACGTCGCGCTCGCTCGCCTTCTTCCAGAACTTCTCCGGATGGAGGATCTGCTCGGAGGAGAGCGGAAGGTCGTCGAAGGCGCGCCGCAGGTCCTTCTCGCTCGCCTTGCCCATGCGGAGCATGTTCCCGCGCACGAGGAACGACGCGCCGCTCAGATACATCTCCATGAGCGGCCGCACGACGATGGGCGGCGCCGCGAGCGCCTTCTCGCCGGAGAGCGCCGGGTTGGCGCGGTCGGCCTCCAGGATCTCGTCGAGCCTCGCCTTCCCCGAGAATGCGAGCTCCGTCGTGAAGGCCGTCATGAGGTTCGTGGCGGAGCCCTCCATGACGGCGTGCGCCGCGAAGACCCGATCGTCGTCGTCCGGCGCGACCGCCTCGATCGCGTCGTCGATCCCCTGCAGGTCGAAGTGCTGGTCCTCGAGCGCGTGGCACAGCTCGTGGGCCATGAGGATGTCGCCCAGCAGGCCGCCGAAGCCGCGCATGACGCGGAGCTCCTTGCGCTTCGGGTCGTAGAAGCCGCCGATCTGCTCCATCAGCACCTCGCGCAGGCCGCCATCCAGGTCGTAGCTCTCGGGCAGCAGGCCGAAGAGCTTCCAGGCCCCCTGCTGCAGCCGCATCTTCGCGCGCTCCTTCTCCTTGCCGAGCTCGCCCGCGAGGAAGGTCGCGAGCTCCTCCTTGCCGTAGATGCCCTTCTTCACGGGATGGAGGAACGGGAGGCCCCGGAGCTCCTCGACCTTCTTCTGGATCCGCTCCGCGACGGCGATCGCGTCGGCGTCGGTCTCGGCGCCGGCGGCGGGACGCGTCGCGGCGCCCTCCTCCTGCGCGCAGGCGGGAGCGGCGAGGATCGGGAGGGCGCAGAGGCCGGCGACGAGGAGACGCATCGAGACGTGGTGCATGGCGGGCGCGCCGCGCGAGCGGCGGGGCGACGATGCTATCCCTCGAAGCGGCGTGTTTCCGGCCCCGCTCCGGAGCGGCCCTCGCGCACCCGGCGCGCGCTCCGGCAGACTGCCGCTCCATCTCCCCATGGCGCGCCCCCTTCCGTTCACCGGCCCCTGGCTCCTCGCCCCCATGGAGGGCGTGACGGAGCCCTGCTTCCGCGACCTCGTGCTGGCGCGCAACCCTCCCCACGCCCTCGGGGGCGCCTTCACGGAGTTCGTGCGCGTCGTCGACCACCCGATCGGCCGCGCGGCGCTGCGCGACCACCTGGGTCCCCGGAGGTTCCCGGCCCCCGTGGGGCTGCAGATCATGGGAGCCGACGTCGCCTGCGTCGCCGAGACGGCGGCGCGCGCCGCCGATGCGGGCGCGCCCCTCGTCGACCTCAACTTCGGCTGCCCCGCGCCGGGCGCGCTCCGCACCTGCGCCGGCTCCGCGATGCTGCGCGAGCCGGCGGCCCTCGAGCGGATGGTCGCGGCCGTCGTGGACGCCACGCCGCGCGTCCCCGTCTCGGCGAAGATCCGCGCGGGCTTCGACGACGACGCGCTGCTGGAAGACCTCGCGCGCGCCGCCGCCGCCGGCGGCGCCTCGCTCCTCACGGTGCACTGCCGCACGCGCCGCGAGGGCTACTGCCCCGAGGTCGATTGGTCGCGCATCGCCCGCGCCGTCGCAGCCGTCTCGATCCCCGTCTGCGGCAACGGCGGCGTCGCCGCGCACGGAGACCTGGAGCGCCTGCGCCGCGAGACCGGCTGCGCCTACGCGATGGTCGGCCGCGGCGCGCTCGCCGACCCGTGGATCTTCTCCGGCCACACCGCCGAGGGCGCCGAGGCGGCCGCCTTCCTGCTGGAGTACGCGGAGCGGATGCGCGAGCACGGCTTCCCGCCGCGCGGCGTCGCGGCGCGCGTGAAGCAGCTCCTCCATTCCTGGACGGCCGGCGATCTCGTCGCGGGCGACCGGCGCGACTGGCTCCGCATCGCCGACGCGGAGACGCTGCTGCAGCGCATCGCGCGCGCCGGCGGCCTCGCGCCGCGGGCGCTCTCCCTCACGAGTACGATCCGGTGATGGAGCGGGCGCGCGTCGTGATCCTCGGAGCGGGGGTCGCCGGAGCCGCGACGGCCTACGGCCTCGCGCGGCGGGGCGTGTCCGACGTGCTCGTGCTCGAGCGCGCGGCGTTCCCGGGCGCGCACGCCTCGGGCCGCAACGCCGGCCTCATCCGGCGCAATCTCCGCACGGAGACCGACTGCGTCCTCGCCGACCGCGCCGCACGCTGGATGCAGCGTCCGCCCGACGACTTCGCGCGCGACCTCGCGTGGCGGGAGACCGGCTCGCTGCTCCTCTTCCGCGACGCCGACCGCCCCCGCGTCGAGCGCGACTTCGCGCTCCAGCGCGCGGCGGGGCTCGTCTTCGAGCGGATCTCCGCGAAGGAGGCCTGCCGGCGCCAGCCGCTCCTCGACGAGCACGCCTTCGCGGAGGCGCAGTGGACTCCCGGCGACGCGCGCATCGACGTGGTGGCGCTGCTGCACGGCTTCCTCGAGTCCGCGGCGCGCCGCGGCGTCCGCATCCGCTGCGGCGTCGCCGCCGAGGGTCTCCTCGTGGAGTCGGGCCGCTGCGCCGGCGTGCGCACGAGCGGAGGCGACGTGCGCGCCGAGTGGGTCGTGAACGCGGCGGGCGGCTGGGCGAACGGGCTCGCCGCCGGCTCCGCCGATCCCCTCGCCATGACTCCCTGCCGCCGCACGATGCTCGTCACGGAGGCGCTCGGCGCCGACGCGGCGCGCCCCTTCACCTGGGACGACGGGCGCGGCTTCTACTTCCGCGAGGACCACGGCGGCCTCCTCTGGTCGCCCTGCGACGAGGTGCCGACGGAATCGTGCGAGCAGCGGATCGATCCCGCCTGGGTCGACCGCGCCCGCGCCGCCGCGCGCGCCCTCACGCCCTCCGTCGCCGAGGCGCGGATCGCGTTCCAGTGGGCGTGCCTGCGGACGCTCACGCCCGACCGCGAAGTGCACGTCGGTCCCGATCCCGCGCTGCCGGGCCTCTTCTGGGTGGCGGGCCTCGGCGGCCACGGCGTCACGCTCTCGCCGCTCCTCGCCGAGCTCGCCGCCGATCTCCTCCTCGACGGCCGGTCCGACGTGGTCGACCCAGCGCGCGTCGCCCCGCGCCGCGCGATCCGGCCCCGCTCCGCGCCATGAGGCGGCGCGTCCTCGCCGCGGCGTGCGCCCTCGTCGCCGCCGCCTGCGCATCGCCCGATCCGCCGCGGATCCCGCCGAGGCCCACGCCGACGGCGGACGCACTGCGGCCGACGCGTCTCCAGCGTCTCGAGGGCGAGCTGCGCCGCGCCGAGGCCGCCTGGCGTGCCGCCGTCGAGTCCGACGACGGCGTCGTGATCGCGCGCATGGACGCCGCACGCCAGGACGCGCGGCGCGCCGTCGACGCCGAGCTCGAGCGGCTGAGGGCGCAGGAGGCGCTGCGCGCGCGCACGCCGGCGCGCCGCATCGACCCGAGC
>CAZJHD010000095.1:0-11373 GCA_964545855.1 uncultured Planctomycetales bacterium
CGACCTGAAGGAGTCGAAGGAGTTCGCCGAGGCGATCCACGCGAAGTTCCCCGTCAAGATGCTCGCCTACAACTGCTCGCCGTCGTTCAACTGGAAGAAGAATCTCGACGACGCGACGATCGCCAAGTTCCAGAAGGAACTCGGCGCGATGGGATACAAGTTCCAGTTCGTGACCCTGGCGGGCTTCCACGCGCTCAACCACGGGATGTTCGAGCTCGCGCGCGGCTACAAGGCCCGCGGCATGGCCGCCTACTCGGAGCTCCAGCAGGCCGAGTTCGGCTCCGAGAAGAGCGGGTACACCGCGACGCGCCACCAGCGCGAGGTCGGCACCGGCTACTTCGACGAGATCGCGAAGGTCCTCTCCGGCGGCAGCGCGTCGACGATCGCGCTCCGGGGATCGACCGAAGCGCGTCAGTTCTGATCGATCATCGCCGGGCCCTCCGCGGCTGCTTCGCGGAGGACCGGCAGTGGGCACCCACGGCTGCTTCGTGGGCGCTCGTCCACTCCCGCCGCCGGGCTGCTTCCGGCGATGGGAGGCCGCTCCGGCGGCGTCCGCGGCTGCTTCGCGGACACCGCCGGAGCGACCCCTCCTCGGGAGCTTCGCGGCGGCGTGACGAGACGTTCGACGGGCCGGGCTGCTTCCGGCCCTTCGGCGTTGCAGGGCCGGCGTCGTTGGCCGGGATCAGCGGGGTGCCCTTCCGCCGCCGCTCGCCCGTCACTCCGTCGGCTCGAAGACGCAGCAGTTGAAGCGGAGCTCCGGCTCCTTCACCGCCTTCGCTTCGTCGAGGCGCCGGATCGGCGTCGTGACGGGAGCCTCGAGGAGCAGCTCCGGAGTCGTCTCGGCCTCCGAGGCGATGCGCGCCATGGCGGCGGCGAAGCGGTCGAGCGTCGACTTCGCCTCGGTCTCCGTCGGCTCGATCATGATCGCCTCGTTGACGACGAGCGGGAAGTAGACCGTCGGAGGGTGGTACCCGAGGTCGATCAAGCGCTTCGCGATGTCGATCGTGTGGACGCCGTGCTCGCGCTGCCGCTTCGAGGTGGCCACGAACTCGTGCATGCAGATCCGGTCGTAGGGCACCGTGAAGTGCTCGCGGACCTTCACGCGGAGGTAGTTGGCGTTCAGCACGGCGAACTCGGCGACGCGCCGTGTGCCCTCGGCGCCGAGACGGCGCATGTAGGCCCAGCTCCGCACCATCACGCCGAAGTTCATTGCGAAGCCGCGCATGCGGCCGATCGAGTCGGGCGCGCTCTCGTCGAGTCGGTAGCCGTTCGCGTCCTCGACGATCCGCGGGACCGGGAGGAAGGGCTCCAGGTCGGCGTTCACGCAGATGGGGCCCGCGCCGGGGCCGCCGCCGCCGTGAGGCTGCGTGAACGTCTTGTGGAGGTTGATGTGCATCATGTCGACGCCGAAGTCGCCGGGCCGCGCGATGCCGACGATGGCGTTGAAGTTCGCGCCGTCCATGTAGAGGAGCGACCCGTTGCGATGCAGGGCGTCGGCGATCTCGTGGATGCGCGACTCGAACAGACCGAGCGTGTTCGGGTTCGTCACCATCGCGCAGGCGACGTCGGGCGTGATCTTCTTCTTCAGGTCGTCCACGTCGACGAGACCGTCGGGACCCGTCTTCACGGAGACCGGCCGCAGCCCGGCGATGGCGCAGGACGCGGGGTTCGTGCCGTGCGCCGAGTCGGGGATGAGCACCACGTGGCGGTTCTCGCCCCGCTTCTCGAACCAGGCCTTCGCCACGAGGAGCGCCGTGAGCTCGCCCTGGGCGCCCGCACAGGGATGGAGCGTCACGCCCGGGAGACCGGTCACCTCCGCCAGGTAGTCGACGACGCGCTTCGCGAGCGCGAGCGCGCCCTGCACTCCGACGTCGTCCTGCAGCGGGTGGATGTCGCGGAAGCCGCCCATCATCACGGCGGCTTCGTTCATCACCGGGTTGTACTTCATCGTGCACGACCCCAGGGGATAGAAGGTCGTGGTGATGGCGTAGTTGAGCCGCGAGAGATTCGTGTAGTGGCGAATCACCTCGAGCTCGCCCACCTCGGGGAGCGCCGGCGGCACCTTGCGGAGCGCGACGCCGTCGAGCCACTCCCGGGCCGGCTTCGAGGAGACGTCGTTCTTCGGGATGCGCCAGGCGCGCGCGCCGACGTGCGTCTTCTCGAAGATCAGACGGTCGTCGAAGTAGGGGAGCGAACGGTCGGCGGGCTTGGCGGGGGCGGAAAGGCTCACAGGGAGAATCCTCCGGCGGCGTCGACGAGCACGTCGCACTCGGCCTTCGTGTTCACCTCGGTGACGGCGAAGAGGAGCGAGTCGGCGAACTCGGGATACCAGCGTCGCAGCTCGATGCCGCCGAGCACGTCGCGCCGGGCGAGCCGGTCGCGAACCTTCTCGATCGGGTCGGTGAATCGGACGGCGAACTCGTTGAAGAAGGGCGCCGTCGTGGCGCGCGCGCAGCCCTTCGACGCGAAGAGCCTCTCGGCCGTCGCGTGCGCCTTCTCGACGCACTGCTCGGCCACCTCGCGCAGGCCCTGGGGGCCGAGCATCGCGAGGTAGATCACACCTCGGAGCGCCATCAGCGTGTTGCTCGTGCAGATGTTCGACGTCGCCTTCTCGCGGCGGATGTGCTGCTCGCGCGTCGTGAAGGTGAGCACGAAGCCGCGCTTCCCGTCGCGGTCGACGGTCTTCCCCACGAGGCGCGCCGGCATCTGCCGGACGTACTTCTGCCGCGTCGCGAAGAAGCCGAAGCTCGGGCCTCCGTAGGCGACGTAGTTGCCGAGGGGCTGGCCCTCTCCCGTCGCGACGTCGAAGCCGAGCTCGGCCGGCGACGCGAGGAGGCCGAGGGCGATAGCGTAGAAGGAGCCCACGGCGAGGGCGCCCTTCGCGTGGGCGATCTCGCAGACGGCGGCGCCGTCCTCGATCACGCCGAGGAAGTTGGGCGTCTGGATCCCGACGGCGCCGGTGCGGTCGTCGACGGCGGCGCGGAGCTTCACGAGATCGGTGCGTCCGTCGGCGCCGAGGGGCACCTCCACGATCTCGAGGCCCAGGTGCTTCGTGATGGTGCGGAGCGCCTGGAGCGCGTGGGGATGCACGCCGCGCGACACCACGATCTTCGTGCGGTCCGTGATGGAGGTCGCCATGCGGAGACCCTCGCCGAAGGCCGTCGCGCCCTCCCACATGCAGGCGTTCGACACCTCGAGCCCCGTGAGCTCCGCGATCATCGTCTGGTACTCGTAGAGCCAGCGGAGCGTGCCCTGGGCCACCTCCGGCTGGTACGGCGTGTAGGGGGTCACGAAGTCCGACCGCGACTGCAGGTGGTCGACCGCCGTGGGGATGAGGTGGCGGTACATGCCGCCGCCGAGGAAGCAGGGTCGCCCTTCGGAGCTGCGGTTCCACGACGCGAGGTCCGCGAGCTCGCGCAGCACCTCCGTCTCCGTGGCCGTGGGCTGCAAGTCGAGGAGGCCGTCGCGACGCAGATCGCGCGGGATCGAATCGAAGAGGTCGTCGATCGACGAGACGCCGATCGCCGCGAGCATCTCGCGGACCTCGCCGTCGGTGTGGGGGACGTAGGGCATGGCGTGGGTTCGGGCCTTCGCGACGGGGCGGTGCTCCGAGAGGCTCCTAGTGCTCGCTCGCGGCGTGCTGGTCGTAGGCGGGTGCGTCCATCAGGGCGTCGAAGCCCGAGTCGGAGGCGGGCTTCACGCGCAGCATCCAGCCGGCGCCGTAGGGGTCCTGCTGGACGAGGTGCAGTGCGTCCGGCACTCCGTCGTTCACTTCGACGACGGTGCCGTTCACCGGCGAGTTGATGTCGGAGACGGCCTTCACGCTCTCCACCTCGCCGAAGGGTGCGCGCGCGCTCACCGAGTCGCCCGCCTTCACCTTGAACTTGCAGAAGACGAGCTCGCCGAGCTGGTCGACGGCGTGGTGGGTGATGCCGACGACGATCGCGTCGCCGTCCTTGCGGGCCCATTCGTGCGTGTCGAGATAACGGCAGTCGGTCGGCGTCTTCGTCATGTCGAGGGTCTCGGCGGGTCGGGGGCGGAAGGGATTCCGGGATGCGGAGCGCGTGGGCGGCGGCGTGCGCGGCCTACTTGGGACGCTGATAGAAGGGGAGCGGCACGATGACGGCCGGCTCGCGCGAGCCACGGACGTCGATCTCGAGCTTCGTGCCCGGCGCGGCGTGGTCGCAGGAGACGTAGGCGGTGCCGATGTTGGCGCCGAGCGTCGGCGACGGAGAGCCCGAGCAGACGAAGCCGATCGCGGCGCCGCCCGGCAGGTGCACGTTGTAGCCCTGCCGCGGGACGCGCTTGCTCTCGGCGCGCAGCCCGACGAGCTGCCGGCAGAGATTCTGCTTCGCGCGCTCGAGGGCCGCGCGCCCGATGAAGTCCTTGCCCTCGGCGAACTTCACGCCGAAGAGGAGCCCCGCTTCGACGGGGTTCACGTCGTCGGCGAGCTCGTGCCCGTAGAGCGGCATGCCGGCCTCGAGACGCAGCGTGTCGCGGGCGCCGAGGCCGATGGGTGCGAGGCCGTGCTCCTTGCCCGCCTCGAGGAGGGCGCTCCACAAAGCCTCGGCACGATCGCGCGGGACGTAGACCTCGAAGCCGTCCTCGCCCGTGTAGCCCGTGCGCGAGATCCATGCCTCGGCGACTCCGTTCACGCCTCCCGACCCCGCGCGGTGCTTGTAGTACTTCACCTCGGAGAGCGGGATCTTCGTGAGCTTCGAGAGGATCGCGAGCGACGCGGGCCCCTGCAGCGCGAGCATCTGCCACGACTCCGTCAGGTCGTCGAGCTGGACGTCGAACCCCTGCGCGTGCCGGCGCATGTGGGCGAGGTCCTTCGGAGTGTTCCCGGCGTTGATCACCAGGTAGACGGCGTCTTCGAACTTGTAGACGAGGAGATCGTCGATCGTGCCGCCGTTCTCGTGGCAGAAGAGCGAGTAGCGGATGTCGCCCGGCTTCATCGCCGCCACGTGGTTCGTCGCGATCCGGTCGACGTAGCGCTCGCGGTCCTTGCCGGTGATGCGCACGCGCCCCATGTGCGAGAGATCGAAGAGCCCGCACTTCGCGCGGACCGTGCGCACTTCCTCGAGGATCGGTCCGTACTGGATCGGCATCCACCAGCCGCCGAAGTCGACCATCTTCGCGCCGAGGCGCTCGTGGACCGCGGCGAGGGCGGTGCGTCGGATCGTGGGTTCGGCGCTCATGGGCCTGGGGGTCGAGCGTGGGGGTGGCGGGGCTGCGAGGGAGGGAGCGTCGGGAGGCGAGAGCGCGAGTCGGGCCGGGCGGGCCCGAGACAAAACGAAACGGGGGACGCCAGGTGGAAGCCTTGCGTCCCCCGTCCTCGTGTGCGGTAGGGGGTGCCACCGGTGGCGGTCCTCGGACCTGAGAGTTTCACGAGACGCCTGCCGGCCTTCTCGCTTGCCCCTTCGGTGTCCGAATCCACCCTCGGAGGGCGCGGATCCGGAACTCTCGCGCCACCGGGCGGAGATCGGAAGAGGGCGAGAAGGTAGCCGCCCGGCCCCGCGAGCGGCAAGGCGCGCTCAAGGGATCGGGGGGGCGGGGCCGAAGAGGCCCGAAGGGCCCTTACCGCGCCCCGAGGGGAAAGGAGAACAATGGCGCTCGTCGGCGACCTCGGCAGCGTCGATCTGGCTCAAGTCTTCCAGGTTCTCACGCAGAGCCAGAAGGACGGGGTCCTCGACGTCTTCGGAGGAGATCAGCATCGCGGGGTCCGGGTCCGCCGGGGCGCGATCACGCTCCAGTTCGACCGCGACTCCTACGAGGAGAGGACGTTCGAGGGGCTCCAGCGGATGGATCGGATCCCTCCGGAGAAGCTGCAGCTCGCGTCGGCGAACCGGCACGGCACGAACGACTCGCTGCTCGACGTGCTCGTGAAGATGCAGGTGATCACGCGGGCGGAGGTGACGAGCTCCTTCCGCGAGCGCATGGCGGAGGAGCTCTACGAGCTCTTCTCCTGGAGCGATGCTCGGTTCGAGTTCCACGAGGGCGCGCGGCGTCTCGAGGGCGTCTCCGGCGACACGGACGAGGATCTCTTCTTCCCCTCCGACGGCGTGGTCATGGAGGCGGCGCGACGGCTCGACGAGTGGGGCCGCATCCGCGAGCGGGTTCCCGACGAGGGCGAGGTCTATCGGCCGATCGTCGAGGGCATCGCTCCGGAGGACGACCTGCAGGCGGCCGTCTTCTCGTCGATCGACGGCGCACGCAGCGTCGCCGAGGTGACGCGCCGGCTCGGGCGGAGCTCCTTCGAGGTGAGCAAGGTGGTGGCGCGCCTCGTCGACCTCGCCGCCATCGCGCCGGTCCCGCCCATCGACTACCCGGCCCACGGCGCCGCCGCTCTCGCGGCGAACCGTCCGCGCGACGCGGCGAACCTCTTCGACCGCGCGGCGGCGGCCCACGCGGGCTTGCCGCACTCGCTCCGCGACGCCGGTCGCGCCTGGGAGGCGGCGCGGGAGCCCGCGACCGCCGCGGCGCGCTTCGTCGCCCATGGCGACGCGCTCCTCGAGACGGGGAGCTCGCGCGAGGCGCTCGCCGCCTACCGTCACGCGCACGCGCTCGTGCCGACGGACCTCGAGGCCTGGAAGAGGACCGTGTTCCTCTCCCTGGAGCACGACCCCGTCGGGCCCGGGAACGGGGACACGTCGGAAGCGCGCACCGACGCCCACGCCCTCGTCGCGGTCCTCCAGGAGATCGGCCAGAGCACTCTCGGGATCGAGGTTCTGGAGCGCGTGCTCACGCGCCATCCGGCCGACGTCGTCGCGAAGCGCGCCCTCGTCCCGCTCGTGGAGCGCGAAGGGAGCCAGGATCGCCTCTGCGAGCTGCTGGAGTCGATCGGCACCGCGCTCGCCGCGAGCGGAGACTCCGTGGGCGCCGCCTCGGCCCTGCAGCGCGTCCTGCGGCTGCAGCCGGGGCGCCGCGACCTCTCCGCGAGGATCCGCGATCTCTATCGCAAGGACGAGAAGCGCCGCGCTCTGAAGCGCGCCATGACGGTGGCCTTCATCAGCTCCGTCCTCGCGGGAGGCGTCCTGCTCCTCGCCTTCGCGCGCGAGCAGAAGGCGCGTGCCGACCTCGGCGCCATCGATCTCGAGGGAGCCATCCAGCGCGAGGAGTTCGAGACCGCTCGGAGCCTCCTGCAGGAGTTCCGCGAGACCAACCCCTTCACCTTCGCCGGCGTCCGTGCGGGCGAGGAGCTGGTGCGCATCGAAGTCCTCGCCACGGCGGCGGCGGCGCGACGCGCCGACGTCGCCGCGCGCGATCGCGCGCTCCGCGACCGGCGCGCCTCCGACGCCGTCGATCTCGCACGCAAGGCCGATGGGAGCGCGCGCGAGGGGCGTCTCGTGGAGGCGCTCGAGAGCCTCCAGAAGGCGCTGGCCGTGGCGCCGAACGACTGGAGCGAGGCCGCGGCGACGAAGAAGAACGCGACCGACCTCGAGAGCTACCTCTCCGGCGCCCGCGCTCTCGGCCAGCGCTACGCCGAGGAGCTCGGCCGCGAGGACCTCTCCGCGGCCCGGGCGACGGCGCGCGAGCTGCTCTCCCGCTTCGGGCTCTCGGAGACGGCCCGGACCGTCACGCTGCCGTTCCTCGTGCGATCCGATCCCGCGGGCGCGCTCATCGAGCTCGACGGCGAGATTCGCGGAACGACGCCGGCCGTCGTCCATCTCGGAACCCAGGCGAAGGAGCACGAGATCCACCTCACGCTCGCGGGCTTCTCGCCGGCGAGCGCGCGCCTCGACATCGGCAGCGAGAAGCCGATCGAGCTCCATCTGGGCCGAGCGCCGGAGGAGTCCTCGACGCTCCCGGCGGCAGCGAGCGGCCCCGTGGCCGTCGCGGGCGAGATGGCGATCGTCCCGCTCGTGGGCGGCAGGCTCGCCGCGTTTCTGGACGGCGACGAGCCGAGGTGGACGGCGACGTTCCCGACCCAGGGCGAGTTCCGCTTCGTCGCGGTGTTCGACGAGGCCCGACTGCTCGCCGTCGCGAGCGACGGATTCCTCGCCTGCGTCGACGTCGAAACCGGACAGCTCCTCTGGAGCCTGCGCACGCCGGAGCGCGTCCCGGTGGCTCCCGTGGCCAGCCAGGAGGGGTTCCTCGTGGCGACCGAGGACGGTCGCGTGCGGCTCCTGGAGCCCGCGGCCGGCAGCGTCCTGCGCGAGTGGCGCAGCGGCCCGCGTCCGTCGGGACCGATCGCGCTCTTCGGCGCGACGCTCGCGATCGGCGGCACCGACGGCAGCGTGCGCCTCCTCGACGCGTCGAATCCGCGGCTCGAGGAGCGTTCCTTCGCCATCGGCGTGCCCGTGGCGGGCCTCGCCTTCTCCGACCCCATTCTCCTCGCGACGGGCGACGACGGACGCGCCGTCGGCTACGACCCGGCGAAGAGCGCCGAGGTCTTCCGGACATCCGGGGCCCGTGTCGCGCGCCCGCTCCCGATCGTCGCCGACGGCCGATTCCTGTTCGACCGCTCGGGACGGCTCTGCGCCGTCGAACCGGCGACGGGGCGCGTGCTCGCGACCTCGACGCTCGGCTCCGAGCCGCAGGGGTCTCCCCTCGTGGCCGGCGATCGCGTGTTCGTGACGCTGCGCGATGGCGCCGTGCTCGCCCTGCGTCGCGACGATCTCTCGACGGTGTGGCGCTGGCCGGGCACCGGCGCGCCCATGACCCTCGCCGCCGACCGCGAGGAACTCTTCGCGCTCGGCGACGGGAAGCTCCTGCGTTTCCGCATCCGCGTGGGCGGAGGCAATCCCTCGGCGCCCGCGCCGGGCGCGCCTCCCCGGAGCCCGCTCGCTCCGCCGACGCGCGACGGCTGGCGATGAGCCGCCCCGTCACCCGCGCGAAGACTCTGCACTCTCAAGCTCGGCCCCGCCGGAGGCCGAAGAAACCCCCGACTTCGGAGGTCGCGTGGGGCTCCTCAAGCGCTGGATTTCGAACCGATCCCTCAACCGCATGCGCGAGCGCGTGCAGGCGGCGCCGTCGATCGCCAACTACGCCGACCTCGCGCGAGCCTTCGCGACGGGTGGCGACCTGGACGAGGCGGAGCGGATCCTCGAGGAAGGTCTCGACCTGTTCCCTCGAACGTCGGAGCTGGAGCGGCTCCGGCGACTCGTGAAGTCGCAGCAGCTCTCCGACCGCACGCGCGAGGTGCGACGGAGGCTCGAGTTCCATCCGACGCCCGCGCTGTTCCACGAACTCGTGGAGCTGCAGCTCCAGTGCAACGACCCCGCCGCGGCGGAGGTGACCGTTGCCGACTGGCGGCGCCTGTTCCCGGCCGACGCGGGTGTCGAGCTGGCCTCCATCAAGATCGCCCTTCGGCGCTTCTACTCCGAGCGAGCAGCCGCCGACGGACGCGCGGCCTACGCCGGCCTGGAGCGGCTCCTGCAGCGCGACCCGGGTCACGCGCGCGCGCTCCGACTCCTCGCCGAGCTCTGCTCGCGCATCGGGGCGCTCTCCCAGGCGGCCGACGCCCTGACGCGCCTCTCGCAGATCGTGCCCGACGATCCCGGAGTCGCGCGCTGGCGCGAGACGATCGAGATGGGGCTCGCGAAGAACGACCGGGCGCGCGTCGACCTGTCGCGCGCGCTCCGCGACGTCGAGGAGACGGGCCAGTTCCCGGATCCGGTGGCGCCCGACGACGACCCGGAGAAGATCGCCGAGAAGAAGCGCCGCGCGGCGCCGCGCGCGCTCGACGCGGCCCGGCCCGCCTTCGCGCGCCTCGCCAAGTGCGATGGCGTGCGGCTCGTCGTCCTCGTCCGCGGCAGCGCGGCCCTCGTGCGCGGAGCCCGCCCGGGCACGGCCGAGGCCATCGCCCGCGCGGCGCGCGCCATCTCCGTCTCGGCGAAGCGAACGACGCGAAGGCTCGGCCTCGGAGCCTTCGTCGAGGTGGTCGCCGAGACCGACGACGGCGTGCTCGTGCTGCGCGGAGCCGACTCCGCGAGCGCTTCGGCCGTCGTCGACCGCTTCTCCCGCCTCGGCTCCGTGCGCGGCGCCGTCGCCGACCTCGCGGCCGCGCCTCCGGTCATGGCCGCCGACGTCTCCGAGGGAACCGGAGGAGAGCTCGTCCATGCGTGAGATCCTCCGCGAGCTGAACACGACGCCGGGCGTCCACGGATCGGCGGTCGTCATGTCCGACGGTGTCATCGTCGCGGCGGAGCTCGCGTCGGGCACCGATGGTGAGCCCTTCGCCGCGCTCGCCTCGTCGCTGCTCGCCAACGTCGCGAAGAGCGTCCCGAAGCTCGAGCTGGGGAACCTCCGGCGCGTGCTCGTCACGGCGAGCCGAGGCGCCTTCAGCCTCACCGATCTCGGCGGCGCGTACCTGGTCGCCGAGCTCGAGCGGGACATCGAGCCGAGCGTCGTCGATCTGGAGATCGAGAGCGCGGCGAGCCGGCTGCGCCGGTCCATGCGTCCGAAGAGCGAGATCCGCGTCGCGGCGGCGCTCCCGTCGGCGGCTCCCGAGTCCGTGAACGCCGACGCCCCTCGCTAGTACACCCACCGAATCCACGCCAGAGAACGAGACGGAGCGCGCGATCAACGATGGTTCAGATCAACTTCGCGATGAAGGAGGTGAACTGCAAGGTCGTCTACTACGGCCCCGGCATGTCGGGGAAGACGACCAACCTCGAGATCGTGCACAAGAAGGCGCCGGAGCAGCATCGAGGAGACCTCACCTCCATCAGCACCGATGGCGACCGCACGCTCTTCTTCGACTTCATGCCGCTCGATCTCGGAACGATCGCGGGCATGCGGACCAAGTTCCAGCTCTACACCGTTCCCGGTCAGGTCTACTACAACTCGACGCGGAAGCTCGTCCTCCAGGGAGTGGACGGCGTCGTGTTCGTCGCCGACTCCGATCCCGCGAAGATGAAGGAGAACCTGGAGTCGCTCGCGAACCTCGAGGAGAACCTCCGCGAGTACGACAAGGACCTGCGCACGCTCGCGCACGTCTTCCAGTGGAACAAGCGCGACCTGCCGGGCGCGCTCTCCGTCGCGGAGCTGAACGCGCAG
This sequence comes from uncultured Planctomycetales bacterium, assembly GCA_964545855.1. GTDB lineage: Bacteria > Planctomycetota > UBA1135 > UBA1135 > JACQFD01 > CAZJHD01. The sequence continues at coordinate 11,005 of CAZJHD010000095.1, forward strand.
ATGAACCGCTACGGCGCGCCGCACTACGAGGCGGTCGCGCGCACGGGCGAGGGAGTCTTCCCGACGCTGAAGGCTCTCGCGGCGACGGTGCTCGAGAGTCTGAACAAGCGCGATACGGCCGCGGTCACGGCGCCCGCTTCGAGCGCACCGCGCGCCGCGGCGCCCGCGGCGGCGCTGCCGGTGACGGCGGCCCAGGCCCCCATGGCGCTGAACCAGGCGACGCCCGTGGCCGTGGGCGCCCATTCGGGCCACGGCGCGCCCTCCATGGCGAAGGCCGAAGCGGCCCCGTCGGCGTTCCTCCATGGCGCGGCCTTCCCGCCCGGCGCCTCCGCCGGCGCGGCTCCCGCGCCATCGGCAACGCGGCCCGCG
>CAZJHD010000096.1:0-10338 GCA_964545855.1 uncultured Planctomycetales bacterium
TTCCCGGGACGCCGTGGCTGACGCGGCACGCATCGGCCATGATCGCGTCCGCGGGCGCGTGCCTGCGGGAGCGTGTCGCGTGGATCCCGAGCGAGCGGTTCGGTTCGCGAGCGTCGTCGCGGCTATCGTCGTGCTCTGCGCCGCGGCGCGCGCGCAGCACGTCGAGATCCGGGGTCGCGTCGAGGCGCCCTCGGGCGAGCCGATCGCCGGCGCCACCGTGCGCCTCGCCGACGCGCCGGGCGCCGTCGCGACGAGCGGCGAGGACGGGCGCTACCGCGTCGGGCTGGATCTCTCGGGCCCCGCCCCCGCGGAGCTGCGCCTCGTGCTCTCGGCGCCGGGCCGCGTCGAGCGGACGATCTGGCTGCCGACGGACGCGGGGCTGTCGATCCCGGTCGGCACGCACGTGCTCTGGGCCGGCGGCGCGCTCGCGGGCGTCGTCCTCGACGAGAAGGGGAAGCCGCTCGGGGAGACCACGATCGGCATCCGCCATGGAAAGCACCTCTACGCGCGCGCTCGCACCGACTCGCAGGGACGCTTCCGAGCAGACGGACTCTCCCTGGGGAAGCTGGCGTGCGGGATCGACGGAGGCGATCACCTCGAGGCGTCGGATCCTCTCGCGATCCGTTCCGAGGAGGCGGTCCGCACGACGCTTCGACCGGCCAGTCGACGGAGCTGGCTGCCCTTCCGCGAGCCCGATCCGGAGTCGTTCGTGCTCCTGCACGAGGCGCTCGAGCCGTGCGTCGTCCGAGGCCGTGCGACCTCTCGGGGAGCGCCCGTCGCCGGCGCCCGCGTCTCCGTGCTTCCCGTTCGTGGATCTTCGGTTGACTGGCAGGGGCATGAGATCTGGCAACCGGCTCCTCCCGCCATCGGCGAGGCCATGACGTCCATGGAGGGCGAGTTCCGGCTCGTGCTGCGGGAGCTGAGTCCGCTCGGATCCATCGTTCGTGTCCAGGCCCAGGGCTTCGCCACGAGCGAGTCGAAGCCCCTGAAGCTCCTCTCCGGCGACACGCTCGAAGGGCTCGAGATCGATCTCGCCACTGCGGGATCGATCGTCGGTCGCGTCCTCGTGAACGAAGACGAGGAGGTGGAAGGGACTCTCGTGGCCGCGGGCCGCGACGGATCATTCCCGCGCTTCGCGCGCGCCGATGCGGCCGGAAGGTTCCGCATCCGCGGTCTTGCCGCGGGGACCTGGTGCGTGCGGACGTTCCGCGACGAGCTTCCCCGCACGAGGGACGCGTCGTTCCCGACGACTGTCGCGCGGGCGCCCGAAGTCTTGGCCACTGTCGAGGTGGGCGGATCGTCCTCGGTGGAGCTCGATCGCCGGGGAGTCGTGACCGCCCGCGGGAGGATCCGAATTGCCGGCATGAAGCTTTCGGAGACCGCCCTCGAGATCTCCGCGGCGGGCGGCCACTCATCGAGTTGGCTCGATGCAGCAGGCTGGTTCGTCTTCGACTGCCGAGTGCAAGAGGAGCTCACCCTCGGCGTGAGGCTCGGCATGGGCGAAGGCAGCATGACGATCCAAGAGCGTCGATCGCTGAGCGGGCGCGATGATGTCTGGCTCGTCGACTTCGAGGCGGGCCGCGTCTCCGGCTCGGTCTCGGAGACTCGACGCGCAGCTGTGCGGGAAGTCCACGCGATCTCGGATTCCCTGGTCGAGGACCGATTGCTCTGCTTCAGCACCGCTCGCGTGCGGGACGACGGCGCCTTCGAGTTTCCGAGTCTACCGGTGGGGACATGGTGGTTCCGGGCCGTTCGGCCGGGCGACTGGGACGATCCGGAGCCGCAGCCATTCGAGGTTCGCGCCGGTGAGACCACGCGCGTGGAGCTGCCGTGACGCGCGCGCTCGCACGAGTCGCGGCTCTCCTTCTTCTCTGCGCCGCGGCGCGTGCGCAGCACGTCGAGATCCGGGGCCGCGTCGAGGCGCCCTCCGGAGAGCCGATCGCCGGCGCCACCGCGCGCCTCGCCGACGCGCCGGGCGCCGTCGCCACGAGCGGCGAGGGCGGGCGCTACCGCGTCGCGATGGATCTCTCGGGCCCCGCCCCCGCGGAGCTGCGCCTCGTGCTCTCGGCGCCGGGCCGCGTCGAGCGGACGATCTGGCTGCCGACGGACGCGGGGCTGTCGATCCCGGTCGGCACGCACGTGCTCTGGGCCGGCGGCGCGCTCGCGGGCGTCGTCCTCGACGAGGAGGGGAAGCCGCTCGCGGAGCTGGACTTCGCGGTCCTCCACGGCGACGGCCTCCGCATGCCCGCGCGCACGGACGCCGCGGGCCGCTTCCGCGTCGAGCCGATCTCGGCCGGGCTCCTGCGCTTCGCGATCGACGGAGACGCCGAGCGCCACCTGGAGGCGGACGAGCCTCCCGCGATCCGATTCGGCAGGACGGCGGAGGCGACGCTGCGACGCGTCGGCGGCGCCGTGCTGCCTTTCCCTCCGGAGTGGCGTCCCTCCTGGGGCTTCGAGGGCATCGACGGTGGGCCGCTTCCGCGAGCGCGCGGGCGCGTCACGTCGCGCGGTGCGCCCGTCGTGGGCGCGCGTGTCGCGGTGGTCCCCATGCTTCGCGCGAGCGGCATCTCGGGGCTCGGCCTCTGGGGGCCGCGCGCTCCGGAGATCGGCGAGGGGATCACTCGAGAGGACGGCCGCTTCGAGATCGCGATCCAGAAGCAGGGATGGTTCGTCGTGCGCGCGGAGTCGCCCGGCTTCGGAGCTGCCGAGTCCGCTCGCTTCGACGCGAAGCCCGGCACGATCGCCGAGGACCTCCGGATCGAGCTCTCTCGCGCCGGGAGCATCGAGGGCCGCGTCCTCGCTCGAGAGGGCGATGACCCCGAAGGGATTCTCGTCGGTGCGTGCCGGAACGACGGATTCCCTCTCTTCCGTCGCGCACGCGCCGACGGGAGCTTCCGCTTCGACGGTCTGGGCTCCGGGGAGTGGCGCGTCCGCACCTTCGCCGACGAGCTGCCGCGCGGCCGGCCCGTCGAGAGCTGGGGTTCCTCGATCGGCGAGCCGGAGGATCTCGTCGCGGTGGCGCCAGGCGAGACCGAGCGCGTCGACCTCGATCGCCGAGAGCTCGTGACAGTGCGCGGTCGCGTCGAGTTCGAAGGCTGGGAAGCCGCCGAGGCCGAGTCGTACGTGCGCCTTCGCGCTTCGGGGGGCGGGATCGCCGCAGTCCCTCTCCACGACGCGGAGGGTTGGTTCGTCCTTCGATGCACCGCAGCGAAGGACATTGTGCTGGGCGCGAACCTTGCGATCAGCAGCGGGGCGATTTCGATCTTGGACCGGCGATCACTGAGTTCTCGCGAGTTTCTCTGGATCGTCGGCGGTGACTCTGGACGCGTCATGGGTCGATTCGCAAAGGATCGGCGCCGAGGTGCGCGCGCGGTCGATGGCAGCTCCGGTTCACTCCTCGATGGTCGCAGCTTCTCGGCCGTCGCTTGGATTCGGGACGACGACACGTTCGAGTTCCCGAGTCTCCCCGCGGGATCGTGGACGTTCCGAGCCATCCGAGAGGGCGATTCGGACAATCCGGTGTCGCAGCCGATCGACGTCCGAGCGGGCGAGACGGCAGAGGTGGAGATTCCGTGACGTGGTGGCTCGCGCTCCCCGTTGTCGGAGTGCTTCTCCTCTGCGGCGCGGCGCGCGCGCAGCAGGCCGAGGACCGTGTCCATGTTTGGGGCCGCGTCGAGGCGCCCTCGGGAGAGCCGATCGCGGGCGCCACCGCGCGCCTCGCCGACGCGCCGGGCGCCGAGGCCACGAGCGGGGAGGACGGCCGCTACCGCGTCGCGATGGATCTCGCGGGCCCTGCCCCCGCGGAGCTCCGCCTCGTGCTCTCGGCGCCGGGCCGCGTCGAGCGGACGATCTGGCTTCCGACGGACGCGGGGCTGTCGATCCCGGTCGGCACGCACGTGCTCTGGGCCGGCGGTGTGCTGGAGGGCGTCGTCCTCGACGAGCAGGGGAAGCCGCTCGGGGAACTGGACTTCGCGGTCTTCCACGGCGACGGCCTCTTCATGCCCGCGCGCACGGACGCCGCGGGCCGCTTCCGCGTCGAGCCGATCTCGGCGGGGCTGCTTCGCTTCGCGATCGACGGAGACACCGAACGACATCTGGAGGCGGACGAGCCTCCCGCGATCCGCTTCGGCGAAACTGCGAGAGCGACCTTGCGGCGCGCAGCCGGAACGGTTTCAGGTGCCCAATCGCTCAGGAGTTTGCACTTGATCACCTACTTCATCGGCTCACGCCGGCTGCCTCCGGCGGGGATTCGCGGACGCGTCACGTCACGCGGTCTTCCGGTCGTGGGCGCGCAGGTGTGCGCCGTCCCGGCCCAGCGAGGGAGCATCGGCTCGACGCTCGCGGGGACCTGGGGACCGACGGCGCCTCGCGTCGTGTGGGCAGTCGCCTCGGAAGACGGATCGTTCGAGCTCTCGAGCCACGTGTTCGGGAGATTCTTCGTCCGCGCCGAGGCGCCGGGTCTCGGCCCCGGAGAGTCGGAGCCCTTCGAGTTCCGGCCCGGAGTCCTCGCCGAAGACATCCAAATCGACCTCGCACCAGCGGGAAGCATCGAGGGCCGCGTTCTCGTCCGCGAGGGCGACGACCCCGAGGGGTTTCTCGTCGGCGCGTGTCGCGATGACGGATTCCCGCTCTTCCGTCGCGCGCGCGCCGACGGGAGCTTCCGCTTCGACGGGCTCGGCGCGGGAAGGTGGCGCGTCCGCACCTTCGTCGACGAGCTGTCGAACGACCGGCCCGAGAAGCACTGGGGCTCCTCCTTCGCGGAGCCGGAGTCGACCCTCGCCGTGGAACCGGGTGCGATCGCCCGCGCTGACCTCGATCGGCGCGGTGTGATCACGGTGCGCGGCCAGGTCCTCTTTCCGTGCCCCGGAGAGACCCAGGCGGCCGTGACGCCTCTCGATCCCGAGCGACGGAAGGAGCGCAGGCGAAGCAGGCAGGAGTTCGCCGTCTCGCCCCTCGACGCCGAGGGACGATTCGTCCTGCATGGCGAGGCGACGCGGCAAGCGATCTTCGAGGTCGTCTTCGAGGCGGGGCCCGAGACGACCGTCTCCCTCTTCGAGACGCGTCCGATCGAGCCGTCCGAGACGATCTGGCGAGTCGGGGCGGAATTCGGACGCCTCGAAGGCGATGGCGGTCGAGTCGAGGAGGGTCGCCCGCGCGGCTTCGACGGCGAGGGCATCGACTCCAAAGGGCGGAGGCTCACGTTCCGTTCACGGCTGCGAGACGACGGCTCGTTCGTCGTCCCGACGCTCCCCGCGGGCCGATGGCGACTGCGCTTCGCAGAGCGCAAGGGCGAGAGCGACGGCGACCTCCCGAGCTTCACCGTGCCCGTGGCATCTCCCCTTCCTCTCGTCGTCGAGGTCTGCGCGGGCCAGACGACTCGAGTGGAGATCCCGTGACGCAAGGGCTGGCGAGCGTCGTCGCGGCGGTCGTCGTGCTCTGCGGCGCGGCGCGCGCGCAGCAGGCCGAGGACCGTGTCCACGTTTGGGGCCGCGTCGAGGCGCCCTCCGGAGAGCCGATCGCGGGCGCCACCGCGCGCATCGCGGATGCCCCCGGCGCCGAGGCGACGACCGATGCGCAGGGGCGATTCCGCATCGTCCTCGCGGGTGCCGAATCGCTCTCGCCGGATGCGAAGCTCGTCCTCTCGGCTCCCGGCCGCGTCCCGCGCTCGGTCGTTCTCCACCGGGGATTCGGAGCGGAGATTCCCATCGGCACCCACGTCCTCCACGCGGGCCGCGAGTACGGAGGCCGTGTCTTCGGAAACGACAAGAAGCCCCTCGCGTCGACGCGGATCGCGATCCACCACGGCGACGGACTGCGCACGATCGCCGAGACCGACGAGGAGGGGCGCTATCGCGCGGAAGGCTTCGCGCCGGGGCCGCTTCGCTTCTGGATCGTCGACGGACCGCCGCTGGTGCCCTTCCTGGTCGCGGCGTTCGACCCGAATGGCCCGACGCGACTCTCGCTCAGGACCGTGCCCGCCGGCGACCCGTTGCGAGCGACTCGCGAGCCCGCGGCTCCTCCGATGCAGCCGCGGACGTGGGTCCGCGGCCGCGTGCTCGACGGCGGATCGCCGGTGGGGGGCGCGCGCGTCGTCCTCGTCGTCCACTCGGACTTCCACGTGCCACCCCTGCATCCGAGGTTTCCCAGCTGGCGGGGCGCGCGGCCCGTCGGGTCTGCCGTCGCGCGGGCGACGACCGCGGCGGACGGCAGCTTCGCGATCGATGCCCCCGGCCTCGGATTCTTCTTCGTCCAGGCGGAGGCCCCCGGCCGGGCGCCGGCGCGCTCGGTCGTCCAGTTCCTGCATCCGGGCGAGGACATCGACCTGATCCTCGTCGAGCTCGGCGCGCCGGGCGCGTCGATCGAGGGCCGCATCCTCGTCCGCGACGGCACGGATGCGGAAGGCCTCCTCGTGAGAGCGACCCGCCCTGGCGCTCCCGCTCGCTTCGCGCGCAGCGCGGCGGACGGGCGCTTCCTCTTCGAGGGACTCGAAGCCGGACCGTGGCGTGTCGCGATGCTCCCGAGCGAGCTTCAACGCATCCGTCCCGCGAGGATCTTCCTTTCGCCGCAGGAGGCGGAGCCGCAGGACTCCGAGGATTTCCGGGACCCGCTCGGGCCCGACGTCGTGGTGCAGCTCGCGGACGGCGCGACGGCGCACTGCGATCTCGACCTGCGTGGATTCCGCACCGTGCGCGGGCAGATCTCCTTCTCCGCGCCGGGCGATGGGACCGGCTCGATCCTCTTCGAGGGCCCCGAGCGCAGCGGGTTCGAGACGGATCTCGACGCCGACGGGTGGTTCGTCCTGCGAGTCGACCGGCAGGGTCCCGCCACGATCGAGGTCCGATTCTCCGAGGGAGCGGATACATCGCTCGTGGTGAGCGAGGACCTCGTTCTGGACGGCGACCGGCAGTGGGCCTTCACGCCGCAGGCCGGCAGTCTCGAGGGCCGCGTCGCCGCTGGCGGCGACGCTCAGGGCATCACGGTCACGGGCTCCAGCGTCGATGCGATGGGCCGCCGGCTCGCGGCGCACACGCCATCTCGAGTCGACGGGTCGTTCGAGTTTCGCTTCCTCCCGGCCGGCACTTGGTCGCTGTGCGTGACCGACAAGAACGGAGACCGCAAGGACGGCTTCGCGCCCGTCCAGGTCCGCGCCGGCGAGACGACAACGGTCGATCTTCGCTGAGCGCGGAAGGGCCGGGAAAGGGGTCTGACCCCATTCCCGGGACGCAAGGGAGACCACTGCAACGCCCGACCCGGTCCCCGGATCGAGGACGCATCGGACCGTTCCATCGAGGCTTCCATGCGCCACTCGTCCCTTGCCGTCGCCCCCGCTCTCCTCCTCGGATTCCTCGTGTCGCCCTTCGCCGCGGCCCAGGGGACCCTTCAGACCGTCTGCGGCTCCGCGCTCGGCGGCCACATGGGGGGCGCGATCGCCTTCCCGGGCGATCTCAACGGCGACGGCGTGCAGGACCTCGTCGCCGGCGCTCCGCTCTCGGACGTGACGGCGAAGCCCGACGCGGGCCGCGCCATCGCCTACTCGGGCGCGACGGGCACGCTCCTCTACTCGGTCGTGGGCGACGCCGCGGGCGACCAGATGGGCCATTCGGTGTGCGCCCTCGGCGGCGACGTGAACGGCGACGGCGTGCCCGACTTCGCCGCGGGCGCTCCCTACAACGACGCCGTGGGCTCGAGCGCCGGTCGCGTGAAGGTGATCTCGGGCGCCAATGGATCGGTCCTCGCGACGATCGACGGCGAGGCCGCGGGCGACCGCTTCGGCTGGTCCGTCGCGCCGGCGGGCCGCGCGAGCATCCTCTCGCCGCGCCGGATCGTCGTGGGCGCGCCCTATCACGACTTCAGCGCGACGGACGCGGGCGCCGCCTACCTCTACTCGCTGACGCCGAGCGCCACGCTCCTCACGAAGAAGACCTGGACGCAGGCGAGCGCGCACTTCGGCTGGGCGGTCGCGGGCGGACGCAACGTGAACGGCGACGCCTCCGACGACTTCGTGGTGGGCGCCCCGGAAGCGGACCTGAACACCTCCGTCCCGGACACCGGTCTCGTCGCCGTGTATTCCGGCTCGAGCCCCTACACGGCGCTCGTCCTGAGCACGAACAGCACCTCCGGATCGCGCACGGGCTTCTCGCTGGCGATGCTCCAGGACGTGAACGGCGATGGCCGCAGCGACGTCATCATCGGCAGCCCCTACGACGCGTCGGGCCTCGGCTCGGCGCGCGTGACGGGCTTCGCGCCGGGCTACCAGACGTTCCACTACCTCACGGGGCTCAACAACTCGCTCTACGGATGGTCGGTCGGCTCCGCCGGCGACGCCAACGGCGACGCGCGCGGCGACTTCATCGTCGGCGCGCCGAACCAGAGCCCGCCGATCGGATTCCTGAACTCCGGGCGCGCCACGCTCTACAACGGGAGCAACGGCGCCGCCATCTGGACCGCATGGGGCAACGGCACCGGCGCGGGCTTCGGGACGGCCGTCGCGGGCGGCGTCCTCTTCGACGGCGACCCCGGCGGCGACGTGGCCATCGGCTCGCCGAGCCTTTCGTGGGCCGGCCTCGATTCGGGTCGCGTGGAGGTGCGCCGCGGCTACGACGGCATCGTGCTCCTCCAGATCGAGGGTCTCGTGAATGGCGACAACCTCGGAGCGTCCGTCGCGCGCATCGGCGACGTGAACGCCGACGGCGTGGACGACGTGGTCGTCGGCGCGCCCTACGCGGATCACGTGTACTTCTCGCTTCCTCTCGTCGCGACGATCACGGACGAGGACGCGGGACGCGTCCAGGTGATCTCGGGCGCCACGGGAGCCGTTCTCCTCACCGTCTGGGGCACGAGCCAGGGCGACCTCCTCGGCACCTCCGTCGATGGCGTGGGGGACGTGAACGCCGACGGCATTCCCGACTTCGTGGCGGGAGCGACGCAGATCGGAGGACCGACGGCTCTCGCGGGCTACGCGAAGGTCTACTCGGGTCTGAACGGCGCCGTCCTGCGCACGTGGAACGGGACCAACGCGACGGATCGCTTCGGCTACGCCGTCGCCGGAGTTGGCACGGTGAACCTCGACGGCGTCCCCGACGTGGCCGTCGGCATGCCCTACTACGAGGACTTCCCCTACAACGACCGCGGCGGCGTCCGCGTCTTCTCCGGGGCCTCGGGCTCGGTCCTCACGCAGCTCCTCGGCAGCGAGACCTCGAGCCACATGGGCTGGTCCATCGACTCCCTCGGCGACGTGACGCAGGACGGCCTCGCCGAGTACGTCGTCGGCGAGCCGCACCACGACGCGGGCGGCGTCGACGCGGGCCGAGTCCACCTCGTCTCGGGCCTCTTCGGCACGACGATCTCGTTCCTGAACGGATCCGCCGGCGAGAACCTCGGATGGTCCGTCGCGGGTCTCGGCGACGTGGATGGCGACGGCGATCTCGACCTCGCCGCCGGCGGTCCTCTCCACGACGCGGGCGTCGTCGCCGACACGGGGATCGTGCGCGTGATCGCCGTGAACGGCAGCGTCGGCACCGGCATCACGCTCGGGCAGATCGCGCAGCGCGTGGGTGCCGCGAACGACCACCTCGGATGGTCGCTCGCGGGCGTCGGCGACGTCGATCTCGACGGCCGCGGCGACTGGATCGCGGGAACGGCTCCGATCAACTTCATCGTGTTCACGGGCCCCGGCTACGCGGACGTGGTCTCCGGGAAGACGAACGATCTCCTCTTCCGGATCGACGGCCTCGTCACGGGCGACGGCTTCGCCCGAAGCGTGGCGGGCATCGGCGACCTCGATGGCGACGGATTGCCGGACGCGGCCATCGGCGCACCCTTCGCCGACGTTCCGTTCCAGGACGCCGGCTGCGTCACGTTCGTGTCGCTGCGCGCGAAGGGGACGTCCTTCTACGGGACGGGTTCGCTCGGCTGCGCGGGCTCGCAGACGCTCGCGACTCACGGCGTGCCGTTCATCGGGAATCCGAACTTCGGCTACGCCTGCAACGCGGCGCCGCCGAGCTCCCTGGGGTTGCTGATGGCGTCGAACGTCCAGGACCTCGCGGGCTCCGATCCCTTCGGTCTCGGCGTGCTCCTCCACGTCGACCTGCTCTCGGCGACGGAGGTGCTCACCTTCGATCTCCTCGGCGACGCGGCGGGCTTCGGCTTCGCCGCGGCGCCGGTGCCGAACAACCCGTCGATCGTCGGGAACGACTACTACTTGCAGGCCCTCTGGGTCTGGGGGTCGTGCCCGCTCCCGCCCTACGGTCTCGCCACCTCGCGCGGTCTCGCGCTGACGGTGCAGGCGCCGTGAGGGCCTGAAGGCGCATCACCCGGGAATGGGGTCAGACCCCTTTC
>CAZJHD010000097.1:0-9665 GCA_964545855.1 uncultured Planctomycetales bacterium
CGCGTTGGCCGCCTGATCGCGGCAACCTCTCCGAATCGTGAACTCCTATTTAGGAGGCGGCGCGGCTCCGCTCGGCGCGCGGGAGGGGCGGCCAACGCTCACGGTGGCGGCCGCCGCGGTCCTGGCGCTCGAGAGCCTCGTGTTCGTCGGCGTGCACGTGAAGTACCGCGAGACCGCTCCTATCGTCCTGAGCGGCGTACTCGGTCTGCTCATGGCGTTCCTCGCCTACGGCCGGCTGGTGCTCAGGCCGATCTCCTGACGACGGCGCGGCGCGGGCCGTGCGGAAGCGTGACCGCGGTCGAGAGGAGCACTCCATCTTCCCGAGGAACGCAAGCCGCGAAGCGTCCCGATCGGAGGGGTCGCAGGGTCGCTCGCCGCATCCTGGTCGCTCGAATCCGTCTGAGCTCCCTTTACAGACTCGACGGAGCGCGGTGATGATTCGCGACAGAAGATCCCTTCCGCAATCTTGGGGAATCTCGCGTGGCGACGAACAAATCCGCTTCGCGCACGCCTTCCCGGGAGAACGGCAACCACGAGGAGTCGGAGATGAGAATCTGGATCGCGCTTGTGGTGGCAACGAGCATCCTCGCGTCGGCGGCATCCGCCCAGTTCACGCAGTCCTTCGCGCTGGGAGGAAAGCTCGAGGGCACGATCGACGAGCCTGGCGAGGTCGACACCTGGGCCTTCGTCGGCCTGGAGGGAACGAGGATCTCGTTCACGGCAGCGGGAAAGAACGGCCTGATTCCCGCTCTGGAGATCCAGGACCTCACGACCGGCGTCCTCCTCGATCTTTCGGCGAGCCTCAAGGGGCTTGGAAAGCCCACGACGCGGATCTCCAAGCTCGAGCTTCCAGGAGCGGGAAGCTACCTGCTGCGCGTCGGCGGTCTCGGGCTGACCTCCGGGAGCTACCGAATCACCACGAAGGGCGACCTCGCGAAGAGCTCGAAATCGATCTCGTCGACGACCGACTCGGGGGCCGCGGCAACGGTGCCGGTCTTCCTCCAAGCTCTCGCCGGATCGACGTTCACGGCGAAGGTGCAGTCGGCGCCGAAGTCCCTCGCGCTCCCGGGGTCGCCGACGCTCGACGGTCCGAGCGGCCCCATCGACCTCGGGCCGTTTCGGAAGGTATCCAAGAACGGCAAGGTGCTGTCGCTGAAGAACGTCCCACTCGCCGGGTACGGCTCCTACGTGTTCCAGGTCTTGAACCTGGGGGCGGCGGGTGCGCTCAAGATCTCGATCAAGGTCAAGCCGCCGAAGATCTCCACCAAAGACCCCTTCCCGGTCGCATCCTCCGGCATTCCTTCGATCCTTCCGCTTCCGATCGCGACGGCCGCGCCGTCCGTGGACGTGCAAGGGACGGCCGTCGAGGCCGGAAGCACGATCCGAGTCGAGGGTGGTTTCGCGAGCGTCGAGGGCACGGCGGCGCCCGATCGATCCTTTGCGCTGAACGTCCCTCTCAAGCCGAACGCGCTCAACAAGCTGTTCGTCACGGAGACGCTCTCCGCGCTCGTTCCGCTGCCGGCCGTTGCCGTCGACGTGTTGCAGGACTCGCTGCCGCCGTCGTCCCTCTTCATCGACTTTCCGGCCGATGGCGCCGTCGTTTCGACCCCGACCATGCTCGTCGCAGGCCGCGTCGGCGACACGCTCTCGGGATTCCTCGGGCTGACGGTGACGGTGAACGGAATTCCCGCGACCGTGCATCCCGGCATCGGGACGAACGGCTCGTTCGCCGCCCCCGACGTTTCCCTCGCCTCGGGCGCGCCGACCGTCGTGACCGTCTTGGCGTCCGACGCGCTCGGAAACACCATCGCGCGGCAGATCACGGTGACCTACGCGGTGCCGACCGGCCCCTATTTGACGGCGCTCGCCGGGAACGGACAGTCGGGCACGGTCGCGACCCAGCTCGCCGCACCCGTCGTGGTGCTTCTCTCCCACGCCGATGGGTCTCCGTTCGCGGGAAAGCTCGTCACTTTCTCGGTCACTCAGAGCGACGGAAGGCTGTCGCTCGACGGATCGCCCGGGGGGAGCCTTTCCGTCTCGACAACCACCGACGGCGCGGGAATCGCTGCCGTCTTCTGGACGCTTGGGAACGACGCGGGCAGCGCGAACAACCGAGTCGAGGTCACGAGCAACGACATCGAGAACGTGGCTCACTTCTGCGCTTCGGGGCTGCCCGCGCCGGCGGCCCAGATCAACGTCGCGTCGGGGAACGACCAGCAAGCGCAGACCGGCGGTCCACTCGCCGCGCCGCTCGTCGCTTGGGTCAGCGATGGGTGCAACGGCGTGGCAGGAGTCGACGTGGCGTTCACCCTGACGCAGGGAGAAGGGACTCTCTCCGGTGGCGGAAATTCGAGCCCGCAGGCCGTCACGGTGCGAACGGGTCCCACGGGACACGCCTCGACGTCGTTGACGCTCGGAGCCGAGCCCGGGAAGCGGTCCGTTTCGGCGACGTTCACCGGCTACGCCGGGAGCCCTGCGGTCTTCGTCGCGAAGGGTCTCCTTCCCGATCCGGCGACCCCCACGTCGTACGCCGGCCTCGTCTTGAACAACGCCTGTGAGCCCATTCAAGGCGCCGAGTGCACCCTTCTCGTCGGCGGCACGAGCGTCTCGACGAGCTCCGACGTCCACGGGCAGTTCTTGATCGGCCCTCTCGTCGCGGCAGGCCCGGCGGTCCTTCGCGTGGAGGGCCAGCATGCGACGCACGTCGGTGGTCCCGGGGGTCGCGACGTCCCCGTGGGGAGCTTCCCCGCCCTCGCCTACGACGTCGTGGTCGTCCCCAACGCCGAAAACTCGCTCGGGAAGCCGATCCTCCTGCCGCACCTCGACCCGAGGAACGCACAGCGCTACGACGGCACGGCCGACGTCACGCTCTCGGTCGCGGGAGTCGAAGGCCTCAGCATGCTGGTCAAGGCGGGCTCGATGACCCGCGCCGACGGCTCGATGCCATCGGAGGGAGATCCGGAGATCCTCTCCCTCAATCCCGTCCACCACGACGACGTGCCGATGCCGATGCCCGACGGCGCGGCCCCTCCCTTCGCCTGGACGCTACAGCCCGCCGGCGCGCACTTCGATCCGCCCATCGAGATCACCTACCCGAACATGTCGGGGCTTCCGGCGGGAGCGGTCACCTACTTCCTGAGCTTCGACCACGAGACCGGTGAGTTCGAGATCGTGGCGCGGGGGCGCGTGCTGCCCGATGGGTCGGCGTCGGTCACGGAGGAAGGGGAGGGGATCTCGGTCGCGGGCTGGGGGTGCAACTGCCCGCCGTATTCGGTGACGAGCGAAGTTGCGAATACTTGCAAGGTTGCGGTCGCGCTCGTTCGTGGAGGAATCGGCCAACCTGGCGCAAGTAACAAGCTGATCGCGTATGGCCCGAAGCTCAAGACTGCCGCCCCTCCGGGACAGCTCTTCGTCAAGGACATTGGCTCCACAACTTCAGCCGCCGCCCAGATCGGGCAGATCAAGTCTTGGTATCAGGGGCTCCACGTCGACGGTCAGCCCGACCCGAAGCTCGCTCTGGTCGGTCACAGCCTGGGCGGCGACACGACCGCCATCTTCTCGGGACTCACGACGGCACTGCGCGTCACCATCGATCCCATCCGGCACGAAGTCGTGCTCCCGCCGAAGGACGACCCCAACTCCTGCTGGCAGAACTGCCCTTACAACCAGCGAGACTGTTTCTACCCGGGACCGAGTGTCACGTTGAATCGCCTCGCCGCTCCCGTCTCGGACAAGGATTGCGGCATCCTCGAGTTCTCGAAGCTCCGCGGCTACCAGATCGAAGGTGCCGCGCAGAAGGTCTACCCCGGCTCGGATCATTCGACCGTCGTCGACGATGCCTACGGCGACATCGCTCCAAAGGTGATGGAGTTGATTCCTACGCCCGCGTTCACTGCCGACGGCTCCCCTTCCGAAATCCTCGACGAATCATGGGCCTTCTCCGTGAACGGGCAGACCACGACCGTCAACGACGATGGCAGCATCCGCATCTCGAACGTTGCCGCGGAGGACGTCTACGGCCTCGGCGGTCCCGGCTCGCCGCCCGACTTCCTGAGTGACGGGTACCTCCGCGTCGTCGGGACGAAGACCAAGGACGGCGCGACGCGCTACGTCTTCAGCGAGCCCTTCCGCATCGCGGAAGGGGAGACCTTCGTCCTCGACTACGACTCGCTGACGTTCACCGACACGCCCCCGCCGCTTCCCGAGTCGATCGAGGCGGCGCCGGACGCGCCCGTGATCGACGTGGGCCAGCAGACTCAGGTCCGGGTCCTCGCCCACCTGCCCGGAGGCGCGACGCAGGACGTCACGCCCCAAACAGCCTGGACCGACTATCAGTCGAGCAACCTCGGGATCGCCGCAGTGGACGCCGACGGAGTCGTGACCGGCGCAGGATCCGGCATGGCCTTCATCACGGCTCGCAACGGCGGGGCCACGGCCGTCACGAAGGTGACCGTGACCCAGGGAGATCCGCTCACCCAGGTCGTCGGCATCGCTCAGCTCGCCGGTGGCGCTCCCGCCGCAGGAGCGACCATCACCGTCGTCGGCTTCGGCCTCTCCGCGACGGCGAACGCGTTCGGAGCCTTCTCGCTCGCCGGCGTGCCGACGACGTTCGGCCCGCTGACCGTCTCGGCGAGCCTCACGATCGGGAGCGACCTCTTCTACGGCGCGGTGATGGACATCGTGCCGGTCGTCGGAGGTCCGACGGACGTGGGGATCCTCACGCTCGCCAAGGTCGAGTGCGGATTCGACCCGGAGCTGGGCTCAGCGGTGTCCCTGAGCGACGACAGCTCCGTCAACGTTGCGTTCACGGGTGGCTTCACGTTTCCTTTCCTCGGAAACGTCCATTCGAACGTTTGGGTCAACTCGAACGGGAATCTGACCTTCGGCGCGGGGAGCGGAACGTTCAACCCCGCCATTCCGACCGGGGTCGTCAACGGCCTCGCGCGGATCTCCCCTGCATTCGTCGATCTCGACCCGAGCGACGGAGGGCAGGTGTACGTGAAGCAGCTCTCTGATCGGCTCGTCGTCACGTGGTTCCACGTCCCCCTCTTCAACGCCGGCGGCGACAACACGATCCAACTCGTCCTCTTCTCGAACGGACGGATCCACTTCGTCTACAACGGTCTCACCGCGAACGGAAGCAGCTCCGGACACCTCGGCGAGCAGCAGGACATCTCCGTCGCGATCTCCGGTGGCGGCTCGCCGACGCTGCAGACCGTCGACTACTCCGCGCTGGCGCCCTTCTCGACGGAAGGCGCGAGCGCGGCGGCGCTCGAGAACTTCCACGGCGGAAACCTCTTCGACCTCGACTTCCGATGTGTCGTCTGGACCCCGAACGCCGCGGGCGGCTTCGATGTCCAGGTGACTCCGATCCCGGCGAGCCTCGCGTCCTCCGTCATCTGGGGCCAGGTGGAGCGCCCGCGGAAGGGAGCCTCGCCCGATGTTCTCGTCGAGATCACGAGCCTCCGCGATCCTTCGTTCTCGGTCGTCACCGGAACTCGGACCGACGGCTCCTTCGAGGTCCAGGGTCTACCCGCTCCGGGCGGAGTCCGAGTCGTCGCCTACCAGGGTGGCGTTCCGTTGGGCGAGCGGAGCGTCGTGACTTGGGGAGGTCGCAAGCGCGTCGTCGTGCCGCTCGACGGCGGAGCTCCTCCCAAGCACAAATAGAACGCGCAGAGATCCCCACCCTCACGGCAGCGGATCGGCGGCGCCGATCGCCGCGGCCGGCACCGGGATCAGGTCCTTCAGGATCCGCTCCTCGATCACGCCGACGGTGCGAGGCTTCATCTCCGAGAGCCAGATCGCGCTGCCGTAGATCGCGTAGGAGAGGCGCTCCTTCGCCTCGGCGCTCTCGAACTCGCGCAGCCAGAGGAAGCGGTCGGAGCCGTCGACGCGCGCGGTCCACCAGGCGAGCACGCGCACCTCGAAGGGCGCGAGGAATCGCCGCACGTCCTCGAAGAAGGCGAGCATCGCGGGAAGGGCTCCCGGCGCGAGCCGGTAGTGCCGCAGCTCGTGGTGGGCGCCGTCCGTCACGCCCGCCGCGAGCTCGCGCGCGTCCTGGACCTCCAGGTCGATCGTCTCCACCTCGCCGACGAGGCGCACCGCGTGCTCCTTGAGGCCGCCGTTCCAGAGCCGGCCGCCATAGAGCCGCGCGCAGGCGGCCTCCTTCTCGGCGGCGCTCCGGAAGGCGCGGATCCAGACGAGCTCGTCGGCGCGGCCCGCCGTGCGCCACGCTCCGGCGAAGGCGATCTCCGCCTCGCGCAACGCCACGCGGTAGTCGGTCTGGCCGTCGCGCCGGAAGAACTGGATCAGCTCGTCGACGCTCGCGCCCGGCGCGACGCGGTAGGTGCGCAGCTCGTGGAGGCCCATCGCCGCGATGCTACGCGACGGCGCGAGCGGCTCAGACGCGCTCCACCTGGAGGTAGAGGAGCCCGTGGTCCGAGTAGTCGCGGATCCACTGGTCCTGCTTGGCGACGGTCGTCTGCTTCGGCCAGCCCAGGACCGTCACGTCCGCTCCGCCCTTCGGCTTGAAGGAGAGCGTGGTCGAGGCGACGACGTGGTCGAGGTTCGACGGAGGGATCGAGGAGCCGCTCCCGTTCGACCAGGTCGCCGGAGCGTCCTTGGAGAGCGGCCGCATCTTCACGCGCTTCGCCTCCTTCGCGAGCTTCTGGATCTCGACGTCCGCCGCGATGCTCCGGTCGAACGGGTACTTCATCCCCATCGTGTTCAGGTCGCCGACGAAGAGGTAGTGCGCCTTCCCGGCGCCGCCGGCCGCCTTGTCGAGCACTCTGCGGAACTGGCACGCGCGCACGATCATGTCGTCGCGGAGACCCATCCCGCGCGGATCGGCGCCGCTCGCGGTGTGGAGGAAGAGGACCGTGTAGTTCTTCGAGGCGATCGTGAGCGTGAGCAGCGCGCCGGGCCGCATGTGCGTCGTGCCGCTGCGGAACTCGACCTTCTGCGTGAAGAACGCCGTGAACGTGCTCCGCACGCCGACGAGGATCTCCTGGGTCTGCGGGCCCTCGGTGATGTGGAACGAGTAGCCGGGCATCTGGGTCGTGAGCGCGGTGAAGACCTCCTTCCCCTCGACCTCGTAGAGGGCGAAGACGTCGGGCTTCCGCGCACGGAGGAAGCCGACGACTCGGGGAACGCGGACCGGATCGTTCTTGAAGTGCTCGACGTTCCAGGACGCGAGCGTGAAGGCCTTGGTCATGGGAAGACTCTCGGGGATCGGAAGACGAAAGGAAGCGAAGTCGAGTCGTGAGAAGCCGCGAGATCTCACTCCACGCGCGTGAGATGGTGGATCGGCCCCGACTCGCCGTCGTCGCGGTCGAGGTGCCAGCTCCGCTCGTAGGGCATGAAGCCCTCGGCCACGACGACGATGCGACCGCGCACGGTGGCGCCCTCCCACAGGAGCCAGCCGTCACCGTCGGTCAGCGCGCTCGACCCGACGGGCTCCTCGCGGCCGCGACCATCGGTCTCGACGAGCTGCACCGGCAGCCAAGCCACGGGCCACCCGTCCTGGTCGGCGAAGCGCGCGCGCAGGGTCCGCGGCGCCGCGAGGGGCACGCGCAGATCCTGGGGCGCGCCGCCGGTGATGGTGACGCGCTCGACGATGGTGCCGAAGCGAGGGGTCGGCCTCACGCCCGTCCGGAGGCGCTCCAGAGTCCTCTCGAGCCTGCTCGACAGGAGGGGCGTCTTCGGCTCGATCCGCACCATCCAATCCCCCGGCGTGAGGCCCTTCAGGACCCAGTCGTCGGAGCTCCCGCTCGACGGCGTGGCGACGCGCGGCTTCGACGACGGGAACGGCTCTCGATAGGGACGCGCGGTCACCTCCAGATCGCGCACGGGCTCGGCGCTCGACGGATCGAAGGGGGCCACGTGGAGATCGGCCGTCGGAGGCACGGCGAGGAGCACGCCCGAGCGCGGCGCGCGGAAGGACCCGACGTAGAAGGGCCCGGCCGTCTGCCCGAGGGCGTTCCATGCGACGAAGACCGGGTACTCGAAGATCGAATCGGGGAGCGGCAGCACGAAGCGCGTCTGCCCGCGGCGGCGGTCCTCGACGAAGCGCGCGCGCGTGCTCCGCGTGAAGCTCCACGCGCCCTGCGCCTCGCGCGACGGCACGAAGACGGACAGATCGTCCTGGAGCGAGCCGAGCCAGGTGAGCACCGGCAGGTCGATCGTGCCTCGAAGCGTCGGCGCGACGGGGAGGCGCAGATCTTCGAGGCGACGCTCGCCCGACGACACGGCCACCTCCTGCTCCACGTCGGCGAAGCCCTCGACGGACGCGCGGAGCTTCCAGCGGCCGGTCTCGAGCGTCTGGAAGGAGAAGCTCCCATCGCGCTCGACGTCGGCCTCCGCCGGCTTCCATCCGATCCCGGCCTCGAGGGGCGTCATGCGCACGACGCCGCGGATCTCCGTCCCGAGGCCGAGCTTCCCCCAGTCGAGCCCCGATCCCTCCTCCGTCAGCACGCGCCCGCGAATCGTGCCGCTCTCGAAGGAGCGGATGCGGACCGTGTGCTCGTGGGGCCCGACCGGCAGATAGACCTTTCGCGGGCGCGCCGTGTAGGGCGCGGGCCAGCAGGTCACTTCGAAGGGCTGACCCGTCGGCCACGACGCGAAGCGGGCGATGCCGTCGTCGCCGGTGCGGGCCTCGGTGGCGATCTTCGACGCGAAGACTTCGAACGGCGGAATGCGCGCGAGCGAGACCGAAGCCCCCACGACGTTTCCGCCCCAGGGGTCGAGCAGATGCACGCGGACCTCGATCG
The DNA here is from genome assembly GCA_964545855.1 of uncultured Planctomycetales bacterium. Lineage (GTDB taxonomy): Bacteria > Planctomycetota > UBA1135 > UBA1135 > JACQFD01 > CAZJHD01. The sequence goes on from CAZJHD010000097.1 coordinate 8,769, forward strand.
TCTTCGGCGGCACGAGGTCGCTCGGCGGGATCGGCTTCGCGGCTCCGAGCGGATCGACGACGCGCGGGGCGGCGCCGGGATCGGGCGCGGCGGGAAGCGCGTCGACTTCGCGCGCGTCGAGCAGTGGCGTCTGCGCGACGGGCCGAGGCGTCACGGCATCGCGTTCGAGGTCCGCCTCGACAGGCGGCGCCGGCTCCGCGATCGGCGCGCTCGCGCGGCCGAGCATCCAGGCGGCTGCCACGAGCGCGACGACCACGACGATCGCGACGAGCGGCGTGCGGCGAGGCGCTGGCGGCGCGGCGAGCCTCGGCTCCACGACCCCGATCCCCGCGTGCAGCGCGAGGGCGCGCGACCAGCGCTCGCGCGTCCCGAACTCGAGGTCGAGCTTCGCGCGGACGGCCTCGAGGCCACTCTCCATCCTCGCGCGGATGGAATCGACCGACGACCCGGTGGTCGCGGCGATGCGCTCCGTGCGCGCCCTCTGCGCGAAGTGCTGCGCGAGGATCGAGCGATGCGGATCCGGGAGCTCGGCGACGGCGTCGGCGACGGCCTCGCGCATCGTGGAGAGATCGATCGAGCGCCAGATGCCGCTGCTGCGCGCCGCGCGCGCGCCCTCGGCCGCCGCGCCCGGCCCCGCGACGAGCTTCTCGGCGATGCGCGCGAAGAACGCGCCGTCGCGTGCGAGCACGTCGCGATCGATGTCGACCATGGGGCTCATGGGGAGGCTCCGCGAGGCCGGGACTGCAGCCAGAGTTCCCATTCGACGCGCGTCTCGTGTCCCGGGAAAGGGGTCAGACCCCATTTCTCGCTCTCGCGCCGCATGCGGCGCGAGAGCGAGAAATGGGGTCTGAGCTCGTGAAAAAATCGGCGCCGGGCTTCGGCCGGCTGCGAGCGGCT
>CAZJHD010000098.1:0-9643 GCA_964545855.1 uncultured Planctomycetales bacterium
CCCCGAGGAGCGCGAGACCCGACGCACGCACGCGGCGCTTCGGTTCGGTCATGGGCATCGGGAGCGCCCGGGAGCGCGTCCCCGCTCGTCCAGCATCGAGCGCGGCCGGGGATCGGTCAACGTCCGCCGCGCGTCACATCCGCGAGAGCGGCGCGTCGCCGAGGACCATCGGGTAGGCGAGCGCGGCGAGGATCCCGTGGGAGGCGCCGAGCAGCCAGACGTTCGGCCACCGGTCGAAGAGGAGCGACCACAGGAGGCCGGCGAGCACGGTGAGCACTACCAGCAGGTCGTTTCCCCAGTGGACGAGACCGAAGGCGACGGCCGTGAGCGCGAAGGCGAGCCAGCGGCGCTCGAGGAGCTCGCGCAGCCGGCGATGGACGACGCCCTGGAAGAGGAGCTGCTGGACCACGCCCCAGAGCGGATAGACCGGCAGCAGGATCGCGAGGTCGTCGCGCCACGGCTTCGCGCCGCTCGCGACCGCCCACCCGGCGATCAGCGCCGCGCCGCACAGCGTGGCAGCGCCGATCGGGAGGGCGGCCTGCCGCAGGTTGTCCGCCCGCAGGCCGAAGTCGCGCCAGGTCTCGCCGCCTCGTCGCGCGACGACGACTGCGTACGCACCGAGCGCGACGTCCGCCGCCGCGAAGGTCCACCGCTTCGGAGCCCCCATCTCCTCGGCCACGACGTAGGCGGCCAACGCCACGGCGACGGCGAGCAGCTCGATCGCCGCGCGGCGGCGCGTCTCAGCGCGTGCGGACACGGAGGCAGGCATCGAGATCGATCGAGATCCGCGTCGGCTCGGCGGGGATCGGGATCTCGACGATCCAGGCGGCGTCCGTGCCGCGGTCCTTCGGCAGCACGCGCCGCGCCGGGAAGCGGCCCAGGAAGCCGCTCCCCAGCTCCGCGACGACGTCGAGAGCCTCGATCGCGCGCCTCGCGTCGTAGAGGACCAGCCGCACCGTCGCCGGCCCCGCGATGGCGAAGGTCCGCGCGTCGCTGCCCGGCGTCGCCCGCTGCTCGGGAACGGCGTCGCCGCGCGCATCGACCACCGAGAGCCCCTCCGCGAGGACCGGATCCGAAGGGGGGCGAAGTCGAAGGCCGGTCGCCTCGCGCAGCACGACGTCCCCCAAGTCGCACGCCTCGCCCGAACGAACGGGGATCGCGTCGCGGACCGCCGCGGCATGGAGGCCCTCCGGGTCCCAGACCTCGACGCGGTAGGTCCCGGGAACGAGCGCGGAGAGCGCGAGGTCCGCGCCGCGAGGATCGAAGGGCAGCGCGAGATCCTCCGAGTTCCCGCGCGCATCGGTGAGACGCAGGAAGACGCGCAGCCCCTCGATCGGGAAGCCCGACTCGGAGACGAATCGCGCACGGAGCGATGCTCGGCGCGCCGGCTCGTCCGCGGCGATCTCGACGTGCGCGACCTCTCCCGGCGCCACTTCGACCGCGCGTTGACCGATTCGCGGGCGGTACTCCGAGACGAGCGGCGGCCGGAGGGTTCGAACGCAGCTCGCGAGCTCGCGCGTTCGCACTGCCGCGACGTCGAAGATCCCCGGCACCAGGCCGCGCAGGACGAACGTGCCGTCGACCGCGCTGAGCGTGGTCCGCTCCTCCGACCGCTCTCCGCTCCTCGGGCTCGCCACGACGAGGAGCGGCTCGGCGACCCAGGGTTCGTGCCAAGCGACGCTCCCCTCGATGGCGCCGAAGAGCGGCACCACGATTCGGCCGTCCTCCCCGAAGGCGCCGGCCGAGTTCCGGCGCAGATCCGCCGCGAGCGACTCGCCTTCGGGTCCGGCGGCATGGACCTCGAGCGCGGCGAGGTCCTCGGTGCCTCCGGGAATCCGGATCGTCCCGTCCCTCTCCGTCGCTCCCCAGAGCTCTCGAGCGGACGCATCGAGCGCCCGCTCCGGGAACGGCACGGCCATGGGATCCTCCGGCGCGTCGATGCCCCATGCCCATCCCCAGCGCCCTCCAGGCGTCGTTCGCACGACCGAGCCCGAAATGGGAATTCCGTCGGGCCAGTGGAAACGGGCCTGCACCTCGGCCTCTGGCGCCCATTCCGGTCGAAGACCGTCGGTGCACCAGCTCGCTTCGCTGCGGGAATCGACGAACTCGAGTAGAAGCTTTCTCGCTTCCTTCGCTTCGGCGGTGCGCGGCTCCTCGGCCCAGGGTAGATGCAATCGCAGGATCCTCCGGACGTCCAGCCAACCGCGCGTGCTCCTCCCCGATGCGTGCGCGCGCACGCCCACGGGCTCGCCCTCGAGACCGCGAACGATCCAGATGTTGGGTTCGATCACTTCGACTCGATCCGGACCCACGGAAACGCGTCGCGGCTCGCGATCGGGGCCGAGGACTCGAAGGTCGATGCGCTCCGGTTCGTCGACGGGTGGTTCCATCGCGCGCGACCCTAGAAGCAGTTTCAGCTCCCCCACCCGCTCGAGGACCACGCGGCGCGGCGCGTGCTCCGCGAAGTCCTCTTCCTCGATCGTGAGCGGATCGGCCCGCAGGCCCACCTTCCCGACGGAGATCCAGTCGCCGGGTGCGACGTCGGTGCGGACTGCTCGGCCTTCGGCGTCCGTCGTCGAGCGCCCGCCGAGCCAGCGAAGGAAGCGGTCGCGCGGGTGGTCGGAGACGAGGCTCGCGTGCGCGACGCGGACGAGGGCGCCCTCGACGGGACGGCCCCCGGAGTCGACGACCTCCAGCACGAGCGGCGCGCGCGGCGAGAGAGTGATCTCCACACGGGACGACTCCCTCTCGGAGAGCACCCGCAAGTGCGCGCCGCGCCGCTCGAAGCCGGAAGCCGTCGCGCGCAGGAAGTAGGAGCCGACGCCGAGGTCGCGGATCTCGAAGGCGCCGTCGGCGCCGGTCGTCGCCTCGGCGGTCGCGAAGTCGTGGACGGTCCCCTTCGCGTCGGAGCGGTCCGGCGAGAGCGCGATCGCGGCGCCCGCGACGCCGCGTCCGTCGGAATCGACGACGCGGCCGAACACGGGCGCGGGCCGGAGAACTCTCAGGCACCCGACGTCGACGAAGCCGACGACCGGCACGCGCACCGCGTCGATCCAGAGCCGCGCGTGTCCCGGCGCCGCGATCTCGAGCGTGCCGCTGCGTGCGTCGTCGGGCTCCCACTCGGGGAGCTCCACGTCGAAGCGGCCGTCGCCTCCCGCGAACGCCGTCGCGAGGACGCGTTTCCCGCCGGACGCGATCGACTCCAGCCGCACCTCGGCGCCGGGGAGCGTGCGTCCCTCCGCGTCGACGATCGCGCCGCGGACGGAGCGGGGCGCGTCGACCGGGACGAAGTCCGGCGGGGCCTCGACTCGGTTCGGCACAGTCTCCGGCCTCTCGACCACTTCCCGACGATCGGCTTCGGGCGCTTCGACTCGAGCGATCGACGACGTGCCTTTCGCGCCAATCCCTCCGGGACGCGCTCGCGTCGCGGGGTGCCATTCGCCGGCCTCCGCCAGGAGCACACCGAGCACGAACACGATCGCCGCCACGACGAGCGTCGCGTCGATGGCACGCACCGGGTGCGTTCGGTCGGGCATGTCGGCCGGGGAGTCCGATGGGGGCGAGCCCGGCCTCTCAGCATCGAAGAGACTCCGGGAGCGGTCAACGGGCGGGACGCCGAGACGCCCACTGCGAGGCGCGCTAGGCTCTTCTCCATGTCTCCTCTTCGCCGGGGACTCGCGCTCCTCCTCGCTGGTGTCTTCGCAGGCAACGCCGCGGCGCAGGTGCCGCGCTCCGTGCGGGGCACGGTGCTCGACGCGAGCGGACGCGCGCTCGCCGGCGCCGAGGTGCGGCTCGTCGGGTACTCCGAGGCGGGGATCGAGGTCCTGGCGCGCGGAGCGAGCCAGGAGGAGGGTCGCTTCGAGATCGCTCTCGCACCGCTGCGGCCGGGGATCGTCTCGGAGCCGGAGATCGCGACGCTGGAGGTGCGGGCGGCCGGGCACGCGCGGCTCTGGCTCCGCGAGGTGCGCGTCCCGCTCGCCGGCGCGCGCGGCGTCGGCTGGCTTCGGCTCCCGCGCGCGATCCCGGTCCGCGGCCGCGTCGTCGACGCCGAAGGCGCGCCGATCGCGGGCGCGTCGATCGCACTGGCGCCTCGATTCGAGTGGCGAGCGGGCGAAGCCGTGGATCTGGGCGAGACCCTGCTCGCGACCGACGCCGACGGGGCGTTCGCGATCGGCGATCTCGGAGCGGGCGCCTACGTCGTGCTCGCGACGGCGCCGGGATTCGAGAGACGGGCCGTCTCCTTCGCGCTCGACACGGACACCGCGACGGCGCCGCTCTTGCTTGCGCTTCCGCGCCGGAAGGCGACGGAGGCCGTGGTCGTCGACGCCGACGAGAGAGAGATCGCGGGCGCGGAGATCCGCGTCGTCCACCGGAGCCTCCTTCCGGGCGACTCCGAGGATCTCCGCCGCCGGTGGCTCGGCGCACCGGGCGTCTCCGACGCCGCCGGCCGCGTCCTGCGTCACGACCTCGTGCCGGGCGACTGGATCGCCGCACGCTCGCCGGGGATGGACGTGACGTGCGTCCAGGTGGGAGATGGAAGCACCGACCCTGTGCCACTGCGACTCGTTCTGGACCCGGCGCCCGAGCTGGTGATCCGCTTCGCGCGACAGGAGGGCGTGGACCCTCCGGTGCCGGTCGCGATCCGTGCCTACGTCCTCGACACCGACTGGCACACGCGCTGGATCGAGATCGGAGCGGATGGCATCGACGCGGGCGAGCCTTGGGTGTGGAAGGTCGGGGGCCTTCCGAGCGAACCGAGCCGCGTCAACCTGCGTGGGGTCGGTCGCGCGTGGCCCTGGGTTCCCCTCTCGGTCCAGGCGGTCCGAGAGAGGAGTGGAGCGGAGCGACGCGCTTGCGTCGTCGAAGCGACGAATGCCGGCGAAGTGCTGGCGGATCCGCCCGGCGAAGCGCGCTCTCCCGATTCCGGCGTTCCGCCGGTGTCGGACGTGACCGTGCAGATGCAGGAGAATCCTCTCGACTGTGGCCTCGGACGCGGCTCCGAGCTCGGTCCGCCGCTCACGCCTGCATCCATCGTCGACCTAGAGCATCCGCGGCTCGTCCTCGATCGAATCGACGAAGACTCCCGAGAGCGTTCGAGAATATGGGGCGCGCGCCTCGCCCGGGTCTCGACCGATGGATCGAGCGTCGAAAGATCGATGTTCCTGTTGTCTCCGGGGCCCGACCTGCTCCAGGTCGCCGTGGGGCACTCACTCGCTCGCGGCTCTTCGATCTCCGGTCGCGTGCGCATCGATGGCGCAGCGCCGAGGGATCCGCTTCTCGTTGCTGCGTGGCAAGAGCCGGGACCCGTCGCCGATGCACGCTGGATCTACACCGCGCCCGACGGGTCGTTCACGATCCAGGGCCTGCTGCCTGGCCCCTACTTCGTCGCGCCGTTCCGAGACCAGATCCATGGCCACGGGATCCTCAGCCCCTGGAACGCACTGATCGGCCAGCGCAGGACGACACCTGCCCGCATCGAGGTCGAGTTGGTTGACGGTGCGACGGTCGACGTCACGCTCGATCTGCGGGGTCGTTGAACGCGGCTGGAGCACCGCGCCCGTCAGCGTTGCCGCGAGCGCGCGTCGACGGTGACGGTGACCTCGACCGGCTCGGCAGGGATGGAGACTTCGACGGTCCAAACGATGCCGAGGCCGTCCATCGCCGGCGCCCGCGAAACGTCGGCGCTCGGCGCAATCGCGCCGAGCGGCTCGATCCGGGCGCGGACCGAGCCGACCCAGCTCCGGTAGTCGCGGATGGCGAGTCGGGAGCGACGCGGACCTTCGATCGGGAAGAGACTCTCCGTCGGCGAAGCGCCGGGCGAGAGCGGGTCGAGGTTCTCGAACTCGAGCGCGCCTCGCAGCTCCGGAGCCCACCGGACCCGAATCACGGACGTCCGCGCCACGACGACGTCGCCGAGAAGCGTCGTGCGACGCGCGGCCACGACGATGTCCTGCAGGAACGAGAATCGGTGGCGGCCCGACGGATCCCACACCTGGAGCACGTACCGGCCCGGCGGCAGACCTCTCTGGTCCAAGCGGCCGTCCCGGAGAACGAGGTCGGACTCGAGCGCCTCGGGCATTCCGAGCGCGTCGAGTGGAGAGAGGCGGGCCCTCACGGCGTCCACGGGAGCGCCCGTCTCGTCGACGATCCGCGCCCGCAACGATCCCCGCCGAGACGGCTCGTCTGCGAGGAGCTCAACGGTCGCGGTCGAGCCGGAGGCCACCTCCACGGATCTCTGGCCGATCCGAGGCATCGCCGGGGAGACGTGAGGCGTCTCGAGGCTTCGCACGCACGAGCCGAGCCTCTCGGGCCTCGTGGCCGCGACGTCGTAGGTCCCCGGTGGAAGGCCGCGGAGAAGGAACGTGCCGTCGAGCGCGCAGAAGACGGGAGGCACCTCGCACGACACGTCGCCGCGACGGCCGGCCACGACGACGAGGGGCTCCGCGAATGCGGGATCGCTCCAAACGACTCGCCCCGCAATCGCGCCGGGGATCGGAACGGTGCACCGCAGGGCTCCCTCGATCCGAGCGATCTCGACCCATCGCTCGTCGATCGAGAACGCCTCGCCCGATCGTCCTGCAGCGGCCACCTCGACCTTTCCCCGGATCGAGCGCGCGGCGACCTCGCGAAGGAGCCCGTCGCCGTCGGTGCGCCGGCCGGTCGTGCGGCTCCCGCCGATCGGCTCCTCCGCCGCGAAGGGCGCACCCAGGGACGGCTCGACGCCGGCGAGGCAGGAGACGGGCCCGTGCCGCCGGGAGAGAGCGCTCACGACGCCATTCGCCAGCGGGCTTCCGTCGGACCAGTGGTAGCGAACGAGCAGCACCCCGGCGGCGCGGTCCGTCGGCGGCACCCTCTCCTCCCGATCCCCCGCCGGCTCGAGGACGACGCGGCGCAGCGCGCCTCGCGCGAAGTCGCTCTCCTCCACGGCGACCGGCTCCTCGCGGATGCCCTCCTTCCGGACGGAGATCCAGTCGCCGGGCGCGACGTCGTCGCGGACCGCACGGCCGGCGGCGTCCGTCGTCGAGCGTGCGCCGAGCCAGCGGAGGAAGCGGTCGCGCGGGTGGTCGGGGACGAGGCTCGCGTGCGCGACGCGTACGAGGGCGCCTTCGACGGGACGGCCGTCGGAGTCGACGACCTCCAGCGCGAGCGGCGGGCGCCGCGCGAGGACGATCTCGACGCGGGCCGGCTCCTCCTCCGAGAGCACGCGCAGGTGCGCGCCGCGCCGCTCGAAGCCGGGCGCCGTCGCGCGCAGGAAGTAGGAGCCGAGGCCGAGGTCGCGGATCTCGAAGGCGCCGTCGGCGTCGGCCGTCGTCTCGGCAGTCCCGAAGTCGTGGACGGTGCCCCTCTCGTCGGAGCGGTCGGGCGAGAGCGCGATCGCGGCGCCCGCGACGGCGCGACCCTCGGCGTCGACGACGCGGCCGACGACCGGAACAGGTCGGAGGACCTCGAGGCATCCGACGTCGGCGAAGCCGACGACCGGCACGCGCACTGCGTCGATCCAGAGCCGCGCGTGCCCCGGCGCCGCGATCTCGAGCGTGCCCCAGCGCGCGTCGTCGGGCTGCCACTCGGGGAGCTCCAGCACGAATCGACCGCTCGCTTCGGATCGCGTCGTCGCCACGACACGCTTCCCGGCGGCGTCGATCGAGAGCAGCCGCACCTCGGCGTGCCCGGCCGCGATGCCCTCGGCATCGACGATCGCGCCGCGGAGAGAGCGCCGCGGGACGACCGCCGGCGATGGGTCGATGGGGTCGCCGCCGCCGGGTCCGATCGCCGGCGCGTCGTGGGCGACCGTCGCGCCCAGGACCAAGCTCGCAGCGGCGAAGAAGGGTCGTGCGGACTCGATCATGTCGCGGGAGGAACGGGTCGCGGAGCGGCGCGGCACGGAAAGCAGCCGCCTCGCCGAAGGTCAGCCCCGACGCGATCGGTGAGCGGCGGTTCTCGGTCGACCGAGAAAAACGGTGTGGGGCACCCCTTCCCGCCCGATCGAAGCCACGCCCGCGCGCGCTAGAATCCCCGGCTTCCGCAGCGTCCGAGACGGGCGGAGACCTCCCACTCCGCCACCCGAGCCGCCATGTCCTTCGCCGACTATTCCGCCCGCATCGAAGACTCCCGCCGGCGCCTGCAACAGGCCAAGGTGAGTCTTTGACTTGGCAGGAGAGCGGACGAAGCTCCAGGAGATCACCAAGAAGATGGATGCCCAGGACTTCTGGGCCAACTCGGAGCGCGCGCGCGAGGAGGTCGCGAAGCTGAAGCACGCGAAGGCGATCGTCGAGCCGATCGACAAACTCGACGCGCGCTTCGGCGATCTCGACGCGGTCGCGGAGCTCGCCAAGGAGGCGGGCGAGGAAGACCTCGAGGCGGAGATGCGCACGACGGTCGACGCGATCGAGGCGGAGCTCGGGAAGCTCGAGTTCCGGGTGATGCTCGGGGGCGAGCACGATCACCGGGGCGCCTTCCTCTCGATCCAGGCGGGCGCCGGCGGCACGGAGGCCTGCGACTGGGCGGAGATGCTGATGCGCATGTACCTGCGGTGGTGCGAGCGCAACGGCTACAAGGTGGAGGAGATCGACCGCACGAACGCCGAGGAGGCGGGCATCCGCTGGGTGACGCTCCAGGTGACCGGTGACTACGCCTACGGCTACTTGAAGGCGGAGGTCGGGGTGCACCGGCTGGTGCGTATCTCCCCCTTCGACTCGGCGAAGCGCCGGCAGACGTCCTTCGCGGCGGTGGACGCGACGCCGGTCTTCGAGGAGGAGGCGCCCATCGAGATCGACGAGAGCGAGCTGGAGATCGAGACGATGCGCTCGGGCGGCGCCGGCGGCCAGTACGTCAACAAGACGGAGTCGGCGATCCGCATGACGCACATCCCGACGGGGCTCGTCGTGAAGTGCCAGAACCAGCGGTCGCAGCACAAGAACCGCGCGATGGCGCTCAAGCTCCTCGCCGCGAAGCTCGCGCGGAAGCGCGAGGCGGAGAGGGACAAGGAGGTGAAGGCCCTCTACGGCGAGAAGGGAGACATCTCCTTCGGCTCGCAGATCCGCTCCTACGTCCTCGACGACCGCTTCGTGAAGGACCACCGCACCAACTGGAAGTCGAACCAGCCGGAGCAGGTGCTCGACGGCGACATCGACGAATTCGTGAAGGAGTACCTGCGCCAGCGCACGGCGAAGGCCGCCGCGCCGGCGGCCCCGGAGAAGAGCCCGTGAGCGCCCCCGCACCCGGACCCGCACCCGCCGCCGTCGCGATCCGCCGGGCGCTCCTCAGCGTCTCGGACAAGCGCGGCATCGTCGACCTCGCGCGCGCGCTCGCCGCGCGCGGCGTGGAGCTCCTCTCGACGGGCGGCACGCACCGCGCGCTCCAGGAGGCGGGCGTCGCCGTGCGCGAGGTGAGCGAGATGACGGGCTTCCCCGAGATGATGGACGGCCGGGTGAAGACGCTCCATCCGCGCGTCCACGGCGGGATCCTCGCGTTGCGCGACTCGGAGTCGCACGGGGAGGCGATGCGGGCGCACGGGATCGAGCCGATCGACCTCGTCTGCGTGAACCTCTACCCCTTCGAGGCGACCGTCGCGCGCCCGAAGTCGACCTTCGCCGAAGCCATCGAACACATCGACGTGGGCGGCCCCTCGATGATCCGCTCGGCG
>CAZJHD010000099.1:0-9625 GCA_964545855.1 uncultured Planctomycetales bacterium
GCGCGGGCGGAGGCGTCGAGGGGAGCGGAGTCGGCGCGGGCGGTGGAGCCGCCTCTCGGACGGCGGCCGCAGGGGCGGGCCTCTCCACGGACACGGGGCGCGGAACGACGAATGGGTGCCGGCGCTCGGGGGCTCCCTTCTCCCACCCGAGGCCGAGCAGCGCGGCGATGGCGGCGCGCGTCGCGTCGTCGGCGGCGCCGAGGTCGATCGCGGCGCGCACGAAGTCGCCGACCGGCGAGCGCGGATGGCGCGCGTCGGAGGGATCGAATCCGAGGAGGACGTTCACGGGAGACACGGCGGGGCCCTCAGGTCCGCCCCTCGCGCGCCTCCTTCTTGAAGGTCGTGATGCGACGCAGCGCCTCCCAGCTCTCGCCGCCCGGCTTCGGAGCCACGCCGAGCCGCTCAGCGGCGCGCAGCGTGTCGACGAGCTCCGCGGGGCTGAGCTCCACCTCCTGTCCCGCCGCGCCGGCCGTCTCGGGGCCGAGCAGCGCCGTCAGCACCTCGTCGATGCGCGTCGCCTGCTTCGGGAAGTGAGCGAGCGCGATCTCCCGCAGCCGCGCGCGCGCCGGCGCGCCGAGGTCGAGCTCGACGCAGCGGCGCAGGAATGCCTTCGGCAGCACGCGCTCCTCGTTGGTCGTGAGGATCACGAGCGGCGCCGTGGCCGCGCTCGCCTCGTAGGTGACGCCCGTCTCCTCGACCGTGAAGCGGAGCGCGCCGAGGGGCACGAGCAGATCGTTCGGCACGTCGGGGTCGGCCTTGTCGATCTCGTCGAGCAGCACCACGGCGGAACGCCGGTCCGCGGCGCCGGCCGGCGCCGCCTCCTCCTGCGTCGTGCGCGGGGCGAAGGCGTCCCAGAGCACGCCGGGACGCACGTACCGGTCGTAGCTCGGATCGAACCCCGCCGCCGCCGCCGGCTTCGCCTGCGCGTCGTGCAGCCGCCGCAGGAGGTCCACCTCGTAGAGGAGATCGCGCGCCTGCGTGCGCGAGGTGATCGCGCGCTCCAGGTAGCGCCGGTCGAGGATCGCCGCCGCGTGCTTCGCGAGCGTCGACTTGCCGGTGCCGGGCTTGCCGCGCACGAGGAGCGGCCGCCCCGTCGCGAGGGCCACGTTCAGCGCGAGGACGATGCGCTCCTCGAAGACGTAGACGGAGTCGGCGTCGCCGGGGCGGTTCGGGTCGCGCGGGATGCGGCGGACGTTCTCCTTCGGATCGAAGAACGCCTTCGTGTACTGGAGCGGGCTCATGGGGATCGCCAGGGAGGTTGCACCGGGAGGTCGAGTGCGTCGGCCATCCCGCGGTAGGAGTCGAGATAGGTGGTCTCGTGCTTCGCCGAGAGGTCGGGTTCGAGGTAGACGACGCGGCCGGGTGCGAGCATCGGATCGGCGGGGCCCGACGCGCAGTCGAGGAGGAACAGGCCGAGCTCCGGGAAGGCGCCGCGCAGGCGGTCGACGAGCGGCGCGTTCAGTCCCGCGCGGGGGAGCGCGACGAAGACGCGCTTGCGGAGCTTCTTCGCCCAGTTGCCGAGCGTCGTGCGCGCGGCCTCGAGACTCGGGCGCGCCGTCACCTCCATCAGCTTCTCGGCGACGCGGGCCTCGAGATCGCGAGCCTGGCCCTCGGGATCGGGCGCTCCCGAATCCCACTCGACGGCCTCGAGACGCCAGCCGCGGCTCGGCTGCTCCTCCCGGCGGGCCCAGACGTAGAAGCGCGCCGAGAGCGGGTCGCGCGCGCGGGCGGCGACGGCGCGGGAGCCCGCCGCCTCCGCGAAGACCGACGAGAGCGCCTCCACGGCGGGCTCGTCGACCCAGGAGCTCCCGAGCACGTCGACGAGATCCTTGAAGGCCGCGTCGCCGAGGATCCCCTGCAGGTCGTTCAGCACGTCGCCGCAGCCGTCGAGGCCGGCCGTCATCATCCGGAGCGCGAGACGCCGCGCCGGATCGGGGCCGAGGGTCCAGCCGTCGGTGAGCGGCGCGAGTCGCTCCGCGAGGTTCTGGAGGAGGACCGGGTTCTGGATCCCCGCGATCGTCTCGTGGAGGCGATACGCGGCGCGCTCGAGGGGCGTCGACGCCGCCGGGAGCAGGCTTCCGAGATCGGTGACGATCTTCTGCACGGCGGCGTCGACGGCCGCCTTGCGCGCGGCGGCGTCGGCGTCGAGGGCCGCGTCGAAGAGGAGGTCGGTGCCCTGGCTCTCGAGGAGCTGCGCGGGGCGGTTCAGGTTCCACTCGCGGATGCGCTTGCCGGGGACGAGCCGCAGGGGCACGAGTCGGAACGTCGTGCCGGGCCGCGCCGCGAAGAATCCGACGACGCTCACCTCGTAGGCGAACCAGTCGGACGCGATCGCCTTCTCCGACACGAGCGCCACGGCGCCGTCGCAGTGGCCGATCCAGCCGTTCACCACCTCGCGCCAGCGGTCGCCGGCGCGGAGCCCGTGCTTGTCGAGCAGCACCTCGTAGCCGGCGGCGACGAGGGCTGCGGCGAGGGCCTCGCGGGCCTCGCGCTCGAGACGCCCGGGGCCGTCGACGGCGGCCTCGTCGGAGCTGTGGCTCAGGAAGATGCGTCGCGTGCGCATTGGCTCTCGTGCGGGGCGCGGCAGTATGGGCCTCGATGCGACCGAGGACCATTCGCCGTGCGGCGCCCGCCGTGATCGCCGTTCTCGCGGCGCACCTCGCTGGATGCGAGCGAGCGCGCGCGGCCGCGGGCGACGGCGTGCCGCGCACGGGGTCCGAGGTGCCGGCGCTCGCTCTCTTCGACGCGCTGATGGAGTCGTTCGTGCGCGAGCACGCCGTGCCGGGCGCCGCCCTCGCCGTCGCGCGGAAGGGGAAGCTAGTCTACGCGCGCGGATTCGGCTGGTCCGACCCCGAGGCGAGGACCCCCGTCGCGCCCGATGCGCTCTTCCGCATCGCGAGCGTCTCCAAGCCCCTCACCGCCGTCGCCGTGCTCCGGCTCGTGGACCAGGGGAGGCTCCGCCTCGAGGATCGCGTCTTCGACCTGCTGCAGGTGCCCCTCACGACGGAGGAGCGCGCGCGCGTCGATCCGCGGCTGCGGACCGTCACCGTCGAGCAGCTCCTGCAGCACCGCGGCGGCTTCGACCGGGAGATCTCCTTCGACCCGATGTTCCGGCCCCTCGAGATCGCGAAGGCGACCGGCACGCCGCCTCCGGCGACGTCCGAGGCGATCGTGCGCTACCTCTGGACGCGGCCCCTCGACTTCGACCCGGGCGCGCGGAACGCCTACTCGAACGCCGGCTACTGCATCCTCGGGCGCGTAATCGAGAGGGTCTCGGGGAAGGCCTACGAATCGTTCGTGCGCGAGGAGGTGCTGGCGCGGCTCGGAATCACGCGCATGCGTCTCGGGCGCACGCTCGTGGCCGATCGCGCCGAGGGCGAGGTGCGCTACGTCTCGGCCGGCGGCGGCCGCGAGCCGGCCGTCGTGGGGGAGCTCGGGAAGATCGTGCCCGAGCCGTACGGCGCGTGGCACCTCGAGGCGATGGACGCGCACGGCGGATGGATCGCGAGCGCGCCCGACCTCGTCCGCTTCGCGACGGCCTTCGACGACCCGGAGCGCTGCCCGATCCTCTCCGCGGCGTCGATCGAGCGGATGTTCGCGCGGCCGCCGGGCCTCGCGGGGCACGACGCCGGCGGGAAGCCGCTCGATTCCTACTACGCGCGCGGCTGGATGGTGCGCCCCGTCGGCGCGCGCGGGCGCAACACCTGGCACGCGGGGCTCCTCCCGGGCACGAGCACGCTCCTCGTGCGCCGCCACGACGGCCTCGCGTGGGCCGTTCTCTTCGACACCGACCGCGACCCGAAGGGCGAGACCCTCGCCGACGCGATCGACCCGCTGCTGCATCGGGCCGCGGATGCGGTCGCGCGCTGGCCGGAGTAGCCGGCGGGTGACTCTGGCCCCGAATTGGTGCACGTCCGCAGGGGTGGCGGCCGCGGAGATCCGAGGGGCGTGAATGAATCGGAGCCAGTGTCCCGACGGGTCCTCGCGGTGCCGAGAGGGATCGGAGAGACTCGTCGCTCGTGAAGAGGTGGCGCGCACTCGGGCTCGTGATCCTCGTCGCCGTGGCGGCGGTCTTGTTGCTGGATCCCTCGCGCGGAGGCGGAGGCGCGCCCGCGGGCGAACGGGGAAGCGTGCCGGGCGCGCCCGGCGCAGCGGGCGTGGCGCACACAGGGACCGGCGCGGAGCCCGCGTCGGCGAAGGGAGAGACGGAGCGTCGCGCGACGGCGCGACGCGTCGCCGGATCGGTCCTCTTCGAGCACGACCGTTCGGCGGCGGCGGGCGCGCTCGTCTGGATGGAGACGGGCCGCGAGGAAGACGACTTCGGCGCCGAGCGCGCGCGCGTGCGCGCGGAGCTTCGCGGGACGAACGTGCTGTGGCTCGAGCGCGCAGGACGCCTGCGCGAGGCGGGCACGCGCCGGCCGAAGTACAGCGCGCGGAGCGATGGCGCGGGGCGCTTCGAGCTGGAGGTGCCCGACGGCGTCGCCCGCGCGGTGCTGCGCGCCGAGGGCGACGCGCTCGTCGACCTCCGGCACGCGACCGTCGATCTCGCGGCGGCCACCGCGGGAGCCGAGACGGTCCTCTGGGTGAAGCAGGCCGGTGCGATCGCGGGGCTCGTGCGCGGTCCCGACGGCGCGCCGGTCGAGGGCGCGGAGGTCTGCGTGATGCCGCCGAACGACCTCGCGGAGACGGCCTCGGCGTCGACGGATGCAAAGGGACGCTTCCGCATCGGCGCGCTCGTGCCGGGCGACTACGAGATCGTCGCGCGCACGGACCGGCTCGTGCCGTCGCGCGCGCGCATGGCCGCCGTGGCGCCGGGCGAGACCGCCGAAGTCGACGTCGACCTCCTCGCCGGCGCGTCGATCGCGGGGCGCGCGCTCTTCGAGGACGGCTCTCCCGTCGCGGGAGCACGCGTGGAGGCGGGAGGGCCCATGCATCACCGCGTGGGCGATCTCCAGGGGATGCGGCTCGCCTCGCATCGTTCGGCCACGACCGACGCGGAGGGGCGCTTCGTCGTGCAAGGGCTCCCGCCCGGGGAGCCGGTCGACGTGCGCGCATCGCACGCGGGCGCCCTCGCGCCGGAGCCGCTCGCGGGTCTCGACGCGAGCGATCCCGCGAGCGCCGACTTGCGGCTCGTCTTCGAGCGGGGCCGCACGCTCGCGGGCCGCGTCGTGGACGCGGGTGGTCGGCCCGTGGAGGGTCTGCTCGTGACCGCCGCGTCGATGATCGCGTCCGGTTCACTGCCTTCGGGACCCTCCTCGCGCGGAGCGGCTACGAGTGGCGAGGACGGCCGCTTCCGGATCGGGGGGCTCGGAGACGGGCTCTTCGACGTTCGGGGGTTCACCGACAAGACCGAGATCGCGCGAGCGGGCGCCGTCGATCCCGCGAGTCCTCTCGAGCTCCGCGTCCCGAGGCATGCCGTCCTCGAGATCGAGGCGATGGAAGCGGCGTCCGGCGCTGCCCTCGACGCGATCCGCGTGCGTGTGCTTCGCGTGGAACGCGTGGAGCGAGGCGTGCAGACGAACGCGTTTCGGCTGTGCACTTTCGACGCATCGAATCGCCCGTGGCGCGTCGAGCCGATGCCGCCGGGCGAGTTCGAGGTCCGCGTGGAGGCCGACGGCCACGAGTCACCGGAGACCGTGCGTCTCGTTCTCGAGGAAGGAGAGACGCGGCGACTGGAGTCGAGGCTGCGAACGCTCGACGGAACGACGGGAACGATCACGGGGCGCATCGTCGCGCGCACGACGGGGGAGGAAGTCCGCGGCGTTCGGATCACACCCCTTGGTGTCGGCATGGGCGGCTTCGTGGGAGCGACGTCCGCCTGGAGCGACACCGAAGGCCGATTCCGCGTCGAGCGCGTTCCGGCGGGCGACGCGCTCCTTCGCATCTCCCACGAGCGCTTCGGCGACACCGTCCGGGGCCCCTGGGAGATCGCCGCGGGAGCGAGCCGCGAAGTGCTCGTCGCGCTCGCCGCGCCCGGCGCGATCGAGGGAGCTCTGATGGATCCGAGCGGAGGTCCGATCGCGGGCGCCTCGCTCGTGGCATGGCCCGGAGGGCCGCTCGGCGGCCATGCGGACTCGTCCCGCCCCGCGGTGTCCGATGAGCGCGGTCGCTTCCGGATCGCGCTCGCCGCACCGGGCCCGTGGTCGGTGCATCTCCACCGCCTCCCGGAGTCGGCGGCCTACGCGCGCGCCTCCTTCCACGATTGGGTGAGCGTCGAGGTGCCGGAGGGTGGCGTCGGTCGCGCGGAGCTGCGGCGCCCGCGCCGCGAGGGAACCACCGTGCGCGGCGTCGTGCTCGACGCAGGAGAGCCCGTTGCAGGGGCCTGGGTCACTTGCCTCGCGCCCGACCGCCCGCTCCGCTCGGAGACCGACGCGCGCGGCCGATTCGAGATCCTCGGCGTCGATCCAGGGTCGAGGCTCTTCTCGTGCGAGCGAAGGGGCCGGCCGTTCTCGACGGAGCACCGTTCGCTCCTCCTGATCCGCACGGTGGACGTTCCGGAGAGTGGACCCGTCGAGCTTCGATGGGAGATGCCGCTCACGCGCGTCACGGGCCGCGTGGCGGATGCGCGCACGGGTGCGCCGCTCGTCGGGGCGCGAGTCTCCGTCCGTTCGGTCGAGGACCTGGGCGGCGAGCCGGCCTCGCGCGGCTCCTACATGGGAGTGACCGATGGGGAGGGCCGCTTCGACGTGCGCGCGCTCCCGGCGGGGGCCTACCGCGTGAGTGCGCTCCCGCCGGTCGGCGGCTCGCTCGCGCCGTGCGTGCGCAGCGTCGCGATCGAGGACCCCGGCACGAGCACCCTCGATCTCGCGCTCGGCGAAGGGGCGACGCTCGAGATCACGGTGCGTGACGGCTCGGGCGCGCCTGTGGGCGGCGCGCCCGTGAGTGCCGCGTCCCGCGAGGGCGACACAGCGGCGTGGATCGACGCGTCGGTCGCGGCGAGCTGCGACCCGCGGGGACTCGCAACGCTCGTCGGCGTCGCTCCCGGCGTCGTCGTCCTGAGGGCCGGTCCCGCGCCGGGACTTCGCGAGACCGAGAGGGAAGTCGTCACCGCCCCCGGCGAGACGCTGCAGGTCGATCTCGTGCTTCCGTCGGACGACGGGGAGCGCTGAGCGAGGAGCGGCCTCGCACCGCTTTTCCGGCTCGCGGTCTCTCGCGCCGGAGCACGCGCTCCCTCAGCGGTAGTACCCGAGGTTGTTCACGTAGTGGAGGATCACGGCGGGCCACACGGAGCGGCATCGCAGCGTCAGCCAGCCGAGGAGAGGGCCGAGCACGAGGCCCGTGAACGCCATCGACCGCGCGAGCGTGGGCGTGTCGAGCCAGAAGATGTTGCGCAGGTGCAGCAGGCCGAAGAGCAGCGACGAGACGGCGATGGCGATCGCGTTCGAGTGGCGCCGGACGAGCCGCCCGAGGATCCAGCCTCGGAAGATCAGCTCCTCGTAGATGGGCGCGACGAGGACGTTGAAGCCGGGGCCCGCGAAGCCGAACGTCGTCCCCTTCTCGCGGTACTCGGCGTGCGTGCAGAGAATGGTCGCCACGAAGAGGCCGACGACGAGGACCACCTGCGTCCAGGCGGGGACGCGCCCGACCGGCCTGAAGTCGAAGAGCGATTCCGACTCGGGATCCACGCGGCCGATCCGCAGCGCTCCGAGCCATCGGGGGATGCTCGCCATAGTTCGGGCGTCGACTCCCTCGCCGTCACGCGCGCGACGGAGCGCCGGATCAGTCTCCGCGGGTCGCCTTGGCCGGCTCCGGCGCGACGCCGACGATCCAGCGGTAGCCGCCGGCGTCGGAGAAGAAGAGCCGGTCTCCCTGCTGCGCGCGCCACGCGCGGAGCGCCTTCGCGTCGCGGGGCGCGCCGGGGGCGTAGCGCGTGAGCGCCTTCGTCGCGAGTGCGTCGGCAGGATCGGCGTCGAGCCGGGCGGCGAGCCTCTCGAAGAAGTCCGCCGCGCGGTTCGAGAGGCCGATCGATCGGAGGTCCTCGTCGAGGACCCAGGCGCCCGCGTCCTGCCGGAGGTATTCGGCGTTCGCGGCGTGGAAGCGGCGAATGCCGGCGGCGGTCACCTTCCCGTCCTCGCGAGCCTCGGCATGGACGTACTCCTCGAGGTAGGAGGCGAACTGCTCCCGTCGCGAGTCCGTCGTCTTCGGGTCGGCGACCGTCTCGGCGAGGATCGTGAAGGAGAGGTAGCCCTCGCGATCCTGCCCCCCGCGTCCGAAGAGCGGCGTGCGCCCGTCGAATCGCTTCATGTAGACGATCGCGTTCAGGAAGGCGTTCCTCGCGCTCGGCGTGAGGCGCGTGGGGTCGCCGTAGAAGCCCCAGAGGAAGAGATTCGCGTGGCGCGCGAGCGCCGCGGAGCCGGGCCCCTTGGAGTTCACGCCGCCGGAGATCCACTCGGCGTCGGCCCGCGGATCCCAGCCGCTCGCGCTCGCGACGAGGCCCACGTCGACGGCCTTGCCGTCGGGGCCGCCCTCGCTGCCGAACGTGCCCTCGTGGACCTTCCAGACCTCGAGGGTCTTCGGCAGGTCCTTCCCCTCGGGGTACTGAAAGTAGTTCTTCGGCGTCTCGATCTCGCGCCACTCGATCGCGACGGGAAGAGGACCCTGGAAGATCGGATGCTCGAGGCGCAGCCCGTGCGCCTCACCCCCGAGGCACAGTCAGAGCCAGTCGATGAGGCTGTGGCGCGCGATCTCGCCGCCGACGGCGCCGATCAGGATCGTCGGCTTGGTCCAGCCGCTCCCGAGGGCGGTCTCCGGACCGGCGAAATCCTTCGGGTACCCGTCGTTCCCGTAGCGGCTCGTCCAGTCGGCGATCACCACGTCGTAGGGAGCGGCGTCGGCGGGCGAGATCCCCGCGAGGCTCCGCGCGTCGACCGTCGCGAAGTGCTCCCGGAGGAACTCGACCCACGCCTTCTCGCGGAAGCCGTCCGGCGAGCCGGCGTAGAGGATCTTCCAGTCCTTCGCGGCGCCGAGACCCGGCGACGGCACCGCGGACGCGTCCTGGCCGGCGGCGAGACTCGAGGCGAGGAGGAACGACGCGGTCGACGCGGCAAGGAATCGCATGGGCGCTGCTCCCGGGAAGCGAGGTCGCCAGTCTCCTGCCTCCGGGCGGCCGGGGCAACGGAGTCGGGTCGAGACGACGAAGGGCGCGATTCCGAGTCTCGGGGCGTCACACGTCGCGCCGTCGCTCGCCTGCGACGACGCGGCTCGCGCTGAGCACGTAGCCGGAGGCAAGGGCGAATGCGATCGCGCTCGAGAAGAGCTTGATCAGCACCATCGATCGGATCTCGAACCAGATGAGAACGAGACCGAGCACGACGGCGGTCAGGGTCGATCCGAGCAGGATGGGCATGCCGATCGTGTCGATGCGGCGACGACTCTTCATGGGCGCGCTCGTGGCGGAGTTCTTCGAGGCGCGCTGGGACGAAGGTCTCCCGAGGGCTCTTCCCGCGCGATGTCCGAGCGCAGGTCCCGGGAATGGGGTCAGAGAGGCTGTGAAGTTATCGAGACGGAGGTCTCCGCCGCCGAGGTGACGGTGCCCGGAGTGGTGCTGAGCGTTGCGAGCGTCTCCGTCCGCCGGTCGACAGGCTCCGCCTTCTTCTCGGGCCGATGCGACCGACCGGGCTCTGAC
>CAZJHD010000100.1:0-9130 GCA_964545855.1 uncultured Planctomycetales bacterium
ACGCGCCCGCGCAGCCGCCCGGCCCGCCCCACCTCGACGCGCACGCGCGCGCGCGGCTCGGCCTCGCTCACGGTGGCGGCGACGCGCGCCGCGGGCCTCCCCGCGACGGCGACCCAGACCTCGTAGCGCCCCGGACGCATCTGCCGGTAGAGCACGCGTCCCGGCTCGAAGCGCGGGGGCCCGGGGATCGGCCCGTTCGGCTCGCCGACGTCGAAGGCGCGCGCCTCGACGGCGTCCAGCGGCGCGAGGGTGTCCGCGTCGACGACCTCGATCTCGATCGCCCCGCGTTGCTCGCCGCGCCGCCGCAGGACGACGCGCACGCCGCGCTCGCCTCCCCGCGCCGGCGTCGCTTCGCGCACGGTCTCGAAGCGCTCGCGCCCGATGCGCGGCGTCGGCCAGAGTCGCCACGCTCCCTCCGTCGCGTCCTCGATGCGGAAGAGACCGTCCTCGCCGGTGGTGATTTCGCCGGCCGCGCCGGCCCCCGCCACCCGATCGTCCTCGCCGTAGCCCCACACCGTGACGCCGGCCACCGGAGCGCCGCCGTCGTCGACGACGCGGCCCTCGATCGGGCGCGCCGGCCTCAGCACGAGGTCGAGACCGCTCCAGGGCTGCCGCGGATCCTGGAAGTCGAGACGGCGCGATGCATCGACGAGGCCGGGAGCGCTCGCACGCACCTCGACCTGGAGCGCGTCCCCCGCCTGCCGCTCGAGCCCGTAGCGCCCCTGCCCATCGGAGCGCGTCTCGCGCTCGGCGCCGTCGAGGCGAACGAGCGCGCCCGCGATCGGCGCGCCCTGCCCATCGAGGACGCGGCCCGAGAGCACGCGCTTCGAGTCGCGGTCGACGACGACGTCGATCCGGCCCGGCGCCGAGCAATCGAGGAAGTGGAGCTGCTGATGGAGGACGGCGCCCTCCACCTCGACGCGCACGAAGTAGCGGCACGCGAGGTTCCCCTCGGGCTGGCTCGCGGCGCGCGGCAGGCACGCGAGCCGCGCGCGGCCCTCCTCCGACGTCGTCGCCTCGAGGCAGCGCGCGAGGGGCGGCGCCGCCGGGAGGAGCCCCGCGGCGAAGCTCGCGTCGCCCAGGATGGGGAACGGCTCGTGGGCCGGGAGCGCGAGGACGTGCGCGCCGGAGATGGGACCGCCCGCTGCGTCGCGGACTGTCACGTCGAGCACGAGTCCCGGTGCGACGCGCACTTCGATTCCTCGCAGGCGATCGAGCCCTTCGGGTCGCGGCACGCGCGTCCAACCGATGCCCTCGGCATGGACGGCGAAAAGGACGTAGTGCCCGGTGCGCAGCTCGTGGGGCGCCGGGACCAGCTCCGCGAGCTCGATCGTCCCATCGTCGCGGGTGGTGCCGACGGCGCGCTCGGCGAGCGTCTCCAGCGAGATTCCGGTCGCCCAGCAGAGCACCAGCTCCGCTCCGGCGATGGGAGATCCGTCGGCGTCGCGCACGACGCGGCCCTCCAAGTCGATTCCCGGCGTCAATCGGATCTCGAAGAGGGAGACCTCGGCGCCGTCGGCGCGCTCCTCGCGTCCCGCCTCGACCCAGAAGCGCTCGCGGCGCGCGTCGTCCGCCGGCACCGCCTCCGGCGCGTAGCCCTCGGCCTCGACGCGCAGCGTCTCCTCCTCGCCGCGGCCCGCGCGGAAGCGGATCCAGCCGTCGGCGTCGGAGACTGTCCGTTCGACACGCGCCTCCTCCGCCCGCGGCGTCGTGAAGACGCGCGCGCCGGCGACGGGCGCGCTCGTGTAGTGGTCGACGACGCGGCCCGTGAAGGCGACGGTCGCCGCGGCCGACTCGACGCGCGCCGCCGCCGCGGGCGTCGGCTGCGCGGAGGCGACGGGCGCGGCGGCAGCCTCTTCGGTCGACGGCACCGCCGCCGTCGCAACGGGGGCTTCCGCGCGCGGAGCCTCCGCCGGCCGCGCCGCCGATCCCGGCCACCACCAGATCGAGAGGGCCGCGGCCGTGAGCAGCACGGCGGCGCCGGCGAGGAGACGCTGCGACACGAGGAGCCCTCCGAGGAGCGGGAGCGTGGCGGCGCCTCCGGCGGCGCCCGTGGCGGCGAGGAGCGGCGCCGCGCCCTCGGCGCTGACGAGCACCTCGGCGCGGACGGCGGCGAGACCGCGCGCCGGACGGAGCGCGACGACGGCGCCGGCGGTGAATCCCGCCGGAAGCGCGCGGCGCAGGAGAACGAGGCCGCGGTGCAGCCGCACGCGCGCCGCGCCCGGCGAGAGCCCGAGCCGGGCGGCCACCTCGCGGGGACGCCAGCCCTCCAGCAAGCAGGGCACGACGACTTCCCTGCAGCTCTCCGGAAGCGCGGCGACCGCCGCGCCGAGGGCGTCCCGCAACTCGCGCTCCTGTGCGCGCGCGGGCGCGTCGGCGGAGGCGTCGCGGGGATCGCGGGGCTCGGCGCCCTCGTGCGGATCCGGCGTCGCGCGCCGCCGGCGCGCCGCGCGCGCATGCAACGCGAGGATCCCGATGAGCCACGGCATCAGGCGGCGCTCCTCGTCGAAGTCCGTGGCGCGCTCGATCGCCGTCACGAAGGTCGACTGCACCGCGTCCTCGGCGTCGGCCGCGCTCGCCGTGAGGTGGCGCGCCACCCGCAGCAGCTCCGGCGCCGCACCGTCGAAGACCGCGCCGAGCGCCTCCACGTCGCCGCGCCGCCGGAAGCGGCGGAATCCACGATCGAGGGCGCGGTCGTTCATCACGACATCCTTGCGGGCCCGCGCCCGATCGTTACGACGAAGGCGCCTCGCCGGGGACCCCGCCCGTCAGCATCTCTCCAGCGCCGCGTCGAGCCGCTCCCGGAGATCGTCGAGCCGGAAGGGCTTCTGGAGAAAACCCGCGAGGCGCTTCGCGGCGAAGCGGCGCATCGTCTCGTCCTCGACGTATCCGCTCATGAGGACGATCGGCACATCGGCGCGCACGGCGCGGATCGCGTCGATGGCGCGCTCGCCCGAGAGGCCCGGCATCGTCAGGTCGAGCAGCACGAGGCGCACTTCCTCGCCGCTTCCCTCGAGGACGCCGAGCGCCTCCGCCACCTCCGACGTCGTCCGCACCTCGAAGCCGAGGCGCCCGAGCATCCGGTCGATGGTCGTCCGCACGATCTCCTCGTCGTCCACGACGAGGATCGATCCGGCGCGCGCGCCGGCGGCGACTTCGCCGGACGCATCTGCCGCGAGCGACGCCGCGTCCGCGCGCGGCGCCGGCTCCTGGGGGAGGAGGAGCCGGAAGGTGCTTCCGGCGCCAGGAGCGCTCTCGACGACGAGCGCGCCGCGATGGCCGCGCACGATGCCGAGGACGGCCGCGAGGCCGAGGCCGCGGCCGGCGAACTTCGTCGAGAAGAAGGGATCGAAGATGCGGTCGACGGTGTCCGCGTCCATCCCCGCGCCCTCGTCGGCGACCTCGAAGAAGAGGTACGCGCCCGGTGGCCTCTCGCCGCCGACGCGCGCCCGCTGCATCTCGGCCGCGTCGACGTCGCGGAGGCCCGTCCGCAGCGTGACGGTCCCGCCGGGGGGAGCGATCGCCTCGCCGGCGTTCAGCACGAGGTTCATCACGACCTGCCGGATCTGCGTCTCGTCGGCGCGGGCCTGGGGAAGCGACGGTGCGAGGTCGCAGCGCAGCGTGACGTGCCGGCCGAGCGACGACTGGATCAGGTTCACGGTCTCCCCGACGAGCGCGCTCAGATCGACGGGACGCAGCGCGAAGACCCCCTGCCCCGAGTACGCGAGCATCTGCCGCGCGAGCTCGGCGGCGCGGCGCGAGGCCGTCTCGATCGCCTCGAGCTGCGGCCGCAGCGGAGACCCGGCGGCGCAATCGGCGAGCGCGAGGCTCACGTTGCCCTGGATGCCGACGAGCAGGTTGTTGAAGTCGTGCGCGACGCCGCCCGCCAGCACGCCGAGGCTCTTCATCTTCTGCGCCTCGAGGAGGCTGCGCTCGGCGCGCATCCGCGCCGCCTCGCTGCGGCGGCGGCCGAGCTCGAAGGAGATCCGCTGCAGGATCACGCGGAAGAGCGGCTGCTCGACGACTTCCTCGCGCAGCACCTCGTCGTGGACGATGGCCACGTGCCCGAGCACCTCGCCGCCGGCGCCGCGGCAGACGACGCCCACGTAGGACTCGTAGGGCTCGCCCTTGAGGATCGGGTGCGCGCCGTAGCGCTCGCGGATGCCGCGCGAGAGGACGAAGGATCCGTCGGCGTAGACGCGCTCGCAGGGAGAGCCCGCGACCTCCACCTCGTAGTAGGGCAGGAGCTTCCCGTCGGTGCAGGCGGCGACGACGGAGACGGAGCGCGCCCCCGCCGAGCGGCGCTCGGCGACTCCGAAGCTCCGCACGCGGAGCGCCTTCGCGGCCTTCAGCACGAGCGTCGAGAGCACGTCGTGCCCCTCGGGCTCCGCGGTGCTCCCGACGATCCACTCGAGGTCGCGGACGGCCCGGAGGTTCGACACCTGCCGCGCCGTCCATCCCCGCAGCAGACCGAGGGCCGACCGGATGCTCTCCACGTCGGCGTAGGGCTTGCGCAGGATCACGGCGACGAGACCGAGGGGCCGGTGCAACTCGTCGTCGAGGCGCATGCCGACGTAGGCCTCGGCGCCGAGGTCGACCAGCATCCGGTCGTCCGGGAAGAGGCGCGCGACGTCCTGCGGATGGACGCAGCTCCCGGTGCCGAAGGCGCCGGCGCAGGGCGTCCCCTCGAGGGCGTACTCGAGGTTCGGCTGCGTCACTCCGTCGAGGCGGAAGCAGAGCGTGCGGCAGCGGTCGCGGCCGTCGCCCGAGAGCTCGCCCACGATGCCGACATCGATCCGGAATCGCTGCTCCATGAAGCGGAGCATCCACTCGAAGTAGGCCTCGCCGGGCGACGCGAGCAGATCGGCGACCACCTCGCGCAGCTCGCCGGGGTCGGGGACCAGGGCGCGGAGCAGCTCGAGGGGAGGAGGCGCGTTCATCGAGTCGGGGGGCCGGACGGAGCCCGCCGACCGATTCTCGCAGGAGAATCGCCCCCCGGTCAGGACGGGGACATCGCCCGGAAGCGGCTCGCCACGCCGAGGGGGGACCCCTCGAGCTCGACGCCGCGCCCGGGATTCGCCGCGAGGTGGCGGAGCACGTGGAACACGGTCTCCGTCTCGGCGGCGAGCCCCGCGGCGCGCGCCGTCTCGGCGGCGTCGAGCGACCGGCCGGCGGCGCGCAGAGCCGCGAGAGCCGTCGCCTGGATCTCCAGCACGCTCGCGGCCGCCTTCTTCCCGGCCTCGACGCCGGGCTGGTGGTAGGCGTTGATGCCGACGAGGCTCGCGTAGAGACCGACGGTGCGCTCGTAGAGCGCGATGAGCGCGCCGATGGAGGCGGGCGTCACCTCCTCCAGCGTGAGGGTGACCGACTCGCGGCCGCTCTCGGAGAGCGCGCGGCGCGTCCCCTGCAGGAACGCCGAGAGGAAGTCGCCGCTCGTCGCGCCCGGCTCCATCTCCTGGGAGGCGCCTGCGCGGTCGCGCAGCACCTCGACGAAGGTGACGAAGAAGTTGTGCACGCCGTCGCGGAGCTGCTGGACGTAGGCGTGCTGGTCCGTCGAGCCCTTGTTGCCGTAGACGGCGATGCCCTGGTGCACGACGCGACCCTGGAGGTCCTTCTCCTTGCCGAGCGACTCCATGACGAGCTGCTGGAGGTAGCGGCTGAAGAGCGCGAGGCGGTCCTTGTAGGGGAGGATCACCATGTCCTTCGCGCCGACGCCACCGGTCGCGTGGTGCCACGCGAGAGCGAGCCGCGCGGCGGGGTTCCGGGCCGCGTCGGCGATCCGCGTGTGGGCGTCCATGGCGCGCGCGCCGGCGAGCATCGCGTCGATGGGGAAACCCTGGAGCGCCGCTGGCAGCAGACCCACGGCCGAGAGCTCCGACGTGCGCCCGCCGACCCAGTCCCACATGGGGAAGCGCGCGAGCCAGCCGGCCTCGGCGGCCGTGCGGTCGAGCGCGCTCCCCTCCTGGGTCGTCGCCACGGCGTGCCGCTCGAAGGAGAGGCCGGCCGCGCGGAAGGCCGCCGCCGTCTCGAGCATTCCGTTGCGCGTCTCCTTCGTGCCGCCCGACTTGGAGACCACGTTCACGAGCGTTCCCGCGAGCCCGCTCGGCGTCGCCGCGATCTGCCGCATCGCGAGGTCGATGCCGTCGGGGTCGGTGTTGTCGGCGAAGAAGGGCGTCATCGGGTCGCCGGGGTTCCCGAGGGCCGCCGCGACGAACTGCGGGCCGAGGGCCGATCCCCCGATGCCGACGACGAGCACGTTCGTGAACCGGGGTGCCTTCTCCGGCCGGATCTCGCCCGCGTGGATCTTCCGCGCCAGCTCCTCAATGCGCGCGTTCGTCGACAGGATCGCGTCGCGCGTGGCCTCGTCGGGCGCGCGGTTCGCATCGCGGAGCCAGTAGTGACCCACTTGCCGCTCCTCGTCGGGATTCGCGATCGCCCCCGCCTCGAGCTGCTCCATCGCCCGGAAGGCGTCGCGGAGAGGCGCCGCCATGGCGGCGGCGAAACCGTCGGGGAAGACCATGCGGCTCGTGTCGAGCGCGAACCCGACGTCGGGGAGCTCCAGGTAGCTCTCGCGGAATCGAGTCCAGGAGTCGGAGGTCATGGGATCCGTCACTCTTCGAGGGAGAGGAAGAACGATCGATGCGCGACGTCGCCGGGGGGCACGCGCTGGAGGCCGTCGCCCGTCGCCAGCGCCCCGCCGGGCGCGCTCCAAGGCTCGAGGCAGACGAAGTCGCGTCCGGGCACCGACCAGAGGACGACGCAGGGGAAGC
The DNA here is from genome assembly GCA_964545855.1 of uncultured Planctomycetales bacterium. Taxonomy (GTDB): domain Bacteria; phylum Planctomycetota; class UBA1135; order UBA1135; family JACQFD01; genus CAZJHD01. The sequence goes on from CAZJHD010000100.1 coordinate 6,771, forward strand.
CGCCGTAGTCGAGGCGGTAGGCGCCGAGGCCGTCGACGGCGAGGCGCACGCAGCCGCCGTCGGGATCGGCGAGGAGCAGATCGACCTCCCCGGCGCCGAGATCGGGCGCGCGGTAGGGTCCGCGCGCGCGCGTGCGGTGATCGATCGCCTCCGTGGCGACGGCGCGCACGCGGGCGCTCCGCTTCGCGGCGTCGGCGACGCGGAGGTAGGGATGGAATCCGAGGTGCCAGGGCAGAGGCGCCTCGCCCGGATTCTCGATCGTCGCCTCGGCGGCGAGCGCGCCCCCGCGGATCGACCAGCGCACGCGGAGCGCGAAGGGGAAGGGAAACGCCTCGAGGGTCTTCGGCGAGCTGCGGAGCTCGAGCGAGAGCGCGTCGGCCTCGGTGTCGGCGCGCCAGGGGAGCCTGCGCGCGAGCCCGTGCTGCGGGAGCCGGCAGGCGCGCCCGTCGACCTCGGCCGCGTCGCCGGGGAGCGGGCCCGCGTTCGGGAAGAGCACGGGGATGCCGCCGCGCACGTTCTTCGCCGGATCCGCGAAGGACTCCTCGTCGAGGAAGAGCAGCTCGGCACCGCTCAAGCGCAGACGCGTCGCCATGCCGCCCCGATCGGGCGCCACCTCGAGGAGCGAGTCGCTCTCGTCGTCGCGCAGCACGATCGTCTGCCAGGGTCCTCGGGTCTGCCGCTCGATGCGCATCGGAGCCGCCGTTGTAGCGATTTCGCCGGCAGGGCGTGACGTGCGGGCTGTCGGCGACGGCGCGTACCCGCGCGGCGCGGGAGGAATCGGAGTAAGGCCTCGAGGCCGGGCGGTACCCACGGCACGTACGTCCCCTCGAACTCCTTCCAGGACTCGAACCATGTTGCCGAAAACGCTCTCCACCGCGTCCCTCGCCGTTCTCCTCGCCCTCGGCGCCGCCGTGCCCTTCGCCTCCTCGACGGAGCCCGCACCGGCCGAGGCCCCGGCGAGTCGCGCCTACCTCCACAGCTTCAACCTGCCTGGCCACGGGGTCGCCATCGAGGGCTACAGCCCCGTGTCGTACTTCGAAGGACGCGCGGAGCGCGGGAACCCGCTCTTCGCCGTCGAGCACGATGGCGTCACCTACCACCTCGCGAGCGCGCGTCAGGTCGCGACGTTCCGCGAGAACCCGGCGAAGTTCGTCCCCGCCTTCGGCGGCTGGTGCGCCTTCGGCATGGCCGTCCAGGACAAGTTCCCCGTCGATCCGAGCTGCTTCGCGATCGTCGGAGGCGAGATCTTCCTCTTCCTCCGCAACGGGGGCGTCGACGCCCTCGAGCTCTGGAAGAAGGGAGACGAGCCGGCGTTGCTGGCGAAGGCTCGCGCCCACTGGAAGAAGGTCCAGGGTTGATCGATCCGCGTGCCGCATGCGTGGGTCCGCGACCGGCATCTCGCCGGTCGCGGGCCTTCTCATGCAGCCCGACCCCGCCTCGACGGACATGACTCCCCGGTCGAACGAGGGCTGGATCGCCGCTCTGCGCGAGGACCGCACCGAGAGCGCAGGGGCCGTTTCGGACCTCCAGGGCTACCTGCGGCGCGTCCTCGGCAGGATGCTGCGCGGGCGGCCGGCGGTCTCGGAGGTCGACGACCTCGTGCAAGAGAGCCTCGGCCAGATCGTGAAGAGCCTCCCGTCGTTCCGCGGCGACAGCGCCTTCACGACGTGGGCGACGGGGATCGCGACGCGCGTCGCCTTCACGGAGCTGCGCCGGCGACGCGTGCGCGAGAGCGCCTTCGACGCGTTCGGCGCCGTCGAGGACGCGCTCGCGCAGGTCGCCTCGACGAGCACGCCGCTCCCCCACGAGTCCGTCGAGCGCGCAGACGTGATGCACGCCCTTCGAGACGCGATCGCCACGCGGATCACCGCACGGCAGCGGACCGCCATTCTCGCCGAGCTCCGCGGCGTTCCGACGGTGGAGATCGCGCGCCGGCTCGGCACCAACCAGAACGCGCTGTACAAGCTCACCCACGACGCGCGCCGGAAGCTCCGCGCCGCGCTCGAGGACGATGGCTTCGGCGCCGAATCCCTCCTCGACGAATCGTCGGGAGCACCGCGATGAACCTCTCGCGCGACGACCTCCGAAAGCTGCTCACGCTCCTCGACCTCACGGAGGCGCGCGAGATCGACTGCACCGAGTTCCTGCATCGTGCCGCCGGCTTCCTCGAGCGGCTCGGTCCCGACGGCACGCCGCCTCCGGGCTACGAGGAGGTGGTGCAGCACTTGCGGATCTGCCCCGAGTGCGAAGAGGAGTTCGAAGCGCTCGTGCGCGCGCTCCGGGCGGAGGGGTGAGCTGCGAGGGGCTCTGAGGTCGTGAAAAAATCGGCGCCGGGCTTCGGCCGGCTGCGAGCGGCTGCG
>CAZJHD010000101.1:0-8890 GCA_964545855.1 uncultured Planctomycetales bacterium
GGCCTCGGGCCAGCGGCGGCGATTTCCTCACAACCTCTCTGACCCCATTCCCGGGCGGTGCGGTACGACTCCGTCATGCACGCGACGTCCGACGCAGGCTCCCGTCCCCTTGCACTCGTCACCGGTGCCTCCGGCGGCATCGGCCTCGCGCTCGCGCGCGGTCTCGCGCGCGACGGCCACGATCTCCTCCTCGTGGGGCGCCGCGAGGCGGCGCTGCGCGAAGTGGGGGCGGAGATCGCGCGCGCGCACGGCGTCGTGACGGAGGCCCTCCGTGCCGACCTCTCGGCGCCCGGCGCCGCCGCGCGGCTCGCCGAGGAGGTGGCGCGTCGCGGTCGCGCCGTCGACGTGCTCGTGAACAACGCCGGCTCCGGCACCTTCGGACCCTTCGCCGACGGCGACGCCGAGAGCGACCGCGCGACGATCGAGCTCAACGTGACGGCGCTCACGGAGCTGACGCGCCGGCTCCTGCCGCCGATGCTCGCGCGGCGGCGCGGCGCGATCCTCCTCGTCGCGTCGACGGCGGCCTTCCAGCCGGGGCCGCTCATGGCCGTCTACTACGCGACGAAGGCCTACGTCCTCTCCTTCGGCGAAGCGCTCTCGAACGAGCTCGAGGCGAGCGGTGTCACGGTGACGATCCTTTGCCCCGGCCCCACCGACACGGGCTTCCAGGCGGCGGCGCGCATGGACGTCTCGAAGGCGCGCCGCGCCGGCTGGCTGATGACGGCCGAGTCCGTGGCCGATTCGGGCCTCCGCGCCCTGCGCCGCGGCAAGCGGCTCGCGGTGCCGGGTCTCGCGAATCGGCTCCTCGTGGCCTCCCTTCGCGTCACTCCGCGCGCGGTGGTCCTCCGCGTCGTGCGCTGGCTGCAGGAGCAGGCGAAGGCGCCGATGTGAGAGAGGTTGTGAGGGAATCGCAGCCGTTCGCAGCCGGCGGTCGCCCGGCGCCGATTCCCTCACGACCTCAGCCTGGCACCGATCGAGACTGGCACCGATTCATTCACGCCCCGGGCTCGGCCCGAGTCCGCCGCCCGGGCCGTGCACGAAATCGGAGCCAGTGTCGGTCATGGCCCGAGCACCGTGAGCGAGAGGCCGCGGGAGGTGCTGAGGCCGTAGGTGGTCGGCGTGCAGCTCGTCCAGGCCCAGAGAGCCTGGAGGTAGTAGACCGAGCCGACGAGGAGCGGGTTGTTCGGGATCGGGACCGGGACGGAGCCGACTCCGGAGCCGTTGCTGACGATGTCGAGGGAGATCACCTCCGTCGCCGTCAGCAGATCGACGTGGAGGAGCACCGAAATGCCGAAGGGATCGGAGCCCGCGAAGTCGGCCACGTTCGAGACGAGCCCGAGCCCGAGGCTGCTCGGCGGCGCGGCGCTGCAGGAGATCGTGAAGGCGGCCATGCCGATCTCCGGCGGGAGGTTTCCCGAGAGGGTCTCGGTGCCCGTGCAGCCGGGCGTGCCCGTGCCGAAGGATGCGAGGGCGCCGGCGAGATCGCGGTGGAGGTAGGCGGCGCCGGCCGTCGTCTCGTAGCGCGGGCCGCCGATCGCGAGGCGCGCGCCGGAGATCGCGACGGACTGGCCGAAGATCCCGCTCGTCAGGAGGAGGGGCGGAGCGATCGCCGCGACCTGGGGCCAGGTGCCGTTCGGCTGGCGCACGAAGACATAGGCCTGCCCGTGGTTCTGCGGCACGGCGGGGAAGAAGCCGCTCTCCTGCAGCGGCGCTCCGACGACGACGCGGTCGCCGGAGAGGCCGACGGAGGTGCCGAACTCGTCGTTCGCGTCGGCGTCGCTCGCGAGGAGCTTCGCCGACTGCGTCCAAGTGCCGGCGATGCGGTCGAAGACGTAGGCGGCGCCCCTCACGGAGTTCTTCCGCCGCGCTCCGACGACGAAACGCTCGCCGTCTCGGGAGAGGGACCAGCCGAAGACGTCGCCGGAGGCGCCGTCGGCCGCGAGGAGCTTGCCCTGGTAGGCCCAGCCGCCCGCGTAGACGTAGACGGAGCCCGACTCGAGGCCCATGTCGTCGTCGAGGTCGGCGCCGACGAGGAGCTCGGTCTCCGTCACCGCGACGGAGCGTCCGAAGTCGTCGTTCGCGGCGGAGTCGGGCGCCGTGATCTTCGCGAGGAACGTCCAGGTCCCGGGGCCGGTGCGCACGAAGAGGGAGACGGAGCCGGCATTGAGCTGCCCGGGGAGATCGTCCCAGGGAGCGCCGACGGCGGCGACGGTGCCGCTCGGCGACAACGCGACGGACATGCCGAGCACATCCTCGGCGGCGCCGTCGGGGGCCACGAGCTTCGCGACCTGGAGCCATGTGCCGTTCGGCTGGCGCTCGAAGACGTAGGCGGATCCCGTGTTGGAGGTCGGGCCCGTGTTGGTGTTGGGAGCCCCGACGATCGCCACGTCCCCGGCGAGGGCGACCGACTGCCCGAGGGTGTCGAAGGCCGCCGCGTCGCTCGCCGTGAGCTTCGCCGCGAAGGCCCAGGATCCATCGGACTGGCGCTCGTGGACGTAGGCCGCGCCCGTCTGGCTCGTGATTCCGTTCTCGAAGGGAGCGCCGACGAGGACGCGGTTCCCGGAGGCGGCGATCGCGTAGCCGAATTGCGAAGTGGAGGTCGTGTTCGTCGGGTAGATCGTCGCGGTCTTGACCACCTGGGCTCGGACCGGAAGCGCCGTGAACGCGACGGAGAGCGCGAGGGCGGACAGGATCTGCAATGCGGCGGCGCGGTGGATCGTCATGGAGGGTCGGGAGGCAGGTGTGGGGGAGCCGGGCGAGGCCACGGCCTCCTCCGCTCTCACCCCCGAACGGCGCGGCTCGTTTCACCGGAGTTTTCCGCGGGACCGGGGAGCCGAGAATCTCGTGGGGCGTCGCGGCGCCATGCCGCCGAAGATTCCTCGCCCATGATCCGAGGCGCTCTCGCTCTCTCGCTCACAGTCTTCCTCTCGGGTGCCTGCGCGTCGTCCGTGGTCTCCCCCGGAGCGATCGCGCCCGCGGTTCCCCCCTGGTCGGCCCCCGCCCTCGAGCGGGCCGTCGCCGTCCGCGGCGGGCGGACGAACGCGCCGCTCTCCTTCGACCGCCTCCTCGACGCGCTCGCCGAGGCCGACGCGGTGTTCCTCGGCGAGCTGCACACGGACGAGACGACGCACCGCGTGGAGCTCGCCGTCTACGAGGGGCTCCTCGCGCGGCGCGGCGGCCGCGTGGTGCTCGCGCTCGAGATGTTCGAGCGCGACGTGCAGCCGGCGCTCGACGCGTACCTCGCCGGCGCGTCGACGGAGACGGCGTTCCTCGCCGCGGCGCGCCCGTGGACCAACTACGCGACGGCCTACCGCCCGATGATCGAGCGCGCGCGGGCGGAGCGGCTCCCGGTGGTCGCCTCCAACTTCCCGGCTCCGCTGCGCCGCAAGCTCGCGTCGTCGAGCGCGAGCGGCGCGTCGGCCCTCGACGCGCTCGCGGCCGGCGACCGCGCGCTCGCTCCGCGGGAGCTCCTCGCGAACACGGATGCCTACTGGCGCCGCGTCGACAATGCCGTGCGCGGCCACCGCGCGATGATGGGCGGGAGCGCGGGAGGCAACGACGCGCGGCTCACGTCGGGGCAGTCGCTCTGGGACAACTCCATGGGGGAGGCCTGCGCGCTCGCGCTCGAACGCCACCCGGGGCACCTCGTGCTGCATGTGAACGGAGGCTTCCACAGCGCCTACTTCGACGGGACGGTGCGCCAGCTCCTGCTGCGCCGGCCCGCCACGCGCGTGCGCACCGTGTCGATCGTGCCGACGCCGAATCCCGCCGTCGCCGACGCGGGGGGCGCGCCCGTGGCCGACTACGTCGTCTTCGCCGAGGAGCGCGCGACGGACCTGAACGACGGCACCTACTCGGTCGCGGCGCGGCGGGAGATCGACTACCGGCTCCATCTGCCGAAGGGCTCGCCGCCGGAGTCGGGCTGGCCGCTCCTCCTCTGGTTCGGTGACGACGGGCTCACGGCGAAGGACGGCCTCGCGCTCTGGCGCGATCGCCTCGGTGACGCGTGCGCCATCGCGGTGCTCGAGGCGCCCTACAAGGAGACGCAGGACGACCTCGTCGAGGGCGGACGCTGGTTCTGGCCCGACACGTTCGCCTCCGACCTCGGAACGCTCGTGGGGGCGACGGAGGAGGCGTGGGCCTTCCTGCTGCGGCACCATCCGATCGATCCGGGGCGCGTCTGCGTCGCGGGCGAGGGCACCGGCGCCACGGTGGTGTCGGCGATCTCGCTCCGCGGCGGACGCATGGGCGCGCGCGGCGTCGGCTTCGCGCCGAGCCGCTACGCGAAGCTGAAGGACCTCCCCCTGCCGCTCCCGGAAGATCGCGGCGACGCGGTGACGCCGGAGAAGTCGCTCGCGTTGTTCCTCCCCGCGGAGGACGAGCCATGGTGGTTCGAGGAGCTGGCGGAGTACCGCGCCGTGGGGCTCGAGAGCGGAGCGGCGCGCGCGACGGAGGACCCCTGGCTCCGCGAGGCCGAGCGCGAAGCCGCGCTTCGGTCGGTCCTCGGGCTTCCCGATGCCGCAGGCAGCTCGGGCGCCGGCCGGCGCCACTTCGTCGCCGACGGACCGCGCGCGCGGCACTGGGCGCGCCTGAAGGCGCTCGCGATGGAGAGCGCCGGCGGAGTCTCGGTCGCCGTCCTCGACGCGCCGCCCGAGGGATCGGTCGAGGGCGCCGGCTCGACGGAGGTCGACCTGCGCGTCCGCGCCGCGGACTTCGCGAGCGGCGAGGGCATCCCGCGGTGTCCTGGGCCCTTCGGCGGCACGACGGTGGTCGTGCTGCCCGAGTCGACGCCTCGGGAGGAGGCCGACGCGTGGCGTGCGATCGAGCGGGACGATCCGGTCCAGCGACGGAGCCGCTTCCACCGCCTGCGCGTCGTCGCGGCCTCCGGCGAGCGCCGGCTCGTCGACGTCCTCCAGGAGCTTCGCGACGCGGGGCGCACGAACGTCCTCGTCGTGCCGGCCACCTTCGCCGCCGACGGCGAGACGATGCGCGCGCTCCGCCGGAGCGTCCGCGGCCTCGACGATTCGCTCACGATCCGCTGGCTCCCGGGTCTCGGCGGCCCGGCGGAGTGAGCGCGCGAGAGGCGAGCCGGCATGCAGCTCTACGCGCTCATCCTCCAGATCTACGTCGTGCCCGTGCTCGTGGGCGTCGGGCTCGTCGTGCTGCTCACGCGCCGGAGCGCGCGCTGGCGAAAGCTCGACGCGCTCGCCCTGCTCGCGGCGCCGGTCGTCTGGCTCGTGCTCACATCCTCGCCTCTCGTCACGGGCAGGAAGTCGCTCGCGAACCTCATCGAGCCGCTCTTCATCGCGTTCTTCCTCACCTGCGCCGCGCCGCTGCGCATCGCGATCGTGCATCTGCTGCCGGAGAAGTGGTGGACCGCGGCGACGATCGCCGGCGCCTGCGCCGTGGCGGCCGGAGTCTTCTTCGTCGTGCCCGCGATGCCCGAGTGAGCGGCGGCCCGCCCTTTCGCGCGTCTACCTCTTCGCGGCCCGACTCTTCGCGGCCCGGCCCTTGGGAGCGCTGCTCTTCGCCGGAGCGGCGGCCTTCCGCGCCGCCGCGCGCTTCGCGGCCTCCTTGTTCATCGTGAGGATCGCCGCCTCGTAGTGCGCGATCACCTTCTTCACGGGCGCGCTCCGGATCGTGTCGGCGATCACGTCGAGCGCGAGGTCCTCGACCTTCTTGAAACGCACGCACGACTTGCCCATGTCGAGCTTCTTCCCCGTCTTCGCCCACCTCTGGCGGAACTGCTCCGCCTGCTCCTCGTCGCCGTAGACGCACATCAGGTAGAGCGACATCGCGTTCTTCTGCGACGCGAGGCCCGCGAAGGGGAGCGGCTGCTTCGGATCGCAGTGGTAGCCCGGCGGGTAGACGCGGTGCGGGACGTAGTAGCCGATCATCCCGTACTGCATGCCCTCCTCGAACCCGTCGCCGAGGTTCTGGAGGATCACCTTGCGCACGGACTCGAGGGCGGCGCGGCGATCGGCGGGGAGGTGTGCGAGGTACTCGGCGACGGTCGTGGCCTTGCTCTGCATCGGAGGATCCTCTCTATGCGCCGGAGCCCGCCGGCGCGCGGAAGAGGCCGAAGCTCGAGGTGAAGCCGTGGAGGTAGGTCTCGCCGCCCACGGGACCGATCTCGCCGTTGCAGAAGAACCCGCCGAGCGGCACGTCGCCGACGACGGACTGGAACAGCTTGGAGTCCTTGTCGGGCTCGCCGTAGAGGTGCTGGCCGCGGCCGAGGCAGGAGAAGAGGAGGGCGCCCTGGGGCGACGCGCCGCGGCCGACGGTGCGGCGCAGCACGGCGAGGAGGTCGTCGGTGCTCGCCTGCGCATCGCGCACGTGGAGCTGCACCGTGCGGCCCACGGCGAGCTGCTCGCCGACGGCGACGACGCCCTGGTCGGGATCGACGCCGAGGAAGTTGCGGATGAGGAAGTCGCCCGGCTCCGGCGGCGCGTCGCGGAACGGGTCCATCGCGATGCCGAGGAAGAGCGACATCCGCGCGAGCTCGCGCTCGTGCTCGTCGAGGCCGTCGATCTGCTCCTGGACGAAGTCGAGCGCGCGCTTGCCGTCCACCTCGATCAAGTAGTGCCCCTGGGCGCGCGTCGTCTTCCCGGGCGCGCCGACGGGACGGCAGCCCTGCGCGACGGCGGTCTCCACGACGAGGGCGCCCGAGAGCGCGAGGCCGACGGAGCCCGCGCGGTGCGTCGCGCCGTCGAGGAAGAGCCGGTTCATGCCGGGCGCCTGGCCGCCGCTCGCGAGGCCGCCGACCTTCGGAGAGCCGGGATAGGCGTAGTCGAGCCCGGCGATGAGCCGCTCGGCGTCGGAGGTGAACGGGTCGGGGAGGATCAGGAAGGCGGGCTTCCGGTCGGGCGTGACGCCGATCGTCGAATGCCACGCGGAGGGCGGCTCGTCGCCGTCGGGGTAGCGCTCCGAGGCGAGGTGGAACGGATGGATCTCGACGCCCGGCAAGTGCGCGAGCGTGAGGCTCGCCGAGGGCCGCTGCTCCACCTCGCGGCCGCCGCCCAGGACGCCGCCCGCCGTGCAGCCGAGCAGGTGGCGCGCTCCCGTCCGCGCGAGGACCGTCTCGGCGACGGCGCCGAGGTCGGAGGTGGGATAGCCGCTCACGAAGAGGAACGCGGCGTCGGGCTTTGCGCCCCCGAGGGAGCGGCGCGCCTCCTCGCAGACCTCGTCGAGCGCCTTGGAGACGGGGGACTGCGTGGAGAGTGTCGAGGACCAGAGCAAGGAGGGCCTTGGGAGGAACGCGCTCGATTCTGCCACCCGACGCGAGGGTGCCCGGACGAAAAAGGTTCGCCGGCGATGCTGCTCGTGGCAGCCGGCCTTCTCGTTCCGCGGTTCAGGGGCCGAGAGAGACCTCGACGTGCTTGCCCGGATCGAGCTCGACCTGCTCGACGACCCAGCGGCCCTTGTCGTCGGACGGCGGCTCCTCTCCCATCTGCGAGCCGGCGGGGACGCGCGTCGCGAGGAACGTGGCGACGAACCAGCTCCCGCTCGGCAGGCCGTCGAAACGGAAGGCGCCCTTGGCGTCGGTGCGCGTCTCGCGGCGGAAGGCGAGCGCCCGCGCGTCGATCGGGTCGAGCTCGTCGCTCCCGCGGTACTCGCGGTAGACCGTCTCGCGCCAGCAACTCGTGGCCGGGAAGCAGTAGACGGGGTGGTCGACGACCGGCTCCTGCTGGCCCGCGGTGGTCCAGGCGAGGGCCGACCCGGAGACGCGCGCGTCGCCGTCGGCTTCGTAGCGCGCGTGCTCGGTGGGATCGAAGGGGACGTGGCGCGCCTGCGTGCCCATGCACGAGGAGAGGCCCAGCAGGCCGAGGGCAACGAGTCGGAGGCGGATCGTCATCGCGCGCCCTCCTTCCGGTCGGCCTTCAGGTCGGCGTGAACCGTGTCCGTGAAGCGCTCCTCGGAGACGAAGTTCCAGGAGAGGTCGGCGTACTTCCCGAGGACCCGATCGGCCTTCATCTGCTCGAGAGACTTGCCCTCGTCCATGGCCTTGCGGACGAGGCCGATCGCGTCCTCGAGGAAATCGGCGAAGGTGCGCAGGTCGGCGACCGTCGCGAGATCGCCGTGGCCGGGGATCACCTTCGCGTCGGCGGGGATCTGCTCGATGACGCGGCGCACGTTCGCGAGGAGCCCCTGGACGCTGCCGCCGCTGTTGAGGTCGACGAAAGGGAAGCGACCGCGGAAGTAGTCGTCGCCCATGTGCACGACGTTCGACTTGGTGAAGAAGATCACCGAGTCGCCGTCCGTGTGGCCGCGCGGGAAGTGGATCGCGCGCACCTCCTCGCCGTTCAGATGGATCGTGAGGCTGCGGTCGAAAGTGACGATCGGCAACGCGGCGGCGGATGCCCGGCTCCCGCCCTCCAGGAGGCGCCCGCGCACGTTCTCGTGGGCGACGATCGTCGCCGACTTCCCGAAGTGCTCGTTGCCGCCCGTGTGGTCGCCGTGGTGGTGCGTGTTCAGGACGAAGCGGATCGGCTTCGACGAGAGCTTCTTCAGGGCCGCCTCGATCTTCGGCGCGAGGGGGGCGAACTGGTCGTCGACGAGCACGATCCCGTCGTCGCCGACGGAGACGCCGATGTTCCCGCCGGCGCCCTCCAGCATGGAGACGGTGCCGGCGACGGGGATCACCTTGATCTCGACCTTGGAGAGGTCCTGCTGGGTGAGGAGGAGACCTCCGCCGAGGAGTGCCGCGGTGGCGGAGGCGAGGAGCAGTGTGCGCATGGGTTCCTGGCCCGGGGTGCGGGTGGGAAGGGGCGCCTTGTACCCCGAGCCAGTGGCGGTCCCAAGGACGCGCGGCCCCGGGAATGGGGTCAGACCCCTTTCCCGGGTTCTCAGGGTCGGGATACTGTGGATCGAGCCAGTATCCATGCCCCCC
>CAZJHD010000102.1:0-8775 GCA_964545855.1 uncultured Planctomycetales bacterium
CGGCTCGGCGCGCGGTGGCGCGGCCCCCCGGCCGCCCGCCGCTTCCTCGAGCGCGCGCCGCCGCGTCGGGTCGAGGGATTCGAAGTAGGTCCGCCAGTCCACGGCCACGCGCGTGGGGTCGTCGCGGAAGTCGGCGAAGACGTTCTCGATGTAGGCGGCGTTGAAGCCGAAGAGGTCGTCGAGCTCGGTCACGTTGCGGTGCTTCGGGGCGATTCTCGGGTGACGGCGGATCGCACAGTATGGCGCTCCAGGAGGGGCCCCCGGCGGGTCCTTTCGAGGCACCCGCAGTAGAGTGCCACCATGGAAACCCCGGAGCTCGAGCGCGCCGTCGCCGCCGATCCGAACGACGCCGCGCTCCGCCTGCGTCTCGGCGAGGCGCTGCTCGACGCGGGCCGTCCCGACGACGCTCTCGACCACCTGCGCCGCGCGATGATCCTCGAGCCGGACCGCGTCGAGGCCTACCTCGCGCTCGGCCGCGCGCTCGTCGCCGAGGAGGAGCACATCGCCGCGATCGCGACGCTCGAGGGCGGACGCGACCGCGCCGCGGCGCTCGGCCGCGACGAGTGCGTGCCCGCCTTCGACGCGCTGCTCGCCGAGCTCGGCCCCGGGAAGAGGTCGGGCGGCGTCGGCGCCCTCGACGAGGAGGCGTTCTCGAGAATCGCGCGCGCCGAGCTTGCCGCCGTCGCGGGCCGGCTGCGCGCCCTCGCCGCGCCCATCGAGCTCTCCCACACGCCGAGCATCCTCGTGCTGACGGTCGCGGGTCGCGCGAAGATGGGTCTGAGCGAGCAGCGCAGCGCGCGCGAGATCTGGTGCACCTCGGGCCTCGGCGAGGTGAAGTTCCGCTACATGACCCAGTCGTCGCGCTGGCGCGCCGGCGGCGGCGAGGAGCTGCGCTCCGTCGTGGCGGGCTTCGTCGCGCGCGAGATCGGCCGCTCCGTCTCGCTGGACTGAGGAATGGGCGCCCGCCGAATCGGCTCCGTCCCGTGGCTCGCGTGCGTCGCGGTCCTCGCGCCAGCGGCCGCGTCGCAGGGAGGCGCGCCGCCGCGCACGATCGTCTGCCAGGGCCGCACGCAGAGGTCGGAGGAGCTTCCGGCGACGGTACCGGAGACGGTCCGCAAGGCCGCGGCGCGGCTCGAGGCGTGGGCCGGCAAGCACGGTCTCCGGATCCACGTGGCGCCGAAGGACACGCTCCTCGTGGTCGTGCCGTCGTCGTCGGGCGCGCTCCAGGGGAAGCTCCGCTCCGCGCGCACGGACCTCCAGCGCCGCCTCGGGCGCCCGGCGCCGGAGGACGCGCTGGAGGTGGTCCTCGTCGAGTCGAAGCCCGCCCTCGGCGAGTACGCGGCGCTCCTCGCCGAGTCGGAGGCCTACCTCCGCTCCTGGGCGCCGCAGCAGCAGGAGGGAGTGGGCTTCCTCCTCTCGCGTCCCTTCGCGGCGGCCTATCGGTTCGACGACGGAGAGAAGAGCGAGGCGCGCACGGAGAACGAGCTGCTCCACCGCGTCGGCCACCTCGTCGCCGCCTCGGTGCTCGGACGGCAGCCCCATTGGGTCGTCGAGGGGATCGCCTGGGGAGCCGAGCAACGCGGGAGCGGCGCGATCCACGCCTTCTGCAACCGCAACGGCTTCGTCGGGCGCAAGGAGCACGCCGGCTGGCCGCGCGCGGGCCGCGCGCGACTGCTGGAGGGAACGGAGCTCCCGCTCGACGCGATCCTCGCGATGGACCGGGGCTCGGAGGTGGGGAGCGACCTCGGCGCCGCGGCGATGGTGCTCGTGGAGCACCTGCTGGCGAAGGAGACGGAGGCCTTCGCACGCTGCCTCGCGGAGTGGAGCAAGGAGCTCGAGGCGGGCGCCGCCGATCCGGAGTTCCGCATCCCCGCCGCGAAGCAGAGGGCCTCGCTCGAGGCGGCGCTCGGCGAGGGAGGTCTCGCGAAGCTCCGCGACGCGATCCGGCGGAGCTGATCGCCGAGTTCCGCGCCTTCGCGCGGAGGGGCGCCCCCTCAAGGTGGGGCGCGTTGCGCGACGAAACCGACCGAGGACCGCCGGCTCCCGTTGCCGGCGCTCCGGAGCGAGCACGCATGGCCGGCACCATCGAGACGCAGGGCAGCATCGACTTCGCGTCGGAGTCGGAGGCGCTGCGGAAGCGGCTCTCGGGCACGCTCACGATCGCGAACGCGACGGCCTGCGCGATCGACTGGGTCGTGCGCCAGATGGAGACGGCGCTCGCGGCGCTCGATCCCCACAGCATCTGCCCCATCGGCGGCCGCGCCGAGGCGAAGGGGCTCCCGATCCCCGGCCGCGAGATCGTCTGCTTCCAGATCGACCGGTCGAGCGGCGGGCTCCGTCCCTTCCGCGTGAGCTGCGCCGAGGGACACTCCGAATCGCGACTCGCCGTCTCCCGCATCGCGTTCAAGCGCGATGCCGACGGGACCCTCGGGGCGTCGCGCGTCGCCGACGCGGCGAATCCGCTGCTGTCTGGATTCCGCTCGGCCTTCCCGTCGACCCAGGCGGTGATCTTCGCGCCCATCGCGCTCGGTCCGAGCCCTTGGGGCGTCCTCGCGGTGGGCTCGCCGGAGCCCGACCCGACGCACGAGACCGTGCTCCAGACCGTCGTCCTGGCCGCGGCGGCCGTCACGCAGTGGCTCGAGGCGCACTCGTCGTCGACGCCGGCTCCGGGGCCGGGGACGGGGCCGGGGCGCGCGGCGGCCGGCGGCGCTCCTCGGCGCATCGAGGCCTTCATCCAGGAGTTCGATTGGGCGCGCGGCCGCACCGGCCCCAAGTCGGATCCGCCGACGCTCCTCGCCTACGCCGTGGCCGATCCGCGCCGCGGCGCTCCGAACTCGCCGCGCGGCACGCCGGATCGTCTCCTCGGCGAGTGTCTCGAGGAGCTCCGCGGCGACGACCTCGGCGCGGTCCAGGCGAGCGACGTGCTCGTGTTCCTCCTCCGCGGCTGTCCGCACGAGGACGTGCGCTCCGTCGGCGAGCGGATGAAGAAGCGCATCGAGCGCCTCGATCCGATCGCGGCGCGCGACGGGATCGCCTGCGTGAAGCCGGGCATCGCCTGGGTGCGCGCGAAGGAGCTCGTCGACCTCGTCGCGCGGAAGGCGCGCGAGGCGCGAAAGCGCCACTGAGACGCGCGCGGCGCGGGCGCCGTCGGCCGATCGTGCCGTCAAGCGCTCGTCGCCGGAGTGCCGATAGAGGGAGCGTCGGCTCCGCGCCACGCGCACTGCGTGCCACCGCCCCGCGTCCGACTCGCCTTCGATCATGCTGAACGCCTCGGGAACTCCGGTCGCCACCGTCCCTCCGTCCGCGCCCGCCTGGGTCGCGAACGTCGATTCGATCCCGACGCTCCCGTCCGTCGCGGGCCGGCTCATCGAGATGGCGCTCAGCGACCGCGCCTCCGCGCAGGAGATCGGAGACCTCGTGTCGAAGGACCCGGGGCTCACGGCGCGCCTCCTGAAGGTCGTGAACTCGTCGAGCTACGGGCTCCGCAACGAGGTCACGAGCGTGAGCCACGCCATCACGATCATCGGCCGTCAGGCGCTGCGCTCGCTCGTCCTCGGCATCTCGATCTTCGAGACGGTGAGCACCCGCGACGAGGAGTCGACGGCGCACCGCGAGGCACTGTGGCGGCACGCCGTCGCCGCGGCGGCGGCGGCGCAGCTCATCGCGCAGTCCGTCGGCAAGGTGAATCCCGAGGAGGCCTACATCGCGGGCCTCACGCACGACATCGGCAAGGTCGTCCTCGACATGCTGCGGCCGCAGCACTACCGCCGCTCCCTCGAGGCGATCGCGAAGGACTCGGCCGACCGGATCCTCGTGCACGAGGCGGCCTATTGCGGCCTCGACCACACGGCCCTCGGCGACCTCCTCGCCGAGCGCTGGTCGCTGCCGTCGGGCATCCGCGCCGCCATCAAGTACCACCACGATCCCGCGGCGGCCGCCGGAGAGCCGACGCCGATCCGGCGCGTGCTCGCGGTCACCGCCGCCGCCGACGCGCTCGCGTGGACCTGCGGCTACCCGTCCGTCGAGTCGAGCCGTCCGATCGTCCCCGACTCGATGACGCAATCGATCCTGGGCCGGATCGACCGGGACGCCGCCATCGCGCACGTGCGCGAGGAGGTGCGCAAGTGCGCGGAGGTGTTCCGCTACGACGAGGCCACCGCCGAGCACTGGCAGCGCGCGATGTACCAGGCGAACGCCGAGATGGGGAAGCTCCTCGCGGCGCAGGGCGAGGCCTATCGGACGCAGCAGGCCATCACGGAGCTGATCCTCAACACGCAGCGGCTCCTCGGCGTGAAGGACCCCGTGGAGTCGGTGCTCTCGTCGATCGTCGGCCGGCTCGGCTTCGATCGGGCATACCTGATCCAGCTCTCCGACGACCTGCGCAACCTCACGTTCCTGAGGATCGTGAGCGCCGACGGGCAGGGCCTCGACCGTCAGGGGAAGACGTTCCCGCTCGACGACAACTCCGCCCTCCCGGCCGAAGGGCCCGAACTCCTGGTGGCCGGCCAGAGCCCGCCCCAGGACCGCCTCCTCTCCGTGCTCGGAGTGCGCGCGGCCGTGCTCACTCCGATCCAGGAGAGCTCGGGACAGCGCTTCCTGCTCGGCACCGACCGCAGCTCGCGCGGGCGCGGCGCCTCGGATCCGTCGCTCGACAAGCTCGTGCACCAGACACTCTCGCACAGCGTCTCGCTGCTGCTGGAGAACTACCGCCTCTACAAGCAGGCGCGCGACCTGTCGGTCACCGACCCGCTCACGGGCGTCTCCAATCGCCGCGCTCTGATGGACGCTCTCCATCACCTCGCGGAGATCGCGGCGCGCACGGGCAAGGGCTTCTGCGTGGCGATGTTCGACATCGACCACTTCAAGAAGTTCAACGACGACTGCGGCCACCAGACGGGCGACCAGGTGCTGCGGATCACGGCGCAGACGCTGCGCGAGAGCTGCCGCGCCGACGACATCGTCGGCCGATACGGCGGCGAGGAGTTCTGCGCGGTGCTGCCGGACACGGCGCTCGCCGAGGCCGTGATCGTGGCGGAGCGTGCGCGCGTCGCCATCGAGGAGTACGGGAAGGCGAACGCCGGCAGCTACCGCGGCCGCGCGATCAGCGTCTCCGGCGGCGTCGCCGAGCTCGTGGCGGGCGGCGAGACCTACGAGGCGCTGCTGGGCCGAGCCGACGCGGCGCTCTACCGAGCGAAGCAGGCGGGCCGCAATCGCATCGAGACGGCGCAGAGGGAAGCAGGCACGCCGTGACGCCCCTCTCCGGGCGCGCGGCCGGTGCCGGGCCCGGGCCGCGGATCTCCCTGTGCCTCGTCGTGCGCGACGAGGAGGCGGACGTCGCGGAGTGCATCCGCTCCGCGCGCGAGGCCGCCGACGAGATCGTGGTCGTCGACACGGGCTCGCGGGACCGCACGGCCGACATCGCGCGCGCCGAGGGCGCCCGCGTCGTCTCCTTCGATTGGTGCGACGACTTCTCGGCGGCGCGCAACCGCGCGATCGACGAGGCGCGGGGCGACTGGGTCCTCTTCCTCGACGCCGACGAGCGGCTCGCCCCCGGGAGCGCGGCGACGATCCGGCGGGCGGTCGCGCGCGAGCGCGCCTTGGGCTATCGGATCGTCGTCACGAGCGACGTCGGCGGCGCCGCGCCCCAGCGCACGCCGATCGTCCGCCTCTTCCGGCGCGATCCCGACCTCCGGTACGTGCGCCGGATCCACGAGAGCGTGAACGAGAGCCTCGTCGCCGTGGCGCGTCGGCGCGGTCTCGCGGTCCTCGACCTGGACGCAGGCATCGCGCACCACGGCTACCGTCCCGACCGGTTCGCCGCGCTGCGCAAGCGCGAGCGGAACCTCCGCCTGCATCGGCTGACGGTGCAGGACCGGCCCGGCGACGCCTACGCCTGGTACCGATTCGGCGACGAGCTGCGCGCCGTGGACGACCGACGGGCGGAGGAGGCGCTCCGAACCTCCTGGCGGCTCCTCGAGGAGAAGTCCTCGGCGGAGCGACGGAGCCATCCCTGGGGACCGGACGTGGCGGCCGTGCTCGCCTTCCTCCGGCTCCGCGACGGCGACGCGGCGGGAGCGGAGGCGGTCGCGATGCGCGGGAGCGAGACCCTCGGCACGACGCCGAACCTCCTCTGGGTGCGCGCCTGCGCGCGCAAGCAGCAGGAGCGCTTCGAGGAGGCGGAGGCCGACTTCGCGGCGCTGCGCGCGCTCGACGGCAGGACGGGCGAAGCGCCCGTGCAGCCGGGCATCACGGGTCCCCTCGCGTTGCTCGGACTGGCCGACTGTCGCGAGGCCCGCGGAGACCTCGCGGGCGCCGAGCACGCGCTGCGCGAGGCCCTCGCCCTCGACGAACGCTCCTCGGCCGCCGTCGTCTCGTTGGCGCGCGTCGTCGCGCGGAGCGGACGCGCCGAGGAGGCGCGGAGCCTCCTCGATGCGCACTTGACGCAGGCGCCGAAGGACGGCGTCGCCTGGGCCTGGTCCGGGAAGCTCGCGCTCGAGGCGGGCGCGCCGGCCGTGGCCGCGAAGCGTCTCGCGATCGCGGCCTCGGCGCCCGACGCGCCCGAGTGGGTGCTGTGCGACCTCGCGATGGCGCTCGCGCTCTCCGGCGACCTCGGAGAGGCGCGGCGTGCCGCCGGACGCGTGAAGGCTCCGGAGCGCCGAGCCGAGCTCGAGCGCGTGCTGCCCTCCGCCTGAAGGGAGCGATCAGCGGCCGCCGGACTCGCGGGCGAGGGCGATGGCGTGTTCCGTGAGGGTCACGAACTCGGCGCGCCGCTCGTCGGGTTCGTCACCGAGGGCGCCGACGGCGAGATCGCGTGCCATCCCGAGCGTCGCCGCGCCGCGCCGCGGCGAATCGCGGAGGCACATGCCGAAGCAGGCGAGCGCGGCGGACCAGCGGAAGTCGTCGGTGGCACCGTCGTGGGGATTCGCCGCGTCGGTGACGCGGCGTTCGAGCACGCGGCTCGCGTGGCCCGCGGGCTCCTTCCATCGGACGCGCACCGTGAGGAGGTCGTCGCTCGCGGCGCCGTCGAAGCCCACCTGCTCGCGCGAGTAGCGCGGAGCCACGACGCCGCGCGTGCCGTTCCAGGGGACGATCTCGTAGAGCGCCGTCACCTGGTGTCCGGCGCCCATCTCGCCGCCGTCCTTTCGGTCGTCGGCGAAGTCCTCCCGGGCGAGGAGGCGGTTCTCGTAGCCGAGGAGCCGCCAGGAGTGCACGCGCGAGGCGTTCAGCTCCACCTGGATCTTCACGTCCTTCGCGACCACCTGGAGCGTGGAGCCGGCCTGCTCCGACAGGACGCGCCGCGACTCCGCGAGCCCGTCGATGTAGGCGTAGTGGCCGTTGCCCTTGTCGGCGAGCGCCTCCAGGGTCGCGTCCTTCAGATTGCCCGTGCCGTAACCGAGCACCGAGAGGAAGACGCCGCTCTTCGCGTGGTGCTGCACGAACTCGACGAGGCGGTCGCGGTCGGTGATGCCGACGTTGAAGTCGCCGTCCGTCGCGAGGAGGACGCGGTTGATCCCGCCCGGCAGGTACTGGCTCACGGCGAGGTCGTAGGCGAGCTGGATCCCGGAGCCTCCGTTCGTGGCGCCTCCGGCGGAGAGGGACTCGATCGCGTCGAGGATCCGGTCGCGCCGGTCGGCCGGCGTCGAGGAGAGCGCGACGCGGGTCTCGGACGCATAAGTGACGATCGCCACGCGGTCGCGCTCCGTGAGCTGCTCCACGAGGAGGCGCATCCCGTCGCGGACGAGGGGGAGCTTGTCGCTGTCACTCATGCTCCCGGAGACGTCGACGAGGAAGACCAGGTTCGCGGGCGGGCGCTGATCGGTGAGGGGCGGCCGCGCGTGGACCACCACTTTCGCCAACCGGTTCGAGAGGTTCCAAGGACAGCTCGCCACCTCCGCCGAGACGGCGAGCGGCTCCGCTCCCTCGGGCTCCACGACCGCCGACGAGAAGGCGTTCAGGATCTCCTCGACGCGGATGGCGTCGCGCGGTGGGAGCGCGCGGTGGTTCAGGTATCTCCGCACGATCGCGTAGGAGGCCGTGTCGACGTCGGCGCCGAACGTGGAGACGGGCTGCTCGAGGGTCTGCAGGAACGGGTTCTCGAAGATCGGCGCGTAGACCTCCTTGCCCGACGAACCGTGGACCGACCCTCCGCTTCCTCCGCGCACGGTCATGTTCCGACGTCCGCCGAAGGGGCCGCCGTAGCCGGCGCGACCGCCTCGGCCCGAGCTGCCGACCACGCCGATCGCGTCGAAGAGATCCACGCGTCCCTTCGCCATGCCGTAGTGCTCGCCGACGCCCGTCTCGCTGTGATCGCCGTAGACCGGCTCCTCGTCGGGGAACGTGAGCTCGGGCTCGCCAATGAGGATCTCGTACTCGACGTGTTCTGCCCCATCGATGCCGAAGGAGATGCAATCGGCGAAGTTCGTCGGCGCGTCGTGGGCGTCGGGCGGTGGGTCTCCGACGGCGATGGGACACGCGAAGGGCGCCGCGAGCTGCTCGTCGCCGTCCCCGAGCCGCCACTGCGTCGCCACCGTGATCAAGATCGCGTCGAGGGCGAGGGCGATCACGAGGTACGGCGTCTGACGCCAGCGCTCGCGAAGCCAGCCCGCGAAGCTCGAGCTGCTGGAGAGCGGACGGACGGGAGGAGCGTGCGGTTCGATCGGGCTCATGGCGGGAGCGCGCCTCGGCGCGGGCCCGCTCGACGCAACCCGCACGGCCTCAGTTCGATACTGGCTCCGATTTCGTCACTGCACCGGGCCTGCGTTCGAGTCGTCCGTG
>CAZJHD010000103.1:0-8440 GCA_964545855.1 uncultured Planctomycetales bacterium
GCGCCCCCGCGCGCCACGCGCCGGGCCTGACGGAGGCGGCGCGCTCCCGGCGGCGCCGCCGCCGCCGTATGCTCGCGCCGCGCGCGCCACGTCGCGCCCCTTCGCGATGCACGAAGTCCCCATCACGACGAGCGCCGGACGGCCGCGCCCGTGAGGATCCTCCTCGTCGGCGCCTCGGGCACCCTCGGCCGCGCCGTCGCCACGGAGCTCGGTGCGCGTCACGACGTGGTCTCCGCGGGTCGCACGACGGGCGACGTGCGGCTCGACCTCACCGACGCCGCGTCGATCCGCGCGGGCTTCGAGCGCGTCGGAAGGGTGGACGCCGTCGTCTGCGCGGCGGGCCGCGTGAAGTTCGCGCCCTTCGAGGAGATGCAGGAGGCCGACTACGAGGTGGGGCTCCGCGACAAGCTGATGGGGCAGGTGAACCTCGTCCTGATCGGGCGCGAGCGCCTCTCCGCCGGCGGCTCCTTCACGCTCACGACGGGAGTCCTCGGTCACGACCCGATCCGCCAGGGCACGTCGGCCTCGATGGTGAACGGCGCCCTCGACGCCTTCGTCCGCGCGGCGGCGATCGAGATGCCGCGCGGGCTCCGCATCAACGCCGTGAGCCCTGGCGTCCTCACCGAGTCCCTCGACGCCTTCGCGCCGTTCTTCCGCGGCTTCGAGCCGGTGCCGGCGGCGCGCGCGGCGCGCGCCTTCGCGAAGAGTGTCGAGGGCGCGCAGACGGGGCAGGTGTACGCGGTTCTCTGACGCATTGGGCCGAGCCCTCGGGATCTCCCCCCGAGCAGGACGAACGATGGACGAACCACGCGAGATCGTGACGGATCTTCTCGAACGCACGGGCACGCTCGAGCGCGAGCTCCGGCGCTGGCGGCGATGCGCGCTCTTGGCCGCCCTCGGCATCGCGGCCTGCGCGGCGACGGGGATCTCGAGCCGTCCCAGCCCCGGCGTTGCGGGCGACCAAGGCGTGCTGCGCGTGCGCGGGCTCGTCGTGGAGGACGTCGAGGGACGCCCCCGCATCGTGCTCGGCGCACCGACGCCGGCCCTCGACCGACGGAAGCGATCGGACGCGACGGTGTCCCTCGTCTTCCTCGACGCCGACGGCGACGACCGACTGGTCCTCGGCGAGCAGCCGGACCCGATGATCGAAGGGCACGTCGTGCCGCGACGGAGTCCTGCCGTCGGTCTCAACATCCAGGACGGCGGAGGCAACGAGCGCGGCGGATTCGGCCTGCTCGAGACCGGTCTCGTGGTCCTCGGTCTCGACACGGGGAACGGCCGCGAAGGAATCTCGCTCTCCGTCGACGATGTCCTCGGAGCTTCCGCGCTGCTCATGGCGAGCCGGAAGGGCGGCTTCGAGCGGGTCGGCCTGTACGTGGACGACGAGCGCGCCCTCGTGAAGGTCGCGGATACGCGCGGCGCGGAGCGCCTGCTCCTCATGGCGGGATCGACGGAGGAGCCCCGGCTCCTCGTGCTCGACGCGGATCACGCGACGCAGCGGGATCTCCTCTCCGGAGAGAAGCGCTGAAGCGGACGACAGTTCCTCGGGAGTCCCTCGGAGCCCTACGATCGAGTCTCCCATGACCGAAGACGACTTCCGCCGCCTCGCTCTCGCGCTCCCCGAGGCGACGGAGGGCGCGCACATGGGGCACGCCGACTTCCGCGTACGCGGGAAGATCTTCGCGACGATCGGTCCCGCCGGCGACTGGGGGATGGTGAAGCTCACACCGGCGCAGCAGGCGGCCTTCGAGCGCGGGGAGCCGGCGGTCTTCGCGCCCGTGAAGGGCGGCTGGGGCGTCCGCGGCGCGACGACGGTCTCCTTTCGCGCGGCGAAGAAGGCGAGCGCCCGCGCGGCGCTCGTCACGGCCTGGCGCAACGTCGCGCCGAAGACGCTCTCGCGCGAGCACGAGGATCTCTGACGCCTCGGCGCGCGAGCGCCGGGCATCCCCGAGTCTCGGAGAACATCATGGAGAAGAAGACGCTGCGTTCCGTTCGCTACTCGGTCGCCATGAGCCTCGACGGGTACATCGCGGGGCCGAAGGGCGAGTACGACTGGATCGTGATGGACCCGGAGATCGACTTCGCGTCGATGATGAGCCGCTTCGACACCGTGCTGATGGGCCGCAAGAGCTACGAGGCGTCGCGCGGCCAGGGAGGCGGCGGCATGCCGGGCGTTCGGTCGATCGTCTTCTCGAAGACGTTGCGCGCGGCCGACGTCCCCGATGCGACGCTCTCCGGCGATCCCAAGGCGACGGTCGCGGAGTTGAAGGCGTCCCCCGGGAAGGACCTCTGGCTCTTCGGCGGCGGATCGCTCTTCCGCAGCTTCCTCGACCTCGGCCTCGTCGACTCCGTGGAGGTGGCCGTCGTGCCGGTGCTCCTCGGCGGCGGGATCCCGCTGCTGCCGAGCCCCGCGGCACGCGCGCGCCTGCGCCTCGCGCAGCACCGCGTCTTCGCGAAGACGGGCACGGCGCTCCTCGAGTACGCGGTCGAGCCGCCCTCGGCGCGGAGCGGCGGCAAGCGGCGGCGATGACGCGTGCTCTCGCGCTCGTGACGCTCGTCGTGCGCGACTACGACGAGGCGATCGCCTTCTTCACGCGGAGCCTCGGATTCACGCTCGTGGAGGACACGCCCCTCGGCGGCGGAAAGCGCTGGGTCGTCGTCGCGCCGCCGGGCGGTGCGGGAGCGGCGCTCCTCCTCGCGCGCGCCGGGAACGAGGCGCAGGCTCTCCGCGTCGGCGACCCGACGGGAGGCCGCGTCGCCTTCTTCCTCCACACGGACGACATCGACCGCGACATCGCGGAGATGCGAGATCGCGGAGTCCGCTTCGTCAGGGAGCCGCGCCGCGAGAGCTACGGCACGGTGGCGGTCTTCCACGACCTCTACGGGAACGCTTGGGACCTGATCCAGCCGAGCCTCCACGCGCCGCTGCGAATCGGCGTGCCGCCGAAGGCTCCCGGAGCCGCGATCTCCTTCCGCGACACGCGGCCCGCGGATCTCCCGGCGTTCTTCGAGCACCAGCGCGACGCGGAGGCGAGTCGCACGGCCGCGGTCGCGACGCGGGGCGAAGAGGCGTTCCACGAGCACTGGAATCGGATCGTCGCCGACGGCCGCATCGTGAAGCGGACCGCTCTCCTCGGAGAGGAGCCGGCCGGGTACGGGGTCTGCTTCGAGCGGGACGGCGAGCGGCTCGTCGGCTACTGGATCGGGCGTGCCTTCCAGGGCCGCGGGATCGCCACGCGCGCCGTCGCCGACCTCGTCGCGATCGTGTCGGATCGGCCCCTGACCGCCCGTGTGGCGAAACGCAACGGCGCGTCGCTCCGCGTGCTTGGGAAGAACGGCTTCCGAATCGTCGGCGAGGACCGCCTGCGCTTCGGCGAGCCCGAGGAGATCGTCGAGGAGCTCGTCCTGCGCCTCGACGCCTCACCCGCCGTGCCGCCGGCCGGCGGGCGTGGCAGCCAGCCCGGCTGAGGCCGGGCCCGCGCCGTCAGGGAATCGCCCCTTCGATCAGCACGTCCGCGCCGGCGCGGAGCTGGACGCGAAGGAGCGAGAGGTCCAGGACCGTCGCCGCGCCGAGCGGCAGCGCGTCGCCCTTCTTCGTGTCGATCACGAGCTTGCCCTTCACGAGCGGGCCGACCCGGACGAACGTGTTCGACGCGACGGCCTCTTCGATCCAGAGCGAGAGCGTCGCGGGGTCGATCGCCTTGTCGAGCTTCGTGACCGACAGCGTGATCTGCGAGGAGCCCGTCGCGGCGGAGAACTTGAGCTGCGCCGCCAGGACCGATCCGTTCGGGCCGGGGAACGCGCCCTTGATCGTCGTGTTCGTGAGGGGAGTCAGCAGCGCGAGAGCCTCGCATCCGAGGTGGACCGTCCCGTCCTGATCGCGGATCTCGACGCGCCACCCGTCGAGCTGGGTCAGGTGATTCACGCCGAGCGCGCCCGGCGCGGCTCCTTCTCCCACGAGCTTCAGCTCCCACGTCCCGGACTTCGCGCTCTTCAGCACGAGCGGGCCGAGATCGTGGTCGACGCTTCCGCCGGGGACGTCCACGAGGAAGACGCGGTACTCCGTCGCGAAGGCCGGGTCGAGCTTCGAGACCTTGAGCAGCACCGTCTGCGTCGACTTGACGATGCTGATCTCGAGCGTGCCGAGCGCGTCCGCATCCGGAGAGCCCGGATCGCGCTGCAGGGCGGTCTTCCTCTTGAGCGGCTTCTTCGGCGGCTCGAAGAGGCCTGCCAGCGAGAGGAGCCTCGCCTCGCCGGCGGTCACGAGACCATTGCTGTCCGCGGACCAGGCGCCGACGAGGAGGTCGTTCACTCCGTCGCCGTCGACGTCTCCGACTCCCGCGACCGAGTCCCCCAGGGCCTCGAACTGCGCCGGCGCGTCGTAGTGCGCGAGCGGGAGTCCCGACGCCCCGGAGACGACGTAGACGCGGCCCCCCGGCGCGAAGCCCGAGGCGCCCACGGCGTAGTCCGGGATGCCGTCGCCGGAGACGTCGCCCAGATTCGCGAGCGCCGAGCCGACGCGCTCGGAGGCAGCGCTCCCCGGGAAGATCTTGAGCGTCTTCGTCTTCGCGCCGGAGATCACCCACGAGTTCCCGGAGTTGGAGCCGCCCACGCCCTTGGCGAAGATCGCGCCGACGAGCAGATCGTCGACGGCGTCGCCGTCCATCCGGCCGGCATTCGCGAGGCGATATCCGGCGTGATCGTTCTGGACCTTGCCGGGAACGAATCGGATCGGGTCGCCCGAGGCGCCCGAGAAGATCGTGACGAGGCCTTCGTTCTGGCTCTTCACGTCGGTGCCGGGAGCGCCGACGGCATAGTCGGGCACGCCGTCGCCGTTCGTGTCGCCGAGCCCCGCCACGGCGTGCCCGAAGTTCTCGTCGAGGAAGCCGCCGTACTGGTGGATCACGGAGCCGTTGGCGCCCGACAGCAGCCGGGAGATTCCGCCGAAGGCGTTCGTGGCTCCCGGGCCTCCGCCGAGGAAGTCCGGCGTTCCGTCGCCGTTCACGTCTCCCACGGAGGCCACGGCTTCCCCGAACCGCTCGAATCCCGAATTGCTCATCACGTCGCGGATCACGGAGCCGTCCGCGCCCGAGAGCACGAGCACGTGCCCCTTCACGTTCACGTGCGCGATCGCGGGGGCTCCCACGATCAGGTCCGGCAGGCCGTCCGAGTTGGAGTCGGGGATCGCGGCGAGCGTGCTCCCCGCCTTGAAGATCGTGCCGCCGTCGTGGAACTCCCAGAGCAACTGGCGCGTGGCACCCGAGTACGCGCGCACGTTGCCGGAACTGGCGTTGCGGGAGCCGACGGCGAAGTCGGGGATCCCGTCGCCCGTGACGTCGCCCATTCCGGCGACGGCCGTCCCCGTTCCTCCGCCGGCCTGGTGCCCCTGGACCGTGTGGAAGGGAGTCAGCGAGGCGCCCTGAGCGAGGATCGGCGGGGTGACTCCGATCGGGATCGTCACGACCGAGAGAACGAGCGTTGCGGTGCGAGTGAGCTGCATCGGGTTCACATCGTGCGCGGGAACGGAGCCATGCCCGCGCGGGCGGCGGAGAAGGGGAGGCTCGGTAGGTGTTCGGTCAGCGGATCGGCGCGCCGTCGATGTCGAGCTCGACGACCTCGCCCAGGCCGAGCGTTGCGAGGCCGTCCATCACCTTCGCCTTGTCGCCGACGACGAGGATCGCCATCGACTCGGGCTTCAGGTGCTTCCGTGCGAGCGTCTTCAGCTCGGCGACGGTGAGTGCGTCGAGCTGTCGGAGCTGCTGCTCGGGGTAGTCGTCGGGATAGCCGTACTTCCGGACGTTCTCCAGGAGCCCGAGGCGCGCGCGCGATCCCTCGTACTGGCGCGCCGCGCTCTGGGCGAGGGCGCTCTTCGCGAAGGCGAGCTCCTCCTCGGTGATGCCGTCCAGGATCCCGCGCAGCTCCTTCAGGAACTCCGCCACGGCCTCCTTCGTCACCGCCGTGTGAATGCCCCCCGACGCGGCGAAGGGGCCCGGCTCGAGGCCGCCGGAGAACGAGGAGCGCGCACCGTAGGTGTACCCCTTGTCCTCGCGCAGGTTCATGTTGATGCGGCTCGAGAAGGCGCCGCCGAGGACGTAGTTGAGGACCGTGAGCGGGTAGTAGTCGGCGTCGGTCGTCGCGACGGAGAGATGTCCGATGCGCACCTCCGACTGCGCCGCGCCCGGCTTGTCGACGAGGAAGACCCGCGGCGAAGCGAGGCCCGCCGCGAGCGCGCGCGCGGCGCTCGCCTCCTTCGCGGCCGCCGCCGCCGAGAACGTGCCCTTCTCCCAGCGACGCACCAGGGGCTCGAGCATCCTTCGGGCGTCGTCCGCTCCGAGGTTCCCCACGACCGTGACCGTGGCGCGCTTCGGATCGGTCGCGACGCGATGGAAGTCGCGCACGTTCGAGAGCGTGAGACCTTCGACGGTGGCGCGGGTGCCCGCGGAAGGCATCCCGTCGATCGTGCCGTCGCCGTAGAGGATCCGGCTCCAGACGTTGCCCGCGATCGTGCGGATGCTGTCCCCGCGCGTGTCGATGGAGGTCAGCCGCTCGCGCACGATGCGCTCGAAGTCGGCGGGATCGAAGCGCGGCTCCAGCAGCACGTCGCCGAGGATCGCGAGCGCGGCGTCGCGGGTCTCGTCGAGGGTCGTGAGCACGAGGGAGATCTCGTCGTCGTCGGCGGAGACCGAGAGCGAGGCGCCGAGGCCGTCGAGCGTCTCCGCGAGCTCCGTCGTGCTGAGCGCCTTCGTGCCCTCCTCCAGGAGGTTCGCCGTGAGCGACGCGATCCCGCGCGTCGACGGCTGCTCCGCGCGGCCGCCGCCCGGCAGCGCGATCGAGATCGTCGTGAGCGGCACCTCCGCCGTGCGCGTGCCCATGAGCGCGGCGCCGTTCGCGAGCGCGCCGCGCCAGATTTCGGGCGTCTTGAAGGACGGACGCGGGCCCGCGGGCGGCTGCTTCGAGCGCGTGATCTCGCCCTCCATCGCCACCTGGTCGATCGTTCGGCCCGAGGCCGCGAGCGCGATCGATCCCTCGGGCACGACGGACATCACGACGGCGGGCTTCCTCTGGATCCATCGCTCCATGGCCTGGCGCACCTGCGCGGGCGTCACCGCGAGGAGACCGCGGAGCTCGGCGGCGGCGTGGTTCGGATCGTCGAAGAAGGTGTTCGCGACGGCGAGCGATCCGGTGCGGCCGGAGACGGTCTCGAAGCGGCGGACCCGCGAGGCCTTCTCGCGGGTCTTCAGCCGGTCGAGCGTCTCGGCGGAGACGCCCTCCCGTGCGACGTTGCCGAGGACGCGGCCCATCTCCGCCTCGATCTCGTCGAGGGAGGCGCCGGGCGCCGCGGTGACCGAGATCGTGAACGTGCCGGCGAGCTCCTGCGCGGAATGGAACGCCGAGACGTCGCGCGCGAGCGGCCGGTCGATGCGGAAGGCGCGCTCCAGCACCGACGACTTCCCCTGGGCGAGCGCCGAGGCGAGGAGATCGAGAGCTGGCTCCTCCGGGCTCCCCATCGGGACCGTCGGCCACGTCCAGGAGATCTGGGGGAGCTTCACCTTGTCCTCCATCACGAGGCGCTTGCTCTGCGCGAGCGCCACGGGGCGCGGTGCCGGCTTCGCCACCTCGGGGCCTCGTGCGATCGGCCCGAACCACTTCTTCACGAGCGCGAGCGTCTTCTGCGTGTCGACGTCGCCGCCGATGGCGAGCGTGGCGTTGTTCGGCCCGTACCAGCGGCGGAAGAAGGAGTGCACGTCGTCGAGACTCGCCGCCGTGAGGTCTTCCTGCGAGCCGATCGTGATCCACGAGTAGGGATGGTCCGGCGGATAGAGCGCCTCGGCCACCACGCCGCGCGCCTGGGCGTAGGGGCGGTTCTCGTAGTTCTGCCGACGCTCGTTCTTCACGACGTCGCGCTGGTTGTCGAGCTTCGCCTGCGTCACGGCCGGCAGCAGGAAGCCCATGCGGTCGGCCTCGAGCCAGAGCGCGAGCTCCAGCTGGTTCGCCGGCAGCGTCTCGAAGTAGAGCGTGCGGTCGTCGTTCGTCGTGCCGTTCAGCGTGCCGCCCGCCTCGCTGATGAGCTTGAAGTGCTGGTCGTCGCCGACGTGCTGCGAGCCCTGGAAGAGCATGTGCTCGAAGAGGTGCGCGAAGCCCGACCGCCCACGCTCCTCGCGCGCGCTCCCCACGTGATAGGAGACGTACACGGCCACCACCGGGTCCGAGTGGTCCTCGTGGATCACGACCTGCAGCCCGTTCTCCAGGACGAACTTCTGGAACGGGATGTCGAGGTCCTGGGCGCGGGCGGCCGGAGCCGCGGCGGCGCATGCGGAGAGGAGGGCGAGCGCGAGCACGGGGCGGGTCACCGGCATGGGGTCCTCGAAGGGGTTCCGGGCTCCGCAGTGTCGTCCCCGGCGCTCGATCCGCGCAATGGGAAGGGCCGTCGTCCCGGGAA
>CAZJHD010000104.1:0-8233 GCA_964545855.1 uncultured Planctomycetales bacterium
CTCGAGCGCGACGTGCGCGACGCGGGGCCGCAGACGAAATCGGGGCCAGTCTCAGTGAAGAGCCGCGAGCGCTTGCTCGAGCCGGCCGAAGGCCGCCTCGATCTCCGCCACGGACACCGCGCCGACGCTCAGGCGGAACCAGCCGGTCTCGCCGGCGACTCCGAAGGCCTGGAAGGGGACGACGGCGAAGCCGGCCTTCTCGAGGAGGAACGCGCGGATCTCCTCGTTGGAGGCGAAGGGGCGGCCGGTCGCTGGGTTGCGCTTCTCGAAGAGATCGAAGCGAACGCTCAGGTAGATCGCGCCCTGGGGCTCGATCGCCGAGAGCGGGAAGCCGCGCTCCCGCAGGCGGGCCACTCCGGCGAAGAGCGCTTCGAGGCGCAGCGACACCTGCTGGAGCATCTCCTCGTGGAACGCGTCGACGGTCGCGACGTCCGCGAGGAGCCGCGCCGACGCCACTTGCTCGGGCCGAGGTCCCCAGGCGCCCACATGGGCGATGATGTCGCGCATGCGCGAAACGACGGGAGCGGGCCCGACGGTCCAGCCCACGCGCAGGCCCGTCGCGCAGAAGGCCTTCGAGATGGCGTCGACGAAGATCACCCAGGGCGCGCACTCGGGGACGAGGTGCACCGGCGTGTCGTGGCGCACGCCCCGGAAGGTGAGCGAGCGGTAGACCTGGTCGTAGAGCAGGTAGACCGGGCGCTCGCCCTTCGACTTGCGCCGGCCGTTCTCGCGCACGAGGAGCTCGCCCAATGCGCGAACCTCCTCGGGCCGCATCACGGTGCCCGTCGGGTTGAGGGGCGTGTTCAGCACGAGGAGCCGCGCCTTCCCGATCACGCCTTCGACGGCCGCCGCCGTCGGAAGGAAGTGCGTCTCGACGGTCGTCGGGATCTCGACGACTTCGGCGCCGACCAGGTGCGCGTAGTGGTTGTTGTTCCAGGAGGGCGTCGGATAGGCGACGGTCTCTCCCGCGTCGAGCACCGCGAGGTAGGCCGCGTAGATGACGGGCCGGGCGCCGCTCGCGACGAGGATCGACTCGATCGGATAGGAGAGCCCGAGACGCCGCTCGTACTCGCCCTGGATCGCCTTCCGGAGCTCCATCACGCCGTCGGCGGGAGGATAGTTCGTCTCCCCGGCGTCGATGGCGGCGCGCGTCTCCTCCGCGAGCTTGCGCGGGATGGGGAACTGCTTCGACGCGAAGTCGCCGACCGTGAGGTTGCAGACCTCCTTCCCCGCCGCCAGGAGAGCGCGCACGCTCGCCGCGATCTTCAGGATCTCGGATCCCACGAGACCTCGCGCCATCCCCGAGAGACCGCGCTCGGCCTCCTCGGCGCCGCAGTCGGGGCGGATGGTGATCGGCGGTGCGGCGGCGCGGGGCGGGGACGCGGGGCCGGAGGCGGCGCCGTGAGCGGTCGGTCGGGTGGTGTCAGGCAAGGTCGGCGGAGTTGAAGGGAACGCGAACGAGGATCAGGTCGCCGTCCTTGTCGAGCGTCGCCTCCTCGCGCGAGGAGAGCGCGACGAGGAGGAACTTCGTGGCGACCTTGCGCGCCTCGCCCTCGAGAACCTCGAGCTCCGGCACCTTCACGGCCTTCAGCAGCTCGTTCGCGTCGGCGAGGGTGACGGACCGGCCCGCCATGTGCTTGCGCGCGATCTCGAGCCCCTTCAGCGAGAACCGGTACGTGCGCGGGTTCTCGGGGTCGCGTTTGCGCGGCCGGCTCACCTCGATGGCGTTCGGCAGGCGCACGACCGTGTACTTCGCCCGCGCGATCACGAGGATCTGCGTGCCCGGAATGAGCGGCGGCGGCTGGAAGCGCGAGGAGCGGCGGTAGGAGGAGCGCTCGGTCTTGGGGGCCTCGGCGCCGCCCGTGGCGGCCGTTCCGTCGGTCGCAGCCGCGGCGCCCTCGGCCGTCGCCTCGTTCCCTGCGGCGACCGCGTCGTCGCCTCCATCGTCGTCACCATCGCCAGGTGACGACCGGGGCACGAGCGGTCCGTCCCGTTCCTCCTGCGGAGCGAAGCCTGCGGGCGCATGCTCGACGGAGTCCGCCTCCGGCTCGGCGCTCTTCGGCTTCGCGCTCGGCAGCGACGTGGCGCCCTCCTTCGCGATCGCCGGCTTCGCGACCGCCGATTTCGCGGACGCCGGCGTCTCGGACGCCTTGCCCTTGGCCGAGCTCTTCGTGGCGCCGCTCTTCGCGGCAGGGCTCTTCGAGACGCCGTCCTTCGCCGCGGCGGGAGGCTTCGTCGGTGCCTTCTTGTTCTTGGGAGCTCTCGGCATGGGCGCGGTTCCCTCGCGACGAGCGCCAGCGAGGGACCCCTGACTCTCGCCGCGGCGCAGGGGCTCGTCAATCGGCGGGCGGCAGCTCGCACACGGAGAGCCATCGCACGTCGCGCAGCGCGTATCCGCGATCGACGAGGAACGCGACGATGTCGACGCCGTGGGCGCCTCCGTAGAGAAGGCCGAGGCTGCCGATCGGGGCGTCGCCGGTGAGATCGGCCTCGAGCCGGCGAAGCAGCACGTCGTTGCGGGCGAGGATGACCGCCGCGGCCTCCCGGGCCTCCGCGTTCGGCTCGCCCTTCGGATGGTGGTTCCGAAGCGCGCGCAGGACGGCGATGGGGCGCACGCGCCCGGCGTCGCCCCACAGCGGGCGCGCGAGGAGGTCCTCGACGCGCGCGGCCGTCCTGGGGAGCGCCGCGCGCAGGGCGGAGTCCGGCGGAACCGAGGCGAGATCCCTCATCGACGCGATCTCTCCCTCGTCGCGCGCCCAACGGAGCGCGAGGGAGAGGAAGGGGCCCGCCCCGCTCTCGACGGCGGAGCGCGCGAGCGCCTCGCGCACGATCGGCACCGCCTCGTCGTGGTCCCCCAGCATCGCCTCCGCCGCCGAGACCTGGATCACCGCGCGGCGCAGCCGATGCTCGACGAGGTACGCCACCTCCGGCAGGTCCTCCTCGCTGGCGTCGACGTTCGTCCAGCCCGGGAGCTCGGCGAGCCGCTCCGGCGCCGCGGCGGACTTCGACTGGGGCACGAGGTCGGACATCCGCGCGAGGGTGCCGTAGAGCTCCGCCAGAGACGCCGCGAGCCGCGATCCGCTCGGCATCCGGAATCCCTCGAAGTACACCGCCTCGCAGTCGGACACGGAGGCGACGACGGCCTCGTAGTAGCGCGGATCGGCCACGTGCAGGAGCGACACGAGCACGATGCGCGGTCCGCCGTCGCGCGCGAAGGTCCTCACGGACGCTTCGAGCGCCGATCCGTCGGAGCGGTGGCGCACGCGGAACGTCCGATCGGAGCCCTCCAGCGTCGTGCCCGGCACCCGGGGCATGCCCTCCCAGCGCGGCGACGCGCGGCAGGACGATGCGGCGAGGAGGAGCGCCGCGGTGAAGGCGGCGCGCGCGAGGCTCCGGCCGAGCAACGCGGTCAGTGTCCCGGCCACTCGCCCTTGTTGCCGCTCGGCGGCCGGTGGGGCGCGTCGAGGCGGCGCGGCCCGTAGCGCTTCTCCATCGTGTCCTCCGCGCGCCGCAGCTGCCGCGCCAGCTCGTCCGCGTCGGGGACGTCGACTCGGCGCGCGTCGCGCTTGCGGTCGACGCGGGGAGCGGCGGGGGCCCTCGGCGCGGGCCGGAAGACGACGGCGCCGCGCGCGAGCTGCAGGCAGAGCGTCACGCGCACGCAGCCCGGGTTGCGCGAGAGGTCGGCCGACTCCTCGCCGAACTCGAGACGCCGGATCGCCGCGTTCGGAGTCGCCGCCAGCGACTTCAGCCACTCGCGCGTGCGTCGCGCGAGCGGCGACGCGCCGTCCTCCCGATGGTTCCCCGCGCCGTGGACGATCACGAGCCGCTGCGCCTTGCGCTGGAACGCATTGCGGATCTCGTCCTCCAGGCGCGCCTCGAGCCCGTCGAGGGTCGCGCCATGGAGATCGACCCGCGGGTCGCCGGAGGGCTCGGGGGGCGAAGCCATGTCTCGAACCATAGAATCTCCGCCCCCAATTGCCTGCAGATCAGCACCCCGCATGTCGAAGCTCACCGGAAACCTCGTGGTCGGCCAGTCCGGCGGCCCCACCGCCGTCATCAATCAGAGCCTCGTGGGCGTCGTGCAGGAGGCGCTCCGGCACGCGGAGATCCGGGAGATCCTCGGCGCGCGGCACGCCATCGCGGGGATCCTCGGCGAGGATTTCATCGACCTGCGCAAGGAGGACGAGCCGACGCTGGAAGCCGTCGCCTCCACGCCGTCGGCGGCCCTCGGGAGCGTCCGCAAGAAGCCGACGGAGGAGGAGCGCAAGAAGGTCTTCGAGATCTTCAAGAAGCGCGACGTGCGGTTCTTCTTCTACATCGGCGGCAACGACTCCGCGGAGACGGCCGACCTCCTGGCGCAGCAGGCGAGGGCCGAGGGCTACCCGCTGCGCGCGTACCACGTGCCGAAGACCGTCGACAACGATCTGCTCATCACGGACCACTGCCCCGGCTACCCGTCGGCGGCGCGATTCGTCGCCATGGCGACCATGGGCGACGACCTCGACAACCGCTCGCTGAAGGGCGTGAAGATCGACGTGACCATGGGCCGCCACGCGGGATTCCTGACGGCCGCGTCCGTGCTCGGCCAGCGCCGTCCCGACGACGCGCCGCACCTCGTCTACTGCCCGGAGAAGGCCTTCGACGAGAAGCGCTTCGTCGCCGACGTGGAAGCCGTGTATCGCCGGCTCGGACGCTGCGTCGTCGTCGTGAGCGAGGGGATCCATCGGGCCGACGGCTCGGCGATCGGGTCGAGCGGTGAGAAGGACTCGCACGGCAACGTGCAGCTCTCCGGCACGGGCGCCCTCGGAGACTTCCTCGTGGGCCTCGTGAAGGAGGGCATGGGGCCCAAGGTGCGCGCGCGCGCCGACACCTTCGGCTATCTGCAGCGCTGCTTCCCGACGATCACGAGCGAGGTCGACCGGCGCGAGGCGCGCCAGGTCGGCCGCGCGGCGGTGGCGGCTGCCGTCGATCCGACGCAGTCGGAGGCGGGCTCCATCGCGATCCGCCGCGTCGACGGCGCCCGATACGCCTCGGAGACCTTCGTCACGCCGCTCGCCTCGGTCGCGAAGAACACGCGGTCGATGCCCGCGGAGTTCCTCGACGGCGACCACGGGGTTTCGGAGGCGTTCCGCACGTGGGCGGCGCCGCTCGTGGGCGAGCTTCCCGCCGTCGGCTTCCTCGCGGGCGTCGCGGCGGGCCCGAAGGCGCCCCGATGAGCGCCGATCCGGAGCCGAGTCCGCGCTCCGCGCCGCTCGGGGCGGAGCCGATCGAGATCGGTGCGGAGGAGCCGGATCGCGAGCGGTGGTTCGTGCCCTTCGTGGTGATCCCGCTCGGCATCGCGCTCGTCGTGCTGGCGATCGTCGCCTTCTCGAACTTCCTGCTGGGCGGCTGGGAGCCGCGCTCGATCGACCGTCTCCTCGACGACGTGCGCACGGGCGGCGCCAACGCGCGCAAGCAGTCGGCCTTCACGCTCGCGCAGCAGCTTGCGGAGCAGGTGGAGAAGCTGAACAGGGCCGTCGAGACGGGCGAGGGCGATCCGAAGGCGCTCGCCCGGCTCCTGCTGCCGCGCTCCGATCTCGCGCGCGTGGAGCGCGCCTACGATCTCGCGAAGGGGGACATGGAGACGCGGAAGTGGCTCCTCGCCTGCCTCGGTCTCGTGGGCGACGAGGAGTCCGTGTCGTTCCTGCTGGAGCATCTCGAGCGACCCGACGAGCCCGACCCGGAGAGCGTGCTGCGGCTCGGGATCCTCTGGGCCCTGGCGCGCATCGGCAGCGCGAGCGCGCTCCCCGCCTACGACCGCGAGGTCGAGCGCCTCGTCGCGGCGCCCGACCCCGGCATCGCGAGCATCCTCGCGGGCGCCTACGGGAACCTGCGGGATCCGGCCGCGACCCAGGGCCTCCTCCGGCTCGCCTCCTTCGCGCGTTCGCGGAGCGGCGGCGTGGCGCCGCCCGCTCCCGAGACGGAGGAAGGTCCCGCCTCCTCCGCGCCGCCCGAGTCCGTGCGATGGAAGCCGCCCCTCTGGTCGGCGGCCTTGAACCTCGCGAAGCGCCACGACATCGACCCAGCCGCCGCGCGCGAGGCGGTCCCCGTGCTGATGGAGGCCCTGGAGGACCAGTTCCAGGACCCCTTCCGCAGCGAGAGGGAGCGCATCTTCCGCGGCGACTCGTCGAGCGGGATCTTCCAGAACGCGACGCAGGCGGGGGACAGCTACCGGGAGTCGAGCGTCGCGCAGACTCTCGAGGCGCTCCTGCTGCTCCGCGTGGAGGAGGCGGAGCCGCTCGTGCGCAGGGTGGCGGAGCAGGACAAGAGCCTCCGCGTGCGCAGCCACGCGCTCCGCGCCCTCGAGCGCCTGAAGGACTGAGAGGTTGTGAGGAAATCGCCGCCGCTGGCCCGAGGCCGAGCGAGAGCGAGCGAGGCGAGGCGCAACGACGACGCAACTCATGGAGAGTTGCGGAGGAGGAGCAACGAAGCCGCAGCCGATCGCAGCCGGCCGAAGCCCGGCGCCGATTTCTTCACGACCTCTGAGCCGAGGCGAGGCCCGCGTGAGCGGGAGGAGGACGCACGCGGGCGGGAAGATCCGCCGTCTCGGCGCGCTCGCGCGGGAGAAGTTCGCGCTCGTTGCTTGACCCTCTGTTGGGCCTTTCCTAGCCTCCCCACGCCGTTCGGACCTCCACCCCTCTCGATGGCTTCCGTCGGATCCAGCGGTCATGGTCCGTGGCCGCGCAAGCGATTCTCCGCACGGGGTTTCAGTTCGACGTGGTGGTGTCCGTTCGATTCGCGACGGCCGGTTTCGCGTCCGAGTCGAGCCCCGCGGCCCACTGCCTCGACGGAGCCCTCTCCGGTTCGCTCGCGGGAGTGGGAGGCGACGATCGGTATGGCATTCGCGGACGTGCCCGCCGCGGCTCGAGTTCGTTCCTCGCGAGAGGACGATCCTCGACGACAGTTCCCGAGGTTCTCGATCGACTTCGATGAGTGAATCCAAGACCCCCGTCACTCCCGAGAAGCCGGCTCCCAAGAAGCAGGAGTCGGCCGTCGGCAAGACGCCCGTCTCCGCGCCGCCTTCGTCGGCGGTCTACGCGCCTGGCACGACGCGGCGCGGCTTCTTCACGGCGTCGGCGATCGGCTGGGCGGCCTTCACGGCGGCGAACGCTCTCGGCCTCGGGCTGCTGACGAGGTTCCTCTTCCCGAACGTCAACTACGAGCCGCCGCAGTCCTTCAAGCTCGGCTTCCCCGTCGACTTCCCCACGGGCGTCGATGAGCGGTTCAAGGCGAAGTACAACGTCTGGATCTTCAAGGGCTACGACGTGGCGACGAAGAAGACGGGTTTCTTCGCGCTCTCGACGGTCTGCACCCACCTCGGCTGCACTCCCAACTGGCTCCTCGCCGAGGCGAAGTTCAAGTGCCCCTGCCACGGCTCGGGATTCCAGCCGACGGGGGTGAACTTCGAAGGCCCGGCGCCGCGGCCCCTCGAGCGCTTCGCCATTCGTCTCGCCGAGGACGGGCAGATCCTCGTCGACAAGAACCGGCTCTTCCAGCAGGAGAAGGGCGAGTGGTCGAATCCCGACGCGTTCGTGGAGTACTCGGTGTGAGCGCGCGGAGTCCTCGGCGGGACTGCGCCGTGTCTTCGCGAGTCGGTCTTTCGCGAGTCGGGACGTCGCGGCTTCGATCCTCGCGGCTCGGATCCACGCGGGCCGGGCTCCGTCCCATCGGTCCATTCCAAGCCTCGATCTCGACTCGGTCCTCCTCGGATCGCATGCCCCGGCGCACTCTCCGCAATGGCTGACCCCCTCACCGCGCTGCGGAAGACGCAGATCTGGAAGTCGATCTTCCGGCACGGCCCGCCCAGCACGACGCGCAACCGGACGCTGGTCGTCCTCTCGAACTTCTTCCTGCACCTCCACCCGGTGAAGGTGCGGAAGTCGGGCATCCGGCTCTCCTACACGTGGTGCATGGGAGGACTCACGTTCTTCCTGTTCCTCGTCGAGACGATCACGGGCCTGCTCCTGATGTTCTACTACCGCCCGACGGCGGAGTTCGCGTTCCGGGACATCTTGGCGCTCCGGGAGCACGTGGCCCTCGGCCTCATGCGCGAGATGCATCGGTGGGGCGCGCACGCGATGGTCATCACCGTGTGGCTCCACATGTACCGCGTGTTCCTGACGGGCTCCTACAAGCCGCCGCGCGAGTTCAACTGGAACGTCGGCGTGATCCTGCTGGTGCTGACGCTGCTGCT
>CAZJHD010000105.1:0-8019 GCA_964545855.1 uncultured Planctomycetales bacterium
TCCAGTCCTTGAGCGGCCAGCCCTTCGCGCGCGCCGCCTTCTTCGCGTTCCAGAGAGCCACGGCTACGGGCTGCCCCTCGTCCCAGAGGCGCCGATAGAAGTCGACCATCAGCTCACGCGTTCGCTCGTCGCCGACTCTCCAGAGGGACGTGACGGCCGTTTGCACGCCCGCCGCGTGGAGCGCCGTCTGCAAGGACGCGAGCCCCGCACCTCGGATGCCGATCCCGATGTGCGTCTCGCAGGCCGAAAGGACCGCGAGTTCGCAATTCCGGAGGTCGATCCCCAGGAGCTCTTCAGCCGTCAGGATCCCGGGGACGCGGCCCAGGGAATCGCGTCCCCGATTCGCACCGGCGAATGCGAGCCCACAGAGCGAGAAGGGCGAGAACGACTCCACGACCTCCGCGGAGCTCATTCGACGCCAGAGCCCGTGGGGCTCGCCGGAACCAGGTTCCTCGGGGGCGCCCGCGGACACGTCGCTGAAGTAGCCATGGGTCGCCAAGTGGAGCCAACGCGCCCGGGGCGCCGACTCGATGAAAGCCTTCTTCGTCGCCTCGCCATCCATGAGAAAGACGCACGTACCGTCCTTTCGGACCCGTTCGAAGAGACCTTCGATCTCCTCGGCTTCGCGGCGAGTTGCGCGGAGCGGCCCGAAGGTCGTCGCACCAGGCCCCGAACGATCGGACGCAACGGGCGGCGAGACGGCACCCGAGGGGCTTGCCGCTCCTTCGGCGTCGAAGTCGACGCCCCCGAGCGCCAGGAGCACCGGATCTCCGACCAATGCAGGTCTGCCCCGGTGCATCCGCGCGAACGAGCTCTCGCGGCGAATCGCAATGCGGTCCCCGACGACTCCCTCCCCGAGAGGAAGAGCCTCGAGAGGCACGGCGATGAGCGCACCCGTCAGGCAGACACGAAGCCGAGTCGCGTTCCCCGTGGCCGCCGTGACGGGATCGATCACGAGGCGGCGCAGGTGCTCGCCGAGCGGCTGCGTGGCTTCCGCGCCAGGGGCGACGCCCCCAACCCCTCGACCGGAAGCCGATCCGATCGCCTCGCGCCAGTTCACGACTGCCTCGTCGATCGGTGTCATGGGCCCGAGCTCGATGCGCTGCAACGATCCATCGGGCAGGACGACGTGGGCGAGGAGCGACTTCGTCGCCGCGACCCGTCGCGGATCCCGCTCCTCGAACTCGAACCTCGTGTAGCGCAGATATCCCACCGCCGCTTCGTCCGGCGCGAGAGACGCCGCGAGCGATCGCAGATCCACGTCCGGCAGCTCGCCTCCCCGATCCGCGAGCATGCGAGCGATCGCACGCTCGACGTCATCACGCCTCCTGGCCGCATCGGCAATCGCCGCGGAGGTCGAGTCGTGCGAGGAGCTCTCCGCCGCGCTCACGAGCGCCGCCATGTGTTGCTGCGCTTCGCTCGACTCCCGGCGCAGCGCCGCCAGCTCCGGGTCATCGGCCGGAACTTTGGCGAGGCCGTCCAGGACGGACCGTGCCCTGCTCGTCTCGATCCACCCGAAGAGCGCCGCCGGAAGGTCTTGCCGCTCGGGAACGAGGGTCGCCCACGAAAGGCACGTAGAGAGCGGATAGTGCTGCTCGTGAATGAGCGCTTCGATCTCGCGCGGAGCGAGCGCGGAGGCGCGGCGGAGTTGCTCCATGGCGCCTTGGAGGATCGACCGCAGCTCTTCGACCATGGGCGTCGCTTCACCCAACCGAGCGAGGAAGTAGGCGTGTCGCGCCCGAGCCCCGATCAGCTCGGGGTGGCTCGCGGGATAGTGCTTCTGGATCGCCGCCAGGACACTCTGCTGGAGCGCCCGCGATCGGGTGAGATCCCCTTGCTGGGACAGCGTCGACGCGAGGCTCTGCCGCGCACCGGCCAGAGTAAGGTGATCCGCGGGCAGCGATCGCTCCCAGGCGGCCGCCACGCTCTCCTGGAGCGCCCGAGCGCCGGGGAGATCGCCTTGAGCCTTCATCGTCTCGGCAAGGTTCGCCTGCGCGAAGAGCACGTCGTCATGGTCGCTGGGCAGTGTCCGCTTCCGTGCATCGAGAACGGCCTCCTCGATCGCTCGGGCACGAGGAAGGTCGCCTTGCTTGCGCAGCGTCTGGGCAAGATTCGCCCGGACGAGCAGCACCGAGGGGTGATCCACGGGCAAGGCTCTCTCCCGAGCAGCGAGAACGCTCTCCAAGAGCAGACGCGCGCGAGGAAGGTCACCGCGCTGCTTCGCCATGACCGCGAGATTGTTCCGCGTCCCGAGGATCTGGGGGTGGTCTCGCGGCAGGGTTCGCTCCCGCGCCGCGAGAACGCTCTCCATCAGCGCCTGCGCGCGGAAACCATCGCCCTGATCGTCGAGCGCCACGGCGAAATTGCCTCGCGCCGTGAGAAGCTCGGCGTGATCCTCGGGCAGAGTCCTCTCCCGCGCCGCGAGAACGCTCTCCATCAGCGCCCGCGCGCGGGAGGGGTCGCGTCGCACCGCCGCCGTCGCGGCGAAGTTCTGGCACGCGGCCGTTCGGTTGGGATGGTCCTCGGGGAGCGTGCGCTCGAAGTGGCGATGCACGCGGCCGAGCGCCCTCGACGACGTCTCGTCGTCCCTGAGCCCGAAGGCGAGCGCTCCGATCTCGTGGGCACGCGCAGCAACGAGGGCGCTCTCGGAGTCCCCGGCCCCAGGCGCCGCCTCCGCAGGGAGCCTCTTCCAGGCCGCTCTCACAAGGGCACGCGCGGCAGCGAAGTCTCCCCGGCGTTGCGCTTCTTCGGCCTCCTTCCGCAGGCCCGTCGCTTCCGTGAGGCTGGCTCGGACCTCCTCCATCGACTGCCTCACGGTGGCGCGGTCCTCCGAGCCGAGGGACGCCAGCCGTTCGAGGGCGAGGTCGACCCGCGCCGCGTCCTCGCGTTGCCGCGCCGCGTCGTAGGCGTGTTCCCAGTAGCTCCGCGCTGCGAGCAATGGCTCGGCGGGCCTGCTCGAAAGAGCGCTCCGCACGACCCAGAGCCAGACATCGCCGCGGCAAGGCGCCTTCGTCGAGAGGCGAACGACGAACCGTCCAGGCTCGCTCGGGGTCCAGACCAAGTGGGCGTTCGTCTCGATCCCCGAATCGTCGTCGGAAGCGAGAGTCCGACCCTCTCCATCCTCGACCGCGACCGCCACGTCGGCGTGGGGGCATTCCGCCAAGACGGTGAGCGGCTCGACGCGCGCGACGTCGAGGTGCAGCGCGTGCCCTCTCTCTCCCAAACGGTCGAGCGGCAGGACGACGACGCTGCCCAGGGGGATCTCCGCGGGAAGCGGCGCCGGCGAAAACGAGGAAGCCGCCTTCGGCTCCTGCATCAGGAGAATGGCGAGCGAGATCGTAGTCGAGAGCATCGGCGCAGAACGGCCGGTGAGCCGCGCGAGGAGACCCCGGGGGGCGGGCATCGAGAGTACCGACGGCCGTTCAGGCTCGACAGGGACGGACGTCCTTGCGCCGGCTCCGCCGCGATGCGAACTCGTGACAAAGGATCCGGGCGGTTCTGCGTCAGGGTGCCCGCGTGCCGAAACGGCCCGCCGGGCGAGCCGGAGAGCGGCCGCGCCCGAGCTCCTTTCCGAACCCGAGAACCGTCATGAGCCAGCCGATCCTTCGCAACGCACTCCTCCCCGCCGCCCTCGCCGCATTCACGGCGGCCGCCTGCTCGAGCAACGCGCCCACCGCCTCTCCGAGCGGCGCCGCCCCGTCCACTGCGATCGCCGACGCACCGCCGAGCCCGAGCGCCGGCGCGAAGACGCCGGACGGAGCGCCCGTCGCGCCCGCGACGGAAGCACCCTCGAAGCCTCTCCCCTCTCCGCTCGCCGTCGGTCCCCTCCCCGTCTATCTCGTGAAGGCGATCGACTGGCTCGTCGAGGCGCAGCAGCCCTCGGGAGGATTCGGCGCGGGCAGCCACAGCGCACAGAACATCCGCGACCCGCGCGCCGTCTCCGCCGACCCCGGCACGACGGCCTTCACGACGATGGCGCTCCTGCGCGCTGGCCACACGCCGCTCCACGGACGCCACCGCGAGGCCTCGCGGCGCGCCGTCGAGTTCCTGCTCGGTCTCGTCGAGCAGTCCCCCGACGACGGCCCGTCCATCACCGACATCCAGGGCACTCAGCCGCAAGCGAAGATGGGCCGCTACGTCGACACGGCGCTGGTGGCGCAGCTCTTCACGCGCCTCCTTCCGGAGGTGGAGGCCGACGCGGTGCTCGCGGGCCGCGTGCGCAAGGGTCTCGAGAAGTGCGTCACGAAGATCGCGCAATCGCAGTCGGCCGACGGCTCGTGGCAGGGTGGGAGCTGGGCGCCGGTCCTCCAGTCGTCGCTCATGTGCAACGCGCTCGAGATGGCACAGGCCCACGGCATGAAGGTCGACGAGAAGGCGCTCGACCGCGCCCGTGAGTACCAGAAGGCGCAGGTGGACGCGGGTTCGGGCGCCGTCGCCACGTCGGCGGCTGCGGGCGTCGCCCTCTACGCCGTGGCGGGAAACCTCCGTGCGTCGGCGAGTCAGGCGAAGGCGGCCGACGACGCGGTGAAGGTCGCGAAGGCGGAGGGGAAGCTCCCGCAGGAAGCCGAGGTCGACGTGGAGAGCCTCCAGAAGCTCGGCTACACGGGCGGCCAGGCGCAGACGCTCTTCGACGCCTACCGTCTCGACGAAGGAGGCCGCGCGAAGCTGAAGGACGATTCGGTCCTCTCCGGCTTCGGCAACAACGGGGGCGAGGAGTACCTGAGCTACATGATGGCGAGCGAGTCGCTCGTGATCCGAGGCGGCGACGAGTGGCCCGAGTGGCGCGAGAAGATGGGGAAGCGCTTCGAGAAGATCCAGGACGCGAACGGGAGCTGGTCGGGGCACCACTGCATCACGAGCCCGGTGTTCTGCACCTCCGCCGTCGTGCTCTCCATGACGGCCGACCGCGACGCCCGGAGCCTGCAGGAAGCCGCGCGTCTCGCGGCGCGCTGAGGCTCCGTGGAGCTGCGCGTCTCGGCGGCGGTCGCGCTCGCGGCCGCCCTCGCCGCCGTCGCATGCGGGCGGGATTCCCAAGGGGATCCCGCCCGCATCGCTCTGATGCGCGCGTGCCGCTGGCTCGAGACGCAGCAGCGCGCGGACGGCGCCTACGGGAGCGCCCACTACGCGGTGCTTCGGTCGGGCCAGGCGATGACGCCCTTCGTGCTCGACGCGCTCTTCCGGGCGCGCGAAGCAGGAGTGCCGGTGGACGGCGCTCGGATCGGACCGGCGCTCGACTTCGTTCGTCGCTCCATCGCCGAGGACGGATCGATCGGCTACGCCGACCCCGATCTCCTCGAGTACCCGGTCTACGCCACGGCGGGCGCAATCCTCGCGCTCGCGCGCGCGGGCCACGCCGAGGACGCGCCGCGCATCGCGCGCATGGCCGCGTGGCTCGCCGCGCGCCAGTGCCGCGAGGAGAACGGCTTCCCTCCGGAGCATCCCGCCCACGGCGGAATCGCCTTCGGATCCCTCGGCCTCGCGCCCGGCGACGCGGGGTTCCTCGACCTCTCCCACGTGCGCCGCGCGCTGCAGGCGCTGCGCGCCGCCGGCGCCCTTGACGATGCGACGCGCGCACGCGCTCTGCGCTTCCTCGGCCTCGTGCAGCGGACTCCCGCCGAGGCGGCGCGCCATCCCTTCGTTCCGCCCGGCGGCGGCGACCCGTCGCGGCGTCCCTTCGACGGAGGCTTCTGGAACTCCCC
Organism: uncultured Planctomycetales bacterium; assembly: GCA_964545855.1. Taxonomy (GTDB): domain Bacteria; phylum Planctomycetota; class UBA1135; order UBA1135; family JACQFD01; genus CAZJHD01. The sequence continues at coordinate 5,700 of CAZJHD010000105.1, forward strand.
CGTCGTCCCCGGAGCGAACAAGGGCGGCGTCGAGCCGTCCGAGGGCGAGCGCCCCTCCTACTTCCGCTCCTACGCGACGGCCACCTGCGACGGCGTGCTCGCGCTCCTCGCCGCGGGCGTGCCGCGCGACGATCCGCGGGTGCGCGCCGCGGCGCGCTGGCTCGAGCAGCATCCCCGCGTCGACGAGCCCGAGGGGATCGACGACGTGGAGGGCGGGCCGCTGCGTGCGTCACTCGTCCACTACCACCTCGCCGCCCGCGCCGAGGCGGCGGCGGCGCTCGGTCTCGCGGGCGCGTGGCGCGATGCCCTCGTGCGGGCGCTCGTCGCGGCGCAGCGCGAGGACGGGAGCTTCGCCGGGCCCTCGCCGGCGCTGATGAAGGAGGACGACCCGCTGCTCGCGACGGCGCTCGCGGTCGTGGCGCTGGCGCGAGTCGTCGGTGCATCGGGCGTCGGCGGAGGGTTCTGAGTCGCGGGGAGAGCGGGAACGGCGCCCGACGCCATCTCTCCTCCTGACGGCGCCGGCCCTCTGACGGGCCGAGGGCCGTCCCGGTACGCTCGGCGCGCCGCGCCGGGGAGTTCCAGCCCTACCTCTTCCGCCTCTCCCGTCGCTGGCGCCCGATGGTCGCGCCCGCACTCGCGCTCGCCGCCGTCCTCCTCCAGGACTCGCAGCCCGCATCCGCCCCCGCGCCGCCGCCGCTGCCGACCGAGATCCGCCTCGGCGACTCGCTCTCGATCCCGCTCGACCGGATCGGCGAAGAGGGCCTCGTGATGAAGCTCGAGATCGCCGTCGCCGAGCCGATCACGATCCTCGCGGAGAGCTACGACGCCGATGTGGCGGTCGCGATCGAGGACGGCAACGGGAACGTCCTCGCCTCCGACGACGGCTCGGGGACGGAGTCGAACGCGCATCTCGCATGGCTTCCTGCGGCGCCGGGTGCGTGCTCCGTGCGCGTGACGGCGAGAGCGCCGCGAGCGGGCGTCGTGGCACTCCGGGTCCTTCGTAGCGCAGTCGATCGCACCCCGCCCGACCCGGCTCTGGCCTCGGCGTCGTACTGGGAGATGGCCTACGTCCGCGCGATGAAGCGAGGCGACGTCGCGCGGAGCACTCACGCGCTCGAGGGTCTCACGGAGCGGGGGGCGAAGGAGTCGATCGAGGAGGCGCGAACGCGTCTCGATGCGTTGCGCGCGGAGGCCGAAGCGGTGGAGAGACACCTCGCGGACGCGCGGTCGGCTCGTGAGCGAACGGGCCTCGAGGACGCACGGAGCCACTTGAGTCTCGCTTGGGAACAGCACAGCCGAGGGTCTCTCGCGAGGAGAAGCGCCTTGGGCGCCGCGGTTGCCTGGAGCCTCGGCCACGAGGCCTACCGACTCTCGAATGTCCGGACGGCAAGCTCCGCATGGGAGCACTCCGAGAGTCATCGAACGAAGACACTCCCCGAGGACCACCCCGATCTCCTCGCCGCGCGCCACAACCTCGCCGCAACGGTGATATCCCAGGGCGACCTCCCCCGCGCGCGCGCGCTCTTCGAGAGCGTCCTCGCCGCGTGCGAGCGCACCCTTCCCGAGGACCACCCCGATCTCCTCGCCGCGCGCCACAACCTTGCCTTGACGGTGAAGGCCCAGGGCGACCTCCCCCGCGCGCGCGCGCTCTTCGAGAGCGTCCTCGCCGCGTGCGAGCGCACCCTTCCCGAGGACCACCCTGATCTCCTCGCCGCGCGCCACAATCTTGCCTTGACGGTATACGCCCAGGGCGACCTCCCCCGCGCGCGCGCTCTCCTCGAGAGCGTCCTCGGTGCGTTCGAGCGGACGCTTCCCGAGGACCACCCCGAATTCCTCCGCGCGAACCTGAGCCTCGCCTCAACGGTGCATGCCCAGGGAGACATCCCCCGCGCACGCGCGCTCCAGGAGAGCGTCCTCGCCGCGCGCGAGCGCACCCTTCCCGAGGACCACCCCGATCTCCTCGCCGCGCGCCTGAACCTTGCCGGAACGGTGAAGGCCCAGGGCGACCTCCCCCGCGCACGCGCTCTCTTCGAGAGCGTCCTCGCCGCGTTCGAGCGCACCCTTCCCGAGGACCACCCCGATCTCCTCCGCGCGCGCTTGAGCCTCGCCTCAACGGTGCATGCCCAGGGCGACCTCCCCCGCGCACGCGCGCTCCAGGAGAGCGTCCTCGCCGCGCGCGAGCGCACCCTTCCCGAGGACCACCCCGATCTCCTCGCCGCGCGCCTGAACCTTGCCGGAACGGTGCTGGCCCAGGGCGACCTCCCTCGCGCACGCACGCTCGAGGAGAGCGTCCTCGCCGCGCGCGAGCGCACCCTTCCCG
>CAZJHD010000106.1:0-7924 GCA_964545855.1 uncultured Planctomycetales bacterium
CCCTTCTTCGGCGCCTTGCTAGTCTCGACGTCCCGTGGCGGGCTCCGAGGTCGTGCGCTTCGGCCACGGCACGTCGCCGAGGAGCGGGAGCACGGGGTCGAGGCCTCGGAGCGTTCGCAGTGTGAGGATCCCGAGCGCACCCGCGCGGACCGCCGCGACGACCCAGAAGGCCACCCGCGACGCCGCGCCCGCTTCCGGGTCGAGGGGAATCGATCCCAGCGCACCCGCCCAGCGGACGTGGCCCGGCGTCTCGACGACGCCGAGGAACGCCGCGGCGACGGCGAAGGCCGCCACGAGGTGGAATGCCTGGATTCCGTGGAAGAGGAGCGCCGGGCGCCGCGTCGCCGCGCCAGCCACCGCGAGGACCAGTGGCAGGACGAGCGAGAGCGCGATCGCCACGGAGGGATCGGGGCAGACCCAGGGTGCCGCGAGCGGCAGGGCGTAGGCGAGGGCCGCGGCGAATCGCTGCGGCTCCGGAGTCGGCAGCGCGAGAGGTCGTTTCATCGGCGGCGATCGATCGAGCCGGAGCGCGTGGCCGCGTAGGTCGGACCGAGAGCCGACAGCAGGGTCGCACGGCGGGCGAGCTGCTCGCGATGCACTTCCGAATGAGCCGGCACGGGCTCGGTGCGCGTCGCCGGGTCGAGACGGACGAGCGAGCTCGCGAGATCGTCGGCGGAGATCGATGCGCCCTTCCACCGCGACCAGCACCAGGCGGCGCAGAGGGCGGCGCCGAAGGCCGCGCCCTCGGGCTCGACGACGCATTGCACCGGCGCTCCGAAGACGTCGGCGCAGATCTGCCGCCAGGCGCCGCTGCGCGCGCCGCCGCCCGTGAGGCGCACCTCCTTCGCCGCGATCCCGCGCCGGCGCATGCGCAGAAGGCCGGCGCCGAGGCCGAGGGTGGGGCCCTCCATCGCGGCGCGGGCGAGCGAGGCCCGGTCGAAGCTCGAGGCCCGCAGGCCGTGGAGCGAAGCCGTCGCGTCCGGGAGGTCGGGCGTCCGCTCGCCGCCGAAGAACGGCAGCAGGAGCGCGCCGTTCGCGCCCGCGGGCGCGCGTTGCGCCGCGGCGTCGAGGGCGGCGTCGCTCATCCGGAGGCATCGCTTCACGAGCTCCGTCGCGTTCGTGCAGTTCTGCACGCAGAGGAGCGGCAGCCATCCGCCCGTCGAGTCGCAGAAGGCCGCGAGCTCCCCGCTGTTGTCGACGACCGGAGACTTCGAGTACGCGAAGGCGGTGCCGCTCGTCCCCAGCGAGACCGTGACGATCCCGGGCCGGGTGTTCCCGGTGCCGAGGGCGGCCATCATGTTGTCGCCGCCCCCGTGGCCGACGAGCGTCGTCGAGGGGAGACCGAGCTCCTTCGCGCGCTCCGGCAGGAGCGTGCCGACGGCCTCGCCCGGTGCGAGCAGGGGAGGCACCTTCTCGGCGAAGGCGGGGTCGATCGCGGACATCACGGCGGGCGACCACTGCCGGCGGCGGAGGTCGAACCATCCGGTTCCGCTCGCGTCGCCCGCCTCGGCGGCGGCGCGCCCGGTGAGCCAGAGGTTCAGATAGTCGTGGGGGAGGAGGATCGAGACGGCGCGCGCGAATCGATCGGGCTCGACCCGCTTCAGCCAGAGCGCCTTCGATGCCGTGAAGCCGGGAGGCATCCCGTTGCCGGTGATCCGCCGCACCGCGTCGAGACCTCCGCACGACTCCACGAGGCTTCGTGCCTCGGCGGCCGTGCTCACGTCGTTCCAGAGCTTCGCGGGACGGACCGGGCGCCCCGCGGCGTCGAGGGCGACGAGGCCGTGCTGCTGCCCGGAGACGGCGATGGCTCGCACGCGCGACGCGTCGATGCCGCCGATCGCCTCGCGGATCGCGCTGCTCGCCGCCCGCAGCCACGATCCGGGCCTCTGCTCCGAGACGCCGTGGGGCAGGCCCGAGATCGTGCGGTAGCGGCGAGCGGCCCGGCCGAGGACGTCGCCCGACGCGCCGTCGACCACGACGGCCTTGAGGCCCTGCGTGCCGCAGTCGATCCCGAGGAAGAGTCCGTCGAGCACAGCCGTGCGCGTCGCCGGGGGTCGCCGGCGCTCGATCGGGTCCTCGACCTCGATCGGGCCCGTGGACGGGCGCTCAGATGGACTCGTCGCCGGGGCTGCGCTGCGCGATCGGCACGAACTTCCGGTCGACGGGACCGACGTACTCCGCCATGGGGCGGATCAGCCGGTTGTTCGCGTACTGCTCCAGCACGTGGGCGCACCATCCGGCGACGCGCGAGCAGGCGAAGATCGGCGTGAACAGGTCGAGCGGGATCCGCATCGTGTAGTAGAGCGACGCGGAGAAGAAGTCGACGTTCGCGTACAGCTTCTTCTCCTTCTGCAGGAGATCCTGGATCCGCGTCGACATCTGGTACCACTTGAGCTCGTGCTCCCGCTCGCCGAGCTCGCGGGAGTACTCCTTCAGGATCGTGGCCCGCGGGTCCATCGTCTTGTAGACGCGGTGGCCGAAGCCCGGGACCTTCTTCTTGTGATCGAAGTACTTCTCGCGGATCGCCTTCTCGGCGTCGTCGACGCTCGGGATCGCGAGGAGCATCTTCATCACTTCCTCGTTGGCGCCGCCGTGCAGCGGGCCCTTCAGCGCCCCGATGGCCGAGGTGATGGCGCTGTACATGTCGGAGAGCGTCGCAGCGGTGACGCGCGCGGCGAAGGTCGACGCGTTGTACTCGTGGTCCGCGTGGAGCGTCAGCGACACGTCGAACATCTTCTCCGTACGCGCGTCCGGCGCCTCGCCCCTCAGCATGTAGAGGAAGTTGGCGGCGTGGCCCAGCGTCGGGCTCGGCTGCGTGAGATCTCGACCGGCGCGCAGGTTGTAGATGCACGCGACGATGAGGGGGACCTGGGCGATGAGCCGAATCGCCTTCCGCTGGTTCGCCTCGGGACGCATGTCCGGCGCCTCGGGGTCGTAGAGCGCCAGCAGCGAAACGGCCGTGCGGAGCTCCGACATCGGCGAGCCGCCGCGCGGCATCGTGAGGATCACGGACGTGACCTCGCGCGGGAGCCGGCGCTCGGCGAGGAGCTGCTCCTTCAGCTGGAGGAGCTCGTCGCGCGACGGGAGGTGTCCATAGAGGAGGAGGAAGATCGTCTCCTCGAAGGAGACCTCCACCAGGTCGTCGATGCTGTATCCGCGATAGACCAGCCGGCCCTTCTGCCCGTCGATGAAGCAGATCTTGGAAGTGCCGACGACGACGTCCTCGAGTCCCGCCTTGGCGGCAACGGCGGCATCGGGAGCATCCGGCTTCTGGGAACCGGTGGCGACGGGTTGGGACGAGGACATGATCTGGGCGAGGATGGGGGGTCGGAAGTCCTCCCTTTTAGTCGGAATTCGCCCTGCTGGAAACGAAGCGATTCCCGGAATGCGCCCCGCGACCTCCGTCCCCGCCGGCGCGCGATGCGCCGGGGCTCGGCCGACCCTCAGGCGTCCTCGCGCCGGCGGAAGAGGACCGTCGCGAGACCGAGGAACACGACGATCAGGGCAGCGATCACCGCCAGACTCGTGATCGGACCGGGCCGCGCGAACTCCGGAAGGAGGTCGGAGCCGGCCATCTGACGGATCGGGAGGTCGGGCGTGCTTCCGGCCGAGCTCGGCGTGAACCCACCGACGTCGAAGACGTCCGGATCGGGATGGACGTACCACTCGACGAAGAGCGAGCGCGGGTAGAGCCCGAGGGTCCAGTAGCGGAGGTTGCCCGGGATCTGGCCGACGACGGTCTCCCACCAGAACGTGAAGGCGAGGCCGACGAGCACCGGGTTGCGGATCGAGAGGCCCAGCAGGAGGAAGGCCGCCGAATAGACGCCCGCCGAGAGCGTGGCGGCGACGGCGAGCGTGCCGGCGAAGCCGAGCCAGCGGGCGTAGTGGCTGCTCACGCCGAGGACGCAGACGGCCCAGACGGCGATCAGGCCGATCGCCAGCGAGAAGACGACGCTCGTCCAGGCGGCGAGGAACTTCGCAACGACGTAGCGCGTCCGCGTGACGGGACGCGTGAGCAGGTAGACGATCGTGCGGTTCTCGAACTCCTCGTGGAACGCGGCGACGGCGTGGAAGAGCGCCACCAGGGGCACGAGGACGTTCAGGAAGATCGGCGCGACGGTGTTCTCGAGATAGCCGAGCGTTCCGCCGGCCTGGAAGGCGCGGAAGAGCGCGCCGCCGAGGGCCGGGAGGAGGCAGACGATCGTGAGGATCGTCGTCGCGCGCCCGAGCAGCTCGCGCCGCAGGAAGAGGCGGTAGGCGATCGCGCTCATCCGACCAGCATCTCGAAGACGCTCTCGAGGTTCTCGTCCGCGAGGGAGACCTCGTCCAGGTGCGCGCGGCCCTCGGCGGCGGTCTGCGTCAGCCACTCCAGCAAGCGGTCGGGGCGGTTCGTGTCGATCAGCAGTCGATCCGTCGCCTCGAACCCGACGCCGATCACTCCGTCCAGGGGGAGCACCTCGGCGGCGAGGTCGCGCGGTCGCTGCGTGCCGACGGCGATGCGATGGGGGCGCGTGCGGATCGCCTCGCGGATCTCGCGCACGCTCCCTTCGGCGAGGACCCGTCCGTGCACCAGCAGGATCACGGAGTCGCAGAGCGCGTCCACCTCGTGGAGGACGTGGCTGCTCACGACGACCGTGCGCCCTTCCCGGGCGAGGGCCTCGATCAGCCTGACGGAGGCGACGCGCGCGAGCGGGTCCATGCCGTTCAGCGGCTCGTCGAGCAGCACCACGTGCGGGTCGTGGACGATCGATTGAGCGAACTTCACGCGCTGGCGCATGCCCTTGCTCATGGCGCCGATGCGCTTGTGCATCACGTCGACGAGCCCCACGCGATCGAGCGCCGTCTCGGCGGCCTTCCGCGCCGCCGGCTTGTCCATCCCGTGGAGACGCGCGAGCCAGCACACGAAGTCGATGCCGCGCATCTCCTCGAAGAACTTGTCCACGTCGGGGCAGATGCCGATGCGGCGGAAGACGTCCGGCTGCTCGCGGGGATCGACGCCCAGCACGCGCACGGTCCCCGCGCTCGGCGCGGCGAGCCCCGTGAGGCACTTGAAGAGCGTCGACTTCCCGGCGCCGTTCGGGCCGAGGAGCCCCGTGATCCCCGCCGGGATCCGGAGCGTCAGGTTCGTGAGCGCGACGACGTCGCCGAACCACTTGGAGAGTCCGTCGATCTCGAGGACCGCCGCCGCGCCGTTCGTGGGGGCGGGCGTCATGCCACCACCTCGATCGGACGCACGCGGCGGAAGAGGACCCAGATCGAGAGCACCGCCAGGAAGCCCATGAGCCCGCAGGCCGTCACGAGGGAGATCTCGGGCAGGCGCTCGCGCGGGCTCACGTGGAGGATCTCCGCTTGCACCCGGAACAGCGCTTCGCCGTAGCCGAGGCCCATCAGCCACGAGGAGACATCGGGACCGGCCGTTCGCTGGAGGACCTTCGCGATGGGCACGACGAAGGCGCTCGAGATCATCCCGTAGCCGAGGAAGGCGCCGAAGGCGATCCACCCGCGGGGGATCGCCGCCGAGAAGGCGAGCACGAGCAGCGAGACGCTCGTGGAGTACACGACGGCCCAGGCCGCGATCCGGAAGGGGAACGTGATGGTCTTCTGCAGCCGGTCGGGGTCGAGGGAGAAGACGTTGTCGGCGTACCAGAGAACGAACCCGGGAACGAGCGTCGACCCGAGCACGAGGCAGAGGAGACCGAGGAAGCGGCCCAGGAGGTAGTCGAAGCGGCCGATGGAGCGCGCGAACAGCGCCTCGAAGGCGTTGCCGCGTCGGTCTTGGGAGATCGCCGAGCTCCCGACGAGTCCCGCCAGGATCGTGGCGACGACCGACTGAGCCTTCAGGAAGTCGAAGTAGCGATCGATGTCGAACGCGAAGGCCGTCGGCATCGCGCGCCCGCTTCCCCGCAGCTCGATCTGGTAGCGGATGTAGAGGTAGACGCACGCGAACAGCACGGGCAGCGCCGACGCGACGTAGACCCAGAAGAGGAATCGGTTGCGGAACGCGAGATGGACCGTGTTCTCGAGGATCGGGAACCACCGCGGCACCCGCGAGGGACCGCCCCGGAAGCTCCGGTAGGTCAGGTCGTGGATGGGCATGGCTCAGCGTGCTCCCTTCGAAGCCACGACCGGCGGCGCGGCGACCGGCGGCGCGCCGTCGCTCGCTTCTCCCGATCGGAGGCTGTCGAGGAACACGTCCTCCAGCGATCGCTGCTGCGCGAAGAGCGTGAGGACGGCGGCGCCGGTCGCGCGGGCGGCTTGGAAGACGAAGGCCGACCCGAGGCCGGCCGGAGGCTCCACCACCGTTCCCCGCTTGTCCGGAGCGGACGCCGTGCCGCCGCGCGCGCGCACGGCTTCGACGAACTTCTCCATCGAGCCCGTGACGCGGACGACGAAGGCCTTCGACTCGGAGCGCTTCAGGTCGGCGATCGGGCCCGAAGCCCGGAGCCGTCCCTGCGACATCACCATCACCTGGGAGCAGACGAACTCCACGTCCGGCAGCAGGTGGCTCGCCACGATCGTGTGGATGCCGTGATCGACGTGCAGCGCGCGGCAGAGCTCCAGCATCTGGCGTCGGCCCGCCGGGTCGAGGCCGTTCGTCGGCTCGTCGAGGAAGACGAGCTCGGGCCCGTGGACCAGCGCCGCCGCGAGCTTCACCCGCTGCTTCATGCCGACGCTGAAGGACTCCACGGGTCGGTAGCGCGCCTCCTCGAGTCCCGCGAACCAGAGGCACTCGTGGGCGCGCATCCGCGCATCGCGTTGGGGGAGCCCCGAGAGCTCCCCGAGGAGCGTGAGCCAGCGCACGGCGTTCAGGTGCTGCGGGAAGCTGTCGCGCTCCGACATGTACCCGACGCGGCGGCGGATCTCCTTCCCGTCGTGCGAGATGTCGAGGCCGAGCACGCGTCCCGTGCCTCCGGACGGCCGGAGCATCCCGAGGATGGCCCGGATCATTGTCGACTTGCCGGCGCCGTTCGGGCCGAGGAGGCCGATCGCTCCTCCTTCGAAGGAGACCGTGAGATCGTGCAGCGCGCGGACTCGCCCGTAGTCCACGCAGAGCCGGTCGAGGGCGAGGATCAAATCGTCAGGTGCATGGGCGGCCCAGCGCCGCTGAGACTAGCGGGCCGCGCCGGTTCGGCGCAACGCGAGGCATTGGGCGGGGGCCCTTCCCCTCGGCGCGTGGTGATCGCGCGGCTCCGCGCGTAGGCTCTCGCCCCCTCGTTCCGTGGATCCCGTGGAGCGGCCCCGAGGCCGAGCCTCCCCGTGTCGAAACGCAAGTACAGCAGCTCCGTCAAGAAGAAGGAGCCGGGCCGCAAGACCATCGTCCCGAACCCGCGCGGCACGGCCGTCTGCATCTCCTGCGGCGCCGTCTACGAGCGCAAGCGCTGGTTCGAGAACGCCGCGCGGAGCCGGGAGCTGCGTCAGATCGTCGGCACCGAGACGACCGCCTGCTCCGCCTGCGTGCGAACGAAGGCCAACCTGCCCGAGGGGATCCTCACCGTCTCCGGAGCCTTCGTCCGCGACCACCACGACGAGATCCTCCACACGATCGTCTCGGCGTCGAAGCGCGAGCGCGCACGCGACACGCTCTGCCGCCTGATGGACGTGCAGTCGTCGCCCGAGGGGATCCTCGTGAAGGCCGCGAACGAGCGGCTCGTGCGCAAGCTCGGGCACATCCTCCACGCGGCCTTCCAGGGAGAGGTGACCTTCGTCTTCTCCCACGGCGACCGGCTCACGCGCGTACGTTGGCACCGCGACGATCCAAGCCGTGCCGAGACCGCACGCAACGCGCGGAGCGGCCGGCGCAAGACCGTGGCGCGGCGCCGCTGACGGCTCCGAGGTCGTGAAGAAATCGGCGCCGGGCGACCGCCGGCCGCGAGCGGCTGCGGCTTCGTTGCTCCTCCTCCGCAACTCTCCATGAGTTGCGTCG
>CAZJHD010000107.1:0-7285 GCA_964545855.1 uncultured Planctomycetales bacterium
CGGCGGAGACCTCCGTCTCGATAACTTCACAGCCTCTCTGACCCCATTCCCGGGAATCAAGACGCCACGATCGAAAGCCACCCGCCGAAGCCGTCGGGCTCCCGCAGGGGGTTCGACGGGTCGGCCCACCAGCGGCCGTCCGGCAGGACGAATCGATAGGCGCGCTCGTCCGGCGCCGGCTGCGGGCGCACGATCTGCCAGAGCCCCGGAGCGATCCGCTCCATCGGCACGGAGTCCCAGCGGCTCGCGGCACCGGCCCAGCGCATGGGCTCGAGCCGGTGCGAGGGGTCGTGGAAGCGGAAGACCACGCGGTTCTCGGCGACGAGCGGCGCCAGCAGCGTGCGATCGAAGGAAGGAGCCCCCGAGCGGGAGATCGCCGCGCGCACGGCAGCCGCCGGGTCGACGACGCCCGCTCCCTGCACCTCGCGCGGCACGCCCGGCAGAGGCCGCGCCGTCTCGCGGAGGCAGGCCTTCACCTCCGCCGGCGCGAGCGCCGGGTTCGCCTCGAGCATCTGCGCCACGACCGCGCTCACGATGGCCGACGCGAAGGAGGTGCCGTCGACGTGCTGGGTACCCGACGCGATGTACTTCTGGTCGCGCATCCGCTCCTGGACCACCGCACGGATCCCGTGCGGCTCCTCGCGCAGGATCTCCGGCCGCAGCCGCAGCGCGTCGATTCGCCGAGCCAACGCCGCGCGGATCGACCCGTCAGGGGTCGCCTCCAGCTCGAGGAGCTCCCGCGCCTCGGCGTCCTGCGGCGTGCCGGGGACCATCGGCGCCGGAACCCAGATCGAGGGCGCCAATAGGTCCGGCTTCTGGACTCCGTCGACCGTGGGGCCGTGGCTCGCCGGGAACACCGACCACTCCGAGGGCTCGCCGCGCCCCTGGTCGTCGACGCCGCCGACGGTGATCGCCTCGGGGGCGCTCGCCGGCGCGACGGGACGCTTGCCCGGCCGGTTGCCGGCGGCCGCCACGACGACGACGCCCGCGTCGACGACGCGCCGCACGAGCCGGTCGAGACGGTTCGTCCGCGAGGACTCGGGCTCGTCACCCCCCACGGACATGTTCACGACGCGGATGCCGCGCTCGCGGTGGTTGGCCGCCACCCAGCGGAGACCCCGCATCACGCGCGCCTCGCCGATGCGGACGTCCTCGCCGGCGATCCGCACGAGGACGAGCCGCGCCTCGGCGGCGATGCCGGGGTAGCGCCCCTCGGACGACGCGCCGCTGCCGAAGCCGGCCCCCGTCACCATGGTCCCGTGCCACGAAGCGAGGTGCGCAGCGGGCGGCTGCACGTCGCCGCGAGCCGGGGCGCGCGAAGCGTCGACGTAGCTCGCGACGCGGGTGCGCGGCCGCGCGAAGTCGGGATGGAGGACGAAGTCGGAATCGATCACCGCGACGCAGACTCCGCGTCCCGTGTATCCCGGCTCGAAGGGGAGGCGCGCGGATAGCGGGAGGATGTGGCCGCCGCGTCCCGCGGGCGCGCGCCCGCGGCCGCCGCTCCCGGGCGCCGCGTCGAGAGCGCCCGCGACGCAGCGGGCGCAGGCGCCGCGCGCGGGACGCCACTGGGGCTCCTTCTCGCGCAGGCGCGCCACGACGGGCCCCTCCAGGTGCGCCGCATGGCCGAGCACCGCGCGTTCGGCGCGCGACCCGCACACGGGGCAGCGCACGCGAGACCTCGGCACGCGCCCGCCCGCGAGCGCGCTCACTTCTCGACGGATGCCGCCAGCAGCTCGATCGACGCCTCCGCGATCCCCGCGAGGCGCGCGAGATCGACGGGGGCCGTCGGGTCGTTCCAGCCGAAGGTGACGACGTATCCCGTTCCGTCCTTCGCCTCGAAGAAGTGCGTGAAGTCGAGCACGCCGGTCTCCGACCCGCCCTTGTAGCCGACGAAGGCCCAGGGCTCGCGCGCGACGCGGAGCCCCAGGTTCACGCCGAGCAGGCCGCGCGCCGGCGCCGTCGCCTCGCTCCGCGTGTGCGCGAGGAGCCAGGCGGCCGCGCGCGCGAGGTCCGCGGAGGAGGCGAACCACTCGAGCCGGTCGATGGCGACGGGCTTCGACTCGAAGCCCGAGAGGTCGAGCGTCTCGCGGTCGATCGGCGCCACGCGCTCCGCCAGCAGCGCGCGCCGCCCCGGGACGTCGGCGGCGTTCCAATCCCGTCGGAGCGCCGACTGACCCTTCGCCTTCAGCTTGAAGAGCTCCGCCGTGGAGAGCATCGGGATGGACCGTTCCGCGTGCGCGTTCCCCATCGTCGCGAGCATCGCCTCCACTCGCTCGCGCCCGAGCTCGAACAGGAGATGGTCGGTCGCCGTGTTGTCGCTCTGGGAGATCATCAGCGTCGCGAGCGTGTGCAACGTCACCGGCGCGCCGGCGGGCCAGCTCTGGAGGAATCCCGACGGGAGCGACTTCCACTCGTCGCGCAGGCGCACCACGTCGGTCCACTTCCGCTTCCCGGCCTCGATCTCCCCGACGAGCGCGCCGAGGACGTAGAGCTTGAAGGCCGAGCCGATGGCGAGCGCGCGCTCGGGCTCGTGCGTGGCGAGCCACGCGACCTCCCCGCCGGGCTTCGACGGGAGCCTGCCGGCGCCGAAGGTGACGGATCCCGGAAGCGTCGCGAGCGCCTCCGACACCTGGCTCCACTTCGCGATCGCCGGCCGCGGCGAGCCGAGCCAGAGGCCGATCACGCGGTGCGGCGGCTCGCTCTCGACCGTGAGGTCGGCGTCGACGCGCATCCCGTTCTCGAAGCCGAGCTCGAACTTCGCGCTCCAGGGAGTCTTCGTCTCGCGGCGCGCGACGGAGCGCACGGCGCCGTTCTTGGAGTAGAAGGCGCAGATCTCTCGCACGCGCGCCGGAGGCACCGCCTGAAGGAACCCCTCGGAGAAGAGGCCCGTGAGCGGCTCCGTCGGCTCGGCGAAGGAGCGGCCGAGATCGGCGGCGCGGCGATCGAGGGGCGTCTCCGCCGCGGCGGCGGGCGCCGGCTCCTGCTTCTGCTCCCGCACCGGAGGCGCGGGGGCATACGCGGGCGCGAGGAGGAGCGGGCCCAGGAGCGAAAGAACGAGGCTCGACGTCATGGTCGCGGTCGACGAGGAGATCGATCCCGTCAATGGGCGGCTTCGCGCGCGTGGTTGCGGTTCCAGTTCGGGACGTGCACGACCACGTCGCAGCGTCCGCTCGGCACCGCCTGGCAGGCGAGGCGGCTCGTCGCCGTGAGACCCGGCGCCATGTCGAGGTAGTCGAGCTCCCGGTCGCTCGGCTCGGGGATCGACTCGAAGCCCTCCTTCACGACCACGTGGCACGTGGAGCATGCGGCGACGCCGCCGCAGGCGTGGTCGACATCGACGCCGTGCGCGAGAGCGAGTTCGAGGAGCGATCCGGGCTGCCCGTGCCGGTCGTAGGGCACCTTCTCCGGATCCACCTGCACGTCGACGCCCTCGGGCTCGAATCGAAGTCGGTACGGGCGCGTCGGCTTCGGAGGAGGCGGCGGAGGCAGGGTGGACACGTGCGCTGAGGACGGAAGGGCGGCGAGATGCGAGCGGGAGAGGGTACCCCGCCGCGGCGCGCCGCACGCCGAACGATCGTCGGAGGGGTTGGGAGGGAATCGCCGCCGCTGGCCCGAGGCCGAGCGGGAGCGAGCGAGGCAAGGTGAGGCGAGGCGCGACGACGACGCAACTCAGGGAGAGTTGCGGAGGAGGAGCAACGAAGCCGCAGCCGCTCGCAGCCGGCCGAAACCCGGCGCCGATTTCCTCACGACCTCACAGTCCCAGCGTCGGCCGGCCGCGCCCGAGCCGCACCGCCGCGCGGAGGTCGGCGCGCACGCGGGCGATCCCGCGCCCGACGGCGTCGACGAGGGAGTCGCCCCGCGCGAGCCGCGCCGCGATGGCCGCCGAGAGCGCGCAGCCAGTGCCGTGCGCGGTGACGGGGACACGCTTCGCGCGGAAGACGCGGAGGCCCGCAGCGGAGGCGAGCACGTCCACGACGACCGGGCCCTCGCCATGGCCTCCCTTCAGGAGCGCGGCGCGCGGTCCGAGGGCGCGGAGGGCCTCGGCGGCCCCGCGCAGGGATCGGAGGTCGGCCTCGATGGACCCGACGAGCGCCCGCGCCTCCGGGAGGTTCGGCGTGACGAGCGTCGCGCGCGGGAAGAGCGCCTCCACGAGCCGGCGGCGGCCGCGCCGGTCGAGGAAGACGACGCCTCCCGAGGAGGCGAGGACCGGATCGACGACGAGCGAGACCCGCTCGGGAACGCACTCGGCGACGGCATCGACGTGCGCGGCGCTCGGGAGGAGCCCCGTCTTCACGGCGCGCACCGGGAAGTCGTCGAAGAGCGCACGGATCTGCGCTCGGAAGAGCCGCACCTCGACGGCCTGGACGCGCTGGACGGCTCGCGAGTCCTGCACCGTGAGGGCGCTCGCGACGGCGAGCGGATGCACTCCCTCGCGCGCGAGGCGCAGGGAGTCGGCGACGATCCCCGCGCCGCCGCCCGGGTCGAGACCCGCGACGGTGAGCGCCACGGGCCTGCGCGCCGGCGTCACGCGAGCCCCATCGATTCGACGAGCCTCCGCGACTCGCGGAGCGTCGCCGCGGACGTGCCCATCTCGAGGTCGATGACGCGCAGAGCCGTCCGCGGCACGAGCTCCGCCACCATCCTCCAATCCACTTCGCCGTCGCCGGGCCGGAGGTGCTCCCGCAGCCCGGAGGAGTCGTGCAGGTCGATCCCCGCGAGACGCGGCGCCCAGGCCGAGAGGATCGCGACCGACGGCTCGCCGCCCAGGTGCTCCGCGGCGCGCGCGCGCCCCGCGTCGAACCAGACGTCGAGGTTGGGCGCATGCAGATCGGCGAGGGCGTCGCGCATCGACTCGAGATCGAGGATCTCGTGAGGGCGCGTGGCCGGCAGCAGCGAGAAGCGCAGATCGTCGAGAGGGCGCACGATCGCGTGGAGAGACCTGCAGAGCCGCTCGAGGTGCGCCTCGCGATCGCGGCGGGCGAGCAGCTTGATCTCCTCCAGCAGCTCGCCGGGCGCCGCGCCGCGGTCGACCTCTCCCTCGAGCCGCTTCACGCGCTCGTCGAGGGCCGCTCCCTCGACGGCGCCCCCCTCGAGGACGATGCGCGGGCAGCCGATGCTCTTCGCGAAGGCCGCGTGCTCCCGGACGGAGGCGATCGCGCGCTCCCGGCGCGCTTCGTCGCGCGAGCCGAGTTCCTCCGTCGGACGGCGCGCCGCCGTGCGCGTCTCGAGACAGCCGGCGCGCAGCGCGGCAATGCGCACACCCGTGCGCGCTCGGGCCGCGGCGAGGGGCCCCGGAGGTGGGGCCGTGTCCTTCGCCGCGAGGACGAGGGCGTCGAAGCCGAATTCGCGCGCCGTCTCGAGGAGGGCCGCGAGCGAGGCCTCGCGAGTGGGGAGCGCACGCGTGCCGAGGGCGATCATGACCGACGGAACATATCCGCCAACGATCGGAGCGCGGGGAGGGTAGGTGGACGCGACTGGCCCGAACGGGGTTCTCCGATCTCCTCGGGCTGGTCCGCGAGAAATCGTGTCGCGGGGTCGGGCCAGCGGGCCTGCCCCACCGCGGGTCGGCGAACGAGGGTGCGCCGGCCCGCTTCTAATTCCGGTCCGCGCCCGATCCCGGTGCGGGTCGCGCTTCAGACGAGACTGGCCCCGATTCATTCACGGGGCCTCCCGCGCCCTCGAAGGGTGACCGCTCCGTTGCTCCGCGGTCCCTGGGGCGTGCACCAATTCGGGGCCAGTCTCGCTTCAGACACGGACGCCGGGCGGCTTCTCGCGCAGGCTCGCGCGCAGCGGCTGGAGGATCGGCGCGACGATCCTCTCCAGAAACTCGTCCACCTGCTCGGGCGCGCGGCCGACGAAGGCACTCGGATCGGCGAGGGACGGCAGCCGGTCCTTCACCGCCGCGAAGGCGGGATCGGCCGCGAGCCTCTCCAGCAGGTCGTTCCCGGCTCCCTCCTCCTTCACGCGCCGGATCGCCTGCTGGGAGTGCACGCGGATCCGCTCGTGGACCGCCTGGCGGTCGCCCCCCGCCTTCACGGCCTCCATGAGGATGTCCTCCGTCGCCATGAAGGGGAGCTCCGCGCGGAGCGACGCGTCGATCACGCGCTCGTTCACGACGATGCCGCCGGCGATATCGCACACGAGGAGGAGGCACGCCTCCGTCGCGAGGAACGCCTCGGGGAGCGAGAGGCGCCGGTTCGCCGAGTCGTCGAGCGTGCGCTCGAGCCACTGGTTCGCCGCCGTCTGCGCCGGCGAGTCGGCGAGGGAGATCACGAAGCGAGCGAGGCTCGTCACGCGCTCGCTGCGCATCGGATTGCGCTTGTAGGCCATGGCCGAGGAGCCGATCTGCGACTCCTCGAAGGGCTCCTCCATCTCGCGCCGGTGCTGCAGGAGGCGGAGGTCGTTCGCGAACTTCGAGCACGACACGGCGATCCCCACCAGCAGCGAAGCGATCTTCCAGTCGAGCTTCCGCGGGTAGGTCTGCCCGCTCACGGGGATCGACCGCGGAAAGCCGAGGGCCGCCGTCACGCGCCGCTCGAGCTCCTCCACCTTCCCGTGGTCGCCGTCGAAGAGACGCAGGAAGCTCGCCTGCGTCCCCGTCGTGCCCTTCACGCCGAGGAACGGGAGCTGGTCGACGACACCCCAGAGGTCGCCGAGGTCGAGGAGGAGGTCCTGCGCCCAGAGGCAGGCCCGCTTCCCCACGGTCGTGCACTGCGCCGGCTGGAAGTGCGTGAAGGCGAGCGTCGCCGTCGCGCGGTGCTCCTTCGCGAGCTTCGTCAGTCGGTCGATCGCGTGCAGCAGGCGCAGCGAGAGCACGCGCAGCGCGTCGCGCATCACGACGAGGTCGGCGTTGTCGGTGACGTAGCAGGACGTCGCGCCCAGGTGGATCCAGGGCCTCGCCGCCGGGCACTGCACTCCGAAGGCGTGGACGTGCGCCATGACGTCGTGGCGCACCTCGCGCTCGCGAGCGTCGGCGACGTCGAAGTTCACGTCGTCGCGGTGCGCCTCCATCTCGGCGATCGCCTCGGCGGGGATCGCGAGCCCCAGGTCCTTCTCGGCCCGCGCCAGCTCGATCCAGAGCGTCCGCCACGTGCGGATCCGCCGGAGCGGCGAGAACAGCTCCAGCATCTCGGGGCTCGCGTAGCGGCCCGCGAGGGGGCTCTCATAGCGGTCTCGCATGGGCGCAGGATACGGCGGGCGCGGCGCGCCCCCAACGCGGCGCGGACGCAGAGGAGACTGGCCCCGATTTCGTCTGTAGCCCCGCGTCGCGCACGTCGCGCTCGAG
>CAZJHD010000108.1:0-6949 GCA_964545855.1 uncultured Planctomycetales bacterium
GCCGCCCTCCGCTGCACAGGCCGCGCGGCCCGCTCCTCCGGTCCCGCGCGTCGCGCCGATGCCCGCCCAGGGCGCGCGGCCCGCGACTCGTGCGGGCGCCGTCCGTCCGGGCGGCCGCACCGCCGTTCCCTACACGCCGCCCGTTCCGATGGTCGACGCAAGCGGACGCTCGGGCGCGTCGAGCCAGCGTGCCGTCTACGCGGGAGTCCTGCTCGGTGCCCTCGGGGCGCTGGCCGTCCTCGGAGTCGTCTTCCTGTTCTTCTTCCGATGACCGAAACATTCCCGACGGGAGCCGTTCCCGAATCGACCTCGAAGACCGACGCTCGCATCCGCGAGGAGCGGCTCGTCTTCTACCGCCAGGATGTCGAGGACATCGATCGCGTGCTCGAGGAGTTCCTCGCGCTCTCGAACGCGAAGTGCGTCCTCCTCATCGACCGCGACGGACACCTGGTCACTCGCAAGGGCGAGCTGCCGGACGTGAACGCCGATTCGATCGCCGCGCTGGTGGCCGGCTCCTTCGCCGCGACGCGCGAGATGGCGCGCATGCTCGGCGAGAAGGAGTTCCGCTCGCTGCACCACCAGGGCTCGAAGGACCACCACATCCAGGTGAACCTCGTCGGCAACCGCACGCTCTTCACCGTTCTGTTCGACGAGCGCACGACCCTCGGGATGGTGCGCTTCTACAGCAACGAGTCGTCGGCGCGCCTCCAGGAGGTGCTCGAGTTCGCCCGCCACCGCCAGAGATCGGCGGAGGAAGAGGTGAAGCTCGGAGACGGCTTCGCCGACGCCGCGCGCGACACCCTGGGGGAGATCCTCGGGGGCTGAGGAGCGCCCGGGGGGGCGTGGTCCATCGGGCGCGGGCGTCGCGTCCGCGCGCGTTGTTGACCCTCACCGAGGGCAGCGGCTACCGTCTTCGCCCCCATGTCCCGGGCAATCTCCCGGGACTCCTCGTCCTCCTGCGTGCCCTCCCATGTCTCGAGTCTGTCAGCTCTGCGGCCGCCGTCCCCAGATCGGAAACCAGGTGACCCGCCGCGGGATCGCCAAGAAGAAGGGAGGCATCGGCCGGCGCGTCACGGGTCGGAGCAAGCGGCGCTTCCTGCCGAACCTCCAGTACGTCCGCGCCATGCAGGGCGGGCGCGTCGTGCGGATGCGGATCTGCACCCACTGCCTGAAGGCCGGGAAGATCGTGAAGCCCGGGCCGCGGCAGTCGATGAAGGAGGCGCCGAAGAAGATGCTGCCGGCGACCGGAAGCGGCGCGACGGGAAGCCCGGCGACGGGGAGCGGGGCATCGAAGTCGGCCGCGACGGCGGCTCCGGCGGCGACCAAGACCGCCGCGAAGGCACCCGCGAAGGCGGCGCCGAAGAAGACGGCTCCGAAGAAGCCGCCGGCGAAGTAGTCGGCAGCGACGTCTTCCGGCGGCAAAGCAGCCCGGCGGCGACGCAGACCGGCGGCCCCCCGGGCCGCCCGCGACGCGCCCCGTGACCCTCGTGGGCGCGGCCGCCCTCTCGAAGAGGATCGCGCCGGCTGGCCGCGAGCCGCTCGGGGACGTCGAGGCCTACTTCACCGTCGCGCCCGTGGCGACGTCCGACATCGGGACGACCACGACCGGGCCGCTCCCGTCGTCGGCGGCGAGGACCATGCCCTGGCTCTCGAGCCCGCGCATCGTGCGCGGCGCGAGGTTGCAGACGACGACGACGCGCTTGCCGACGAGCTGCTCCGGCGCGTACTTCGACGCGATGCCGGCGAGCACCTGCCGCTTCTCGCGGCCGATGTCGATCTCGAGACGCAGGAGCTTGTCGGCCTTCGGCGCCTTCTCGGCGACGACGACCGTGCCGATGCGGAGCTCGATCTTCATGAAGTCGTCGTAGGTGATCGTCGGCTTCGGCGCGTTCGGGTCGGCGGCGGCGGGAGCGGCGGGCGCGGCTGCGGCCGGTGCCGCAGGCTTCGGGGCGGGCGCGGGGGAGGCGGGAGCGTTCTCGGGGGCTTCGGTCATGGAGGAGGATCCTGGGGCGCGGGAGGCCGCGCGGGCTCGGAGATTCTCGACTTCGCGGGCGATCGCCGCATCGTCGAGCTTGGAGAAGAGGATGGGGACGTCGCCGACGGGGAAGTCGCGCTCGAACTCGCGGACGCTCGAGCGGGCGAGGATCTCCTCGCAGCGGCGCCGCGGGTCGGCGCCGTCGAGACCGACGGCCGCCCGGATGCGGGCGGAGGACTCCGGCAGCAGAGGCTCGCCGAGGATGCCGATCACGCCGAGGCAGCGCGAGGTCCAGTCGATGCACCGCATCGCAGCCTCCCGATCGGTCTTCACGGAGGCCCAGGGCGCACAGGCGTCGAAGTAGCGATTCGCGGCGCGGCCGACACCCACGACGGCGGCGCAGGCGGCGCGCATCTCGAAGGCGTCGAAGGCGCGCGCCCACTCGCGCACGAGCTGCGAGACCTCCTGGAACAGCTCCGTCTCCGCCGCCGTGGGCGCCTTGCGCTCGACGCGCCCGCCGAGCCGGTCCTTCGCGAAGCGCAGCGCCCGCGAGAGCAGATTGCCGACGTTGTCCGCGAGATCGCGGTTCGTGACCCGCTGGAAGTCCTCGAAGGAGAACTCCGAGTCGGCCGTCTCGGGCGCCGTGGCGAGCAGGGTGAAGCGGAGCGCGTCGACGCTCGGGAAACGCGCCAGGAGGTCGCGCGGGTCGATCGTCCAGCCGTCGCTCGTCGAGAACTTGCGCCCCTGGAGGTTGTAGAACTCCATCGCCGGCACCGCCCAGGGCAGGACGGCGCGGCGTCCGAGCGCCTCGCGCTGGCCGAAGAGCATCGAGGGGAAGACGATCGTGTGGAACCCGATGTTGTCCTTCCCGATGAAGTGCACGAGCCGCACGTCGGAGGCCGCCTCCGGCGCCCACCAGTCGAGCCACGCGTCGGCTCCGGGGGCCGGCGATCCCGCGCGGCGCGCGCGCTCCTCGAGCACCTCCTGCGTCATCGAGCAGTAGCCGATGGGGGCGTCGAACCAGACGTAGAGGACCTTGCCGTCCTCCGTGAACGGCGCCGGCAGTGGCACGCCCCAGCGGAGGTCGCGCGTGATGGGGCGTGGATGGAGGTCGGCGAGCATGTTGCCGACGAAGGCCTTCACGTTCGGCTTCCAGGGGACGTGCGGGCGTTCGGGATCCTCGCCCGCGAACCAGCGGCCGACGCCGTCGGCGTGGAGCTTCGGGAGGTCGAGGTACCAGTGGGCCGTCTCGCGCACGACGGGCGTCGTGCCGCAGAGCTTGCAGCGGGGGTCCTTCAGCTCGAGGGCGTCGATCCACTGCCCGCACTTCTTGCACTCGTCGCCGCGCGCGTTCGCGGCGCCGCAGAAGGGGCACGTGCCCTCCAGGTAGCGGTCGGCGAGGAACATCGCGTCCTTCTCGCAGTACCACTGGCGCTCGGTCTTCTGGGCGAGGTAGCCGTTCCCGTGGAGGTTCGTGAAGAAGCGCTGCGAGACGCGGGCGTGGTGCGGGCAGCGGCTCGTTCCGCTGAAGGGTGCGTCGAACTCGACGCCGACGGCGCGCAGCGTGGCGCCGATCTCCCCGTGCCAGCGGTCGACGAAGGCGCCGTAGGCGGTCTTCGTCGCCTCGGCGTGGATCGTGATGGCGACCCCGTGCTCGTCGGTGCCGCAGACGAAGAGGACGTCGTCGCCGCGCATCCGGCGGTAGCGGACGTACACGTCGGCCGGCAGGTACGCGCCGACGACGTGGCCGAGATGGATCGGCCCGTTCGCGTACGGGAGCGCGGAGGTGACGAGATAGCGGGCCACGAGCCGGGGAACATACCAGCCGCTCGATCGGCGGCGGCTCCGGCCTCGGGCGTGCGCTCAGCGGCGGCGGACGGCGGGGCGCAGGTCGAGACGGTGGAAGAGCAGCGTTCCCCCGAGGGCCGAGACCGGGATGCCGAGGAGGACGTTCAAACAGGCGATGGGCGCGAGCAGCACGCTGCCCAGTCCGAATCCGAGGACGGCGCCGAGGTTCGCCGAGGCGACGGCGAGCTTCTGCCCGAAGGTGAATCGCCGGCGGCTCGCCGGGAGATCGATCGCCGAGAACCCGAGCCCGAAGGCCATGACGACGAAGCTCGCCGCCGTGCCCGCGGCGGGAACGAAGTTCAGCAGGAAGGCGCCGATCCCGAGGGCCACGGTGAACCCGAGGACCAGCGCCGCCTGCAGGACGCCGAAGGCCGTGTCGCGGACGATCCCCGCTTCGACGCTGGGGCGTGTCCCCATCACCTCCTCGTCGACGCGCGCCACCAGGAGGTCGAGGAAGGGTCCGGCGATCGCCGTCGTGATCGGCGCCGCCGTGAACCAGGCGAGCACGACGAAGACGAGGAGCACGAGGGACCCGACGACGAAGGAGGCGATGCCCTGCAGCCACCCGGGCATCCAGCTCGCGGACACGGTCGACTCGCGGATCCCGGCCGTGAGGGTCCACAGGAGCCAGAGCATCACGGAGAAGACGACGGTGGAGATGCAGGCGGGGAGGACGGCGACGCGCTTCGTCCGCGACTTCGAGAAGAGGAATCCGATGCCGCGGAAGAAGGCGCCGAGCCCGTCCGCGAATCCGGCGCGCCGCGTGGCGGCGGCGCCCGCCGGAGGGGGCCGGAGGGCGCAGAGCCGGCACGACGCGCCGCCCGAGGCGGCCGCGGGGGCCGGGTAGCCACATCGAGGACAGGGCGTGGGATTGGGGATCACGTCGTGGCGTGCGCGCGCGGCGTCACCCTGCCGTCTCGGCGGGGGGAGGAGTCCCGACTATATTCGTCGCCCCCCTGCCCGCCGGCCCCTTCGCTCGGAGCGCCTCGTCTCATGGATCGATTTCGCGGTTTCGACTTCTTGGATCTCGACGGAGAGCTCTCGGACGAGGAGCGCATGGTCCGGGACTCGGTCCGATCCTTCGTCGACGAGCGGATCCTCCCGATCATCGGCGCGTGCTACGACCAGGGGCGCTTCCCCATGGACCTGATCCCGGAGCTCGCCGCCATCGGGCTCTTCGGGCCGACCACGCCGGAGGAGTACGGCGGCCAGGGCCTCGGCCCCGTCGCCTACGGGATCATGTGCCGCGAGCTCGAGCGCGGCGACTCCGGCGTGCGCTCCATGGCGAGCGTGCAGGGGTCCCTCGTGATGTTCCCGATCCTCGAGTACGGATCGGAGGAGCAGAAGAAGCGGTGGCTCCCGAAGCTCGCGAAGGGCGAGGCCGTCGGCTGCTTCGGGCTCACGGAGCCCGACGCCGGGAGCAACCCGGGCGGCATGCAGAGCCGCGCGCGCAAGGACGGCAACGGCTGGGTGCTGAACGGCCGCAAGATGTGGATCACGAACGGAACGATCTCCGACGTGTCGGTCGTCTGGGCGAAGGACGACGGCGGGAAGGTGCTCGGCTTCCTCGTCGAGAAGGGCGCCAAGGGCTTCACGGCCCCCGAGACGAAGCTCAAGTGGAGCCTCCGCGCGTCGGTCACGAGCGAGCTCGTGCTCGACGAGGTGCGCGTCCCCGAATCGGCGCGGCTCCCGAAGGCCGACAGCCTCCGCGCGCCGCTGAGCTGCCTCACGCAGGCGCGCTACGGCATCGCCTGGGGCGCCGTCGGCGCGGCCATGGCGTGCCTGGAGGAGGCCGTCGGCTACGCGAAGGACCGCATCGTGTTCGAGAAGCCCCTCGCATCGTTCCAGATCCCGCAGCTGAAGATCGCCGACATGGCGACGGACGTCACCCTCGGCCAGCTCCTCGCGCTCCGCGTGGGACGCATGAAGGAGCAGGGGCGGCTCACGCATCCCCAGGTCTCCATGGCGAAGCGCAACAACGTCGCGATGGCGCTGCGGGTCGCGCGCACCTGCCGCGACATGCTCGGCGCGAACGGGATCCTTCTCGAGTACCAGTCGGGCCGCCACCTGTGCAATCTCGAGACGGTCTACACGTACGAGGGCACGCACGACATCCATTCGCTCGCGATCGGCGAGGCCGTCACGGGCTTTCCGGCCTACCGATAGGGCTCCGCGCCCGTCGCGAGACGGCGTCGTCCGCAATCCCCGTGACCCGGACTCGCGCCCTCCACGGCGCCTTCGCGCTCCTCGCGTCCGTCGCCGGCTCCTGCGCCTACATGCAGGACCGCTGGCACGACGCGACGGAGGTGGTGGAGATCGACGCCGGCATCGCCACGGGCCTCGAGGCGCATCTCGGCGTGAGCCACGTGCTGGAGCTGGGCGCTGGCTGGTACGAAGGGAGCCGCTACGGGCTGCGCGAGGGCACGCTCGTCGCGCTCGACGAGGAGCGCGCCGAGTTCGGCGTGCCGTTCCTCTATCTCCACGACGTCGGGCAGCGTGTCCACGCCGGGTCGATGCCGGGCCGCATCTCGGCGCGGCCCCTGGACGCCGGATTCGTCCGATTCCCGCTCCAGTGGTGGAGCGAGCAGCTCACGGACCGCGATCCCCTCGATCTCCACTTCGGAGGCAACCTCGTGATCGCCGGGGGCGGACTCTCGCTGCGTCCCATCGCCTTCGTCGACTTCCTGCTGGGCTGGCTCGCGATCGATCTCAGCGGCGACGACGTGCGCGGCCGGGTGCCGCGCGAGATCGTCGGCGACTTCCGCTCGCCCGACGCCATGGTGCGCCGGCGCGCCGTCGCGATGATTCAGCGGCTCACCGGCAAGCGCTGGCCCGACTACCGGACGCCTTCGACGCGCGACACCTTCACCCGCGAGGAGCGCGCGGCCCTCGACGAGATCGAGCGCGACGCGCTGGCGGGGGCGACGGCGGAGGAGACGTCCGCACCACGAGAGACCGCCGGGAAGGCCCCGGCGCCGCGAGCGGCGGCGGGCGACTCGCTCGGACCGTTGGAGGCCGCACCCGCGGGCTCGGCGCGCGCGCCGCGGATCGATCGATAGAGAAGCGCAGCGTCCCGGGAATGGGGTCAGAGAGGCTGTGAAGTTATCGAGACGGAGATCTCCGCCA
>CAZJHD010000109.1:0-6802 GCA_964545855.1 uncultured Planctomycetales bacterium
CGGACCCGCGACCGGCCGCCGGAGAGGTTGTGAAGAAATCGCCGCCGCTGGCCCGAGGCCGAGCGAGAGCGAGCGAGGCGAGGCGCGACGACGACGCAACTCACGGAGATTTGCGGAGGAGGAGCAACGAAGCCGCAGCCGCTCGCAGCCGGCCGAAGACCGGCGCCGATTCCTTCACGACCTCGGAGCCTTTCGCGAACGCCCTGCCGGAGGGGACGCGCGGAAGCGATACTCCGGCGACCCGGCGTCTCCGGCCCATGTCCGCCGCCCCTCCGAATCGACCGAGTCCCGCCGCCGAGCTCCGACCGAGCGCGCAGCTTGCGGCGGCCCGGAGCCCGAGCGGAGGGATCGACGGCCAGATCCTGCGCCTCGTGGCGCTCTGCGTCCTGCCCTTCGCGGCTCTCGGCGCGGCCGACACGTGGCTCCAGTGGCAGACCGCGCAGGAGTCGGCGAGCGAACGCGCGTCCAATGCGGCGCGCGTCGCCTCCGACCGGATCGAGGACCACCTCGTGATCCTCCGCACGGTCCGCGACGCCGTCGCGACCATCGCGTCGTTCGATCCGGACCAGTCGGCCACCAACGCCGCGTTCCTCGGCGAACTCAAGGAGAAGCTCGCGCCGATCTTCGGCAACCTCGGCGTCTGGACGCTCGACGGGACGAGTCTCGGATCCGCGCTGACGCCGCCGGAGGGTTGGGAGTCGCTCCCGCGCCGGAACCCGATGCTCTTCGAGCGGGCCCGACGCACGGGCGCGCTCGCCCTCGGCCCGCCCCACGTCTGCCCCGCGACCGGAGATCTCACGCTCACGGCGGCCGTCCCGCTCTTCGATCCCTCGGGATCGGTCGCCGCCATGGCCACGGTGTCGACGAAGCTCTCCTACTTCGGCCATCTGCTCGACGTGGCGACGCTGCCTCCGGGCTCGGCGATCGAGCTGCACGACTGGCGAGGCGTCGTCGTTTCCTGCCTGGAACCCGCGGCGCAGGGAGCCGAGAGCCGCCCCGCCAAGAGCACCGTGCGGATCGCCGAAGGAGCCGAGAGCGAGGCCAGGCCTCCTTCGTCTGTCGTTCCGGAGGCGATGATCTGGGCCCGCGTGAACCTCCTGGGGCTCGATCCCGTGTGGTCGGTCGTGGTCGGGATCCCCCATCACGAAGCCCTGGCCGGAGCGAAGCGCGCTCTCCTGCGGAACTCCGCCCTCGCCGCCGGCGCCCTCCTCCTGGCGCTCGCGGCGGGGCGCCTCGCGGCACGGCGCGTCTCGCGCCCCCTGACGCGCCTCGCGTCGGACGTCGAACGGTGGGGCGCCGGCGACCTGGCCCACCGCACCACCGTGCATGCTCCCGGCGAGCCAGGACTCCTCGCCGCGGGCTTCAACCGGATGGCCGAGGATCTGGAGCAGCGGGCCAACTCGCTCCGCGACAGCGAAGAGCGCTATCGTCTCCTCCTCGATGGGCTCCACGACATCGCGCTCTTCCAGCTCGACGACGGAGGGCACGTCGAGCTCTGGAACGCGGCGGCGCAGCGGCTCTTCGGCTTCGCGCCGAAGGAGATCCTCGGCCAACCGCTGGCGCGCTTCCGTGCGCCCGAAGACGTCGCGGCGGGCGCACCCCGGACGCTCCTCGAAGAGGCACGGACGCGAGGGAGGGCCGAGGGAGAGGGCTGGCGCGTTCGCAAGGACGGATCTCGCTTCCTCGCGAGCGAGGTCCTGACGCGATTGCCGGGGGCCTCCGGCGCTCCCGGTGGCTTCGCGATCGTCGTGCGCGACGTGACGCAGCGGCGCGGCCTCGAGGATCAGCTCTCCCAGGCGCAGAAGATGGAGGCACTCGGCAAGCTCGCCGGCGGCGTCGCGCACGACTTCAACAACCTCCTCACGGCGATCCAGGGGTTCGCCGACCTCGCCCAAGTGGGTCTCGCCAAGCGCGATGTGCGCTGGGGACACGTGGAGGAGATCCGGAAGGCGGCCGACCGCGCCGCGAGCCTGACGAGGAAGCTGCTCTCCTTCGGCCGCCGCCAGACGATGCAGGCGCGCACGATCCTGCTGAACGACCTCGTGAGGAACACGGAGGGCCTCCTCCGTCGATCGCTCGGCGAACCGATCGAACTCGTCGTGAAGCTCTGCAAGACTCCGCTCTCCGTGCACGTCGATCCCAGCAAGCTCGAGCAGGTGCTCCTGAACCTCGCGATCAACGCGAGGGACGCCATGCCATCGGGGGGAACGCTCACGATCCGGACCGAGGAGACCGAGGCTCCGCGCCGCGGCGCCGAGGGTGCGGCCACCGTGCGCATCGCGCTGCTCACGGTCTCCGACACGGGCGTCGGCATGGACGCACAGACCGTCGCGCGCGCCTTCGAGCCGCTCTTCACCACCAAGGGACGCGAGAGCGGAACGGGGCTCGGGCTCTCCGTCGCCTACGCGATCGTCCAGCAGAGCGGCGGTTGGATCGACGTCGTGTCCAAGCCCGGTGCGGGCTCGACGTTCCTCGTGGCGATCCCGCTCGCGGATCGGCCGCTCGCGCCTCCGGAGCCTCCCCCCGGACCGGCGACGAAGCCGCCGGAAGGAGCGACCGTCCTCGTCGTGGAGGACGAGTCGGCCGTGCGACGGCTCGCGAGCCTCGTGCTCACGAGCGAGGGCTACCACGTGCTCACCGCCCAGAACGGCGACGAAGCGCTGGCGGTCGCACGGAGCCACGACGGTCCGATCCATCTCCTCGTCACGGACGCCGTGCTGCCTGGGATCGGCGGCTCGAGCCTCGCCGAGGCGCTCACGAAGGAGCGCCCCGAGCTCCGTGTCCTCTTCGTCTCCGGCTACGCGCCCGACTCCGTGTCGGTGCGAGGCGTGATCGACCAGGGAGCCGCCTACCTGCAGAAGCCCTTCTCGCCGGAGCTCCTCAAGCGCCGCGTGCGCGATCTCATCGACGGGCCTGGCCGCTGGCGCGGCCC
Source organism: uncultured Planctomycetales bacterium (assembly GCA_964545855.1). Lineage (GTDB taxonomy): Bacteria > Planctomycetota > UBA1135 > UBA1135 > JACQFD01 > CAZJHD01. The sequence continues at coordinate 2,933 of CAZJHD010000109.1, forward strand.
TTCGGCGAATTGACGACGGTCCCCCGGCCGTCCTCGCGCTCGGCGCTCGCCACGGGACGCCGGAATCGGTCGCGCGCGATCTCGCGCGCCGTGAACGATCGCGGGAACCGCCGCGCCCCCTTCACGAGCGACTCCCAGGGAGCCTCCGCCACGACGGCTCCGCCGGCGCCGCCGCCCTCGGGCCCGAGGTCGACGATCCAGTCCGCCTCGCGGATCACCTCGAGGTTGTGCTCGATCACGACGAGCGTGTCTCCGCGGCCCACCAGCCGGTGCAGCGCGTCGACGAGGCGCGACGCATCGGAGATGCCGAGGCCCGTCGTCGGCTCGTCGAGAACGAAGAGGGCGCGGCCCACCTCGCCGCCGCGTCCGAGCTCCTCGACGAGCTTGATGCGCTGGGCCTCGCCGCCGGAGAGCGTGCTGGAGGTCTGGCCGAGGGCGAGGTAGCCGAGGCCCACGTCCTCGAGGAGCGCGAGGGGGCGCGCGATCGCGGGCACGGCGTCGAACACCTCGCGTGCCTCCGCCACCGTCAGGGCCAGCACCTGGGAGACGTCGAGGCCATGCCACTGCACCGCCAGGGTCTCGTCGTTGTAGCGGCGCCCTCCGCAGGTCTCGCACGGCACGCGAGCCTCCGGGAGGAAGGAGAGCTCTATCTTCACCTCTCCCTGTCCCGCGCAGGGCTCGCAACGGCCTCCTCCGACGTTGAAGGAGAACCGCGACGCCGAGTAGCCCCGCGCCCGCGCCTCCGGCGTCGACGCGAACAGGCTCCGGATCTCGTCGAGGAAGCCGACGTAGGACGCCGGGATCGACCGCGGCGTGCGACCGATGGGGCTCTGGTCGACCTCCGCGACCTTGCGCAGTCCCTCGTGCCCCTCGATGGCGCGGACGAAGGGCGGCAGAGCCCGGCCTGCGAGCCGACGCCGCACGCCCTCCAGGAGGCACGAGCGGACGAGCGTGCTCTTGCCCGATCCGGAGACGCCCGTGACGACCGTGAGGCGCCCGCGCGGGAAGCGCACGGTCACGTCCTTCAAGTTGTGGGCGCGGGCGCCGCGCACGGTGATCCACTCCTCGGGCTCCGACCACGCGGTGCCGTTGCGGCGGCCGCGGCCGACCCCACGGAGCGCGCGCCCCGTGGCCGTGGAGCCCTTGCGCTCGAGGTCGGCCGGCGCGCCCTCGGCCACGACCTCGCCGCCCGCGCGCCCCGCTCCGGGCCCGAGCTCCACGACGAGGTCCGCGCCGCGGATCGTCTCCTCGTCGTGCTCCACCACGATCACCGAGTTCCCCGCGTCGCGCAGATCGCGCATCGTGCGGAGCAGACGCCGATTGTCGCGCGCGTGGAGACCGATCGTCGGCTCGTCGAGCACGTAGAGGACGCCCGTGAGCGCCGACCCGAGGGACGCGGCGAGGCGGATGCGCTGCGATTCGCCTCCGGAGAGCGTGTCACCGCGCCGGTCGAGCGTGAGGTAGCCGAGGCCGACGCGCTGGAGGAACGCGAGTTTCGGCACGAGGGCGCGGAGCACCTCGCGCGCGATCGTCGCCTCTCGCTTCGGGAGGCGGAGTCCGGCGACCCATCGCGCCGCCTCATCGATGGAGAGACGCGCGACGTCACCGATCGATCGGCCCGCCACGCGCACGGCGCGGGCCTCGGGCCGTAGCCGCGTGCCGTCGCAGACGGTGCAGGTCTCCTCGGAGACGAAGGCCGCGAGCCCGCTCGCTCCTCCCGCGCGCTCGGCCTCGAGCCGCGGAACGAGCCCCTCGAATCCCGGATCGCCGTGAAGGATGCGCCGGCGGTCGCGGGGAGGGATCTTCCTCCAGGGACGGCGAGGATCGATGCCGAGGATCTCCCGCACGCGGCGCGCGAAGGTGGCGACGGCGTTCCGGCCGAAGGGAGAGCCCCGAAGCGGAGCGAGGGCTCCCTCGGCGAGCGCGAGCGCGCCGTCGGGGACGAGGAGGTCCTCGCGGAACACGTCGCGCGCGCCGCGGCCGCCGCAGGGGTCACAGGCACCGAGCTTGGAGTTGAAGGAGAACTCGCGGGGATCCGGCGCGCCGTAGCCGGTGCCGCAGGAGGGACACGCGAGCTCCGCCCCCGCCGTGAACTCGCGCGTCGCGTCGGGAACGCCGTGCCGGTCGAGGGGAGCGAGGGTGACGGCTCCGCCGCCGCGACGCGCCGCGAGCCGCACGGCCTCCTCGATCGCCGGCGCCTTCGCGCGCGGCGGCAGCTCCGCGAGGACCGCCTCGATCGTGTGCTCGCGCCATCGATGGAGACGGAGCGCCGGATCGACGCGCACCATCTTCCCGTCGACGCGGGCGCGCTCGACGCCCTCCTTCGCGAGCTTCGCGAATACCGACCCGTGGAATCCCTTCCTCCCGCGCACGACGCTCGTGAGCAGCGCGACGCGCGAGCTCCTCCAGCGCGTCGCGATCTCGTCGGCGATCCTCTCGAGGCTCGCCGCACGCAGCCGGCGCCCGCAGAGGTGGCAGTGCCGCTCGCCCACCTTCGACCAGAGGAGCCTCAGCAGGTGCCACGCCTCCGTCATCGTGGCGACCGTGGAGTTGGCGCCTCCGCGCGTCGTGCGCTGCTCGATCGCGATCGCGGGCGGAAGCCCGTCGATGCGGTCGACGGCCGGCTTCTCGAGCTGCTTCACGAACTGCCGCGCGTGCGGCGAGAGCGTGTCCAGGTAGCGGCGCTGCCCCTCCGCGAAGAGGACGTCGAAGGCGAGCGTGCTCTTGCCCGATCCGCTCGGCCCGGTCACGACGACGAGCCGATCGCGCGGGATCGTGAGGTCGATGCCGCGAAGGTTGTGGTGGTGCGCGTTGCGCACCACGAGGGACTCGCCGTCCAGGGGTTCGCACCGCGCCGGCGCGGCGTCGAGGGCGCTCATCCCGGGCGCGTCAGTTCGTGGCGGCGCCGCGCGGGCCGCGGGTCGTGTTGGTCCCGCAGTGCACCTCGCCGAGCCACACGTGGTAGGGGAAGAAGTCGTCGAGCGCGACGACGGCGCAGCCGAGGGGCTCGAGCCGCTCGCGCACGGCGGCCAGCAGGACGTCCTCGCCGTTCACGAGGGGACCGTGCGGATCGGCGCAGAGGAACCGGTTCCCGACGACGAGCGCGTTCACCATGTTCGGGAACAGGGCGATCCCGTCGTGGAAGAGCGCCGGGATCTCGACGAAGTCCTCGGGCGCGAGGCCGAGACCGCGCGCGAGCGATCGGCGGACTCCCTCGATGCGTCGCTCCACTTCGTACTGCTCCGCGAGCAGTGCCGGGTCGGCAAGGATCGACGCGACGGTCCGCTCGCGCCGGCGGTCCTCCTCGCGATGGGTCCTCCCGTTGATCGTCCCGCCCGGGGCCTTCGCCTCCGCGCGTCGCAGGACGTCGAGCGCGAGCCGGGGACTCGGGACCAGCACGCGCCAGGGCCGGCCGGTGCGCGACGGCACCCAGGCGACCATCTCGTCCACGTGGCCGATGCGGAGCCATCCGGTGTCGAGCGTCAGCACCGGGCCCTGGTCTCCGCAGCTCTCCAGGAACTCGAGGACCTCCGGGTGCAGCCCGAGCGATCCCTGACGCCCCGTGTAGACGCGTCCGTGAGGGAACTCGCGCCCCGCCGCGCGCACCGGCGGGCTCACCTCGAGGTTGCCGAACCAGTCGATCCAGCGAGCTTCGCGGCCGCGGAATGCGCCGCGCCGAAGGACGCCGGTTCCCGGTCCGAGGAAGCGTTCGGCGAAGGCACGGTCGAGCGCCCGGCCGCGATTCCCGTGGAGCGCGAGCCTGATCGCGCGCTCGCCCTCGCCAACGGTCCCGATCTCCACGGCGTCCTGCATCCAGACGTCGTCCGCCGGCAGGTCGCTTCGCTCCAGGACCTCGAGCGTCGCCCCCGA
>CAZJHD010000110.1:0-6182 GCA_964545855.1 uncultured Planctomycetales bacterium
GGGGTCAGACCCTTTTCTCTCGGTCTCCACTCGCGGCGCGCACGCGCGCCGCGAGAGGAGAGCGAGAGAAATGGGTCTGACCCCATTCCCGGGACGATCCTCGCCGCCGACGGCGCGCGCCATTTCCCCGGGAGGCGCGGACCGTCGCACACGGCACGATCCGCCGCCGAGGTGACCTCCCGCATGGACTCCCGTCTCATCGCCCGACTCCGCTCCGTCGTTCTCGCCGCGCCCGTCGCGCTCCTCGCCGCCTGCGCCGCGGTCTCCTCCGCCGCCGACCGTCCGGCGGCTCCGCGCCATCTGCTCGATCCCCTCGACGCGGCGGAGATCCATGCGGCCGCCGCGACGATCCGCGCGGCGCGCGGCGGAGGAGCGTCGCTCCGCTTCTCGTCCATCGCCCTCGAGGAGCCGACGAAGGAGTCGCTCGCGGCCCACGCCGCCGGCGGACCGGCGCCGCGGCGCATCGCGCTCGCGGTCCTGCGCGACGTCGCGGCGCACGCCACGGCGGAGGCGCGCGTCGACGTCTCCGCGAGGACGCTCCTCGCCTGGACCGACCGGCCCGGCGCGCAGGTGCCGCTCCTCGACGAGGAGTACGAGGCCGTGCGCGAGCTCCTCGCCGCGGACGAAGGCTGGAGGGCCGCGATCGCGAGACGGGGGATCCCCGACCTCGCCGCCGTCCACGTCGACGTCTGGGCGCCCGGCGTGCCGCCTCCCTCGGCGCCGCCCGGCGCGCGCATCGCGCGCGGGATCGCCTTCCACGCGGCCGACGCGAAGAACCCCTACGGCAGCCCCATCGAGGGTCTCGTCGCCGTGGTCGACCTCGACGCGCGGCGCGTCGTCGAGGTCCACGACGCGGGGCCGCGCCCGCTCGCGCCGCGCTCGCAGGACCTCGACGCAGCACACCTCGCGCCGCTCCGTCTGCCGGCCGCGCCGCTCCGCATCACGCAGCCGGACGGGCCCGGCTTCCGCATCGACGGCCATCGCGTCCGCTGGGAGGGCTGGAGCTTCCGCGTCTCCCTCCATCCGCGCGAAGGGCTCGTCCTCCACGACGTCGCCTGGGAGGGCACGGCCGGCGACGCCCGCCGCGGGCGCTCGATCCTCCACCGCGCGTCGCTCTCGGAGATGGTCGTTCCCTACGGAGATCCCGATCCGGTCTGGTCGTGGCGGAGCGCCTTCGACGAGGGCGAGTACCTGCTGGGCCGCATCGCGAACGAGCTGGAGCCGGGCCGCGACGCGCCGGAGAACGCCGTCTTCCTCGATGCGGTCGTCGCCGGCGAGGACGGCGCGGCCCGCACCATCGCCAACGCCATCACGCTCTGGGAGCGCGACGGCGGTCTCCTCTGGAAGCACCTGGAGGAGCGCACGGGCATCGCCGAGACGCGGCGCGCGCGAGACCTCGTCGTCGGCTTCGCCGTCACGGTCGGCAACTACGACTACGGCTTCTCCTGGATCTTCCATCAGGACGGCAGCCTCGCCTTCGACACGACCCTCACGGGGATCCTCCTCGCCAAGGGCGCCGACGGCGCCCGCTGCGAGGCCTGCGACGACCTCGTGGCGGGGCGCGACGCCTCGACGGGTCCGCGCGTCGACCGCTTCGGCACCGTCGTGTCGCCGGGCATCGTCGCGCCGAACCATCAGCACTTCGTCGCCCTGCGTCTCGACTTCGACGTCGACGGCGTCGAGAACAGCGTCGCCGAGCTCGACGTCGCGGCCGTGCCGGCGCCCGCGGGGAGCCCGCCGGGGAACGGCTTCGCCGAGGAGGAGACGCTCCTGCGCACGGAGCGCGCCGCGCGGCGCGACCTCGACCTCGCGCGCCACCGCCGCTGGAAGGTGTTCCATCCCGGCAAGCGCAACGCGATCGGCCACCTTCCCGGCTACATGCTCGTCCCCGGCGAGAACGGCGTCGCCTACTTCGCGCCCGGCTCCGAGCAGCGCCGCCGCGCCGGCTTCGTCGATCACCACCTCTGGGTCACGCGCCACCGCGAGGGCGAGCTCTACGCCGCGGGCGACTACCCCCATCAGCGCCTCACGCCCGACGGGCTCCCGGTCTGGAGCGAGGACGACGAGCCGCTCGTCGCGACCGATGTCGTCCTGTGGTACGTCCTCGGCGTGACGCACATCCCGCGCCCCGAGGAGTGGCCGATCATGCCGGCCGCGCACGCGGGGCTTCGGCTCGTGCCGATGGGTTTCTTCGAGCGGAGCCCCGCGCTGTCGGTGCCGGACGCGAGATGACGTCACGACGGAGGCTCACTTCTCCGCCGCCGGCAGCGCGTCGAGGATCGCGCGGGCGCCGAGCACGATCTCGCTCATCGACGTCGTTCGCGCGCGGACGCGCGCGAGGTCGAGGATCTCCTGCACCGGCGGCCGGCCGTCGAGGCCGAGCTGGTGGAAGACCCTCCACCACGCGCGCTTCCAGGAGCCGAAGCGAGAGCGCAGCTCGACCTGCACCGGCAGGAACTCCGGATCGCTCTCCGCCATCGCATTGAACCGCCGGAGGCCCGCGGCCACCTCGCGCCCCTCGGCCTGCACGGCGTCGGCGATCTCCGGCGCGACGCCGATCAAGTGCGCCACGGCGGCGAGGGCCAGCTCGCGGTGGCTGCTCTCGGTCGAGTCGATCAGCCGCGCGAGATCGGCCGGCCGCTCCTCGACGATCGAGCGCACGGCCTGGACGCGGGCTTCGGAGGTGCCGTCGCCGAGGTGCGCGAGCCATTCCTCCAGGGGCGCGTCGTGCGCGATCGCCGCGAGCTCCTCCTCCTCGGTCCGGTCCGGCTCCGGAGCCGGAGCGTCGGGCGGCGCGACCTTCTGCACGCGGAAGCGCATGCGGTACCGCTGCTCTGCGGGCGGCTCGGGCTTGCCCACGTCCCAGCCCGAGAGGACCCAGTCGCTCCACTCCAGATCGCTCCGACTCGGATGACTTCGGAGCGGCAGGGAGAAGAGCGCGTCGTGCGACGTGTCGAAGAAGGCACGCAGGTACTTCGTCGACGCGCTCGTGTCGAGCGGCACGGTTCCCTCGACGATCCACCGGCCGCCGTCCTCCCTCGCACGGCCGGCGTGCAGCGTGCCGGAGGGCTGGCGGCCGCCGCCCGGCAGCTGGACCGCCGTGTACAGCGCGCGGCTCTCGAACGTCCCGGGATCGGGGAAGCCCTCGGGGCAGCGGATCTCCACGGCGATCTCGAGATCGCACCCGTCGATCGTCGGCGCGAGGTCGGCGGCGAGACGGCAGAGCAGCGTCGCGACGGCGGCGATGGCGAGCACCGCGCCGACGCCCGCGCCGAGACCCTTCAGGAAGGTCGGGGCCGCGCCCGCGGCCACCATGCGCGCGGCGACGAGTCCGACGACGAACCCGGCGATGCCGCCCAGCAGCGCGACGCCGACCACGGCGAAGCCCGCCTTCCCCTCGAAGCTCGAGACGCGGTACCAGCCGACGCACAGGTTCATGAGGAACCCGCCGCACAGGAGGCCGAGGGCGCCGGTGAGGAGCGCCGTGAGCAGCGTGAGTCCCCAGGTCATGGTGCGCGGTGTCCTCGCGTCATTCGGTGAGCCAACGAGGGAACGGTGGCGCGTCCCAGCCGAGCGTTCGCCAGGCGCACCGGGCTCTGGGGCAGGGCGACGATCGCGAGGAAGCCGGCGAGGAACACGATCGGCTCCAGCGACACGCCCGATCGTCTCATCACGACGCCGAGCAGCACGAGGATGCCCACCGTGATGAGGAGGAAGCACAGCACCGCCGCGCGCGCGCCGTCCTCCCGGAGTCCATCGAGCCGTCGCGGCACGTCGTGGCCTCAGGGATGACTGGCGCGCACGAAGAGGAACCAGCTTGCGATGGCGCCGACGATCCAGACGAGGCCACCGAGCATCGTGGCGTACATCAGCACGCCCAGCAGGCCCGAGTCGCGGCCTGCCTCCGGGTACCTGATCCCCTCGCAGGCGACGACGGCGCATGCGATCACGCCGACGGCGGCCGTGACGGCGAGACGCGCGAAGAGGATGCCCTTGTGGGCGCCCGGCACCGCGAGGAAGCCGAAGGCGAGCGCGACGCCGGCGCTCGCCGCGACGTAGACGGCTGCTTGCAGCGTCGCGTTGCCCGACTCGCTCGGGGGATCGTTGCGCGATGCGAGCCAGCGGAAGCCCATGTAGAGCGCGAGCCAGTAGAGCTCGGGCCCGAGGAGCACGGTGAGGAGGATCTTCAAGCGGCGCCCTGCGGCGGGCGGCGCCAACCTTCGGGCGTGTCGTCTCCTTGGGCGAGGGAGCGGCTCATGCGCGCCACGGGGTCGGGGTTCGGCGTCGCGTGGTCCAAGGGGGCGCGCAACGGTACCGCCGTCGCGAGGAATCGCGGAGGTTCTGCATCGAGCAGGGGGCTCTCTACAACTCGGGCGCGATGCTCTGGGCGGCGTCCTCCGAGGTGCGGACCGGAACGACCTCGAAGTCGACGAGGTCCTCCCAGTGGCGCGTCCACTCCGCGAGGGCGGCCTCGTCGTCGGCCTCCATCACCTGGAAGCAGCGGCGGAACGGGAGGTCGACCCAGCTCGCGACGTAGCGCACGCCCTCGGGCGCCATGCGCCCGCGATCGCGGAAGCGGCGGTACACCGGAACGGCGCCTCCCGGCGGGTAGCGCTCGATCACCATGAAGAGCATCGCGAGAGTCTTCGGCGGGCGGTTCGAACGGACATCGACTTGTCGCCGCCGCGGCGCTCGATGGCGGCGATGCATCGGCGAAGGGCATCGGTGGCGACCACTGCGGTCGACACTCCCATGGCGATGCGAAAGGCCGAGGGAGCCACGGCCATGGGGTAGCTCGACCGTGCTCCGCAGCGCGCTACAGGCGTTCCGGGATGGCGACCGGATCGATGACCTCCGCGACGCCCTGCTCGAAAGCCCCGCCTCGGGCGCCCTCGAGCGCGTGCTTGTAGCCGTGCAGGAACTGGTTGTCGAGCGAGCAGCCGCCGGCGTACGCGTTCGGCGTGCCGTCCGTCGTGTCGTTGTTGCACGCGCGCGCGTTCCCGTCTCCGAGGCTTACGAGCCAGTGGCCGTTCCACCGGATGGGGTTGTCGACGAAGAGGTGAACGATGTGGCCGCGGGGGACTCGCGGCAGCCGGTCCGACGGGCCGAAGCGCCGGTCGCCGTTCCAGATCACGCGGGCGGGACCGAATGCCTCCCGCAGGGTCTGCTGGTTGCACGCTCCCGAGTGCCGCATGTACCAGCGGTAGGACGCGAGCCCGCTCTTGAACAGCCATGTCATCACGGAGCCGTAGCAGCTTCTGAGGCCCGGGAAGGGATCCCGGTCGCGCGTGAACGTCAGGTCGGGGTGGCCTCCGTTCGGCGGTCCGTTGGCGGCCTCCGCCAGGTCCGCGGCGCCGTTCGAGGTCACGCAGAACGAGCGGATGCCTTCGACGATCTCCGCCTCGGTCCGGTGGCGCCAGTGCGCCAGGCTGTCGTTCTTCCAGTTGCGCGTCAGGAAGTCGTGCGGTTGCCGAGCGCCTCCAACGAGCGTCAGTCGCGACCAGAGACTGGAGAAGTACACCCGCTGGCACAGCAGCAGCGCCCGCAGCGCCTTTCGCTTCCTCGTGTTCTCGGCGTATTGCGGATCGTCGTTGCCGTCGGCCCGTGCGCCCAGGGAGATGGACCTCCCGACCGGGAGCCGATGAAAACGGTTCACGGTCGCTTGGATGTGGCGCGCGAGATCGCCTTCGCCGAGGTCGTGGAGGTAATCGAGCGCTTCCTGGATGCGCTGGAACCAGAGCTTCATGCGAGGCCTCTTGGGCGGATCTCGCCCCGGGACGGACGGGACTGAGGGAAGCGGAACCCTCTCGTGCGGCTCCTCGTGCGAACGGATTCGGTTCGCCGGCGCGCGCCGACGCGTGGGACCGCAGAGCGCGTCGTCGGCGGAGCGGAGCGGGCGATCGAGCCGCGCATGCGCAGCCGTGCGTCTTGCAGAGCCCGCTCGCAGGTCACGGAGAGACACCGCGTTTGCGTCTCGTGAGGAACATGGAGCATCGAGTCGCGGCGATGGGTCCGAGTCGATGTATGGCCGCGCGGATCGTCTTCGTGGGGCCGAGGGGCGTCAAGGCGGCGGATACTGGCTCCGATTTCGTCACTGGATGGAGCGTTCGATAGGGGCTCGATCTCGTCGCGCTCACGCGCGCGCGAAGGGGATGGAGATCCTCCCGAGGTCGAGCCGCCAC
>CAZJHD010000111.1:0-6079 GCA_964545855.1 uncultured Planctomycetales bacterium
CGCGCGGCGCGCGAGGGAGAGGAGAGAGAAAGGGGTCTGACCCCAGTCCCGGGTCATGAGCTTCCAAGGAGCTTCAGGTCCGCCGCACGTGCACGGAGCGCGTCGATCACGAACTGCACGTGCACGGCGAGGTCGACGCCCAGCAGCTCCGCGCCGGCCGTCACCTCCGCGCGCTCCACCTTCGCGGCGAAGGACTTGGTCTTGAGTCGCTTCAGCACGCTGGTCGGCTCCAGCGACGCGATGCCGTCGGGCCGCACGCGGCAGCAGGCGACGACGAAGCCCGTGAGCTCGTCGCAGGCCAGCAGCGCCCGGTCGAGGGCACTCTCCTGGACGACGCCCCACTTCGTGTAGTGGGCGGAGACCGCGTGGGCGATCGCCTCCTCGCCGCGCTCGCGGAGCCACGCGACGATCCGCTTCGGATGCTCCTCGGGCCACTTCTCGTAGTCGGCGTCGTGGAGCATGCCGGCGATCCCGAAGGCCTCCACGTCGGCGCCCGCGCCGCCGTACCGGAGGGCCGCGGCGCGCATCACCGTCTCGACGCAGCGCGCGTGATGGCGCAGCGACTCCGTCTCGGTCCACTCCTGCAGGAGCGCCCACGCCTCGTCGTGCGTGAGGGCCATCGTCAGCGCACCGTGCGCCAGCGGCCGCTCGCGGCCGAGCGCAGCGCCGCGTCGAGGACTTCCTGACAGCGGAGCCCGTCCTCGAAGCTCGGCGCGACGGACCGCCGCCGCTCGATCGCCGTGAGCACGTCATGCATCTCGTGCGTGAACGTGTGCTCCCAGCCGATCAGGTGGCCCGCCGGCCACCAGGCGCCGGCGTAGGGATGCCCGCCGTCCGTCGCGAGGATCGTCCGGAAGCCGCTCTCCGTCGCCGCGTCCGCCGTCGAGTACCAACGCAGCTCGCTCAGACGCTCGAGATCGAAGGCGAGGGAGCCCTTCTCGCCGCTCACCTCGAAGGTGAGACCGTTCTTGCGGCCCGCCGCGAAGCGCGTCGCCTCGAAGGAGCCGAGGGCTCCGTTCTGGAAACGCGCGAGGAAGAGCGCCGCGTCCTCGACGGTGACCGTGCCCATGGCCGGCCGGCCCTTGCGGCGGCGCGCGGCGCCGAGGGCACCTCCGCCCTCCGGCAGGGGACGCTTCTTCACGAAGGTCTCCGTCGCGCCGCAGACCTCCGCGATGGGCCCGACGAGGAAGTGCGCGAGGTCGACGAGGTGGGCGTTCAGGTCGCCGTGGGGGCCCGATCCCGCCACCTCCTTCCGCAGCCGCCAGACGAGCGGGAACGACGGATCGAGGATCCAGTCCTGCAGGTAGCGCGCGCGGAAGTGGAAGATCCGGCCGAGGTCGCCGCGCCGGATCATCGCGGCCGCGTGCGCCACGGCGGGAACGCGCCGGTAGTTGAACGCGCAGAGCGTCACGCGCCGCGCCTTGCGCGCCGCCGCCGCCATGCGACGCGCGTCGGCGACCGTGTTCGCCAGGGGCTTCTCGCAGATCACGTGCTTGCCGGCGCGCAGCGCGGCGATCGCGATCTCGGCGTGCGTGTCGCCGGGGGTGCAGACGTCCACGAGATCGACGTCCTCGCGCTCGACGACGCGCCGCCAGTCGGTCGATGCCTCGGTCCAGCCGAAGCGGCGCGCCAGCTCCTTGGTCCGCCGCGGGTCCCGGCCGCACACCACGGTCATCTCGGGCGGGTGGGGGCGAGGGAAGAAGGACGCCACGCTTCGCAACGCGTGGCTGTGGGCGCGGCCCATGAATTGGGTGCCGATCAGGGCGACGCGGACGCCGGGCATCGGGGAGTCTCCTGGGTTCGTCGGGTGGGCGCGCTCGACCGCACATCCGGCCGCGCGCGGGCATCGTTCTACCGGCTCATCCCGCCTCCGCCGCGCTATGTTCCCCGCCGTGACCTCCGGGCTCCGAGCCGACGCCCTCCGCGATGCCTCCCTCCGCGCGCCGCGGATCACGGCCGTGGTGCCGACGCTCGACGAGGCCGCCTGCGCGCCGGCGACGGTCGTCCAGCTCGCGTCGGACCCGCGCGTCGAGGTGCTCGTCGTGGACGGTGGGAGCCGCGACGGAACGCTCGAGCGGCTCGCGGCCGTCGCGTGCGAGTGGCCGAACGTGCGCGTTCTCTCGTCGCGCCGCGGTCGCGGACCGCAGCTCCGCGCCGGCGCCGAGGCGGCGCGCGGCGAGATCCTCTGGTTCGTCCACGCCGACACGCGGCTCCCCGAGGGCGCCGCCGGCGAGGTACTGCGCGCCGTCGACGCCGGCGCCGTGGCGGGCGCCTTCCGCCTGCGGTTCGACGGTGGCGGACTCGCGCTGCGCGCCGTCGCCTGGGGCGCGAACCTGCGCGTCGCGCTCACGGGCGTTCCCTTCGGCGACCAGGCCCTCTTCGCGCGCCGCGACGTCTGCGCACGCGTGGGGGGCGTTCCTCCCTGGCCGCTCTTCGAGGACGTGGAGCTCGCGCGCCGGCTCCGCCGCGCGGGCCCGCTCCGCGTGCTGGCGCCGGCCGTCGTCACGAGCGCGCGCCGCTATCGGGAGCACGGCGTCGTCCCGACGATGCTCGCGAATCTCCGTCTCCAGATCCTCTACGCCGCCGGCGTCTCGCCGGAGCGCCTCGCCGCGCTCCGGGAGCGCCGAGGCTCCTTCTCCTCGCTCGCTCCCGCGCGCTGACGACCGCCGCCCATGCCGATCCTCCCCGGTTTCTCCGACGCGCCGCGTCGCCGCGAGCGCCTGCGCCACGCGACCGACTCCCTCGATCCGCGGTGGCGCGGGCCGAACCAGGTCCTCGGCAAGCGCTTCGCCATGGGCTGCGTCGCCCTCGAGGTGACGCAGCGATGCAATCTCGACTGCACGCTCTGCTACCTCTCGGAGAGCAGCGAGCGGACGAAGGACGTGCCCCTCGCGTCGCTGTTCGAGCGCCTCGCGGAGATCCGCGAGGCCTACGGTGCGGGCCAGGCGATCCAGATCACCGGCGGCGACCCGACGCTCCGCAAGCGCGAGGAGCTGGTGGCGATCGTCGCCGAGGCGCGGCGTCTCGAGCTCGAGCCGGCGCTCTTCACGAACGGGATCCTGGCCCATCGCGATCTGCTGGAGGAGCTGGCGGCGGCGGGGCTGAAGGACGTGGCCTTCCACGTCGACCTCACGCAGGAACGGAAGGGCTACGCCACGGAGGAGTCGCTCCACGAGGTGCGCCGCGAGTACATCGAGCGCGCGCGCGGCCTCGGCATCGCCGTGATCTTCAACACGACGGTGCATGACGGGAACTTCCACGAGATCCCCGGACTCGTGCGCTTCTTCAAGCAGCACGCCGACGTGGTCGGCATGGCGTCCTTCCAGATGCAGGCGACGACGGGCCGCGGCGTCCTCACCGACCGCCCCGACGAGATCACCGTGCCGAACGTGCGGCGGCGGATCGCCGAGGGCGCCGGCATCACGCTCTCCTGGGACGCCGTCCGCGTCGGCCACCCGGAGTGCAACTCCGCCGCCTTCACGGTCGTGTCCGGCGGCCGCTCCGTCGACGTGAACGACGATCCGGTCTTCTTCGGCCACGTGCTCGAGGCGCTGAGGGACGTGTCGCTCCCGCGCGCGAACCCCGTGCGCACGGGCCTGCGCACGGCGGCGGGCGTCCTCCTCACGCGTCCCGGCCTCGCGCTGCGCGGCCTGCGGCACGTGGGCCGGATCCTCGGCTCGAACCTCGGCACGTTCCTGCGCGGGCGCCTGCGCTTCCACAAGCAGACCTACTTCATCCACAACTTCATGGACGCGCGGCAGCTCGTCGGCGAGCGCTGCGAGGCCTGCGTATTCCGCGTCGCCACGGCGAACCACGGCTTCGTCTCGATGTGCGTCCACAACGCGCAGCGCGACCGGTACATCCTCGCGCCCGTTCCCGTCGCCACGCCCCACGGGTTGCGCCGCTTCGATCCCTCGACCGGCCGGTACCTGCCGCAGGACGTGGCCGTCGCCGCCCGCTGAAGACGCAGCTCCATGCAACGACGCACGCTCGCTCTGCTCGTCCTCGCGGCCTTCGCCCTCCTCGGCGGCGTCTTCGGCTGCATTTCCTGCTCGACGATCGAGGTGACGCGCCCCGAAGGCGGGCCGGCCCTCGACGCGCGGGGCGCCTTCTCCCACGAGGAATTCGACGCCGTGCTGAAGGCCGTCGTCGACGCGCGGGGTCTGGTCGACTACGAGGCTCTGCGCCGCGACCCGGCGCTCCTCGATCGCTACCTCGGCGCCCTCTCGGTCACGTCGCCGGAAACGGCTCCCGCGCTCTTCCCCACGCGCGAGCACCGGCTCGCCTACTGGATCAACGCCTACAACGCGTGCGTGATGAAGCAGGTCGTGGCCGAGGACATCCGCGACAGCGTGGGCTCCTCCACGGCGAAGCAGCTCGCCTTCTTCGTGACGACGCGCTTCGTGATCGGCGGCGAGACGATCTCCCTGAAGGCGATGGAGGACTCGAAGGTGCGCGAGGCCTTCGGAGACGCACGCGCTCACTTCGCGCTCAACTGCGCCTCCGGCGGCTGCCCGCGGCTGCGCGCCGAGGCGTTCCGCGGGGAGACCCTCGACGCCGTGCTGGAGGACGTCTCGCGCGAGTTCGTCGCCGAGGAACGCAACGTCCGGATCGACGCCGCCACCGGCCGCGTCGTCCTCTCGAAGATCTTCGACTGGTACGGCGACGACTTCCTCGCCCACGCGCGCGCGCAAGGGATCGACCCGCCGACGCTCCGCGCCGCCGTCGATCTCTGGCGCGCCCCCGGCGCGAAGCTCCCGGCGCAGGGCGAGAACGTGTCCCTCGACTACGACTGGACGCTGAACGCGCAGGCGGGCTGGAAGTAGGGGAAGAGGCGTGCCCGGCGGCGCTTCGCGCGCGAGGATCTGCGCGTGAGTTCCTCCCTTCGGATCCGCACCGCCGTCGCCGCCGACCTCCCGACGATCGTCGCCTTCAACGCCGCCATGGCGCAGGAGACCGAGGGCCTCTTTCTCGACCACGCGCGCCTGGAGGCGGGCGTCCGGGCCGTCCTCGACGATCCGCGCCGCGGCGCCTACTGGATCGCCGAGGCCGGCGGCGCGCCCGTCGGCCAGACGCTCGTGACCCTCGAGTGGAGCGACTGGCGCAACGCCGACTTCTGGTGGATCCAGAGCGTCTACGTCGCGGCGGACCACCGGGGCCAGGGGGTCTACCGCGCTCTCCACGAGCACGTGGTGCGCGAGGCGCGCGCCGCCGGCGCCTGCGGCGTGCGCCTCTACGTCGAGCACGAGAACGACCGCGCCCGCTCCGTCTACCGCCACCTCGGCATGCGACCGGCGCCCTACGAGATGATGGAGGAGGACTTCGTCCTGCGCCGGGGCGCGGACGGCTGACGCGGGAGATCGCCTGTCAGCAGGAGCAGGAGCGGGTCCCGATCTCCACCTCGGGGAAGTCGATCGACGTGCCGTTGAAGACGTTGAAGAGGTTCGTGAAGAGGTTCATTCCGGCGTGGGCGATCAGCTCGACGATCTCGCCGTCGCGGAAGCCGGCGTCGCGCAGCGCGCGGACGCGCTCCTCGCTCACGTGGCCGCGCTCCTCGATCAGCTCGCGTACGAAGGCGAGCGCGATCTCCGTCCTGGGATCGGAGGACGTCGCCGAGAGATTCCTGCGGAGCTCCGCCTCGTCGAGGCCCGCGGCCTTGCCGAGCGCCGTGTGGGCCGACGCGCAGTAGCCGCACCGGTTCGATCCGGCCGCGGCGACGGCGATCTGCTCCCGAAGCGCCGCAGGGAGGAGTCCGCCCGCGAGCGCGCGGACGGTTTCGGAGTAGGCCCGCAGCGCGGCGGGGGAGTGCGCGAGGCTCCGGTGGAGGTTCGGCACCATGCCGAGGGCGCGCCGCGTCTGCTGGACGAGAGCGAGCGAAGCGGAGGGGACCTGGTCGTCGTCGAGTGCTGCGATGCGGGGATTCATGGTTCGTGGACTCCGAGGAGGAGGGACGCTCCGTGGGTCGGCCGCAGGCTCCGCGCCTTACGCGTCGATCGGACTGCGGCGAGAGAGAGGTTGTGAGGGAATCGCCGCCGCTGGCCCGAGGCCGAGCGAGAGCGAGCGAGGCAAGGTGAGGCGA
>CAZJHD010000112.1:0-5989 GCA_964545855.1 uncultured Planctomycetales bacterium
ACGACGAGCGTCGCGAGCGCCTCGCCCTCGATGTCCTCGGCGATGAGGAGGAAGGGCTTCCCGGCGTTCTTCACCTTCTCCAGCAGCGGGAGGAGCTTCGGAAGGCTCGAGATCTTGTCCTCGTGGATGAGGATGTAGGCGTCGTTCAGGACCGCCTCCATCGCGTCGACGTCCGTCACGAAGTGGGGCGAGAGGAACCCGCGGTCGAACTGCATGCCCTCGACCACGCGCACTTCCGTCTCGAGTCCCTTCCCTTCCTCGACGGTGATGACGCCGTCCTTGCCGACCTTGTCCATCGCGTCGGCGATGATCTTCCCGATCGTCGTGTCGTTGTTCGACGCGATGGCGGCGACCTGCTGGATCTCCTTCGTGCTCTCGACCTTCTTGGAGCCCTTCTTCAGCTCCTCGACGATGGTCTCGACGCCCTTGCGCATCCCGCGGATGAGCGCGGCCTCGTTCGCTCCGGCCGTCAGGTGACGGAGGCCCGAGGAGAAGATCGCCTGCGTGAGGAGCGTGGCGGTCGTCGTTCCGTCGCCGGCGACGTCGCTCGTCTTGCTGGCGACCTCCTTCACGAGCTGCGCGCCCATGTTCTCGTAGGGGTCGTCGAGGGTGATCTCCTCGGCGACGGTGACGCCGTCCTTCGTGATCGTCGGACCGCCCCAACCCTTGTCCAACACCGCGTTGTGACCTCGCGGACCGAGGGTGCTCACGACCGCTCGGGCCAGCTTGTCGACGCCGCGGCGCAGCGCATCGCGCGCGTCGGACTCGAAAACGAGCTGCTTCGCCATCTTTCGTATTTCTCCTCGGCCTGGGGGCGTCCGCACGGAGCGGCGCCCATGGAGGGTATGCAGAGAACGGGATCGGACCCCCGGGAGCCGGCGGCCACGCGGCGCCGGGAACTGCACCGGGACCAGCGCGCGGGGGAGCCGCCGCCCTCGTCAAATTCGGTGCCGCGGAATCGGCCGCCTCGCGCGGCCCGTCCGCCAGGCCCAACTCCCGCCGTCGCGCATCGTTAGAATCGCGTCGGCCGGGTGTCTCCGGCCCGGCGGGGGCGCTGCCCCCTTGGCAGGTCCCCGGAGCGGCGATCGCGGCTCCGGTCAAAACGGCAGGACTCCGAACCTCGATGACGATCCGTCTCGCTCCGCTCTTCCTCGCGCACGCGACACTCCTTCTCTCCCTCCTTCCCGCGCCTCCGTCGACGGGAGCCACGATCCCGAGCACGGTGCTCCCGAGCATGGTGCTCCCGATCTCCGAGCTTCCGAGAACAATGCTCCGGGGCCACGTGCTCCAGGGGACGGGGATCCCGGTCGAGGTCCGCTCGCTCGACGGCGATCCCATCCGAGGAGAGCTCATCGCCCTCGAGCCGGAGCGGGTGACGGTGGCGGTCGCGAACGAGGCGTCGCCGCGGGTGCTCTCCCGAGACGGCCTCGTCGGACTGCGCGTGGTGGGGAGCACGGGCGCCTCGCCGTTCGCCTCGACGGAAGCGCTCGCCGACGTGGAGCTCCTCGATGGGGGCCGCGTCGTCGGAACGCTCCTCGGCGGGAGCGGAGACGTCCTCCAGGTGGGCCTCGGATCGTCCCGCATCGATCTCCGCGTGGAGTCCGTGCGTCGCATCCTCTTCCCGAGGCGCGTGCCCGCGACCCTCGGCGAGCCCGTGAACGCCCCGGGCTCCGACCGCCTCTACCGGCTGCGGCCCGCCACGGCGCGCGGCGAGGCCGGGGTCGAGCCCGTGAACGGCACCCTCGTCGCGTTCGCTCCGGAGGGCGTCGACTTCGAGACCGTGCTCGGAACCACGCGCTTCGCCTGGAGCGAGATCGCGGCGCTCGTCGTGACGCCCGTCGGCGCGGCGGGAGCCTCCTCGATCGAGCCGAACGCGGTGATCTCCCTCGTGCCCGAGGGACGCATCGAGGTGAAGCTCCTCGGCGCCGGCGTCGACGGGTTCCGCTGCGAGTCGCGCGTCCTGCCGCGCACCGTGCTGCCGCCGTCGGCCGTCGGCTCCATCCGCTTCCGGAGCGAGCGGTTCGCCGACCTCTCGAGCCTCGCGCCCTCGGCCGTCGAGGAGTCGCCCTACTTCGGCGGTCCCGCGGCGCTCTCCTTCCCGTGGCGCCGCGACCGCAGCGTCGTCGGCACGCCGCTCCGCGTCGGAGGCGTCGAGTTCGCGACGGGCCTCGGCGTGCATGCGCGCTCGCGCCTCACCTGGACGATCGACGGCGCCTACGCGGAGCTCCGCGGGCTCGTCGGGATCGACGACTCGACGCTGCCGCTCCCGCGCCGCGGCTCCGTCGTGTTCCGCGTGGCCGGCGACGGGAAGACGCTCTGGGAGAGCCCCGTGCTCCGGACCGGAGAGCGTGCCCTCGAGCTGCCGTCGGTGCCGCTCACGGGCGTCGCGTCGCTCATGCTCGAGGTCGACTACGCCGACGGATTCGACGTGGCCGACCGCGCCGACTGGTGCGAGCCGATCCTGCTGCGGGCGCCCGTGGCCGCCCGCTGATCGGCGCGAGAGTCGACGTCGTGGAGCGCACGGCCGCCGAGGATCCGCGGGGGAACGCGCGGGGCGAAGCCTGGAGGGAGCGGGCGGCCGGCGGCCTCGGCCTCCTCGCGGCGCTGCTCTGGCTCGGTGCGGCCCTCCTGCTCGCCGCTCCTCCCGAGAGCGCGCGCGATTCCCTCGGATCCTCCTCGTCGCTCCGGGGCCGGCCCGTCGCTCTCGCCGCCGATCGCACGCACGGCGCCGAGCGCGCCGTCGTCGACGAGGTCGCCGCGGAGGTCGGCGCCGAGCTCGGCGAACGTCCGCGCGTCCTGCTCGACGCGAGCCTCGTGGCCGACGCGGGACTCGCGGCGCGCTCGGCGCTCGCTCCGGAGGAGGAGCTCTGGTCGATCGGCCGCGCGCGCCCCGGCGCGGACCGGACCTTCGTCGTGGAGACGGTGGCTCCGCCGGCACGAGCGCTCGACGCGATCCGGTTCCCGGAGCGTGAACGCGCCGGCCGCGCCTTCGTCGTCTCCGCCGTCGGCGACGCGCTCGAGGCGCATCGCCTGCGCGTCTCCGTCGACGGAGCCGACGTCGCCGCCGCCGTGCGCGCACGGCCCGAGCGTGGCGAAGTTGAGATCAGCGTCGGACCGCTGGAGCCGGGCCGTCATCGCATCGCCGTGCGCCACGGCGACGAGCCGGCGCTCCTCGGCGCCCTCGAGGTCGGGGACGCTCCGCGCGTCCTCCTCGCGGGGAGCGCCGACGGCCTCGCGGCGCGCGCCGTCGCGCTCCAGGGATTCCGACCGCTCGCGCCCGGCGAGGAAATCGCGGGGGCTCCTCCGCCCGATCTCGTCGTCGTCGCGGGGGGCGGATTCGACGAGGAGCGCGTCGTCGCGGCGCATCGCTCCGGCGCCGGTCTCCTCGTCGTGGGGGGCGAGGCCCTCGCGCGGCTCACGGCGGGTCCCCTCGGGCCCGAGCTCCCGGCCCGCGTGCGATCCGCCGATCCGCGCGATGCGGCCGACGCGCCGCCGCCGGAGGATCCGGCTCCCCAGGAGGGCGAGCCGCTCCCGCCGCTCCCCGGCCCGATCCCCGCGGAGCGGGAGACGACGCCGCCCGCGCCCGGCGCGGGCGTCGAGGCGCGCGAGACGCGCGTCGAGGACGACGTGCCCGTCGTCGCCGTCGCTCTCGTGATCGATCGCTCGGGGTCCATGGGCGGCGACAAGATCCGGCTCGCGAAGCAGGCGGCGCTCGCGACCGCGTCGATGCTCGCCGAGGACGACTACCTCGCGATCATCACCTTCGCCGACCAGAGCACCGTGACGTTCCCGGCCGATCGCGTCGGCTCGCCGCTCCGCATCCGCCGTCCCCTGGAGGACGTCGTCGTCGGCGGCGGGACGCAGTTCTATCCGGCGCTGCTCGCGGCCCGCGACCAGCTACGTCGCGTGCCGGCGGGTCTGCGGCACGTCGTGCTCGTGACCGACGGAGCGGCGGCCGATCGCTTCACGGCCGACTTCCTCGGGCTCCTGCATGGCGACTACCGCCAGCTCGGGATGCACCTCTCGACGGTCTTCATCGACGGGGGCGGGGACCAGGACCGGGACTTCCTCGGCAGGCTCGCCCAGTGGGGCGGCGGCCGCTCGGAGCGCGGCTCCAAGGAGGAGATCCCGGCCCTCGTCACGACGGAGATCCGGCGCGTGACGGGGCTCCCTCCGGGCGGGACGCGCCGCACGCTGCAGCGCCCGGCGCCGTCGAGGGACAGCGAGCGCCGAACCCCGGCGCCGCGCGTCGATCCGCCTCCCACGGCCGATCCGCCGCGCGTGAAGCCCGTGGAGCCGACGAAGCCGCCTTCGGCGCGGCGACGGCTGCGCGTCGAGGCGGCCGATGGCGCACGCATCCCCGAGGGGATCGAGCTCGCGGGGCTTCCCGAGGTGGACGGCTTCGTCGCGCTCGACCTGCGGCGCCGCGGCTCCCTCGTCCTGCGCGGGGAGCCCGGCGCCGTTCCGCTCCTCGCCGTCGGCGCGAGCGCGCACGGCTCGATCGCGGTCCTCGGCCTCGAGGAGTCCGGCGGCCTCGATCGCTGGGCCGGCGATCCGAGGCTCGGCGCGCTCCTCGGGCGCATCGCGGCGGCGGTCGCGCGCGCGCCGAGGCTCGAGCCCGTGCTCGACGGTCTGCGGGCGCACGTCGAGGACGGCGAGGCTCTGCTCCTCGGCGAGGATCGGCTCGGTCTCCTCGGGCTCGACGACGGCGCGCCGCGCCGCGACCTGGGGGGCGGCGTCCTGCTGGCGGCGGCGGACCCGGTGCTGCGCGGAGCGACGGCGCCGAGCGAGGGCGGCTTCCGCACGAGTTCGCTCGCGCGCGAAGCGCCGCGGCGCGCGTCCGTCGACGTGCTCGCGACGGTGCGCGCGGCCCTGACGCCGCCCCTCGAGGACGGGCCGTCGGCGCTCGGACCGTCGGCCGGGAGCGCCGCGTCCGTAGCGCCGGCGGTGCGCGCCCTGCTGGCGGCGGGAGCTCTCTGCCTCCTCGCCGGCGCCGTCGCGGCGCGCAGGGCCTAGCAGGGCGCTGAAGAAGGGCTTCGCAGAGCGAGCGCGAGGAATCGTTGCTCAGGGCGAGGCGCGTCGACGCCGCCGTATCCAGGAGATACGTCGGCGGCGGCGCAACGACGCAATGGGCGACGAGGCCCGCGCGCAGCTCGAATGCCATTTTCAGCGTCCTGCTAGCCAGCCCCCCTCACACCTGGCAGCCCGTCGCTCCTACGCCTCGCGAACGCTCGGCGGCTCGGAGACGACCCGGAGCAGCGCCTCCGAGACGCGAGCGGCCACCTCGGCGGCCGCGCCGAGTCGCGGCGCGAGGAGCACGGCGGCCGAGGCGTGCTCGATCGCCGCCACGGGATCGTTCGCGGCGAGGGAGTCCTCGGCGCGAACGATCGCGTCGACGGCCGCCGCCTCGCGGCGCCAGGTGGCGGAGTCCTCGGGCCGGAAGGTCGCGTCGAGATCGCAGGTCTCGACGTTCGCGTCCTCCGCCCGGAGTTGCTGCGCGAATGCGAGGAGCACGGCCCCCGAGCGGAGCGACTCCTCGGGAACGAGGGCGTCGAGCCGTTCGCGTCGCGCGACCAGAACCGCGCCCTCGGGCGCGCGGCCGAGCACGGCGTCGAGGGCTCCCACTTCGAGGCGTGCGAAGAGCGACTCCACGAGCCCGCTCTCCTCCGGCGCTCCCTCGGAGAGCAGCGCGACCACAGGCTCCGGCGTCCCCGCGCAGGCGGCGAGCGCCGCGCGTCCCGGGTGATTGGGGGTGCCGAGCGCGATGCACCGCATGGCGCCCATGGAATGCAGCGCCGCGCCGTCGAGCCGCACGGCGAGGAGCCGGGCGCCCGCGCCGGAGGCACGCTCGCGCCGGCGCAGGGGGCGGCGGGCGATGGCGCGCAGGCGCGCGGCGACGATGCCGTGGACGTGCTCCCAGCCGTGATCGCGCGTCGCGCGCGCGCGGCACGCGGCCGCCCTCGCGGACAGCGACGTCCGGTCGGCGACG
>CAZJHD010000113.1:0-5687 GCA_964545855.1 uncultured Planctomycetales bacterium
GCCGCGCGCCGGCGAGCGTCCCGCCGTCGAGGAGGCCGAGGACGCGGCGCGCGACGCCGCGGACCTCGAGGCGCTCACGGAGCGGATCCGCTGGCTCTGCGAGCTGCGCCGCTCCGCCGGCGATCCGTCCGGCGCCTCGCGCGTGCGCCAGCGGCTGGAATCGCTGCGCTCCGCGTTCCGCGCGGGAGACCGCGCGCGCGCCCTCGAGGATCTGCGGCGTCTCGCCGCCGAGGCCGACCGGTGACCGAGACCGGCGCGCGCGCGCCCTCGATCCTCCAGGTCCTCCGCCGCAACCGCGACGTGCGGCGCATGTGGCTCGCGCAGCTCACCAGCGAGTCGGGCACCTGGATCACGCGCATCGCCGTCGTCACCTGGGTCGCGAACGACCCGGGGGAATCGGCCCTCGCCGTGGCGGCGATCCTCGCGCTGCAGATCCTCCCGCTCTTCGTGGCGAGCCCCCTGGCGGGCGTGCTCGCGGACCGTCTCCCGCGCCGCTCCGTCATGCTCGGAGCGGACCTGTGCGCGGCCGTGCTCGTCCTCGGCTACCTGCCGATCCTCGCGCTCCCCCGCTCGACGCTCTCCCTCTCGCTCCTCGGCCTCCTCGTCTTCGCGCACGTCACGATGGGCGCGGTCTTCGAGGCGTCGCGCAGCTCGCTCCTCGCCGCGGCCGCCGAGCCCGAGGAGCTCGCCGCCGCGAACATGCTCGGCCAGATCACGTGGTCGACCTGCCTCGCCGCCGGCTCGGCCCTCGGCGGCGCCGTGCTCGCGCTCTTCGGGAGGGAGGCGGCCGTCCTCCTCGACAGCGCGAGCTTCCTCGGGAGCGCCGTCATCCTGCTCGGCGTGCGCGCCGGACGCCGCGCCGCCGCGGCGAGCGAGGACGCGTCCCACGCGAGGCACCAAGGCTTCGCCGGCGTCCTGCGCTGGATGAAGGATCGTCCCGGCACGGCGCTCTTCCTCCTGCCGAAGCTCTTCCTCGGGTTCGTCGGCATCAACGACCTCACCTTCGCGCTCCTCGGCCCGCGCGAGTACGGGCTCGCCTCGGAAGACTCCTTCTTCCCCTACTACGTGGCCGTCGGCCTGGGGACGTTCGTCGGCGCGCCGATCGCCATGCGCATCGCGGGGAGCCATCCGCGCGCGATGCGGACCGCCATCGCCGTGGCCTTCCTCCTCGAGGCGCTCGTCTTCGCCGGAACGCTCGTCACCGATTCGCTCCTGCTGCGCGTCGTCTTCGCCGGGAGCGCCACGGCCGGCGGATCCGTCGTCTGGGCCTTCTCCACGACGCTGCTCCAGCGCGCCATGCCCGACCGGCTGACGGGCCGCGCCGTCGCCCTCGACCTCGGCCTCGCGACGGGCGCCATGGCGGTCTCGCTCCTCGTCGCGGGCGCGCTCGTCGATGCGATCGACCTGCGGCCCTTCTCCATGCTCGTCATCGGCGCCGCCGTCTACGCGTCGGGCGGGATCCTCTGGCTCGCCGTCGTCGTGCTCCGGGCCGAGCGCCCCTGGGACGGCGACGCCGGGAGGCCCGCGTGACCGCGAGCCCGCGCGCCTCGCTCGTGGCCGTGCTCCGCGCGAACCCGGGCTTCCGGCGGCTCTGGCTCGCCGAGTTCATCTCGTTCTTCGGCGACTGGTTCACGCTCGTTGCGCTCGTGCAGCTCGTGGAGGCGGCGACCGGGAGCGGCATCGCCGTGGGCGCGCTCCTCGCGACGCAGATGCTCCCGAACCTGCTGCTGAGCGCCGTCGCCGGCTCCGTCGCCGACCGCGTGCCGCGGCGCACGGTGATGCTCGCCTGCGACGGGCTGCGCGCCGTCGGCGCCCTCGGCTTCCTCCTGCCGGTCGCCGTCGACCTCCCGGCCTCCGTCGCCTTCACGTGGGTGCTCGGCCTCGTGGCGGCGCAGCACGCGCTCACGACCTTCTTCCGTCCCGCCAGCTCCGCGAGCGTGCCGGGTCTCGTGCCGCCGGAGCATCTCGCCGCGGCGGGCACGCTGAACGGCCTCTCCTGGTCGCTGGGCCTCGTGATCGGATCCGCGCTGGGGGGACTCGCCGTGACGGCGCTCGGTCTCGGCGCCTGCTTCGTCCTCGACGCCGCGACCTTCCTCGTGTCGGCGGCGATCCTCTGGGGCGCTCCCCTCGCGCGGACGCGCGCGGCCACGGGTCCGAGGCGGCGCGGCGCGGGGCCGCTCGGCATGGGAGGAGACTTCGGCGAGCTCCTCGTCGAGATGCGCGCGCGCCCGATGCTGCGCGCCGCGGTCCTCACCAAGTGCGCCTGGGGCGTCGGCGCGGCGCAGCTCCTCCTGCTCACGCGCTTCGGCCACGAGATCCTCGGCGTCGGCGCCGCCGCCGCCGGCTTCGGTCTCCTCTACTCGGCGCGCGGCATGGGCACCGCCGTCGGCCCCATGCTCGCGCGGCGCATTCTCGGCGAGAGCGACGCGGCGATCCGCGCGTCGATCGTCGCCGGCTTCGCCGTGGCGGCCCTCTTCTACGCGGGCTTCGGCCTCCAGCCGCCGATGCTGCTCGCGCTGGGCTGCGTCGCGGCGGCCCACGCCGGCGGCTCCGCCATCTGGATCGGTGCCACCGTCCTCGTGCAGCGCAACGCCCCCGACGCCGTGCGCGGCCGCGCCTTCGCCCTCGAGATGGCGCTCCACACGCTCACGGCGAGCGCCGCGCCGCTCGCGGCCGGCGCCCTCCTCGACCTCGGCTTCGCGCCGGCGACGCTGGTCCTCCTCTTCGCCGGAGTGACCGTGGTGACGGGCGGGCTGTGGAGCTGGCTCGCCTACCGGCCGTCTCATCGCGGGCCCGCTTGACGGAATGGAGGTCGCGGCGTCGAATTCTCGGGCCTCGTCGGACGCGCCTCGCGCCCGCGAGAGCCTCTCCACGCGAGAGGAGGTCGTCATGACTCGAGTCCCGAGAGCAGACACCGAGAGAGAGAGAGAGAGAGAGAGAGGCAACTTCGAGGCCGTAGACCTCAGAGGTGGATCCCTGCGGAGGCCTGCGGCGCGCTCCTGATCGCCGGCGCCCTCGCTTCCGACGCCACGGCCCAACTCTCCACGGCACCTCTTCCGCAAAGGCGCGACGCCTTCTACTCGTCGGACAAGGTGGGCGGAGTTCCCGTTCCGATCCCGCAGCAGTTCGGCGCCTTCGGCTGCTCGATCGGAGCATTCAAGCTCTACGACCACTTGGGACAGCTCGACGACGCGGCGGTCGGCGCGACGAGCGAGAAGCGGGAGGTTGGAGGCACCACCTATTCGATCAACGGGAACGGCTACGTGTTCGGGGCGCACCTCACGAACACGCTCTCGGCAAACCCGCTCCTCCTCGACCCGGCGATCTTCGAGTCGGGCCAGGAGGTCGGCGACCTCGGTCTCGCCGCAGGGAGGATGAAGCCTTCCCACTCGTACCAGACGCTCTACGTGAGCGCGCACCTGCGCGACTTCGACCTGGGGACTGGGTTGCGTCTCCCCGAAGTGGGTGGAGCCGATGCGTACCGAATCGAAGGAGGTCAATTCCCGAAGCTCCCGCTCTTCCAGGGCCTCGGCCTCAACCCCTTCTTCGCGCCCGTCCCGCACCCGTCGAGCTCGACCGGCCTCGTCGATGCGCACCAGGGCTTCGGCGCCGTGATCCGAGTGATCGACGTGGACGGACCCGACGCGCAGGGCAACTCCTATCTCGATCTCGTCGTCGGCGCGCCTGCCATCGGCCGCGTGTACATCTTCTGGGGAGACGACTCGATCCCCGAGGGAGTCCATCCCACCCTCTCGAAGGTGACGATCATCGACGCGCCGCACACGTCGTGGAACAACGAGGGCGGCGGCTTCGGCAACGACATCGCCGCGGGTGACGTGGACGGCGACGGCAAGGGAGACCTCCTCGTCGGGCAACCCAAGTGGGGCGCGAGCGAGCAGTCCGACCGCAGCGGGCGCGCCTACCTCTTCCGCGGAAGCACGATCACGAAGCCGCAGTTGACGGCGACCGTCGTCGTGAACCAGGGGGGCTGGCTCCTCTTCGAGCCGCCGGCGCCGCTCGTCGGAACGACGGCGGAGGCGAACTTCGGCTGGTACCTCTGGATGGCCGACGTCGACGCCGACCAGCAGCTCGACCTCCTGATCCACGCCGAGACGGCGCGATGGCCCGGCACGGCGAACGGTGGCGTCGCCGTCGGGACGACTCCCTCGGCACAGCCGGTCGAGCGCGTCGGCGCCCTCTACGTCTGGCGGAAGTCCTCCTGCCAGATCCCGCTCTTCTGCGCCTCACCGGACCTCCAGCTCTTCGGCCCGAAGCCGACGACCGATTGGCGCTTCAGCAAGAACGTCGTCTTCACGAAGTGGTGGAACTCAGCCACGCAGAGCGAGCAGCCGGCCATGATCGCGTCGGAGCCGGAGACGGATCTCTTCCCCCCGCCGCCCGATCGCCCGACGGACCAGGCGGGGACGATCCTCCTCTACTTCTTCTCCGACGTCCTCGCCCTCGGCAGCGCACCGACGTCGCTCGCTCCCTCCTGGCAGCTCTTCAACACCTTCATGGACTTCCCGCTCCTGCCCGCGGGCCCGAGCACGCAGGACCTCTTCGGACGCTTCATGGCAACGGGCAACTTCGGAGGCGGCTCCTCTCCGACACGCCCCCAGGTCCTGGTGACCGCGAGCGGCCACAAAGTGCCGGACCCCGCAAACCCCGCGAACTCGATCCTCCGTGCGGGCTGCGCGGCCCACCTGGAGCAGAGCGACCCACCGTAGCCGGGAGCGGCCCTCTCCTTCCTCGGCCCGCTCTTCGACCCGCCCATTGCCATGCTCCGTGCTCCCTCGATCGCCGCCCTCGCGCTTCTCCTCGCACTCGCTCCCCCGGCCGCATTCGGCCAGCTCGTCGTCGATCAAGTGCTCGTCAAGGCCGTCGACGCGGCGACGCCGGACGAGCACCCGCTCCTCCTTCGTTTCGACCGGAAGCTCCGTCTCCTGGGCTCGACTGACCTCAAGCCCCTCGGCATGAGCGGCTGGGCCTCGGATCAGACGGTCGCGCTCACGAACCGCGGCCAGATCTGGACCTCCGTCCCCTGCGGCGGAGCCTGCAAGCGAGTCGTCCGCCTCGCGAGCACCGGGGCGACCCAGCTCACCGTGAATCTCTCGCACTTCCCCGACGTCCTCGCCGTCGATCGGACGGGCGCAGCGTTCGTCCTGACGTTCGGCACGGGAGGCGGCCTCGGTCCCGTGATCAAGCTCGGCACGAACGGCCAAGTCCTCTGGACGAATCCTGCGAGCACTTCTGGTCTCGCCAATCAGCTCCCTGTGAGTCTGGCGATCACTCCCGACCAGATGGTCTGGGTCGGCGGACACCATTTCGTGGGGACGTTCGAGACGGCCTGGGCTCGCCGGTTGAGCGGCGTGGACGGCTCGGTCGTGGCGACCTTCGAGCATTGGTTCGGCATCTGGCCCACTGGCTCGTTCTTCAACAGGCTCCAAGCCTCACCAGACGCGAACGCATGGATGCTCCTCGGCGGACTCGCCTTCTCGGGCCCGGGAGGAGTCATGGGCAAGTTCGTCCTCACGGATGGTTCTGCGGAGCTCGGGGCCGTCTTCACCCCTGGATTCGGCGACCCCGACGGCGCCCGCGTCGATTCCTTGGGGCGACCATGGATGGTCGTGGAGGTGAACGACTACAGCCACCTCGTCTGCTTCGATCCCGTCACGGGTGGCCAGGGC
>CAZJHD010000114.1:0-4377 GCA_964545855.1 uncultured Planctomycetales bacterium
CGCGCGCCGCGCGCGGCGCGCGAGGGAGAGGAGAGAGAAAGGGGTCTGACCCCAGTCCCGGGTCGAAGGACCCGCCGCCGTTGCCGCACCGACTCCCCGTTCGGCCGAGACCCACGAGAACCCCGCCATGCCCTGCCTGATCGGACTCCTCGCCCTCGCGGCGCCGCGCTTCGCCTTCGCGCTGGTCTTCCTCTTCAGCGGTCTTCTCGGGAAGGCCTACGACGGGTTCCTGATCCCGCTCCTCGGCTTCCTCTTCCTCCCGCTCACGACGCTCGCCTACGCCTGGGCGTCCACCTCGGGCGGCGGCATCGGCCTCCTCGACATCGTGATCATCGTCCTGGCGCTCATGATCGACGTGGGCGCGATCGGCGGCGGCGCGCGCCAGGCGCGGACCAGGCAGAGGCACGCGCGCGCCTGAGGGCGATCCGGAGCGGCGCCGCGGAGCTACCGCTTCTCCTCGCTCACCACCTCGCCCTCGATCACGACGCCGATGCAGTGCGTCGTGTACTCGAAGGGATCGCCGTCGTAGAGGGCGAGGTCGCCGTCCTTGCCCACCTCCAGGGATCCGACGCGCGCGTCGACACCGAGGATGCGCGCGGCGCCGAGGGTCGCCGCGAAGAGGGCGTCGTCGCCGGAGAGACCGTGGGCCGTCGCCGCCGCCGCCTCGAAGAGCACGACGCGCGTCTTCGGCACGTAGCTCTCGAAGCCGCTCTGGAAGGCGAAGGGGATCCCGGCCCCCTTCAGCGCCGCCGCCGTCGTCATGCTCAGGTTCTCGAGTTCCCCCGACGCGCGCATCATCGTCGGATGCACGATCACGGGGACGCCCGCGGCGCGGATCGCCTCGAGCACCTTCGGCGCCTCGGCGCAGCCGTCGAGGACGAGCCGCAGGCCGAACTCCTTCGCGACGCGGAGCGCCGTCGCGATGTCCTGGTGGCGGTGCGCCGTCACGAGGAGCGGGAGCTTGCCCTCGAGCAGATCCGCCAGCGCCTCGAGGCGGAGGCTCCGCTCGGGACGCTTGCTCTCGTCGGCCAGCGCGCGCTTGCGCTGGTACTCCTGCGCCTTCGTGAGCTCCTCCCGCAGGATCGCGACGGTCTTCGAGCGCGTGCCGGGCGACTTGCCCTCGCCCTGCGCGACCGCCGACTCGCCGAGGGTCGCGGCGATCATCGCGCGCGGCACGATCACCGAGGCGTCGACGGTCGTGCCGCGCGTCTTCGCGACGAGGGTCTGGCCGGAGATCACCGCGCCGGGGCCGTGCCCCGTGTGGATCGTCGTGATGCCGAATCCGCGCAGCCAGGCCACGAGGGGCTCGCGCGCGTCGTAGGCGTCGATCGCGCGGAGCTCCGGCTGGATCGGCGCCGCCGTATCGAGCTGGTCCTGGTCGTGGGGCTGGTTCAGGAATCCCGCGAGACCCACCACCGTGTGCGCGTCGACGAGACCGGGCGTCACGACGGCGGCCCGCAGGACGCGGAATCCCTCGGGCACCGCCACCTCGGAGGCCGGGCCGATGGCGGCGATCTTGCCGTCGCGCACCACCACGACGCCGTCGCGGATGGGCGCGCCCGACACGGGTCGCACGACGTCGCCGCGCACGGCCACCTGCGCGGAGGCGGCGCCCGCCGCGAGCCAGAACGCAGCGCACATCGCCACGGCCCATCGCATCGTCGTACTTCCGGTCATCGGTCGTCTCCGTCGCAGCAGCCCACGCGCGGATTCCGTGTGCCGGCGCCGAAGCCGCCCTCGGCGGCGAGCCGGTCCTCGGGCCGCGTCCGGTCGAAGACCTTCGCGCCCTCGATCCAGGTCTCGAGCACCTGCGTGCGCACGGAGAAGGGGTCGCCCGACAGCACGACGAAGTCGGCGTCCTTGCCGGGCGCGAGGGAGCCGACGCGGTCGGCGAGGCGGAGCATCTTCGCGCCGGCGATCGTGAGCGACTCGAGCGCCCCC
Organism: uncultured Planctomycetales bacterium; assembly: GCA_964545855.1. GTDB lineage: Bacteria > Planctomycetota > UBA1135 > UBA1135 > JACQFD01 > CAZJHD01. The sequence continues at coordinate 1,942 of CAZJHD010000114.1, forward strand.
TTCCGCGTCATGCCGGCCCGCACGGCGAGCGCGCCGGAGCGCAGGAACCAGCGCGAGTCGGTGATCCAGTCGTCGGTGTGGAAGGCCGTGAGGACCCCCGCCCTCTCGAGGATCGCCCCCGTCTCCATCGAGAGGTCGCGGGCCTCGAGCTTCCCGCCGGGGCTGTCGACGAGGATCGCCGAGCAGGGAACGCCCGCCTTCGCGATGTCGTCGGCCACCTTCCATGCCTCGCTCACGTGGTGGAGCACCACGTCGAAGCCGAACTCCTGGCTCAGGCGGATCACCGTGAGGATGTCGTCGTGCCGGTGCGTGTGGTGCTGCACGACGCGCTTGCGGTCGAGCACGTCCACGAGCGCCTCCAGGTTGAGATCGCGGTCGGGCCTCTTCTCGGGGTCGCCCGCCGCCGCGCGGACCTTGTCGCGGTAGGCCTGCGCCTTCACGAACTGCTCGCGCACGAGGGCCGCCGACTTGCCGCGCGTCCCGGGGAAGGGCGGATCGCGATGGGAGTTGGTGCCGTTCGCCATCTTCATGCCGCCGGCGATGCCGAGCTGGGCATCGGCGATCAGGAGGTCGTCGATGGACGATCCCTCGCGCAGCTTCAGGTAGAGCGTCTGGCCGCTCAGGAGGTGTCCCGATCCCGGCATCACGTTCGCGACCGTGATCCCGCCGGCGCGCGCGCGGCGGAAGCCGGGATCGCGCACGTCGACGGAGTCGAGGAGCCGGACGTCGGGCTGGATCGGCGCCGAGCCATCGGCGCCCCAGCCGCCGCCGACGTGGCTGTGCGTGTCGACGAGCCCCGGCATCACGACCTTGCCGGCGAGGTCCACCACCTCGGCGCCCGCCGGCGGCACGAAGCCGTCCATCGGGCCGAGGGCGGCGATCTTCCCGTCGCGCACCAGGAGGTAGCCACGCGCGATCTCGTCGCCGGCGATCGGGATCAGGCGCGCCCCCGTGAAGACGCGCCCGGCGGACTGCGGCAGGAGGAGCGGCGCCGCGAGCGCCACGGAGAGGATCGGCAGCATGGGCGCGGATCCTATCGGCCCGTGGCGGAAGTCCTCCGAGCTGCGTGCGGGCGGCTTGCGCCCGCGCGCCCGCACCGGCACTCTCGCGCGCTCGCTCGTTCTTCGATCGGAGGATCGCCGATGCTCGCACGCGCGCTCGTTCTCGCCGCCCTCGCTGCCGGACCCGCGGACGACGGCCCCAAGGACGCGAAGGCTCCGTCGAGCGAAGCGCTCGTCGCGAAGGCCGTGGCGGAGCTGGTCGCGATGCAGGAGGGAGGCGAGTGGCCCTACGAGGGCGTTTACCGCGTGCGCGGAGAGATCCCCCTCGGCTACCGCGTGGGCGGGTCGTCGCTCGTCTCGATCGCGCTCCTGCATGCCGCCGCGCCCGACGACGCAGCGGCGGCGTCGGCGATCGACCGCAGCCTCGGCTTCGTCCTGAAGGCGCTCGAGGACCGCGAGCTCGCACCGAGCACCGCCGACCGCTACGACGTCCGGATCTGGGGCCACGCCTGCGCGCTCGAGCTCCTCTGCCGCCTGCGCGAGGCAGGACGCCTCGGGAAGAGGGCCGCCGCCGCGGAGAAGTGGATCGAGGAACTCGTGGCGACGATCGTGCGGGAGGAGCTGACGGACGGCGGCTGGAACTACGCGACGCGCCGCGCGCCGGCGGCCTTCGTCACGGCGCCCGTCGTGCAGGCGCTGCTCCTCGCGCGCTCCCAGGGGAACGCCGTGCCCGACGACGTCCTGCAACGCGCGCGCGGCGTGCTCGAGGCGGCGCGGCTCGAGGGCGGCGCGTTCGCCTACTCGGGCGCGAGCGCCGCCGGGAAGCAGGTGGACGGCCGCCAGCAGCTCCCGGGATCGGTCGCGCGGTCCGCCGCCTGCGAGGCGACGCTCCTGCTGCTCGGCGGAGGCGACCCGAAGGCGCTTGCGGAGTCGATCGAGGCCTTCCACGAGCACTGGGGCGAGCTCGAGAAGCGCCGCAAGAAGACCGGCACGCACCTGCCGCCCTACGGCATCGCTCCCTACTACTTCTACTTCGGGCATCGCTACGCCGCGCAGGCGATCGAGATGCTCCCGGCGGATCGTCGCGCGACGGAGCGCGCGCGGCTGAAGGAGACGCTGCTGCGGACGCGCGACGAGGACGGGACCTGGAACGACCGCGTCTTCCCGCGCTCGCGGAACTACGGCACGGCCATGGCGGTGCTGGCGCTGCTCGGCGAGCGAGCTCCGCGCCCGGCGGACCTGGCGGCCGATTCGGGCAAGAAGCGGAAGGCGCCGAAGTAGCTTCCCGGGAATGGGGCCGGGAATGGGGTCAGACCCTTTTTCTCGCACTCGATCTCTCGCGCGTGACCCGCGCGAGAGATCGAGAGCGAGAAAAAGGGTCTGAGAGGTTGTGAGGAAATCGCCGCCGCTGGCCCGAGGCCGAGCGAGAGCGAGC
>CAZJHD010000115.1:0-2463 GCA_964545855.1 uncultured Planctomycetales bacterium
CGGCCTGCCTCGCCGCCTGCCCGCGCAAGGCGATCTACAAGCGGCCCGAGGACGGGATCGTCCTGATCGACCAGGAGCGCTGCCGTGGCTATCGCAAGTGCGTCGAGGCATGCCCCTACAAGAAGTCGATGTACCGGCCGACGACGCGCGTGTCGGAGAAGTGCATCGCCTGCTATCCGCGCATCGAGGGCAAGGATCCCCAGAGCGGAGGGCGGCCGATGGAGACGCGGTGCATGTCGGCGTGCATCGGCCAGATCCGTCTCCAGGGTCTCGTCGATCTCGCGGAGGACGGCTCGTGGGCGGAGGACCCGAAGAACCCGCTCTACTACCTCGTGAAGGTCGCCAAGGTGGCGCTGCCGCTCTACCCGCAGTTCGGCACGCAGCCGAACGGCTACTACATCCCGCCTCGCTGGGTCGACCGGCAGTACCTGACGCAGATGTTCGGCCCCGGCGTCGACCACGCCATCGAGGCCTACGCGCGGCCGAGCCGCGAGCTGCTGGCCGTGCTCCAGCTCTTCCGCAAGTCGAACATCATCGTCTTCCGCTACGAGATCGAGCAGGGCCCGAAGGTCTGGGAGACCGAGAACGAACGCGGCCGCTTCGAGCTCTTCGACGACACGGTCATCGCCTTCGGCCACGACGGGCAGGAGCTCTTCCGCACGAAGGTGGAGGAGCCGGTGTTCGTGCGTCCCTCGCAACACCTGAACTCCATCTGAGAGGAGAATCGCCATGACGCGCCGCACTGCGCGATCGAAGGCGCCGCGGATCCCTCCCGCCGCCACGCGGAGCTTCGCGCGAAGCTCCCTCTGGCGCGTCGCGCAGACGGTGCTCCGGTATCCGGAGCCGTCGTGGGAGGACGACCTCGCCGATCCGGATCTCTGGTCGGCCGCCTCGCGGGCCGCCGAGATCCTCGCCGATCCGATCCTGGCGGAGGCGCTCGCGACGACGAGCGATTCGTTCCTGCGGACGGATCGCGCGAACCTGGAGGCGTGCTACGTCGCGACCTTCGGGCACACCGTCCGCGGCGGAGCGCCGCCCTACGAGCTGGAGTGGGGTGCGAACGAGGGACTCCTCGCGCCGCACCACCTCGCCGACCTCGGCGCGTTCTACCGCGCGCACGGTCTCGCGCCGGCCCGCGGCGCCGAGCGGTCGGACCACGTCGCGACGGAGTGCGAGTTCGTCCACTTCCTCGCCTTCAAGGAAGGTTGCGCGGAGGCCGCCGGCCACGCCGACCATGCGGCCGCGTGCCGCGAGGCGGCGTCGCTCTTCCTCGCAGCGCACCTCGGTCGATGCGTGCCTGCCTTCGTCGCGGCGCTGCGGCGCGAAGCGGGGGACGGACCCTACGGCGCGGCCGCAGCGTTCCTCGCCGCGCTCTCGGAGCACGACGCGCGGGAGTTCGGCGTGCGGCTCGGCGACGCGGCGCTGCCGCTCCGCTCGGTGTCCACGGAGGACGAGATCGCCTGCATCTCCTGCAGCGCGAAGCTCGCGGCGCCCCCGGAATGATCCCCATCGACTGGGATCTTCCGCTCGTGGAGGCCGTCGTCTTCCTCGAGACCCGTGCCCTCGCAGCGGGTGTCGGGACGCGCCTCGCGCGCCGGATCGATCGTGACCGCGAGCGGATCTACGACAGCCCCGACGCCGAGGCGCGCGAGGCGGCGGCCCGCGACTTCCATCGACGTGTGTTCGCGTCCCTCGAGCTTCAGCGGCCCGTCGTCGCCGCGTGGAAGGAGGTGGGCGGCGCCCTGGAGCGGGCCGACGCCCTCTTCGTCGCGCGGGCGCGCGCTGCGCGCGAGGAAGGAGGAGATCTCCACCGGAAGGACGGACCGGGCCGCGACGAGCGGAGGTCGGTCGTGCTCCGCGTGCGCGCGGAGCGATGGCGCGACCTTCCCGGTCTGGCGCGCTTCCTGCGTCACGAGCTGCAGCTCGTGGCCGACCTCCTCGATCCGTCCTTCGGCGCGCCCCGCGTCGCGCCCCTCGGCACGGGACGCGCGCCCGTGCGTCTCGAGCAGGCGCGCCTCGCGCTGCTCTGGGGCGCGAGCGTCGACGGGAGGCTCGCGCGCCGCGGCCTCGAGGGACGACGTCCCCGGGACGCGTGGCGCGCCGACTTCGAGCGCGCCTTCGGATTCCTCACCGAGTCCGCGCGTGAAGCGAGCTTCGAGCGGCTCTTCGCCGGTGATCGGCCCGCGCACGGTGAGCTGCTCGCGATCGCCGCCGATCCGCGCGCGGCGCTCGACGGGTCGGCGACGCAGGGACGGGAAGGGACGCTCTGCGCGCTCTGCCGCATGCCGGCCTTCGACTGGCACCCCGACCCGTCGGAGCTCCCGGAGCCCGTGCTCGCACGCGTGCGGCGGTCGTTCCCTTCGTGGACGCCGGCCGATGGCGCCTGCCGCGAGTGCCTGGACCGCTACGCGCTGGCCACGATGGCGTAGCAGGTTCGTCCCGGGAATGGGGTCAGACCCCTTT
>CAZJHD010000115.1:2563-4257 GCA_964545855.1 uncultured Planctomycetales bacterium
TTCCCGGGACGGCGGGAGGGGGAATAGAGTTGGCGCTGGCCCCTCGGCAGCCGGAAGCTCCGGCCGCAATGGAGAGACTTCCATGCAGCGACGCATCGCGGCCCCGACCTTCCTGGCGAGCGTGCTTCTCGGGCTCGTTCCCTGCGGCGTCGCGAACGCGCAGTGGACGCCTGCTGGGCCCCATTCCGTCGGGATCAATCCCGTCGCCGCGGCGCCCGGAGACCTGAACGCCGACGGGATCCCGGACCTCGTCGTCGCCAACCGGAACTCCGGCGACCTCTCGGTCCTCCTCGGCGCGGGAGGGGGCGCCTTCGCCGCGCAGACGACGTTCCGCACCGGATTCACGCCCGTCGGCGTGGCCCTCGGCGACATGGACGGCGACGGCCGGCTCGACGCCGTCTCGGCGAATCTCACGGGGGCCACCGTGTCGATCCACCTCGGCGACGGAGCCGGGGGTCTCGGGCCGCCGTCGTCGACCTTCGTCGGTCCCGCGACCTACGCACCGGGTGCACTCGCCCTCGGCGACCTGAACGGAGACGGCCGCCTCGACGTCGTGACTTCGGACCCCTGGGTCCTCGTCACGACCGTCGGCGTCTCGGTGATGCTCGGCGACGGCGCCGGCAACGTCGGCTCGGCGACGGTCTACTCCGTGGCGGGGAACCCGACGACGATCCTCCTCGGCGATCTGAACGGCGACGGCGCGCTCGACTCCGTGACGCCGGCCGGCGACTTCGCATGGCTCGCGATCCGCCTCGGGACGGGGACGGGCACCTTCGGATCGCAGTCGACCGTCTCCCTGACTACGAACCTGCGGCACGCTGCGCTCGGCGACGTGAACGGCGATGGGCGGCTCGATGTCGTGGGGATCTCCGGCACGATCGACCGAGTGAGCGTCAGCCTCGGTACCGGCACGGGCTCCTTCGGCCCTGCGGCCCTCTACGTCTCCGGCTCCGACTCCAGGAAGCTCTCCCTGGGAGACGCGAACGGCGACGGAGCCGTCGACGCCGTGGTGGCGCGACCGTTCTTCGACAGCATCGAGGTGCTCGCCGGCAACGGATCGGGAGGCTTCGGTGCTCCTTCGGCCCAGCTCGCGGGAACACAGCCGCAGTGGGCGGCCCTCGCCGACCTCGATTCCGACGGTCGCCTCGACGTGGCCGTGCCGAGCTATTCGACGCACGACGTCTCCGTCCTCCTGAACGCCGCGCTGCCCCACGCCGGGACCGCGGCCTTCGGGGCCGGCACCTCCGGATGCTCGGGGCGCCTCGGCATCGCGGCCGCCTCTTTCCCGAAGGTCGGCAACGCACGCTTCGGATTCGCGACCACCAATGCGCCACGTCTCGCCCTCGGGCTCGGCCTCGTGACGGACGCGCAGGACCTCGCCGGCTCCGACCCCTTCGGGCTCGGCCTGCTGCTGCACGTCTCCTTCGCCGCGAAGGAGGTCTTCGGCCTCGACGCTCGCAGCGACCCCTCGGGGACGGGCTTCGTCGCCGCGCCGATCCCCAACACGCCGGCTCTCGCGGGCCAGAGCTTCTTCGCGCAGACGATCTGGGTGGAGCCCGCCGGCTTCGCCTGCTCGCCGGCGGTCGCGTCGCTCGTGTCGTCGCGAGGTCTCTCGCTGACGATCCAGCCCTGATCGCGTCACGGCGCCCCCCGCGACGGGAGCGGTGCCGGGAATGGGGTCAGACCCATTTCTC
>CAZJHD010000116.1:0-4036 GCA_964545855.1 uncultured Planctomycetales bacterium
AAGCCGCAGCCGCTCGCAGCCGGCCGAAGCCCGGCGCCGATTTCTTCACGACCTCGGGAGAGGAGTCTCATGCCGAACGCCACTCGACGCCTTGCACGCCGTCGAGACGATTCAGCTCGGTGACGAGGGTCGCGGGGTCCGCGCCGGGCCGGAGCGTCACCTCGTAGGTGACCGCGAGCGCCGCGCCCTGACGCGCCGTCGACGTCTCGAGGAGGCCGTGGTGCGCCGCGTGGCGCGCGAGCGTCTCGCCGAGCGCCGTCGCCGGATCGCGGCCGAGCCCGAGGCGCACGACGAGCACGCTCCGCTGGCGTCGCGCGGCGGCGCCGCCGCTCGGCACGCGGTGGAGGAGCACCGCGGCCGCGCCGGCGATGGGGATCCCGATCACGGGAACGACGTGCCATCCGGTGCCCGCCGCCATGCCGACCACGACGGCGAAGATGACGAAGGCCGTGTCGCGCGTGTCCTCGACGACGGTCCGGAATCGGACGATCGAGAGGGCCCCCACGAGGCTGAAGGCGCGCGCCACGCTGCTGCCGATCACCATCGTGACCATGGCGATCAGCACCGAGAGCAGGACGATCGTCGTGACGAGCGTGCGGGAGCTCTCGCCGTCGCGGCCATGGGACAGGCGGTAGATCGCGCCCACGGCGCCGCCGTAGAGGAGCGACACCGCGAGGCGCACCGCGACCGCGCCGGACGTGAGCGTCCCGTTGGCAGCCGCGTCGGACACGAGCCAATCAGGCATCGGAGGGTCGCTGTCCCGGCACGAGGCCGCAGGCGCGCATGGCGAGCCGGAACTTCGAGACGCCGCAGGGCTCGAGGCGGAACCGCTCGACGATCCGCTTCAGCCGCGCCGGCAGCGGGCCGCGGTACTTGAGCTCGAGCACCACCTTCCCCTCGAGGAGCGGACTCTCCGCCGCGCTCCAATCGACGTTCCAGTCGCTCGCGGGCGATCCCGCGACGTCGCGATCGAGCGTCACGCGCACGGGGCCCTGCGCGTCGGCCGCGAACCAGGCGCGGCGCGAGTAGGAGACTTTGCAGACCGGGCGGAGACCTCGATGCGCGAGGTGGCGGCGGAACCAGTGCCCGGCCCAGGCGTCGTCCGGTGGCGCGCCGTTCAGCCGGTCGATCTCTCCGGGCGCGATCACGGCCCTTCGCTTCGCCACGCGGAGCCCACGCGTCGCCTTGCGCTCGAGGAAGATCGGCGACGTGCCGCCGTAGCGGCGCGCCCGGAGCCGGCAGCGGCCGACGGCGCCCGCTCCGTGGAACGAGTCGTGTCGGCGCGAGTCGCAGTAGACGCTCGCCACTTCGTAGGAGCCGCCGCGCTGGGGATCGCCGTGGGGGTCGGCCGTCATCTCCTCGGCGAGGAACGCCTCCACGTCGCGCGCGCGCGTCTCGTCGAGGAGGAACTTCATCTCGCACGCGCGCTGCGCGCCGCGCGTGCGCAGGAGCGCGGGCGATTCCGGCGCGCGCGACGATCGGGGTGCGGGGAGTTCCAAGGGGTCGGCGCCAGGGGGGCGCGGGCAACAGCATAGGTGCCGCGAGGGATCGGCGGAGATTCGCCGGAGCGGCGCTCCGTTCGATCAAGGAACGACGACTTCGACGGGGCTCGCGCGGACGAGCCGCTCCTCGGAGCGCAGGCGCGCCGCTCCGTCGGTCACGTCGAGGACGTAGCTCCCGTGGGGGAGGAGCGCCTCGGTCCGGAGGGTCTCGCCGGGCCCGAGGACGCGCTCGAGCCGGGCCTCGCCGTCGACGCGCACCGTGACGGAGCGTCGCTCGCCGCGCTCGAAGCGGACGACCAGGTCGGCACGTGGCGCGGCGCGACGCGGGTCGAGCTCGATCGTTCCGAGATCGACGCTGCCGTGATCCGGGAGACGCAGCACCGTGTCGAGCGTCTCGGGCGTCGAGATCACGATCCAGGCGGGCCGATGCACGGGCGCTCCCTCGATCCGGAACCACCCGCTCGTGTCCGTGCGCGTCGCGCGCCGCGCGAAGGGAAGGATCGGCACGGGCGTCGCGAGGTGGCCACCGTGGGACCGGAGCGCGCGCTCCGTGGCGCGTCCGACGTCGGCGCTCTCGATCCGCACGGAGGCGCCGGCGACGGGTTCCCCCGCCACCAGGAGGCGGCCCTCGACGGGCCACTGCCACGGGAAGCGCATCTCGAGCGCCGGCAGCGGTTCACCGGCCGACGGCGACACCGTGACTCCGCTCGGTCGCGCGACGCCGCGCTGCGAGAACCCGAGCACGTGGAAGGACTCGCCGAGCGGGAGCCCCTCGAAGGTCGCGAACCCGTCCTCGCCGGCGACCGCGAGGCCGCGGCTCTCGAACGGGAAGTCCGCGCCCGACGTCGCCGAGTCGGGGAGAAGCACGGCGAGCGGCGGCTCCTCGCCGGGCGCGGCGCGCTCGAGAGCGACGCGCAGCGTGGCGCCGCGGCGAAGCACCATCTCGATCGGGAGGAGCGACCGTCCGGGCCCCTGCCGCAGCAGGATCGCGTCGCGGCGCGACTCGAAGCCCGCGGCGGTCGTCGTGACGAGCGCCTCGCCGCCCGAGATCGACGGGAAGAAGAACGTGCCGTCCGCGGCGGTGCGCGCCGAATGGCCGTCGATCGCGACGGCTGCGTTCGGGATCCGCGTGCCCGCCTCGTCGACGACGGCGCCGCGGAGCTCGCCGGGCGTCGTCAGGCGGATCGACGCCGCTCCCCTCGTCCGACGCTGCGCGTCGAGCCGGCGGCGCGCGACGATTCCGCCGCGCGTCGTGATCTCCGCGATGCCGGCGCCCTCGAAGAGCCCCTCGATCCGGAACTCGCCGCGGCCGCTCGTCGTCGCGAGGGCCCCGGCGTTCAGGCCCGCCACGATCTCGATGCGCGCGCCGGCGCTCGTGTTGCCGTCGACGCGCACGACTCCGGCCACCACGGCGACGCGGCCGGCGCCGGGACGCTCCTGCTCGGGGAGCCCCTCGCTCTCGTCGCGCGGGAAGTGCGCGACCGTCGCGAATCGGATCTCCGTGACGACCGGCGGCGGCGCTTCGGCGGCGACGCGCGTCGCATCGTCGACGACCGCGGCCGGCGCGTCCTCGCGCAGGGCCGCCGCGCCGCGGGCGGTGGCGGCGGCCGGCGGCGGGGCGGCGTCGCCGTCCTCCGTCGCGCGCTCCCGCCACGGGAGGATCGCCACGAGAAGGAGGGCTCCGGCGATCGCGAGGACCGCCGCGAGGAGTCGTCGTCGAGCAAGGGTGTCGGGCACGCTTCTTCTCACCCATGCGCGGTGCGCGCAGGCGAGGAGGAAGGTGCCCGACGCCCCTTCGCGCTGCCAGCCGCAGCGCTCGCTACTTCAGCGGACAGGCCCCCGCCGAGCCGTCGCAGATCGCGCAGGTCTTCGCACCGATGTACTGCCCCGCCTGGAGCGCCGCCGGGAGGAGCGTCATCCCCTTCTTCCGACGCTCGGCGAGGGCGTAGCTCCAGTCGGTCTGCTCCTCGGGGGTGAGGCGCATCAGGTCGAGGCGCCGCTTCACCCACACCTGGATCCGCTCCTGGAGCGCCGCGTGGCGCGCGAGGAGATCGGGGTTCGCGAGCTTCGCTTCGATCGCGTCGGAGTCGGAGCCGCCGAAGGTTCCCGTCGGCGACTTGAAGCCCGTGAAGACCGTGCGCTCGCGATAGACGCGGAAGGCGTCGCGGGCCGGGATGCAGAGCGGGCAGCCCGGCACGAAGAGCGACGGCTGCTTCAGGTCGCGCTCGCCGATCAGGATCCCGTCGACGACGCGATTCGAGATGCCGTCCTCGTAGAGCCCCTCCAGGACGGCGAAGAAGATCGTCCGGTGGTAGGCGTCGGCTTCGAGCCGTTCGTCGACACGCGGATCCGAGTCTTTCGGATCGTGGAGCGAGGCGACGGCCGGGACGACGGCGCCGAGGGAGAGCAGGGCGGCGAGGGCGACGAGTGCGCGCATGACGATGCCTCTGGAAGAGTGGCTCCGGGAGCCGGCGACGCGGGAACGGCAGGCAGGTGCGCCGCGCCGCCGAGACGTTAGCGACGGGCCCCGGGAA
>CAZJHD010000117.1:0-2404 GCA_964545855.1 uncultured Planctomycetales bacterium
CAACGAAGCCGCAGCCGCTCGCAGCCGGCGGTCGCCCGGCGCCGATTTCTTCACGGCCTCAGACCCCTTTCCCGGGATACCGCGCGTCGCCGGCGAGAGTGACAATCGGCGGCGAACTGGATTCGTGCCGCGGAGGTCCCCCTTGCTCGGTCACCTGGCGTCTCGCGTCGCGGTCCTCGCCCTCGTCCTCGCGACTCCCCTCGCCTGCCGATCGAGCACGGAGAGCGCGCCGCCATCGACTCCGCGTCCATCGGGGAGACGCTTGCACTTCGAACCCACCGCGTCGGCGGTACCGCAGCTCTGCACCTCTTCTCTCGAGGGAAACGCCGACGTCGTGCGCGCTCTTCTCGAGACACGGGTCTTGGTCGACGCAGGTTTCAGGGGCCGCTCGGCGCTCTTCTTCGCGGCGCAAGAAGGCCACGTCGCGATCGTTCGGCAGCTCCTCGATCACGGCGCGACGATCGATCTCACCGACGACTCGGGACGGACGCCTCTCCATGCCGCCGCGATGCTCGGCCATCGGGGCACGACCCGCGAGCTCCTGCGACGCGGCGCGGATGTGCATGCCCGCGACCATGCGGGGCGCCTGCCGATCCACTGGGCGGCGGCCGAAGGACATGGAGACGTGATCGAGTGGCTCCTGCGGTACGACCGGCGCTCCTTCCTCGCGAAGGACCGGTACGGATGGACGCCGCTGCACGTCGCCATCGCGCGGGGACATCGCGAGATCGCGGAGAGCCTGGCGCAAAGGTGCTCCACGGTTCTCGCCGGCGCCGGAAGCATCGCGCCCGGGACGCTCCGGACCGTCTCCGGCAAGACCCCTCTGCACCTCGCCGCGCGGACATGCATGCCGGGCGCCGTGCTCGATCTCGTGGACGCGGGATTCCGACCGGAAGAGCGCGACGACCGGGGATGGACCGCGCACGACCACTTGCGGCGCGGGAGCACCCACCGAGCAGAACGCAACCTGTCGGAGCCCCGCGGAACCGAGATCGCGCCCGATCCGATCGACGCGGGCCCGTTGCCCAACCCAGCGAGCGTCGATCGGATCCTCACGATCGAGATCGGCGTCGATGGCGACTACAGGACCGTCGTCTCCATCGACGCCAATCGATCCGTCTCCTACGTCCTTCCCTCCGGAGCGCGCGCAGAAGGGCAGATCGACGCGGATGCCGGTGGATGGGAAGCGCTCCTGAACGGGCTTCGCGAGACGGGCTTGGCCGAGATCCGGAGCGACGGCACCACCGGATTCCACGTGGCGACGTTCCGCGCGACCCTTCGGCTCGACGGGAGAGAGAACGTGCTCACCTGGACGGGCCACCTGCAGCGCGCTTTCCGGGAGAGCGTCACGGGCCAATCCGACGCGACCGATCGAATCGAAGAGCGGCACGTGATGGCGTTGCTGCTCGACGTCGTCGACCTGCTGCCCGAGATCGTGGAGTGAGCCCCGGGAATGGGGTCAGACCCCTTTCTCCCGCTCTCGTCTCGCGGCGCGCGAGCGCGCCGCGAGACGAGAGCGGGAGAAAAGGGGTCTGACCCCATTCCCGGGCGCCTGCGCGCGTCTCAGAACGCCGGCTCGTGCACCGCGCCGAACTCCTCGCGAAGGACGTCGGCGATCTCGCCGAGCGTCGCGTAGCTGCGGGCCGCCTCGACGAACGTGGGCATGAGGTTGCCGCCTTCCTTCGCCGCGGCGCGCACGGCGTCGAGAGCCCTCTTCACGCGGGCGCCGTCGCGCTGCTTGCGCAGCCGCTTCAGGTTCTCCGTCGAGATCTCGTCGACCTTGGGGTCGATGCGCAGCGTCGGGATCTCGATCTCGCCCTCCTCCTCGACGAACCGGTTGATGCCGACGATCGTCTTCCGCTTCTCCTCGACGGCCTTCTGGTAGGCCGTGGACGAGCGGTGGATCTCGCGTTGGATCCAGCCGTCCTGCGTCGCCTTCGTGACGCCGCCGCGCTCGGCGATCCTGCGGAAGTAGTCCTCCGCTTCCGTCTCGAGGCGGTCCGTCGCCGCCTCGACGAAGTAGCTGCCGCCGAGGGGGTCGACGACGTGGGCCACCTCCGTCTCGTAGGCGAGCACCTGCTGCGTGCGCAGCGCGATCTTCACCGACTTCTCCGTCGGGAGCGCGAGCGTCTCGTCCATGGAGTTCGTGTGGAGCGACTGCGTGCCTCCGAGCACGGCCGCGAGCGCCTGGTAGGCGACGCGCACGATGTTGTTCTCGGGCTGCTGCGCCGTGAGGGAGACGCCGGCCGTCTGCGCGTGGCAGCGCACGAGGAGCGAGCGCGGGTCCTTCGCGCCATAGCGGTCGCGCATGATGTGCGCCCAGATGGGCCGAGCGGCGCTGAACTTCGCGATCTGGTCGATGAAGTCGAGGTGATAGTCCCAGATGTATGTGAGGCTCGGCGAG
>CAZJHD010000118.1:0-1570 GCA_964545855.1 uncultured Planctomycetales bacterium
CGTCTGGGTCGTGCTGCCGCTCGTCCGATCGGGCTCGATCGGCAAGCCGCGCACGGCCGTCCTCGCGGGCGCGGAGACCCGGCCGGCCGGCGCCGAGCCGCTCAAGCTCGAAGTCGACGAATACCGCGTGCTCGCCTGGACGATCGACGCGGCGGGCACGCTCGAGGTCCGCCGGCTCGACGACGGCGAGACGATCGACCGTCACGCGCTCTTCCAGGGCGAGGCCACCGCGTGGGCGTTCGGCATCGGCGACGGCCGCCTCGCGTTCGGCTTCCGCGACGGATCGACCCGCGAGGCGTCCGTCGTCTTCTCCTCGCAGCTGGTCGGGAACGACACGGTTCCGGAGTCGTTCCGCGCCTCCGCCCCGGGCTCCATCGCGACGCACGACCGCGCGGCGCTCGTGCGCCTGCCGGACGGGCAGATCCGCAAGCAGTGGGTCTCGGTCCAGGTCGACGACCCCGTCGCCTCGAAGTCGGGCGCCGCGGTCGTGCTGCTCGACCAGGCGGTTTCGGCGGGGCGCGAGCTCCTGGCGGTCCTGCGCGCCGACGACTCCCTTTCGTTGGAGGAGATCGTCCGGAAGAAGAACCTGATGACGGACGAGGAGCGGGTCGAGATCTCCGAGGCGAAGCTGCCTTACAAGAAGCGGGAGGGCGCGGGCGCACCCCGCTTCCTGCGCATCAGCGAGCGAGGCGACCTCGTCTACCTCGCGTGGGCCGACGGGCACCTGATGCGGTTCGACTGCCGCAACTTCGAGAAGCCCCTCCTCGCGGAGGAGCTCGACCTCGTCACCGAGTCCTCGGCGACGCTCACCTGCCTCGGGTTCATGAACGGGCGGTCCACGCTGATCGCGGGCGACTCGGCCGGCGGGGTGCGCGGCTGGTTCGGCACGAAGCCTCCCGACACGCCACACCCCGACGGGATCGTGATGAGGATGGCGCACGAGTTTCCGCCTCACGACGCGGCCGTGACTGCCTGCGCGACCTCGACGCGGACGCGTCTTTTCGCGACGGGCGACGCCAAAGGCGGCGTGCGCGTCGCGCAGATGACCACGGAGAAGATCATCGCCGAGTCCGCGGCGCCCGAGCCGCTCCCGGTGCGAGCGATCCAGATCGCCCCGAAGAACGACGGGGTCGTCGCGCTGCTGCCGGGCCGCGTCGCGGCGTTCGACTTGGACGGAGAGCACTCGAAGGTCTCGGTGAGGGCCCTCGTCCTTCCGGTCTGGTACGAAGGATCTCCCGGCCCGAGCCACGTCTGGCAGTCGGGAGGCGGCAGCGACGACTACGAGCCGAAGCTCGGCCTCATGCCGCTCGTGTTCGGCACCCTCAAGGCGACGTTTTACTCGCTGCTCTTCTCGGTGCCGCTCGCCCTCCTCGCCGCGCTCTTCACGAGCGAGTTCCTCCACCCGCGCGTCCGCTCGATCGTGAAGCCCGCGATCGAGATGATGGCGAGCCTCCCGAGCGTCGTCCTCGGCTTCCTCGCCGCCATCGTCCTCGCGCCGTGGATCGAGGGCGTGGTCCCGGCGGTGCTCCTCGCGTTCCTAACCCTGCCCCTGACCTTCTTCCTCGGGGCC